>JADGDV010000003.1 GCA_016744695.1 Hahellaceae bacterium
CTTAAATACGCAATCGATCTGCGGGTTAATCTTATGTTTCATGGGTTTATCGTCAAATAATGAAGACGATAAGTTTTGATCGAGATTAATGTAATCAGGGGGTGTTTTCATACAGGCATCCTTGTTTTATAAAAACTCAAGACTGTATATTAATACATACTGTTAGCTTATACAGCTTTTATTTCTATGGATATCTGTAAAGTTGATGATAATGATTCTCAGGTGTCACCGACCCCTTTAATTTTTAGAATCGCCCATCCATTTTTTTTGAGTATCCGAAAAAGCTCCCTCATCGCCAGCATATCGTCAGGAACGTGCTCCAATACATGATTACAACAGATGACATCAAATGATTTTTCAGGATATTGTATATCACAAATATCCATTTTAACCATGGCATGCGGATTAAGTAGATCCGCAGTCAAGTAATCACTAGCTAACTTATCCTTAAGCATTGATTCAAAACATTGCTCTGGTGCTACATGAAGCATTTTCTTTGGTTTGCCATCAAACAAGTCAGATTTTTTATGCCAGAATAAGTATAAAAGACGATGACGTTCGAGAGCCCCACAGTGAACACATTGAGCATCCTCACGGGTGATTGCTCCAGATGGTCTGAAGCGACTTGATGACTTACTGCATACTGGGCAGTATCGACCTTTCCCATAGTACGGTACAGTCCGTATAAAACGCCTTGCATTCTGCAGGTGTGTTTTGACCGATTTAGACAAACAGGATTTAAGCACCCTCATATTAAGTTCCTTATGTACGGCTAACGCAAAACCACCTTACATAATAAACTCTATTACAGACGGTTTCAAAAAATATTTAATACATTCAAATAGTTAAACAACACCAACTGTCAAAGATATGAGGGCCATTTTTATTGAGCATATAACAATGTAGCCCCCCACAAGCTTTGCACCTGACGGAGAATACAGCAACAAACTCATCCCCCAAATTCAATTTCGATGATACTCTATCAAATAGCGAAGACTGGCAAGCAAAGCATTGCTTTTTGGAGATAAGTTCTCCTTTAATTCTGCACTACTTACACTCAGAGTTGAAGAAATATGTGATCGAATGGCTAGACAAGCTCAGAATGCGAATTAAGGATACCGGATCCTAAACCTTTATAGTTAGTAATATAATTCTCTGGTATCACCTGAGTTCTTTAATTGTTTAGATACCTACTACTAATGACGGGGGGCGTCTAGTTAGTTAATTACATGTATCTCCTCTGCCCCACTATAAATCAAACAACATCAGTAATAACACGAAATACCCAGTCTTTACCTTACCAGTTTAAGCAACCGCCTGAGCAAGTTAATAATCATATATCTAAATGTCCTGGGCGGAGTTATTTGCTCTTTAATTTCAGCGTCAATAATTTCCAGCATTTCCAGGCGCGATTTAGTGATGCCTTTTCCATTTCGGCTCAATGTCATATAAAACTCGCAACCATCCGTTGAAAAAAAATCAACTTCCTGAAAGGGGATAAGCCCTAAAGAATAAAGGTCATGGATAATCAGTCTAAAAGAATGAGGTACAAAGCACCAAGCATGAATATCTAAATAGGTACTTTCTTTTTTTACCTCATCCATTCTCTCCCTAGCAACTTTTAACGTATGCACAAAACTATACTTTCCAGAAGCACTAGAGTTCCAAGAGATGTTCCCTGCTTTTGAAACAACATTCAAGTAATACTCTGCAACAGCGCCGGGCGAATGAAGTTTACTTTTCTGGGAATAACTATCGATAATTCGAGAAATCCCAGTAACCGGACGATAGTGATCAAAACAATATCTTTTATCTGGCACGACAAGAGATACAACTCCATCATCCTTCAAAATACTATCGCAATTATTTAAGAAGCCTATAAGGTCTGGAGTGTGCTCAATCATATGAGAGGCAATAATCCAGTCATAATATTTTGGATTGTTAGTTAACTCTAGATAACTCTGCCCTTGCCATACAAAATCCACCTCCTCAACTTTATCAAGGTCCAAGCGATGGCCTTTATATTTCTCAAGTAACTGCTCTCGACTAGCATGATCAATTATATGAACATTGTAACCCTTTCTCTTCGGTGCTATTGGGTTGTGACATGGACCGATTTCAAGCCCTTTTCCACTTTTTGTTATATATTTTAGTATCTTATTTTTTCTGTTCATCTAGTTTCGTTCTGCAATATAATTGTTTCTAGTGAGAATAATTTTTACCACTCTAAAATCAATAAGTATAAAGTTAGGCTTTAACTAAAATTTTTTACCCCCAAAAAAAGAAAAGAATAGCAATATATACCATCACCCCAATGAATACCTGATTCAAAATAAAGTCCATATACCCATTAAAAAAGAAAGACAACCTATTCTAACAACGAAGCGATATAGAACAAGATTACTACATGGGTTAAATATTTCCTATTAAGCATCACCAAGACTTACCCTGTTAGTAATTTGTGCTTCCCCCTAACGTTTTAATAACAATTGTAACTGCTCTTTCACAAATGCCTTCCTGAAATAAAGATAAAGACCGACATAAATAACACCACCACCTAGCACCTGGGTAGCCAATTGCAAAGGTGCCGGTAACGCCGACAAAACTGGTGCGATAACTACAACCCCCCCTACCATCGGTAAAGCAAAGGATATAGGTATAATAATTGTTTTAATATACTCAAAAAAACAATCTCCAATAAGCCTTCTAACTACGACATAATACCAAACAAACAGCAGAAATATTTGCAGCCCCAACAAAATCCACGCCACCCCTTGAAGCGCTCCAATTTTAGCACCAATAATTACAGCTAATGGAATAAATGCAAACAACATCAAGTTCCAGTAAAACGCCATATCAGCTCTTCCACAGGCTAAAACTAGACTTCCGCCAGCATTCCCTGTAGACCGAATCAATGCAAATAAACTAAGCACTTGCACTAAAGGCACAATAGGTAACCATTGATCTCCCAATAACATAGGAATTAACAACGGTGAAACAGCCGAAACCCCAATCAGAACAGGGGCATTAATACTAGTCAAAAGAGTTAATATTCTAAAATACCCAAGTTTAAGCAGCCCTGTATCGGATCGAACCTTGACTAAAATAGGAAAGGCAACACTCGTCAGCACTGGATTAATCCTAGAAATTGGCTGCAACACTAAATTAAAAGCCATATTATAGTAACCCAGAGCCTGAGAGCCCAATAACACACCAATAGATAACTGATCAATGCGGGTATTAAAGTAGTTCAACGCATTGGAGCCCATCAAGTGAAAACCAAACGACAGATAAGGCTTAATCGCGATATAATCAAAACAAAATTTTGGCAGCATATTGCACTTCCAACCTAAAAAAACATACGATAAAGTCACAATAGAGACTTGGACCAACTGGCCCCACACTAAAGACCAAACACCGTAGCTCTGCCAAGCCAGTACAACAGTCAACAGCATACCTGTTAGCGCAGAAAAGATATCAACCACAGCAAGTGGTTTAAAATAAAGTCGCTTTTGCAACAAAGACTTGAACTGTGTTCCCCATGGGGATATAAGGAACACCATTGCAACCCAAGGCAGTAAACTCTCCAACTCAGGAGTAGAATAGAAAGCAGCGATCAAAGGGTTCGCCAACAATAAAGCGAGATATAGTAATCCGCTCAACATAATATTTAACCAATAGAGACTGGATAACTCAATATGCGTTGGGTCTGGCTGCTGAATAATGGCTTCATTCAGCCCCATTTGACTAAGCATTTCAACGAACCCTGTTACCACAAGCATCATAGCTATCAGACCAAACACCTCTGGTCCCAAAATACGCCCCAACACTACTAAACGTATCATCTGGATAACCGTAACCAACACCATAGAAAACGAAGTCCAGCGAATACCTCTTACTGCAGCTTGTAAAATTGGCACCTATATCTTCCTAACCACAACCATATACATCCAAGTCCACTGCGTGCTTTTATCTATACGATCAAGAACATAGCTTACACATTGAATGGCCAAGCCTAATACAGGAATGACTGGAATATATCGTAATGGGCCACGGTTAAATCTATAGATATTATAAATAAACATTTGGCCAAAGGTCACCCAAAACCCAGAAAGAGGTTTTATCTCTAGCACCTCAAAACCAGATTTTTCAAAAAGGTATTTTAGACCGTACTTAGTATAACGATAAAAATCCCTTGGCTCTTCATGTAGGTGCCATATAAACGGAACACTGTAGATTGCACAGCCCCCAGACCTCAAAACACGATGACATTCACGTATCGCTTGTCCGGGTTCTTCTAGATGTTCCAGGACAGCGGTACAAATTGCCGAGTCAAAGGTCTCATCATCCACAGGTATATCATATGCCGTTCCAAAAACATCAATCTCAGACTTATCATGATCAGTAGCCTCATGATCCACTCCGACATGAACATCAATAAATGAAGATAGTACTTTCTTGTATGGCTTGGACCCGCATCCAATATCGATCAACCGCCCCGAAAAATAACTTTCAGAAAAATCTAAAAGATGTTTGTCATGAATATGGTTTACTAAAATATTTTTTAGTTCTTTTGCCATTTAGTTCACTCTAGTATTTCGTGTGTAATGGACCGCTAGTGTGCGTTAACAGCCGAATTTCGGCAGTTGATACGGCTTAATGTTACAAAACAAATAATTTATCTTAAAAATCAAATATTAGTTCAGTACAGGAAGGAACTTAGCGTCAGGCAAAAGAAAGCGTATCAGTTTATATTCCATTTCACTTCCTTGTTTGGTATATGTTCGATCCGCAACATTGAAGACAATAACGTCACTGATCACCTCAGGCTGACCTACAACCCTTACATACTGATCTAGGCCTTGAATATCATATACACAACTAAACTCTGCTAACCTTTTTTGCATATATGCTTTTCTTTCCTCTATAGAAGTAACCTTAAATTGAGGACCAATTTTACTGGTTAAGTCTTCTGCGGGCACACCAGCATAACAATGATTCTCTTTCATATCTTTAGTAATAACGGAGCCAAGCATAGCAATACTTTTAGGTTGAATATTTACAGGGGATACGAGGCAATGACCAACTAACCAAGAGTCATCACCTATAACCAAAGGTTGAGTTCCGTGAAAGCGTGCCCCATACATCACATCACCGAAAGCGATATGTGTCCAGAGTTGACTACCAGCGCCAACCCCCACATTATTACCAATAGTGGTTTGCCCTTGCGAATCAATTATAGCCCCCAAACCAAGCCAAAAATTATGTCCAATTCTCAGCTCTCCAGGTCCAGGAAAGAAACAGTTAGAATAAATGGTACCGTAATCGCCAATCTCTAAAACATCACAATCAAATGTAATATTACTGTGAAAAATTACTCCGTCACCGATTCGAACACGCTTACAATTGAAAACGACATTCTTGCCAAAAGTCACATTTTTTCCAATTTTCACGTCTGGGGACGCGAAGTGGGGATTATCAAAAATATACCGTTTTATACTCTTGAAATAATTAATTAGTCTCAGCATTAATAACCTCATTTAATAAGCATAATAAGTTTTGTATTAACATATTTAATTCGAGAAATTACCTTTACCACACACTCATACAGGATAGCTTGACTGAAACCGGTAAACTTACAGTTTAACCGATAGGGAATACTAGGCAAAAGGCCTTCTTACAATAAAATATCCTTTACAGTATCGATAACCCTCGTAACAGCAGCCTGATCCAAAGCCGCCGAAATCGGTAAACTTACAGTCTCACGCCCAACCTTCATAGCATTTGGATAATCTTCAGGCTTCCACCCAAAACGACTTTGATAAAACGGGTGCTCGGGAATACTTAGATAGTGCACACCAACACCAATTTTTGACTGAGTCATTTTGTTTAAAAATTCATCGCGACTTAGACCCACCTGACCTTCATTCACCTGAATGGTATATAAATGATATGCATGAACTGAGTCATTTTCAATGGGGAAAGGAAGACCTATCGATAACTCAGAAAATGCATCATTGTATTGTTCCCATATCAATTTTCGTTTTTCCCAGTACGCTCCTACCCGTCTTAATTGATGAATTCCAATGGCTGCCTGCATATCAGTCATATTGTATTTAAACCCACACTCGACTACTTGGTAATGCTTATAACCCTCGTCACCAAATCGGTGCCAAGCATCCTTACTCATACCATGAAGTGCTTGCTGTTTAACTCGTGCAATATCTTTCGCTGACTTCGCAATAACCATTCCGCCTTCGCCAGTGACAATATTTTTGGTCACATAAAAGCTAAAGCAACCAAAGTCTCCAAAGGTGCCGACAGGCCTTCCTTTATAAGTAGTTTCAATTGCATGAGCGCAGTCTTCTATTACTTTTAGGTCGTACTGCTGAGCTATCGCCATCAGGTCATCCATATTGCACGAACGACCTGCAAAGTGAACGGGTAGAAGAGCTTTAGTTTTTGATGTTATTTTTTCAATCACACGCTCTGGGTTAATATTCATCGTTCCCACATCAACATCAGCTAATACCGGTGTTGCACCAGCATGAATGATTGCATTAACGGTTGCACAAAAGGTTAGCGGCGTGGTTATTACTTCATCTCCAGGGCCAATACCTGCGACAAGCAAACTTAGGTGTAAAGCAGCAGTACATGAATTAACCGCAGCGGCATGGTTCACATTTTTGTAGTGAGCAAAATCACGCTCAAATTGCGCGACCTTTGGCCCAGTCCCTAACCATCCACTTTCTAAACATTTAACGACTTCTTCGATCTCGTCTCGCTCTATTGCTGGAGCCCCAAAGACTAAGAAACTGTCATCCATCCAACATCTCCCGTAGAATAATCATTACGACTTTCAATTAGTATTTATTTGATAGTTAGTTACAATCAATACTAGCGGTATTTTTTATACACGGCTAACAATTTTAATAAAATTAAGCTGCACAAATATTATAAAACTAAAACATACACGTTAACTGCATAACTAATTGAAAATTCATGACATATAAGTCAACAATATAACAATTATATATTCCTACCAAACAGGTTTAGCCAAGTGAGTAAACTACAGATCATTCATAGCTACCCCATTTGGATCCCACAAACCCAGACGTGGATGTACAACCAACTACGCTTTCTGCCAAAAAATAAAGTTGAGGCTTATGTCGTTTGTGAGAAAACAGAAAACTTAGATCAATTTCCAACCCCCAACCTGTACAGCCTTGATCAGACCTCGCTATTCCACCAACTTTGGGAGCACCTGTTACGTAAATATAAAATAAGGAATCACCTAGGTTATTTAACACAGATTATTAATAAAAAAAATGCACATATTCTCCATTCCCACTTTGGAAATATAGGCTGGTCTAATATGAGGGCTACTCATTCACTAAACACTAAGCATGTTGTCACATTTTATGGCCTAGATGTAAATATGCTCCCGCAATCTAACGCCATTTGGTACAAGCGTTATAAAGACCTATTCTCTCAAGCTGACTTGTTTTTATGCGAAGGCCCTTACATGGCAAAGTCAATAAATAATCTCGGTTGCCCTAATCATAAAATAAAAGTCCATCATCTAGGCATAGAAATCGGCAATATAAAATTTGCACCTAGACATTGGTCTTCTAATGAGCCACTGAGAATTTTAATTGCAGGTAGTTTTAGAGAAAAGAAAGGGATTACATATGCCCTCAAAGCGCTTGAAGAAATACGCAAAACGTTACCAATAGAGATCACAATCATAGGTGATGCCAATAACTCTAAAAGTGATCAGCTAGAAAAGCAGCGGATACTGAAAACTATTGATGAGATGAAATTACCTAATCACATCAAATTAATGGGGTACCAACCATATGATGTACTATTTAAAGAAGCCTATAAACATCATATTTTTTTATCCCCGAGCGTAACAGCTAAAGATGGAGATACAGAAGGTGGAGCTCCTGTCTCAATCATTGAAATGATGGCTACAGGAATGATTGTTATTAGTACCAAACACTGTGACATACCTAACTTGATATCCAATGGCAATACAGGACTATTAGCTGAAGAAAGAGATGTAGCAGGTCTCGTCAAAAAAATTAATTGGGCAATAGCCAATCCTGATAAATGGTTAAATATGCAAGAAAATGCAAGAAAATACGTTGAGAATAATTTCGATGCACTGGCACAAGGAGAAAAGTTAGCTCAAATTTATCAAGATCTATGCAATGATAATATAAACTAACGATATCCGTTCAAGCTTACAGTACTACTTTGTTCTCAGATGCTGATATTTAAGGTAATAAGATGTATTCACCTAAAGTAATTTTTACAAGAATAAAAAAATATTTTCGAACGATCCTGCGAAAAAACCGATTTAAGGGGGAACGTTTTTACTGCTCTATTTGTAATTACAAATTTCGTGAATTCCTCCCTTTTGGCTCACCAAAAAGAGCAAATGCAATGTGCCCTGTATGTGGCTCTGCAGAAAGACACAGACTACTTTGGTCAACACTGACTGAGTCATGGAGAAATGGAAGTCTTCCGACAGGAGGCTACTTACTTCATGTAGCACCCGAACCCATGCTTGCAGAAAAATTTAAACGTCTTTATTCGTACTTATCTGTAGATATGGAAGAAGGTGTAGCAATGCAAGCCATGGATATCACAAACATCCCAATTGATAATGATACGTACGACACGATTATCTGCAATCACGTGTTAGAACATATTCCTAATGATATAAAGGCACTAAAAGAACTATTCCGCGTAATGAAGCCTGGCGGATGGGGAAGCATACAAGTACCAATCAAGGGAGACCGAACAGATGAGGACCTAAGCATTACCGATCCAGAGGAAAGAACTAAACGCTATGGGCAGTCGGATCATGTTCGCCAATATGGTAAAGATTTTAACAATAGACTTCAGTTAGCAGGTTTTACCGTTTCAGTCATTCCTAAAGAGACTTTGTTTGACAATGACTTTTTGAAGCAGTTGTCTGTTGAAGTTGAAAAAGACATAATTCTTGTTCGAAAACCGACAACTACAACGTAGAAAATAATGGCACATGTACCCAAAGTAAGTGTTATCTTACCAACATATAATAGGGCTCACTTACTAGAGCGAGCAGCGCAGTCCGTTCTTCAACAGTCTTTTAAAGACTTGGAACTAATTATCGTTGATGATAGTTCACAAGATAACACTCAAGAGGTTGTCGATAACCTAAATGACCCAAGAGTATTCTATATCAAGCACCTCCATAACCAAGGTGGATCAGCTGCACGCAATACAGGAATTAAAGCTTCATCTGGTCGTTACATCGCATTTCAAGACAGTGATGATGAGTGGCTATGGGGTAAACTACAACAGCAAGTCGACCTACTAGATAAGTCTCATGAAAGCATAGGTGTGATCTATAGCGGTTTCTTACAGTGCAATAAAAGAAATACTAAGTACATCCCCCATGAGCAAGGTCAAACAATCGAAATAAACACTCTTCACAATTTACTCTTGGGTAATTTCATTAGTACCCAAACATTACTTGTAAAAAAAGAGTGCTTAGAAAAATATGGATATTTTGACGAGAACCTACCTCGATTTCAGGACTGGGAGTTAGTCATTCGTTTGGCGAAAAACATTAACTTTAAGCTCATTGATGAGCCTTTGGTAGCCGTCCACTCAACCCCAGGAAATATAACCTCTAATAAATCCGTTAGATTGAAAGCACTTGAACTAATCTATGAAAAGCATTTAGAGTTATTTAATGCGCACACCAATGCAAAAGCCTTATTTCTTTTTAATATGGGGCACATCGCAGCGGCTGAGGGTGATACCAGAAAGGGAGTTATATGTTATTTAAAAGCCATACAAGCTGATGCTACAAATTTAACATTCTATTGTGCTCTTCTTTTAACACCTATCAGAAGACATATTATTGCTGTAAAACACAAACTAAAATCACCTTAGTATATTGCGTATTCACAATACCAACACTCTATTTATCACTATAAATTAGATTATATGACAACTGAAATGAAACGATTAAATGTCAACATCCTGCTATCTTCATATAACGGAGAACGTTTTATCGAGGCGCAGATAGACAGTCTATTGAAACAGTCATTCGAAAGTATATCTATTTATATAAGAGATGATGGGTCTACAGATAGCACCGTTTCGAAAATACGACCGTACCTTTCTAAACACAGTAATATCCACTTAACTACGGGTAAAAACCTCGGCGTTATCGGTAGTTTTCTGGAATTACTCAACCACGCCCCAAATAATAAAAATGAACTTTACGCATTCTGCGACCAAGACGATATATGGATACCAGATAAAATCGAAAGAGCTGTAATACAGCTATCTAGTCAAAGCAGTCCGGAAAACACGCTATATTGCTCTAGATTAGAGTATGTAGACGAAAACCTAAACCATTTAGGCTATACATTAATTCCCAAAGTCCTAGGTTTTAACAACGCCGTTGTTGAGAACATAGCCGTAGGGTGTACCGTCGTGTTCGGAACCACAATTAGAGAACACATGCTACGCGCCTCCCCCGATTTAATGATGATGCATGACTGGTGGGCCTACCTTATAGCCTCAGCATTTGGTGAGATTATTTTCGACAATAAGCCAACTATTTCATATCGACAGCATGGAAATAACGTTACCGCTTTTGAACCAGGATTAATAAAAATAAAAGCTAGATTTAAAGGATTAATTTCGAGACTACTATCTCAACAACACACAGGTCTCGATTCGCTTAATCAAGCCATACATTTTAAAGAAACCTATAAAGAGCTATCAAAAGAACACTGCGACATAATTAATCATTTAGTCGAGTTGCGCGGCCCACACAAGCTTATAGCGCGCATCAGGTATGTATTAAATCCTGAGGTAATTAGAACTAACCCAGTGGAGAACTGGTCTCTTAAGCCCATGATTGTTTTTGGTTGGCACTAGGGTAAGGCCGCTTCCGGCTCAATCAGTTCACTAAATAGTGCATTGCCTTTCTTGTTTGAAAGATTTTTAATGTAGTACTCGCTAGCACTCTGAGCTAGATTTTTTCTTTTCTTTTCATTACCTGCAAGCTCTTCAATTTTAACAGCTAATAACCTTGCATTCGTTACAGGAGATGTTTCAAGGGGCATAATATCTAATAATCCAAATGCACTACGAGTCCACTCTGTTTCTCCTGTAATAATAGCTCGCCCACAGTTAGCATATGAATATATTTTATAAGGGCAAACTCGCTGTGCTTTCGGGCCCTGTCCAAAAATGCCAAGGCAAATATCTGATTCAGAAATGTACTTAGCTATTTGGCTCCCGCTCTGCCAAGTTTTCATCCAAATAACACTGTCAGGATGACTTTTCAAATGCTCTTCTACCAACCGTCCATCTTGCCCATTACCTATAATCGTAAATTCAATATTTTTGTTACCTTGCAACAGGTTAATTGCCTCCAATATTGTCTCAATTCCATGCAAGGGAACAAGTGTCCCAACAAACAGGACTCTAATAGCCTTACCATCAGGCCTATAAGGAGAAAACTGCATATCATTTTCATTTGTAGATAAGGGAATGGCTATAAATTTGTGTAGTGGTAGTTCGAAAAGCTGACTGTAAGAAACACTATTTTGATCGGTATCCGTAACGACGGTATCTGCAAAATCAAACGCCCTTTTCTCTATGTTCTTTAAGAGTTTGGCTCCTATAGACTTGCTTGAAACAAGTTTACGATCATTTACAATAGTGTCATAGAGTGAAATAAATGCATCAATTACTACTTTGTTCGGCCGAAATTTCTTGGGTAAAAAAGATAGAATAACAACAACAAAAACGGCTGGATAAGGAATATATACGTTATGAGCTGGGCAAGCTCTGATGTAACGATACAGCACTACCAAATGTGAAAAGAGTAATCTCCAAGCACTAAGCAGCAATTTTGTCCAAATACCGCCGCGACCTACTTGTTTTTCGGGCCACATGGGAAAGTTAATTTCAGCTACTTTAAGACCACCCAACTCCATCAAAGATTTTACTCGATACTTTACATTAGGGTACCCCTCAGACTTTAGGTATACCCCAAGTATCAGCAAGTCAACCTCGGCGGTACTGCGAGCTCTCACAACGCACCAGACTGTTGTTTAATGCCATCACGAATACCTTTTACCATTGCGCCAAGCTTTCCTCGCTTATCATCCTCAAACAAGATAACGGATAGAGTCTCGACAACAATACGAACAAGTTGCTTAAGCCCCCATATTTTCTCTGTGGACCAATATTCTTTCGCCGTTAATAATGCATTACGAGTCATATAGTATTTTCGAATCGAATTATGCCTTGGAACTAGAGATGTAAAACGATTTAAGCCTGATTGGTTATCTCCGATCAAATGAGACATACCTATTTCGCGGGTCATTAGAACAGGATAGTTTCTCTTACGTACTCTAAGGCAATACTCATGATCAACTGAATCAATAAAGTAATCAGCACGAAATCCGCCAATCAATTCGACCAAAGGCATAGGAATGAGCATTCCAGAAGTAATAACTGTTTTACGTTCTACTAATTCGCACAAGGCCCCCTGTTTGCACAAGGTTATTCTCGGTCTATTACTTTTTTCATCAATGTAATTACAGCCAAGCAGGAAATAGCTATTTGTTTGAGAGGGTGCGGCGCGACTCATTATGTCAAAAAAGTCAGGTCTAATTTGGCTGTCTTGGTCGAAGCAAAAAAACCATTCAGCACCCATGAGTTTTGAATACTCGACACCTTGATTAAGCGCCTCACCAACCCCCAGATTCTTTTCATTTTTTATGAGCGTTGCGTTATAGGTTTCGGCTATTCCGTCAAGTCTTTTATGCACATGGCCTGAGGCCGAATTATCTACAATGACGAGATTTTTTATTTGCTGATAAATAAGAGCGAAATTCTTTTCGAAATCTTTATCTGGAAAAAACGTCACTACAACGCCGCAGCAATTTTTAGCTTCTATTTTTACATTCATTTAAAAATATATACACTCACGAAAACCCTTTTCCTAATGATCAATGCCAGAAGTATTATGAGGCTCTTCTTGCAATACGGTTATATCCGAATCTCGGTGACCACCCTTAGAAATGTACATCAACGTCGTTACTTGCTCAGAGATCAACCCCATTAAAAATATGAGCACTGATGAAGAAAACAGCAAAGCGCTCATATTCGTAAACCGACCATCGGTCATATAAGTAAATATATAATAAACAAAACCAGTCAGAAAAAATGAAAAACTAATGGGTGTAAACAGTTTTAACGGAGAGTATAAGGTACCAATTTTAAAAATAATGAGTAAAAATCGCACACCATCTTTTACTAAATCAATATGGCTTTTACCTACACGTTTATCTGCTTGTATAGGTACATAAGCGACAGAGTATCCGGCTCTAAAAAATGACATTGTTATCGTCGTAGGATAAGAAAAACCATTAGGTAAAATAGCTAAAAACTGCTTAAAAAAACCTGCCTTTACGGCACGAAAGCCTGATGTTAAGTCTTCAATTTTATGACCGACCATCCAAGATGCCAGATGATTATAAAGTCTATTCGCTGCTAGCCGTCCAAAACTAGCCTGAGACTTGCTATCTCTTGCCCCAACAGCCATATCATAGCCCTGCTCTAGCTTCGCCAAAAGTTTTTGTATATCTTCTGGTCTATGCTGCCCATCACCATCCATAAATACTAGGGTAGAGCCACTAGCTGCCCTTGCACCACTTTTTATAGCGGCTCCATTCCCTTTTGAATAAGGATGAACAACTTCTTGTACCCTGTTCTGTTTGCACATTTCAGAGGTATTATCTGTTGAACCATCATTTACAACAATAATTTCATATTGGGGAAATTTTGTTAATAGTTCAGGAAGAAGGCGCGCTAAAGACTCAGCTTCATTTTTTGCTGGAATAACAATTGATATTGTTTGTTGTTCAGACATTGACTTTATAGCACTCAGTTTATAAGTATCATTTAAGGGGTGTTTAACAGCCCCCATGGTGCAACGTTAACTATCTTGATGGGAGTTAAACTGTCGACATCAATTAATATCAACATATCCTGACTTTTCAAGTTAACCAACGGATAAGCCATTACGTTAATCTCGTCCATTTTTACAGAATTGAGTTCACTCGACAATCCTGGGTATTCGGCCAGCACGGTGTCCATTCTATACCCTCTTTCTTTAACATCCTCAATTTGATATCGAATAGGCTCATACAACCCTGGTCTCAATTCGATATCAGGAGCACCATTCATCACATCCATAATAAAAGACACATTAACACTGCTAGGAAGATAAGCAGCCACCAGTAGAGGCTTATCTATCTCTAATTTTTCCAACGAAACCAATGGTGAAATCTTACGCTGATCAATACTGTTTGCTGTAATAACTACAAATCGATCTACTGAAAAAACCAAAAAAAGCGGACGTTCTGAGTATAGTATCTTTAATCCTATTAACAAAGCTGACGCTTGTAGCAATAGGATTACGATCAGGTCCTTGAAAAAGTGGTGCCTATCAGCCTTATAGACGATAAAAGCTAATAAAGGGCCAGCAACTAAAGCCGAACCAGCTACAATCATAAATATATCAGCCGCATTTAACACGGTATAATAATAAGACGGATACCATACAAACCTGACAATATAAAACAGCACTGCAATCACCAGCAATGTTAGTGCAGTATATTTAAGCATGAATTGAAATCTATCTTTCAAGGCAGAACCTTAGACTTGTAATTAGCATAAAGACGCAAAATATTATTGCCGTACTTACCTCCAAAATTTGGATTTCCTTTGCATGCTACAATTAAGTTATCAACTCCATGAGAGTTCACCTTACATACTCCATCATTGATACACTTGAAATAAGAAAAGAGATAATTATAGTTATTCGCATTAAAGGGGCCGTTTGCTAACTGGTTAAACAGTAATTTTCGATACTTATCCTTCATAGCAACACCTTCAATACTTTCAAGCATTAGCAACCCAAACAAACCATCGGTATAGCTATTCCTAAGATCAGCACTTTTTTCAAAATATTGAGCTGCTTTTTCTAACGATATTTTCTGCCGTTCTGTGTCTTCATGTTGATGACCATGTGCCGCAAATATCTTGCCCACATGATAGTTAACCCTAGGCGATTCAGGGTGATTTCTGAGCTCTTCAAAAGGGTGGAGTGCAGGATTCCCCCAGACACTAGCCCGTAAGAAAGTGGAGAACCCCAAATAAAATAACGCTATGAAGATAAGTCCGTACGACAGCTTTAATAACGAAGAATGCGCACTCAATCCTATTAGGCCATAAGCAACCCAAAACAGTATAGAAAAGCTTGCCACATAGCTGCGATGTTCATGCACTAACTCAAGACTAATGACCGTCGACTCCATCAAGTGAGCGGCGAAGAAAAACAACACGCCAAACGAATAAACAGGAAACCGTTTTACAAAGATGAGCGCAGTAGCAATAAGCGTAGTGTTCAGCAAAGTCGATAACAAAGTAGTTATCGGGTTGAAAAGTGATGTGGATATAGCAATATCATCATGAAATAGCCCAAGTTCAGCATTCACAGGTAAAACTATCTGTTTCAGATAAAAAACAAGCACCCTAGACTCCGTCAAGAGCCGCTCCAACAGCCCAAAATCGCGACGGTCATAGCCACTCAATATCCATTCTGGCTTTATCACGCTGCAAGCAACAACAAAGAGAAGTGGTATTACCAATGAAGCCGCCCCCCCTATCAATAGAGATCTAGCACGCGAATCAACAGTTTGAAAGCGGAAAAAGATAGCTTCTATCAAAAAACAATACAAAGGAAAGAGAGCCGCATTCTCTTTACTGAACAACCCTAAAGGTAAAAAAACGAAAAAGCCGCTAATAATTAACAAAAAACCATTAGGCTTTCCGTGCAACAGCCTCAAACGTCCATAAACATAGCAAGCTAATCCAAAAAAACAAAATAAAGCACTCAACCCAGCCATACGCTGAACAACGTATAACACCGGCGTTAAATTTAAAGGATGTAGCAGCCAAAACGCAGAAACAAGTAAGGCCAACTGTCCACACTTTTTATCGCCTAAAGTATCAACCCGCCGCGCTAAACCCAGAGCAAGAAAAAAAACACCAACACCCGTAAGTAAGTGAATGAACAAATTAGTAAGTTTGAAAAAGAAAGGGTCAAAGCCAGAAAGGTAATGATTAACAGCAAAACTAACCATCGCTATCGGCCTGCCAAGTACACCAGAGTGGCCAGAGTCAGCAACGTGCTTTAACGAAGAAAGCGACAGTTCATTAATTTGCAAAGCGCTGTTACTTAGAATATTCCACTCATCATCAAAGTAGAAACCGCCTGTCATTCCAGGCCAATACAATGCAGCTATAGTCGCAAGTAAAACGAACAAGCTAATTGCTAGATTTTTTTTTATCCACATACGCAAAAAAGCGCCCTTTCAGGCGCCCTCTGTTTTATTACTAACTACTTATTAATTAACGACAGTTAGATGGTAGGTATTTAGCATCAAGTGAAGTAGCAGCACATTCCCATTGAACACCCGTAGCAGTACCAGTACCAGTTAGCGTGAAAGCATCACCAGCTGTTGTGCTACCGCCCACATCTTTAACAGCCATGGTAATTAAACCAATATCATCTGATGTTTTAGTATATGTCATAGACTGAACTACCTTTGCAGTAGCATAAGACGTATTAGTTTCGAAACCTGCAGTAGTTTGATCTGCTGGCATAGAACCTTCTGAAATATAGTATTCAGAAACAGCAGTCTTAGCCTGCGCACCGATGCTCATTGCCTCTGTTAATTTAGCTCTAATGGTATAGTCCTGATAAGCAGGAATCGCAACCGCTGCCAAAATACCAATAATCGCAACAACGATCATTAATTCAATTAGCGTAAAACCTTGTTGTACTTTTTTCATAATATATTTCTCCAGAGTTTAAAAGTCGACCACTTCTTTTTATATTCTCTATATCGAGAAGAGGTCAGAAGCTAGCCATGAATAAATAGTAGCACGGGTTATGCCAACTGCAAATTATTTTTAACTTTTAATTAAAATTCATAGAGATAGCGAAAAAAACTAGAATCAATCTTCAATTTAACAATTTATAAAACCAATCACTTATGGTCAGCATGTGACCTTTTGCGTCACTTAGACTTCAACAACAAACAAAAACACAGGAAAACTTTAAAAAAGAACGCCATCGAACTACACTCTGTAGTTAGACATCAAACTTAAAGCAATTTATACGGTTTTTATGGCATCTAACAGTTCAATCTCACTTACAGGCTTGGCCCGCAAATTTGTATTAGATAATATTCTTGAAGAAGATATTGCTAAAGACGCGTTTGTTCAGGCCAACAATAACAAGATTCCTTTTATTACTTATCTTGTTCAAAACAACTTAGCAGGCGCTAAGCCCTTAGCCTATTCTGCCGCTCAGGAATTTGGCATGCCGGTTATGGATCTTTCTACCTTTATGGTTGAATTGATTCCAGAAAAAATAGTCGATGAGAAGTTAATAAGAAAACATCATGCTCTCCCCCTCTTTAAAAGGGGTAACCGTCTTTTTATAGCCACTTCAGACCCAACCAACATTCAAGCCCTTGATGAACTCAAATTTCACACAGGCCTGAGTACAGACGCTATTCTAGTTGAAGATGATAAGCTTGGCAGCGCCATTGAAAGGTACCTTGAGTCACAAGATACTTCCATGGGCGATCTTGAAGATGCCGATTTAGATAATATTGACATAGATGAAGACAGGGAAGAGAAGGAAGAGTCAGGCGGAAACGACGCTGACGATGCTCCCATTGTTAAATACGTTAACAAAATGCTTTTAGATGCTATTAAAGGTGGTGCGTCAGACCTTCACTTTGAGCCTTATGAAAAAACCTACCGCGTTCGGTATAGAACGGATGGCATACTGCATGAAGTATCTAAACCTTCTGTAAAACTAGCGACAAAAATTGCCGCCCGCTTAAAGGTTATGTCTCAGCTAGATATTTCTGAGCGTCGAGTTCCTCAAGATGGCCGCATAAAATTAAAGCTGTCTAAAACAAAAGCAATAGATTTTCGTGTTAATACACTACCAACCCTCTGGGGAGAAAAAATTGTTTTACGTATTCTTGATCCTAGCAGCGCAAAAATGGGCATTGACGCCTTAGGGTATGAAGCAGAACAAAAAGAACTATTCATGCAGGCCTTAGCTCAACCCCAAGGCATGATTCTGGTTACAGGGCCTACAGGTAGTGGAAAGACCGTTTCGCTTTATACGGGCTTAAACATTCTGAATACGCCTGAAACAAACATATCGACGGCGGAAGACCCGGTTGAAATTAACCTTGAAGGAATAAATCAGGTTAACGTAAACACCAAGGTTGGCCTAGGCTTCCCTGAAGCACTACGATCATTTCTACGACAAGACCCTGATATTGTAATGGTGGGAGAAATTCGAGACTTAGACACAGCCTCTATAGCAATAAAAGCAGCGCAAACGGGTCACTTAGTATTATCAACGCTACACACCAATAGCGCGCCAGAAACACTAACCCGTATGATGAATATGGGAGTACCTGCGTTCAACATCGCAACATCAGTAAGTTTAATTATTGCTCAACGACTGGCCAGAAGACTATGTAACGGCTGCAAAGAAAAAGCAGATATACCTAAAGAGGCACTTTTAAAGCAAGGGTTCACAGAAGAACAAATTGCTACAGGGTTTACGTTGTATCACCCTAAGGGCTGTGATAAATGTTCTGGAGGATATAAAGGGCGTGTGGGTATTTATGAAGTGGTTAAGGTCACCCCGCCTATATCCCAACTTATTATGGAAGAGGCTACGTCTTTAGATATAGCGGCCGCTGCACAAAAAGAAGGCTTTAATAATTTAAGGCAGTCGGCGCTAGTAAAAGCAATTGAAGGCGTTACCAGCCTTGAAGAAGTGAATCGAGTTACGAAGGATTAATCATGGCAACAAAAGCAGAAAAGTTAGGCTCCTTTGTTTGGGAAGGCGTTGATCGTAAAGGCAATAAAACCAAAGGTAAAACCAGCGGTAAGAATGTTGCTTTAGTTAAAGCCCAGCTAAGGCAACAAGGCATAACGCCTTCAAAAGTGAAAAAAGAAGCGGTTTCTATCTCTTTCGGCTCAAAAGGGAAGAAAATAACCCCTTTCGATATTGCCATTTTTACACGCCAGTTAGCCACCATGATGAAAGCCGGTGTTCCGTTAATTCAGTCTTTTGATATTGTGGCTGATGGTTTAGAAAACCCTAGTCTGCGAGATATAGTATTAGATATAAAAAATGAGGTAGCCGCGGGTAACAACTTTGCAGGCGCGCTTCGTAGGCACCCAAAATATTTTGATGATCTTTTCTGCAACTTGGTTAGTTCAGGTGAGCAATCAGGCGCACTAGAAACAATGCTTGAACGAGTAGCTACTTACATGGAAAAAACAGAGACATTGAAGAAAAAAGTTAAGAAAGCAATGAGTTACCCTATTGCGGTTGTTGTTGTCGCTGTCATTGTAACCGTCATATTGTTAGTTAAAGTTGTTCCCCAGTTTGAAGAGCTATTCAGTGGCTTTGGAGCGGAACTACCTGCATTTACGCAGTTTGTAATTGGAATATCAGAGTGGATGCAAGAGTGGTGGTTTATTGCTCTTGGGATAATTGTCGCGGCTCTCTATTCATTTAAGGAAGCTAAACGCAGGTCACCCGCATTTAGGGACAAAGTAGATCACTTCATACTAAAAATCCCTGTTATGGGGATCATCATTGATAAATCTGCTGTGGCACGATTTGGCAGAGTACTCTCAACTACATTTGCGGCCGGTGTACCCTTAGTAGACGCGCTTGACTCGGTTGCCGGCGCGGCTGGTAATGCAAAATACCGTGAAGCTATCTATAGAATCAGAGATGATGTTGCTTCAGGTACGCAACTTCAATTTTCTATGAAATCAACCGGCGCCTTCCCCGCGATGGCTGTTCAATTAGTAGGTATTGGTGAAGAATCTGGTGCGCTGGATTCTATGCTTGAAAAAGTGGCCGATTATTACGAAGAAGAAGTCGATGCATTAGTAGATAACCTTACTAGCTTGATGGAACCAATGATTATGTCTGTATTAGGCGTATTGGTGGGTGGTTTAATCGTTGCGATGTACCTACCTATTTTCCAGATGGGACAGGTTGTTTAATCCTTCTATTGATTCAATCTACGGCCTGCAATTGCAGGCCTTTTGCTTTTACGAGATTTAATATCCAATGCAAAATTTTGAACTTTTCATAAACTCTCCAGCATATATTTACCCTTTCACCCTTCTTTTAGGCTTAATCATCGGTAGTTTCTTAAACGTAGTGATCTACCGAATACCTAAAATGCTAGAACAAGAATGGAAATCACAATGCTGTGACTTATTAGAGGTTGAAAGAAAAGAAGAACCCAAAGTAACCTTATCAACCCCTAATTCTACCTGCCCTAAATGCGGTCACGAAATTAAGCCTTGGGAAAACATCCCTGTTATTAGCTATCTATTTTTACGGGGTAAGTGCTCTTCATGTAAAACCTCAATATCCCTCCGCTACCCTATTATTGAGTTAGTTACAGGTATTCTATCTGTAGCAGTGATTTGTGTATTAGGTGCAAACTGGGCAGGCCTTACGGCTTTACTCTTAACATGGGTGCTCATTGCATTAACCATGATCGATTTTGATACTCAATTGCTCCCAGATAATATGACACTGCCTTTATTGTGGCTGGGGCTTATTGTTAACGCTTACGGTGTGTTTGTGCCCTTAGAGACCGCTTTATGGGGTGCTGTGGCAGGTTATTTAAGCTTATGGTCTGTTTATCACGCGTTTAAGTTGGTAACCGGTAAGGAAGGCATGGGCTTTGGTGATTTTAAGCTATTAGCGGCTTTGGGAGCTTGGATGGGCTGGCAGGCTTTGCCCGTTATTATTCTTTTGTCTTCATTGGTGGGGGCGATTGTTGGTATTGCGCTGATTATTACTTTAGGAAGGGATAAGAATATTCCTATTCCATTTGGGCCTTACTTAGCGGCGGCGGGGTGGTTGGCTTTGCTTTGGGGGAATGATATTACTCAGGCTTATTTACAGTTTTCGGGAATGGGATAAGTGGCAAGAATTATACATCGATATAACATTCTTAATAAGAGATTTATTACATGCACTTATTACAAGAAGCAGGTCTATAAAAATGATGCAAAATAAGCCGTCACAAAAGAGTTTGGATATATTAGCATCCTTAAAAAAAACGGCCCTTAGTACGTTAGATAAAAAAGAAAAACTCGGTCATTACGCTGTAATATGGGAAAACAATAAAATAGTATACAAAGGGCTTGATGCACCGAAGGCTGGCTAGTTGGCATAGTAATATAACCCGCTACCCAAGAACAAAGCGCTAGCACCTCCTAACCTTGTATCACGTAAATTTAATTACTCGCCAAATTTCTTAAAAAAGGTATAATTGTTCATATATACAGTGTTTTCACCTAAAAATTAATTGAAAACATAAATTCAGGAGATGTATATGACCTATACACCCAGCTTCAATGAAGCAAAAACAGCTCAATTAGCGGCGTATTTCACCTTTAAAAACGAAGGTGCGATTTATCATTTAATGCTGATGAAACTACTTTATATTTCTGACCGTAATGCTCTGGCAACATTGGGACATACAATTAGTGATGATAACTATGCTTCAATGAATTATGGCCCTGTTTTATTGAATACTCTGTCATTGATTGACGGCAATATACGTTCAACCAATGGGTTATGGTCACAGCTATTATCTCCAAGCAGAGATTATAAGATTTCTTTACTTGCAGATGGCGAAGTTGATACAGGCTATTTATCAGAGGCTGAATTAGACATTGCGGATGCTGTTTTTAATCAATTCGGGGGAATGAACCGGTTTGATCTTGCCGATAAAACCCATGAATTTTCTGAGTGGAATGATCCTCATGGTTCAGCAATTCCAATTCAATATATGGATATATTGAAAGCAGTTGGGTTTGAAAATGATGATGCGGTTAGTGTATTGCAAGAACTTCAGGATGTTAAAGCGGCAAAAGAGTTCTTACATAGTTTATGAGCAATTTTTTATGAGCAATATAGTTCAGAAAAATACGATACTCGTTCCTATTCCTTCGCCATCATGTAAACACTTATTTATTGTACTAACGTCACCTGAAGGTGTGCCCCCTGTCGTTGTTATGGTTAACATTACAACAAGAAGGCCTACATCTGATGCTACCGTTATTTTAACACCTGGAGACCACTCTTTTGTCAGGCAGGAAAGCGTTGTTGCTTTTGAGCATGCCTCTCTATTTGAAGTGGACAAACTAGAAAGTGGGTTAAGTAATGGGCGTATTTCAAAATACCCTGATATTAATGAAGCTTTATTTATAGCAGTAAAGCAAGGGTTACTAACTTCACCAAGAACACCACAGAATATTAAAAAATATTGTAGCTCAAGGTTCTAGAGTAAGTATTTCTCGTTCTCGTTCCCACGCTCCTGCCTGGTAATGCATGCCTTTGTTGGCCTCGGCTGATGTGTCTGTATTCCCACGCGAAGCATGGGAACGAGTAAAGCTAAAATTTGCCTTGATATTAAATTATGATATCATTCATAATATGAATTCAAAACAAAAGCGCATTTTGAGAGCTATATACACTGACCCAGCATCATCCTCTTTGGCCTGGAAAGATATTGAATCTCTTTTTATATCTCTGGAAACGGAGGTAATAGAAGGAAATGGCTCACGAGTAAGGTTTCATAAAAGTGGAATTATTGCCACCTTCCATAGACCACATCCAAAAAAAGAAGCAAAGCCATATCAAGTCAAAGATGCGCGAACCTTTCTCAAACAACTAGGAGTTGAGCCATGAGTAATTCATTGGTACATAATGGTTATGCTGCACGCATAGAATTTAGTTCAGATGATGAGTGTTTTATTGGTCATATTGCAGGTATAAAAGACGTAGTAGGCTTTCATGGGGAAACAGTTTCTGAATTAAAAACTGCATTTGAAGAAGCGGTTAATGATTATCTAGAAACATGCAACGTGGTGGGTAAAACACCTCAAAAACCTTATTCAGGCAAACTAATGCTACGCATTCGCCCTGAAATTCATGCCGCTGTTGCTACAGCCGCTGAGTTAAGTGGGCAAAGCATAAATCAATGGGCATCTGAAGCGCTTAATCGAGAAGCGTGTCTGTAAAATACAGCTAAACAGAAATCGCTTCAATATTATTCTCTGTGCATTTCTATTTCTCGTGATAACCCCCCTTGATTCCGTTGCGAGGCTGTTAAAGTATTCAAAATATAACGTTAAATAATGAAAGTGTAGGTTGCGGCTAAGCCTGCGCAGCCCAACAATCAATGAGTTACGCAAAAAACTTGTTGGGCTGCGTGCCTTAGCGCCAACCTACAACGAATACTTTCACAACCTCTGCACTACATCACGGCTACAAAAGATATAGGAAAAATAAGTTTGATATGAGCATCTAAACCTAGCAAAATCTACAACTTAAGCCTTAAAGTTGTATTTTGAAGATCGGCAAAGGAAAATTGATGATTATAGGGTTAACAGGTGGTATTGGTAGCGGTAAGTCTGCGGTGTCGTCGCATTTTGAAATACTGGGCATTATGGTTGTAGATGCCGATGTTGTCGCTCGTGAGGTGGTTGAACCTGGGCAACCTGCTCTGGTACAAATAGCTGAGCATTTTGGAGAGAGCATTATCAACTCTAAAGGGGCTTTAGATCGTGCTGCGCTTCGTGTGCTGATTTTTGAGGATAAAAACGAGCGTAAGTGGCTTGAATCTCTTCTTCATCCACTTATTCGTGATGAAATTACCCAACAACTTAAACAAAGTCAATCACCCTATTCTATTCTTAGCTCTCCTCTTCTTTTAGAGACAGACCAGCACTCTATGGTTGATCGAATTTTAGTGGTTGATGTACCTGTTGAAACTCAAATTGAGCGAACGACTCAAAGAGATAACAATTCACTTGAGCAAGTAGAAGCAATAATTAACGCTCAGTCCTCCAGAACGATTAAACAGCAAAAAGCGGATGAGATTATTCTTAATACGGGCACCATTGAAAGCCTGCATGAAAAGGTGGACGAGTTGCATCTACATTATTTGAAGAGTGTTAATGACTTCAAGTTGTGCAAGCATTATAAATTCAGTAAGCTTAAATAATGCCAACTATATTACGAATTGGTCCCTATCGTTTCTTCTTTTATAGTAATGAAGACGGTGAGCCTGCACACATACATATACAAAGAGAAAGAATGCTTGCGAAATTTTGGTTGAAGCCGGTTGCTCTTGCCAGTTCAACTCGTTTTCCTCCTAAAGAGCTTCGCAAACTTCAATCCCTCGTGTCTGATAATCGAACAACTTTTTTGGAGGCTTGGAATGGCTACTTTAGCAGTTGAACTCCACCCTTTAGCTTATAATGTAAACTGTACTGAAGATATTTTAAGTGTTGAATTATTGGATGGCCGCACGATTACGGCACCCATTTCATGGTTTCCAGCACTATTAGAAGCCTCTCAGGCTCAAAGAGATAAATGGGAAATACTAGGTGATGGCGAAGGTATATACTGGCCAGAAATTGATGAAGATTTGAGTGTGTCTGGCTTATTAAGAGGTATCCATTAATGAGCGAAGAAACTAACAACAAAATAATCACTGTTGACTGCCCAACCTGCCACACGGCCGTTGAATGGCTTGATAAAAATGAGCACCGCCCATTCTGCTCAGACCGTTGCAGGCTTATTGATCTTGGAGCTTGGGCTTCTGAAGACTATAAAGTACCAGGAAAACCCGCCACCGAATGGGATATGCCTGACGTACCCATGGGTAATGACAATAATACTCTTCAGTAGATTTTAGAACCCTTTAAACGGAGCCTCTATGCCTAACTGCCTTTTTTGCGACATTGCTCAGAAGAAAGAACAATCATCTATCGTTTATGAGGATGAGTTATGCATTGCGTTTATGGATATTTTTCCATTAGGTACGGGGCATGTTTTAGTTATACCTAAGAAGCATGGCGTTTTACTCAATGAACTTGAACAAAACCTTCAGGCTCATATTTTTTCTATTGGAAATAAAATAGTGAGTGCGCAACGAAAAGCAGGCTTTGGTGTTAAAGGCACTAATTTTCTTCTGAATGATGGCAAAGCGGCCAACCAAACCGTTCCGCATATTCACCTGCATTTAATCCCTAGAGAGAAAGGCGATTTTTTGAAAGCGATCCCTAAAATTGCACTGCATGTAACAGGGGTATTTGGGCGTCGAACGTCAAGGGAGACCCTCAACGCTCAAGCAAAGCTAATACGAGAGCACCTGCTAACTTAGCCACATAAAACTAGTGCAAAACCCCGCAGCCATGAGGCTGTGAAAGTATTCGGAAATTAATCCTGTAGGTCGGGTTTTAACCCGACAATTGCGGATAAATGTATCTTTTGTCGGGTTAAAACCCGACCTACACCTGAATTTATGTTTATTCTGTTGTTACAGACACCGGGATCCACTTATTAACCGTGCGTGTGATAAACCCGCTCTCTTGCCACTCTTTTACTACATTATTCAACTCTTCTTGTAATTCAGTATTACCGCTCTTAACTGCCCAAGCTAAATGCTCTTTAGTTAAAGGGGTGTATACACCAAATAAGCGCTCATCGGTTGGGTATGAACTTGTTAATTGCCAAATGGTTGGTGCATCATGAATGAAGTAGTCAATTTCTTTATTAACTAAGCCTTCAACACCCTCTTTTACAGAGGCATAGCTTTTACTTTCAGCCGTTTTAAGCTCTTCAGTAACATAATGAGCACCCGTAGTATAAGGTAAATAGCCTACTCGAAAGTTCCCTGTCTTTAATTGATCAGCTGAAGCCAAAAAACCTATATCTTCGGTTCTTATTACAGCCATTTGCCCTACTTTCATATACGGCTCAGAAAACAACATTAAACCTTTTCTTTTTTCTGTAACTGACACGCCTGACATCACCACGTCAACTTCATCTGCGTCAAGCGCATCCAATAGTTCTTCCCAGGCATAGATTTTAATATTAACCTTTGCACCAAGCTCATCTTCAAGGGCATTAGCAAAATCAACCTCAACCCCTTGAGGTGCACCATCCTTTTCAAACGCTAAAGGAGCATAGTTTGTTGCCATACCCACATTAATAACACGCTCTGAGATTCCAAAACTTGAACAACCCCCCGTCACCAACGCAATGAACGTCAATAGACTCCCTGCTAACCATTTATTCATTATTTTTCCTTTGTATTTTTAGAGATTTAACACTTACGATGAGTATCGCTATACTTTCGGTTTTTCGCTATAAGCATTTTTACTTAATGTCTACCCACATCTAATACGTCCCGCAAGCTTAAAAGACTTAAACCCTAGTGAACAGAGCATGGATTTAAAAAAATCATTGGCCAGCTCATTACCTGTAAATATAACCTCGTGTATGAGCTTGTCAGTTTGGTGATTGCTAGGTGAAGAATGCTCCCCGATTAAATGTTCAAGTAAATTTTTCACACGAAGAGCAATGGCATCACCTGAGTCTACCCATTCAACCCCCTTCGGCGAGCATTTTTCTAATTGTGCCCGTAACAAAGGAAAATGAGTGCACCCCAACACTACTTTATCTATAGGGGCACTAAGGTTTTCCGAAAAAAATGAAGAGGTTATTTCTCCTAGCTCCAGTTCACTAACCGCTTCGCCTCTTAGATGTTCTTCAGCCATTTCAACCAAGCGACTACTGCCAACACGCACAACATCACAATGAGGGGCAAATTCTGAAATTAATTGATCCGTATAAGAACGTCGAACCGTTGCAGAGGTTGCCAATAAGCCAATCACACCTGTTTTCGTTTCTAATGCAGCAGGCTTTATCGCTGGCACAACACCCACAACAGGTATACTTAACCTTTCTCTTAAGTCAGGTAGCACCAAGGTACTAGCGGTATTACATGCAATGACTAATACATCAGGCTGATGGGTTATATATTGGTCCGAAAGCACTGTCACTATGCGCTCTCGAAGATAATCATCTGATTTAGTCCCATAAGGGAATGCAGCATTGTCAGCAACATAAACAATGCGCACACCGAGGCATGAAACTAAAATAGACTGGCAGACGCTCAACCCTCCCACGCCTGAATCAAATACCATGACGGTCGGGAAGGATGGTGGTTGTACATTCAGATTATGAGACACGCTTTCTAAACAGTCTTATTATAATAATCAGTATCGTTAACAGCACCGGAATCAGAAAAATATTGATTAACTTCAACTCTGTACCTAATGATTCAATGTCTCTATCTAGCTGATGTTGAACATCACGTAGCTCTTTTCTGATTTTAATTTTTTCTGCCTGAAACTGAGTCAGTGCCAATTCCTGCTCTTTAGAAAGAATAGCGCTATCGTCATCTCCTCTTAGCTGCTCTAACTCAAGCAGCTTAGTTTCAGTTATTTCTAGTTGCTCTTGTAATACTTCTTGTTGTGCGGAGAATTCTTCTTCTGCATTTCTGCGTAATGACTCAACTTTAGTAAATGGTCTGGAGAAACGACCTCTGCTGCGTATATTAATTAAGTCTTCATTACCCGATAAATTATCTAACGCATTAACCAAAAAACCTGAATTATCGGCCCAAGGAGAAACAACACGTTCTCCAAAAAACTGCTGCACCTGAACCCATAACCGATCCGTTAATAGATCGGTGTCGGCAACAACAATTACGTTAATATTTTCATTCTTAATAGTTTCAGGTGTTAATAAGCGCTTCATCATATTAGGCGTTTCATCTGAACGCTCTGCGTCTTGCTCTACAGACTCTTCTACTTCAAGTCCCTCAGGGTAAGCCGATTGCGCCATTCCGGTTACTCTTGCCGCCAACATATACCTTATATTTGTTGGTATAAAATCATCCATAAGAGACTCGGGATTCTGTAGCGTATTGAGACGATCAGATAACAAAGGTTGAGATTCTTCACTCGACATAATCAAAGGCGTAATCTTTGTGGTTGCCGTATCTAGTTGCTCCAAAATACCAACAGAAGACATATTAATGCTTTCTAAGCCTGCCATAACGACATCATCTTGATTAAAGGCCGTAACATCGAGCCCCAATAGTGCAATATGTCGAGTAGGATTCGCGCCACCGCCCATATTAACTACTAAAGAGTTGGCAAAGTCACCGACAATATTGTCCTCTTGTAGTTTAAGCCCCCATGTTGCGAGCAAAAATGCCATATCAGAGCGTCTACCTGCCGTAGCCATCGGAGCAGGAGGCTGGTCAGTTTCTGCAAAAGGATCAATAAATACCAGTGTTCGACCGCCTTTCATCACAAATTGATCAATAGCAAATAAGGCTTGTGGTTCAAGTTCTTTAGGATGAACTAACAATAAAATATCAACCTCTGAATCAATCTCATCAAGGTCATCTGCCAGCATTCTTACATCAAATAGATCTTCTACTTGCTGCATTACCACCCATGCAGGCTGACGTTGCTGAGCCCTATAATCAAAACCTCCATTTATATTTACACCACTGATAACGCCAACGACCGGAAGCTTGGATTTAGATAGGTTGTAAATTAATTTGGTTAGCTCGTATTCAATAAACGGCTCTTTATCTGGCTGAAAGAAGCTAATAACTTCTTCTCCATCACGATTATTTTTACCCACAAGACCAAAATATATTTCGTCTCCTCGCACCCCTACAGGTATTCCTTGCAGACCCGCCGATGAGGCTTCGTCTTCATTTTCAGAAAAAGGAATGGGATCAACAAACTCAAGCAAAATATTACCGTTCGCGAGACCTTCATATTCTTGTAGCAGTTCTTTAATACGATGGGCATACGTTCTGAGGCCAGGTAATTCGGTGGTCGCTTTTTCTGAAAAATAAAGTTTCAAAGAAACAGGACTCTCAAGTTCACTGATAATTTTTTGTGTCTCATTTGAAAGCGTATAAAGCTGCCCTTCAGTGAGGTCAAAACGCACACTCTTAAAGAATGTTGCATTAAGCAAAGAGAAAAGAATAAACACGGCCAGAACAGCAACCAAACCTACTTTTGAGCTTCCCAGTACTTTTATATAAGCGTTGTTTTTCATTAATCTAACCCCTCCCTTAATCCGCTTTTTTAATATTGATAACAATCGTCGTTGCCGCTAGCCAGCAAAGTATCATTATTAAGAAATAAAGCAGATCTCGAAGATCGATCACACCTCTGGAAATTGCATCAAAATGTGTAATGAAACTGAGAGAAGCTACACCATCAACAAGCCATAGCGGGGCCCATTCAGTAAAAACATCCTGAACCATTGAAAACCCTGCAGCGACAAACACAAAACAGACGACCAACGTTAAGATAAAGGCGACCACCTGACTTTTAGTCGTTGCAGATATGCATGAGCCTATGGCTAAAAAACCACCCGCCATTAACCAACTCCCGATATAGCTGGCTAAAATCACGCCATTATCAGGTTCACCCAGATAATTTACAGTGATCCAAACAGGAAAGGTCAGAATTAAAGCCACACCAATAAAAATCCATGCAGCCAAGAACTTACCTAATACCGCTTCAACCACGGTTATTGGGAGCGTCATTAATAATTCAATCGTGCCACTCTTTCGCTCTTCCGACCACAAGCCCATGGCAATGGCAGGTACAAGAATTAAGTACAACCAAGGAATAAAATTAAAGAATGAAATTAAGTCTGCCTGTCCTCTTTCAAAGAAACGTCCAATATAGAAAGTAGACACGCCAGACATCATTAAAAATATAACGATAAAAACATAAGCTAGAGGCGTTGAGAAATAACTACCCAACTCCCGCTTCATAATAAGATTAGTACCAGACATTATGCGCCACCTCCAATCGTAACTTGACGGAAGACATCATCTAAACGCCCTTTTTCAACATGGAACTCTTCAACGTCCCAATCTTGTGAATGAATCAGTTCATTCACCTGTTTAAGCACAGTTTTTCCGGTTTCTGGATAAATAGTAATTAAGCCACTCAGCGCATCACTTTCTACACGAAATACATTGGCCAGCGATTCGAGTTTTTTCATCACATCATATTCATGAGTAAACTTCACAGAAACGGCATTATGAAACTTCGATTTCGCGGCCAACTCATCAGGAGAACCATCAAAAACAACAGAGCCGGAAGAAAGAATAAGCGCTCGACTACAAACCGCGCTCACTTCTTCGAGTATATGGGTAGATATAATCACAATTTTATCTTTAGCAAGCGTCCTGATCAGCTCTCGTACCTGGTGCTTCTGATTAGGGTCGAGTCCGTCAGTTGGCTCATCTAAAATAAGTATTTGAGGGTCGTGAATAATAGCTTGTGCAATACCTACGCGACGCTTAAAGCCTTTAGACAATGTTTCAATACGCTGATTTAGCACGTCTTTCAAGGAAACTTTTACCACAACGTTATCAATACGTTCAGATAGTTCATCGCCACTAAAACCACGCACGCCACCGATAAACTTTAGAAATGATAATACGGTCATATCACCATAGGATGGCGCACCCTCAGGTAGATAACCCATCTGTTTTTGTGCACTTAGAGGATCAAGGTCAAGGTCAACACCTAAAACACTCACATTACCTGAGCTTGGAGTAAGAAAACCTGTAATCATTTTCATGGTGGTAGACTTGCCCGCTCCATTGGGGCCTAAAAAACCTAAGACCTCTCCAGGTTTCACCTCAAAACTAACATCATTTACAGCGATAAAAGAACCAAAGGTGCGCGTTAAATTTGAAATTTGGATCATGACGACTGAATAGCTCCTTCTTTTATTATACTTCTATTGCTTCAGTTTATATGTTTTTCAAGTAATTAAGAACAGTTAAACTTTGGTTAAATAACACAAAACATAATAAACAATAATAATCTCTTATACTTTTTGGTAATACATTTTGTTACATTCTACTTTGCTACCACACTGATTAGGCGATAAACTTAAGCTACAAATTTAACACTACAAATTAGCGATTTAAAGACGATATTATGGGTAAATTTTTAGGCTTCAGCTCTTTTTTCTTCACATTACTAAGAAAGATACTTTTTTTCTGGGTAAAAACAGAAGTTATCGGCAGCGAAAAAGAACACTTACAGCTCGACCCAGACATACCTGTTTGTTATGTACTTCAGAACAGTTCTCTCTCAAGTAGACTTGTACTTGAGCAAGAGTGTCTCAGGGCCGACCTGCCCTCCTCACAAGCACCACTATCAATAAGTGGCGAAGATATTCGACGTTCTTTTTTCTTTCTCAATAAACGTCAAGGGCAGTGGTTCCGCAAGCGACAAAGCCCGGTATTAACACCCCGACTTAAACAAATGATTCATGAAGCACAACTTAATCCTGAACTAGACATTCAGATTGTACCGGTATCATTACTCTGGGGACGGGAACCTGAAAAACAAAAATCAATGTTCAAGCTTCTCGTGTCTGATAGCTGGTCTGTAGCCGGTCGCCTGCAAAAGTTTTTAATTATTATGGTGCATGGTCGCAGAACATTTATGCAGTTCAGTAAACCTATATCTTTACGTCAAATCGTTAATGAAAACAGTGACGATTCGACTGATGCAGAGAAAAGCGAAGAAATTGCAACCCGTAAACTGGCACGAGTATTACGTGTTCATTTTCGCAGAGTGCAACAAGCGATTCTTGGTCCTGACTTGTCACACAGGCGCACACTGGTTAACTCGCTCATTCACAGCACCGCAGTTAAAGATGCTATTAGAGAGACGGCAAAAGAAGAAGATATTTCTCCAGAGAAAGTAAAGGCACGAGCCATTAAATACGGTGATGAAATTGCATCTAACCTTTCTATGTCTGCCATTCGCTTTTTGTCACGTATATTATCTTGGGTATGGAATAAAATTTACGACGGGATCAATATTCGCAACCTAGAAACGGTACAAGAAATAGCCAAAGACCACGCAGTGGTTTATGTACCCTGCCATCGTAGCCATATCGACTACCTGTTACTGTCTTACCTTCTTTATAAGAATGGCATTATGGTTCCTCACATTGCTGCAGGCATTAACCTTAATATGCCAGTCATTGGGCCACTCCTTCGTCGCGGTGGAGCCTTTTTTATGCGTCGAAGCTTCAAAGACAATAAGCTCTATGCAACCGTCTTTAACGAATACCTTTTTCAGATATTTTCCAAAGGATATTCAGTTGAATATTTTGTAGAAGGGGGTCGTAGTCGCACAGGTAGAACACTTCAGCCTCGCCCAGGCATGGTTGCTATGACCGTGCGTAGTTACCTGCGAAACCACAATAAACCTATTGCATTTATCCCGGTTTATGTGGGTTACGAGAAGGTACTTGAAGGGCGAAGTTACCTAGGTGAACTTCGTGGAAAGAAAAAACAGAAAGAGTCTATATTTGGGGTATTTAAATCACTTAAGAACTTGAGAAAGTCGTTTGGAAAAGTGAATGTTAATTTCGGGGAACCCATTTATTTATCAAAGTTTCTCGATCAACAACAACCACATTGGAAAGATCAAGCCTATGATTCAGAATACCGCCCTAAGTGGCTCAATAGCGTAGTTAATGAATTATCCAACAAAATTGTTACTCATATAAATGATGCGTCATCCATTAACCCAATCAACATGACAGGGCTTATTCTTTTATCTACATCTAAGCAGGCAATGGATGAAAAAATTCTCTCCAGTCAGATGGATACGTTTAGCAATCTATTAAAGAAAATGCCTTATAGTGCTTATATGTCGCACCCCGATGGCTGTGGTAAAGACTGGTTAGAATACACAGAAGAAATGGGGTTAATATCCAGACAAAAACAAAGCCTCGGGGATATTATTACGCTAGAAGGTAATAACGCGACCTTAATGACGTATTACCGTAACAATATTCTTCATTTATACGCCGTTCCTGCATTGATCGCGGCACTCTTCCAAAACAATGCAATGATGAAGCGTGAGAAAGTTATATTTCTAGTGCGTTCATTGTATCCCTATATTAAAGCCGAGCTATTTATACATTGGACTAAAGAAGAAGTAGAACCCATCATTAGCCAGTGGATAGATGTTTTAGTTGAAAATGATTTATTACATGTAGAAAGTGATAGCCTTTGTCGCCCAGATACAGGTTCGGCCAATTTTGTATTATTAAGCGTATTGGCTCGTTTTATCATTCAAACAATCGAGCGTTATTACATTAGTATCGCCGTACTTCGTAATAATGGTGCTGGCACCATAACGGCAGAAGAACTTGAAGAGCAAAGCACACTCATGGCACAACGCATGTCAATGCTCTATGGCTTAAATGCCCCGGAGTTCTTTGATAAGTCATTGTTCCGCAACTTTATTGCCAACCTCAAAGCCAATGGAATAATTAATGTAGATGACGGGGCTAGACTCGTTTATGCAGAGCGACTGGGTGAAATAGTCGAGGATGCGAAACTAGTGCTTAATGCGGAAATGAGACAGAGTGTATTGCAGGTTACTTCGTTATCCTGACGTAAAACGCTTTACATCATGTGGTGCGCACGGCGCACCCTACCCTTTCAAGCTATCCATCGACTTTAATGTGTAAATATCATAACGACTACTCTTGCCTTCCAGCTTCAAGGAAGGTTTTATGCCATCAATCTCAGGCGCTTTTCGTGGACGTTTAACGACCACTCTATAACGCGCCTTTTCCAATGCAACGGCTAACAGAGCCTCAGCATCTAAATCCCCCCCAATTATCATTTTAAATAGTCTCATCTCTTTTTTTACTAAAGACGATTTATCACGATCAGGGAACATCGGGTCGAGGTAAATAACATCGGCTACACTCTCAGGCTGAGCAGACAGCCACTCTATGCTATCTGCATTGATCATATTCATATGAGCGGTAATAGGGGCTACATCATACGAACGACGCGCTAATTCAAGCCCTGCGCTGAGTAGTTCAGCCACAACAGGTGAACGCTCAAGCAAAGTCATTTCACACCCTTGGCAAGCTAAAACAAAAGCATCCTGCCCTAGACCGGCTGTAGCATCTAATACACTCGGTGTGATACCTGACTTTAGACCTACCGCTTTTGAAATGAGCTGACCTTTACCCCCTCCAAACTTTCTGCGGTGGTCAGTTTTACCTGAGACAAAATCCGCTCTAACTGGGCCTGGAGCACCTTTCCCCGTCTGCACTAATGAAGGTCCATGGCGGTCATAGATCATTAGTAATGGAAAGCGATTTTCTTTAGTGAACTTTACGTTTTGAAGTATCTCAAGGCCTAACTGTTGTGCAAAATTAGAGGCTGCAACCGCATCACCGCCAGTATCTACAAACACAGCTAATAATGACTGAATTTCTGTAGTGCTAGTTAAGCTAGCATTGATTAAATTAGGGCCGGTTAACATAGAAGTCATTAAATAAGGGTCTTACGTTTAAATGAATAGATCAATACCCACTAAAACTCCACCATCAAACTCTTGCGAAGCAAGCTCAGTTTGTTGGTAAGAATTAATGGCTTGTTGGTTTTTCACGGGGAATGAGTCAGGTGACTGAAAGCGACTCACTTCAACAGCTTGTGATGCCTGCTTTTGCTCAACTCTTCGTTGTAACTCATCAGGGTCAACCGTCTCACGGTTAACACGCTCAGGCTTACGAACAGAGGCATTATCAACATTTAAGGCATCAGTTTTAGCTTGATTGTTACGTACAGCGCCTCCCTCGGGCGAGGGGCGAGCTACATTAACGGGAATAAAACTGCTATTTATATCCACCGAGAATTACTCATACGGTACGTTATGGTATGTATAAATTTGTTCATACCAATAAATATAAACCCAAAACAGCCCCAAGTAAAAGTCTATAAATGACAAATGGTGTAAAACCTATACGCTCAAGAAAACTCAAGAACAAATGAATACACGCATAAGCACTTAAAAATGAAGCCACAGTGCCTACGCCAACCATGACCCACTGGGCATCAGTACCTGTTTCAGCTAGTTCAAGCCCCTTTAATAAACCCGCCGCTGCAATTAACGGTATTGAAAGTAAAAATGAATAACGAGCAGCAGCATCACGACTAAAGCCAATAAGTAGAGCGGCAGTCATGGTAATGCCTGATCGAGACGTACCGGGAATTAGTGCTAAGGCTTGTGAAAAACCGATAATAAGGGCATCTTTCCAGTTAATACTTTTTAAAGCGCGAGAGCGACTACCATTAAAATCTGAGAACCATAACAGTAAGCCAAATAAAACTGTTGTAGTGGCAATAACCGCAGAAGAGCGCAGGTTTTCACTAATATAATCATTGAATACTAAGCCAGATACGCCTGCAGGGATCGTCGCTAGAATAATTAGCCAAGCAAGTTTACTTTCATCGCTGTGCTTCTGCTTAACAATGCTATTTGCCCAAGATACGGTGAGTGCCACCACATCTTTTCTAAAGTATGAAACAACCGCTAGTAATGAGCCTACATGCACTGCAACATCAAAGACCAAGCCCTGATCAGGCCAGCCTAGTACCTCATGAGGCAATATTAAATGTGCGGAACTTGATACAGGAAGAAATTCTGTTAAGCCTTGAATCAAGGCTAAAGCTAATACTTGAAACCAATCCATTAATTTTCCTTTACTATGCGAATCTGGCTCCCATGCACCTGCGTGGTAACCCATATACTCTCGACAACACAACATTCCCACGCGGAGCATGGGAACGAGGGTTAACAATTCACCTCTGGTTCCCACGCTCCTGCGTGGTAACCCATATAGCTAGCGTCCTGGTAATTTCTTCCAAGTGACGGTGTCACGCAAATAAACAGGAATAGCCTGATCAGCGGATACCATCTCACCAGAGACATATTTACTTTCCGCAATTCGGGCGATATATTCTGCTTTCGCTAATAATGTATTATCTGTCACTGTCACTGAGCTCTGCACAGATTCAGGCATTCTAGACAAAACTTCCCAGCCCGTTCCAACACCAGAAAAACGCTTTTCTTCAGAAAGACTAACTAACTCAGGTTTACAAACTTGCTCAGTTTGTAATGCTCTTACCTGCCCAGCGTTTATCTCAAATGCCCCCCAGTAAACTTCATCCATTCTGGCATCAACAGCAGTAACCACATAGGATATTTCTTCTGACGAGGTAGTGGTGGCCTCAAGTGCCATCGCCTCAAGCGTAGATACGGGGATCACTTTAATATCAAGGCCATAAGCTAAACCTTGAGTAACCCCTGCCGCAATGCGTAAACCTGTAAATGAGCCGGGGCCACGTCCAAACGCAATAGCATCTAACTGATGTGTTTCCGTTTCACTCTCTTCAAGCACTTGTTTGATCATTGGAATAATTTTGCGTGTGTGGTCTCTAGGTACCACCGCATACACACTTGTTATTTTACCGTCTTTTATTACAGCGGCTGAACAGGCTTCTGATGAAGTATCAAGTGCGAGAATACAAGCCATAGATCAGGTCTCTATAGATAGATTTTATAGTCATAAATCAAAAAAGGGCTGTACCGAATTTTCCGGTTACAGCCCTTTCACATACGTTCTAGCTAGATACTTAAGCGCCTAAACCCGAGATCACTTTCTCGCGAATATCATCAACCGTACCAACGCCTTGAACCGCTACATATTTTGGCGCATTTTCTGCATCATTTTTAAGCCAGCCTTGATAATAGTCTATCAGTGGCGCTGTTTGAGCATGATATACATCTAATCGTTTACGCACAGTGGCTTCTGAATCATCTTCACGTTGAATCAACGCTTCACCGGTATCGTCATCTTTACCTTCAACCTTTGGTGGGTTGTAGATAGTATGATAAATACGGCCACTAGCCTCGTGTACACGACGACCACTCAAACGACCAATGATCTCTTCGTCATCAACGCTGATTTCTACAACCGCATCGATGTCGACACCATTGGTCTTTAATGCTTCAGCCTGAGGAATTGTTCGGGGAAAGCCGTCAAACAAGAAACCATTAACGCAATCGCTATCTTGTATACGCTCTTGAATCAAGGCAATGATAGTTTCATCTGAAACTAAACCACCCGATGCCATTACCTCTTTAACTTTCAGACCCAACGGAGTACCCGCCTTTACAGCAGCACGTAACATATCACCTGTTGATATTTGAGGAATATTAAATTTCTCTGAGATGAACTGTGCCTGCGTACCTTTTCCTGCGCCTGGTGCGCCTAATAAAATGACTCGCATTACTGGATTGCTCCCCTGATTTATTATAAATAAGCCGTCAAATATCTACTGAAGGCCCCGGCCAACACAGCAGATAATGTAAATGTTTACGATAATATGCGGGGCATTATACGAACTTGAGGGGATAAAAGGCAAGAAAAGGCAAGAAAAGGCACAACTCAAGCCGCCATTTCAGCAGCCATTGCATCTAGATCTGTACAATTTTCAAGGGCTTGCTGAGCAATCAGTAGTCCTTGTTCGACGGGTAAACCTAACATATTCATTAATGGCTCAGGGTCTTCTACATTCAATTCATCCCCAATTCCTTCGTGCTTCAATAGACAATTGGACAATTGAACAAGGTGCACATAATTCTGACATTCACCTTCATAACCCACACGCTGATGCATGGCCGCTGACTTAACCACCTCTTCAGGTAAGTTCCACATTCTTAGCAAGATGCCACCAATAGTACCATGACCTAAAGCTATCAGGTCTTGGGCGCTTCCCATTCCAAACACCTGTTTTTCTATTGCTTCCAGAGGGAGTTCTGGGTTTGCTTCACTCAATTTATTGAGCAAACTAAACTCTTGGGGGAACAAGTGCCCTACGAGTAACAAGCCAAAATTATGAAGAAGACCCACAAGATAGGCTAGACCAGGGTCAACTTGAGCCTCAGCAGGCAATTTTTTTGCCAGTTGCTGGCACAACGCAGCACTATAAAGTGTGTGTCGCCAAAATGCATCCAAACCTAAAGGGCCTTCTTTGGGTATATTAAACGCTTTAGAGGCAGCAACACCCATAGCAATATGGGCTACTCGCTCAAAACCAAGTACTATATTAACGGCTTCTTGCACATTCCTTACTTCGCCCTGATAATTAAACAAAGCCGAACGAGCATAGCGCATAATTTGTGCCGCTAAACTCGGGTCACACTCAATCACTTCTGCTAACTCACCCACTGAGGCTTCAGGATCTGTGACTAAGTGAAGAATTTTAACGGCAATAGCAGGCATAGGAGGCAAACGATAGAGCTTTTCTAGCTTTTTAGCGACATCGTCAATGGACAGCTCACCATTAAACACACCAGCAGCCCCCTCTGGTGATGATTGATCTTTCCAAGTTGAAATCCGACCTTTTACAGCTCCTGCAATAGATGATCTAAAAGCCCTTCCATCCATTTGTAATAAGGTCGTATTGCAGCCACTTTGAATATAAAACAAATCTTGATCAAATAGAGATTCTTCTACAATTACAGGCACCCCGTAGGCAGCGCCTACAGGTGGATGAGCACCCGTTTCACAGTCAGTATATAAACGATCAGACTGCGCAAGAGTAAGCGCTTGAAAATTCCGCCCCATCACCTGGTTTACTGCATTAATATCAAGCGTCGCCGGAAAGGGCAGAATAGCCATAACAGCGCCCTTAATATCGACTAGCAACTCAGATTTCAAGGTAACCTCAGCGGACACCCTCGCTTGATTAACGGCGCTCATAAGTGAGTTGACCCGTTCGTGATGAATTTCACGAACAAAAATATTCTGCCGACTCAAAAACTGACCTAACTTCACTGCAACAGGCACACATTCACCACTCTGAAACGATTCGTTAAAAATAATACTGTTATGTTAACGCCATCACCCACACCACCATGACGACTATGTCACATTACCCTGTAGCCAAAAATTACATTTTGTAAGCCAATATTGCTGCCTACCCTGTATTTCTCATTCCCGCCGCGATTCCTGCCATGGTTACTTTCAGAGCTCGCTCAACCGTCTCAAGGCTCACATCGTCTCCTGAACGCTCTCTTTTCAATAGCTCAGCCTGAAGGTAGTGTAAAGGATCGGTATAAGGATTTCGTACAATCATAGAGTGCTTAAATGAAGGGTTATCTCGTAACAACTCATCCTGTTGCTTCACCTGATTAACCCACTGAACGGTATTATTCAGGCGCTGTCTCAATAATTCGCCAAGAGGAATAAGTTCATCACTGACTAAATGTCGGTCGTAATACCGAGAAATACGGGCATCTGCTTTAGCAACTACCATTTCAAGCATATCAATATGTGTTTTGAAAAAAGGCCAATCCTGAATCATCACCTGCAATGTTTCTGCTTTACCTTCATCCAAGGCCGCTTTAAGTGCTTCGTCTCCTCCTAACCAAGCAGGCAACATTAACCGTGTTTGTGTCCAGGCAAAAATCCAGGGAATTGCCCTCAGGCTTTCAACACCCCCCCCTGCTTTTCGTTTTGCAGGGCGGCTACCCAGTGCTAATTTCCCCAACTCTTGTTCAGGGGTCGCAGCTCTAAAATAGCTTACAAAATCAGGATGCTCACGCACAACACCTCGATACGAAGCCAAAGATCGCTCAGTGAGCCAATCCATCATAGCGCGCCATTCATCTTTAGGAGGCGGAGGTGGGGATAATGATGCTTCGATTACTGCGGATGTATATACTGCTAAGCTTTGCTCTGCTACTTTTGGCAAACCAAATTTAAAGCGAATCATCTCTCCCTGTTCTGTGATTCTAAAACTACCATTAACAGACCCCGGAGGCTGAGACATGATGGCCTTATTAGCCGGTGCACCGCCCCGCCCTACCGTGCCACCACGTCCATGAAACAAGGTTAATTTAACATCATGCTGAAGTGCAGTGCTCACGAGTTTTTCCTGAGCTTGATACTGAGCCCATGCAGCCATCATCTGCCCTGCATCCTTAGCAGAATCAGAGTATCCGATCATCACCTCTTGATGTCCTTGTGTGTAGGCCTTATACCAGTCATTAGATAACAATCGATCAACACATTCAGGAGCAAACAGTAAGTCATCCAAAGTTTCAAAAAGGGGCACAACCCTCATTGGATGAGTCATACCACTCTCGCGAAGCAACAAAATAACGGTTAACACATCAGAAGGCTGCCCTGCCATTGATATAACATAAGACCCCAGTGCTTCAGGAGGCTGCTGTGCAACCACACGGCATGTTGCCAGTACTTCTTGTACCTCAGCAGACGCAGGCCATTTCTGAGGTATTAGAGGCCGGTTACCTTTTAGTTCCTTAATAAGAAAGGCAACTTTATCTTCTTCACTCCAAGCGGAAAAAGCACCTAAACCCAAATACTGAGTAAGCTCATTAAGTACATCACAATGACGGCCGGAATCTTGCCTAATATCAAGCTTCACTAGCTCTAGACCAAAACAATGGGCTCTACGAATAGTATCCAGTAAGGGGCCGTTTGCAATAGTATGAAGGCCTTTTTCAATCAATGAACGATAGCAAAGCAGTAAAGGCTCGATCAAATGACTGTTTTGCAACAACACCGACGGCCCAGGTTTCATTATGCCTTGACCTGACTTAATCCAAACAACAGCCTCTTCTGCCCATTCGCGTGTCGCTATGAGTTGTTTGCGTAAACGCCCCAACAACTCACGATAAGGCTCTCTATTTGATCCTGCCTTTGCTATCAACTCATCACTGGCATCCCACATTGATAATTGGTTTCTAAGCGCATTAATATCTCGTAGATAAAGATCTGCGGCCATCCACCGACTCAGCAACATAACTTCTTGAGTCACTTCAGACGTTACATTAGGGTTACCATCCCGGTCCCCCCCCATCCACGAGGCAATGCGAATAGGGCAAGCATCAATAGCTAAGCCGCCCTCACAGTAGGACGTTAGTGCAGAATCCATATTTTTAATAAATCGTGGCACGGCATGCCATAAACTATTTTCAATAACCGCAAAGCCCCATTTTGCTTCATCCACAGCTGATGGACGCTCATGCCTTATTTCATCCGTATGCCAAGCCTCAGCAACCAAAATTTGCAATTCATCAACAATATGCTCTTTTTCTCTTGGACTTAAATCATTCTGATCGAGTCTAGCTAAACAGTCTGCGATAGACTCATACTTCATAATTAAAGTACGACGAGTCACTTCTGTAGGGTGTGCAGTGAGTACAAACTCAACATTTAGTTCATTACTTAATTGCTGAATTTCAACAGGATTTATACCAGAACCAACAAGCCTTGATAGCAACGCATCTATTGATTCAAGCTCTCCCATTGACTCGAGCTCTTTATGGCGACGAATGCCATGATATTGTTCAGCAATATTAGCTAAATTCAAGAATTGATTAAACGCACGAGTAACGGGGACTAATTCATTGTCTTTCATTTCAGATAAAAGCGTCAGCAAGGCACTGTTCGATTCTACTTGCCCACTTCGATCATCTTTTGCGGCTGTACGTATTGCTTCAATTTTATTTAGAAAGTCCTTTCCTAAGTGCTCCTCTATGCTGTGCCCTAATAGCTCACCCAGCAATCTCACGTTGTCTCTTAATGATGGATGTAACTCTGACATAGGTTTCTCCCTGAGAAAAATTCTAAAATAGCTATTTAATACTTTACAGTATAGCTACTCCTGCCTAATATTCGTTATAGATAATATAAAACAAACAATAAAAACAAAGAATTAAGTAATTAACGCTTAATTCCATAACAATAACTATACAAAAAAATTGATGATTAGCCATTTGGCAAAAAGTATTACATGCTCTCTCATACTCCTGCTTACCTTATTCTGCTCGGCGGTACACGCTCGCTCTGAAAGTGAGATTAAGATTGTCTACCTCTATAATTTCATCAAATTCATCACGTGGCCCCAAGAATCTAACAGCGATAATATCAACATATGCATATACGGTAAAAACACCTTTGGTCAAGCCCTTTTTAATTTAAATAAATTAAAGGCCCGCAACAAGTCGATAGAAATCATTTTCCCTAGCCTTGATGAAGACGCCGATTGCGCAGTGATATTTATAGGCCCATCTGACGAGAATATTTCAGATAAACTGCTAACCAATATTAGCAACAAACCCGTTTTAACGGTCAGTGAGATCAACAGCTTTATCACTAAAGGCGGCATGATTGGTTTTATCAAGCTAGGGAACGTTGTCTCATTTGATATCAACCTCCAGCAAGCACGCTCATCAAACATTCAAATCAGTTCCAAGTTACTGGAACTGGCTAACCTTGTTATACAGTGAGAGGCGGCGAATGTTGACAAAATACAAATTTAGTATCAAATACTTACCCATAAAAAAGAAATTGTCGTTGATTATCATGACCTCGGCGCTATTAGCAGTGATCTTATTAAGCTCGGTATTCACCGTGTACGAATATGTTGCGCTTAGAAACAGTATCATTAAAGAATTTTCTACCACATCAAAAATCATATCCAATCGAAGCCATGCCGCGCTCCTATTTAACGACGCAGCCACACTGCAAGAAAACGTCGATAGTCTAAAAATCCATGACGATGTTGAGGCAACATGCCTCTATAATGAAGCCAATGATATTCTTGCGTTTTTTTCTAAAGGTTTAATGTCTAAACAAAATGACAATTCAAAAGCAAGCTGCCCAACTCACCCTAGTCGGAATTTAAATCATTTTGATGATCAGTATTACCAGGTATCCCAGGCAATTATTGTTGATAACGAACCCATGGGAATTCTCTATATAAAAGTATCTCTTCAAAGCCTTCACAACCACCTATATAACTATGTTATCGCTACGGCAGTATTTTCTTTAATTATTATTCTAGCGGTATTTATTTTCTCGTCTTATTTACAAAACTTTATTACCACTCCTCTGTTACTACTTAAAAATACCGCACGACAGGTCACTAAAAATAAAGATTACACTCTGCGCGCCAGTAAAGAGAGTCATGATGAAATTGGTGATATGGTCGACACCTTTAATGAAATGCTATCAACGCTTCAAGAGCAGAATAAAACCATTATTGATGATGCCGAAAGCCTAGAATTAAAAGTGGGCGAGCGAACGAAAGAACTTGCTATCGCCAACCAGGAACTTGAAGCATTCAGTTACTCTGTTTCGCACGATTTAAGATCACCACTGAGAGCCATTGACGGATTCAGCAAAGCCTTACTAGAAGATTATGGCCATGAACTTGACCATACAGCCCATGATTACCTAAAGCGAGTTAGAAAAGCGAGCCAAAAAATGGGCGAGCTAATAAGTAGTTTATTGCAGCTATCTCGAGTAACAAGAAAAGAGCTCAAAGATACACACTTTGACCTTAGCAGTATGATCATGAGCATCGTACATCAACTACAAGAACAAGACCCTGAGCGTATTATAGACATTCAGATACAGCCAGAAATGTATATCATGGGTGATGAACAGTTAATAGAGGTTGCCCTAGATAACCTCATAGGCAACGCGTGGAAATACTCCAAATATGAGAAGTTCCCAAAAATCGAAATAGGCTACTTTGTTGAAAATGGCCACACGGTTTATTTTGTAAAAGACAATGGTGCCGGTTTCGATAATAAGTATGCAAAAAATTTATTTACCGCTTTTCAAAGACTTCACTCGCCAGAGCAATTTGAAGGCACGGGGATTGGTTTAGCCACCGTATTTCGAATTATCCAGCGCCACCATGGCGAAATATGGGCTAATTCAATTCTCGATGAAGGCGCTACATTTTGCTTTACATTATATGACAACCGCCCTCAGGACGATGAGTCCAAATCTTTTTTGACAGGAAAAAATCCTGATATAAAGCCCAACAAGCCTGTTACAGACAGTAAAAATAACTAATATACTGGCAGAATACACTGGCTAAGCTAGACTTTATATTGGTATAGATGGAGTGTTAAGAATGAGTTCTGGAACGATACTACTAGTCGAAGATAACCCTGATGATGAAGTGCTTGCATTAAGGGCTCTCAAAAAAGCACAAACCAAAAATGATGTGGTCGTTACACGTGATGGTCAAGAAGCATTAGATTACATTTTTGGAAAAGGGAAATATAACGGGCGAAAACCAAGCGAAACACCTCAAGTCATTTTTTTAGATATAAAGCTGCCTAAACTTAACGGACTTGAAGTGCTTAAAAATATACGAGAGGATACACGGACATCGCTAATCCCTATCGTACTGCTAACCTCTTCCGATGAAGAGAGAGACATGGTAGACGGCTACAAACTAGGCGCCAATAGTTATATTAATAAGCCCGTAGATTTTGATGAATTCATAGAACAAGTAAAAGTGCTAGGAAGATATTGGCTTGGATTTAATAAAACCCCACATTAATAAAGAGAATACCCGCACTGTGAATAAAGCGCTTCAACTATTAATAATTGATGATTCAGAAGATGACGCATTACTAATCATGCGAGCACTTCGTAAGGGTGGGTTAAAGCCAAAATTTCATCAAGTTGAAAACGAAGAAAAGCTGCGCATTGCTCTCAACAGACAGAGCTGGGATATTGTAATATCCGACCATAATATGCCCGAGTTCAGTTCACAAGAAGCCATCAAAGTCGTTAAAGAACTCTACCCCGACCTGCCTGTCATCGTAGTATCAGGAACAATAGAAGAACGTGTTGGCATAGAAGCCATGAAAACAGGCGCTCAAGACTATGTAATGAAAGATAATCTTGCACGACTTATTCCTGTCATTGAACGCGAACTTAAAGAAACGATAGGGCGAAAAGCACACAAAGAAGCCGAACAAAGTCTTCATTATCTATCCTTCCATGACACCCTGACTAACTTACTCAACCGTAAAGAATTTGAGCGACGCCTTCGTCTATCAGTGGAAGATAGTCAACGAGATGGTTTCCCTAATGTATTAATGTACCTAGATCTCGACCAATTTAAAATTGTTAACGATACCTGCGGCCATGTTGCCGGTGACGAACTACTCAAGCAAGTAACACGTTCATTAAAAAATCATATAAGAGATACTGACACCCTTGCCCGGCTCGGTGGTGATGAATTCGGCATTTTGCTCGAAAATACTTCACAAGAACAGTCCATAGCATTAGCAGAACGCATTAGACAAGATATTAAAGACCTTCATTTTTCATGGCAAGACAAACCCTTTGCCATAAGCATTAGCATCGGCATGGTCGCCATCAACAAAGACACTACATCCGTACATGAATTAATGAGCTGCGCTGATATGGCTTGTTATGCAGCCAAAGAAAAAGGCCGCGACGGAATACAATGGTACAGTTCAGATGATGCTGAATATAATCAGCGTCGTAATGAAATGCAGTGGGCTAGCAAGATAAAGCAATCACTTGAAGAAGATCGATTTTTACTCTATTTTCAACCCATGCGCGGACTTCAACCAAGCTGTTCAGGTGATCATGGCGAGTTTCTAATCAGACTCTATGATGAAGGAGGTATTATTCCACCTGGGGCCTTTATACCGGCAGCAGAACGGTACAACCTTATGCCACTCATAGATCGATGGGTGGTCGAAAATGTATTTAAGTATTTATCTAAATCAGGTCTTGGTCAAAAGGATGAAGGGACATTTTTCATCAATTTATCGGGCACCTCATTAAGTGACAAATCATTTTTCAACGATATTAGAAAACTAGTAAAGCAATACAACGTTAAGTCCAGCCGCATTTGCCTCGAAATTACCGAAACAGCAGCAATAGACAATCTTAATGATGCCGTTGAGTTTATTTCCGAAATAAGAGATGAAGGCTTCAAGTTTGCTCTTGATGACTTTGGCGTTGGCATGAGCTCATTCTCGTACCTCAAAACAATACCCGTAGATTACCTTAAAATAGATGGCAGCTTCGTACAGAACATGCTGAACGATCCCATCGATAAAGGTATTGTTGATGCTTGCAATCAGATTAGCCACGCGGCAGGCCTTCAAACTATTGCAGAATTTGTAGAAAATAAAGAAACCGAAGAAGCACTCAAGGCAATGGGAGTCGATTTTGGTCAAGGCTTCGGCATTGCCAAACCTGGCCCTTTAAAATATCAAGTCAATTAAAAGCAACAAGCTCTGGCTATCAAGGCACTACAACAAAAGAGTATTGATTACTCTTATATTGCCGCTTTTTTAGCCTCATCCCATAGTTTATCCAGCTCATTCAACGTAACGTCTCCAAGCACCTTTCCTTGCTCCTGAACCGATTTTTCTATATACCGAAAACGGTTTATAAATTTTTGGTTTGTAGAACGCAAAGCAGTATCTGAATTAACGTTAATTACACGCGCCAAATTAACACAACAAAAGAGTACATCGCCCATTTCTTCAATAATATGTTGTTGCTGGGCTGGGGCGTCACTATTTGGGTGGGCTAAGGCTTCTTTGAGCTCTTCTAACTCCTCTTGAATTTTATCAAACACAGGCTCTATAGAAGGCCAGTCAAAAGCATAATGGGCGGCTCTCTTTTGCAGTTTTTCAGCACGAGCAAGCGATGGAAGACTCGCGGGAATACTATCTAGAACACTAATAAATGCATCATCAGCATCAAACTCTTTTTCCGCTTTGGTCGCTCGTTCTTTTGCTTTAATCCGTTCCCAGTTACGTTTTATCTCAGTTTCAGATATCACCACTCCATCAGCTAACGTACTTTCTAGTGTGCCGTCAGGAAATACATGAGGATGACGTCTAAGTAATTTTGAGACAGAGCTTGAGACTATATCCGAGAAATCAAAAAGCCCTTCTTCTTTACCCATTTGAGCATAAAAAATAACTTGAAAGAGTAAATCACCCAGTTCATCTTTCAAATGGTCATAGTCTTTTTGTTCTATGGCATCGGCTACTTCATAAGCCTCTTCAAGCGTATACGGCAGTATGCTATCAAACGTCTGTTTAGTATCCCACGGGCAGCCTTTTTCTGGGTCTCTCAAGCGCGCCATTAGATGAAGGAGATCTTCAATGCTATAACTGTTGGACATGCAACCCCTCTTAGCTATCACGTTTTCGATGAGTATCTATCACGTTAGGAAGCTGCTTAATTTTAGCCAAGAGCCTCCCCAGACTTTCAAGACCATCAATTTCAACCTTCAGTGTTAAGGTTGCAGTGCCTTGCATGCTATCAGTATAAGTATTCAGGCCAGTAACATTAACCCGTTCATTCGCAAGAACAATGGTCACATCACGAATCAGCCCTTCTCGGTCATAAGCCTGGATTTCAATATCAACCGAATAATTTGATTCAGGTTTTTTACCCCAAGACACATCTATAATTCTATTAGGTTCTTTATCTTGTAGCTGCTGAATATTAGTACAATCATCACGGTGAATAGATACTCCGCGCCCAATAGTGATATACCCTATAATGCCATCTCCAGGTACAGGCTGGCAGCATTGAGCAATGGTTGTCATTAATTTGCCAACGCCGCGAATCTGAATATCAGAATCAGTATTTTTTTCTTCCTGATACACATTAAGCTGCAAGCTCAACTGTTCTTCATGAGGCTCCACCATTCTCTGAGCCACATTCGCAACTTGTGTCGGCCGGAGGTCTCCTGCACCAATAGCCGCAAACATATCGCTCGCATTCTTGAAATTAACATTTTCAGCTAACTCATTGAGCTCAATATCATCAAGAGAGAGTCTATTAAACTCATCTGTAAGTATGGCTCTGCCATCAATAATATTCTGATCTCTATTCTGTTCCTTAAACCAATGAGCAACCTTGGCTCGTGCGCGAGATGTTTGAATATAGCCTAAACTGGGGTTGAGCCAATCCCTGCTAGGTGCAGGGTTATTTGAGGTCAGTATGGTCACCTGCTCACCCGTTTTCAGAGGGTAAGTTAAGGGAACAATACGCCCATTCACTTTAGCTCCTCGGCAACTGTGCCCCACCTCTGTATGCACTCGATAAGCAAAATCCACCGAGGTTGCTCCCTCCCTCAGGTCTACTACATGTCCTTCTGGGGTAAAGACATAAATGCGATCTGTGTTTGCCTCTGTGGTCAATTGTTCAACTAAACCAGAAACATCACCAATCTCTTCTTGCCACTCAAGAACTTGCCTAAGCCAATTAATCTTATCTTCATAACCCGATGATTTAGTCTTTACATCCGTTCCTTTATAAAGCCAATGAGCGCATACGCCTAACTCGGCCTCTTCATGCATCTCATTGGTACGTATTTGGATCTCCATTATTTTCCCATGGGGTCCAACCACGGCGGTATGCAGGGAGCGATAACCATTTTCTTTAGGGTTGGCCACATAGTCATCAAACTCATGGGGAATATGTCGCCACAAAGAATGCACAATACCTAAAACCGCATAACAATCACGTATTTCAGGAACCAGAATGCGAAAAGCTCGAATATCGTATATCTGAGAAAAATCGAGATTTTTTCGGCGCATCTTTCGCCAAATACTGTAAATATGCTTAGATCGACCTGATATTTCGGCACTTATACCACTGCTAGCAACCTCTTGCTCTAGCTTTTCCTGTACCTCACGAATAAATTCATCTCGATCAATACGTCGCTCTTGCAGCTGTTTTGCTATTTTCATGTAAGCGGTATCATGAAGATAGCGAAACGATAAATCCTCAAGCTCCCACTTGATCTGGCCAATGCCAAGACGGTGGGCTAAAGGTGCATATATATCAAATACTTCACGGGCAACACGTTGTCGTTTATCCGTCTGAGCGTTTTTAACCGCTCGAATAGCGCACGTTCGTTCTGCTAGTTTTATTAGGACAACACGCACATCATCGATCATGGTAATCAACATTTTGCGTACGTTATCGAGTTGCCCTTGATTCTGCCCTAGCACAGAGCCTTTATAAGGTGTATGAATAGCCGATATAGCCGCCATTTGCTGCACGCCATCAATTAACTTGGCAACGTCATCACCAAATCTCTTCTGTACAGTATCTAATGATAATCGCTCTTCTCGTACAGCACGGTAAAGTATTGATGCAATCAAGGCCTGCTGATCTAAGTTTAGTTCGGCAAGAATCTGGGCCATTTCAAGACCGGTTTGAAAGCTACTATGACCTTTCGCCCAAACAAGATCATCCTTTACCGCCTCTTCTTCAATTTCAAGGCTCAATTCGCAGGCTTGATGCACCAGATCAACATCGTCAAGTCGAACTTTGTCAGCCAGGTGTAGAACCCAGCGGTCAATATCAATAAGACCTTCATCCGAAATGTGGTACTCTTCTCTAACCTTAACCATACCAAGTCCAAGCTCAAATATTTGTGCGTTAACTTATTATTCTGTTGTCATCCTCGCGAAGGAGGGGATGTCTGTGACTTCTGGATAACTGTTAGCTATTTATTTTTCAAACAACGCAATCGATTCCACATGCGAAGTATGTGGGAACATATCCATAGCTCCCGCCCTAACCATTTTGTAGCCATGCTCAACCAAAACACCCGCATCTCTTGCCAATGTAGCAGGATTACAGGATACATAAACAATTTTATTTGCACCAAAAGCAGGTAAATACTGTACTACGTCTATAGCGCCTGAGCGAGGTGGGTCTATTAGTATTTTGTCAAAGCCATCTTTGGCCCATTTATTTTTGGTGAAGTCTGCCTGCAAGTTAGCACCATAAAATTCAATATTATCCAACTTATTAAACTCTGCATTTTCGCGGCCACGAACAACCATCGAATCATCACCCTCTACACCTATAACTTTACCTGCTTTTCGAGCTAAGGGCAGAGTGAAATTACCTAAACCACAAAAGAGATCTAATACACGATCTTCGGATGATAGATCAAGCCACTCAATAGCTCTGCTAATCATCTGATTGTTAATATCCGCATTAACCTGAGTAAAATCACTGGGATGAAATTTCATATCGAGAGAAAACTCATCCAAGCGGTAACGTAAACGTTCTTCACCCTTTTCAGGGTAAATACGATGTACACTGGCAGGGCCTTCAGGCTGTAAATAAATATGGAAATTATGCTGTTTACCAAAGTCGATTAATTTTTTGGCATCATCCTCTCGAAGTAATTCCATATGTCGAAATATTAATGCAATATCCTTATCACCTGCAGCCACTTCAACCTGAGCAATTGAACGACGAATAGTCAACGCACCAATCAACTCACGAAGAGCTATTATTTTAGTTGCTATACGCTCATCCAGCACCATACATTCACTAATACTATTAATGATGCCGCTACTCTTTGCTCTAAAACCCAAGGTTATTTCCTGGCGCTTATTGTTATAATGAACGCCAAGCCGAGCCTTTCTACGATAGCCAGACACCGGGCCCACGACAGGTTCAAGTAAAGTACACGTACTGATATTACCAAAATGTTTAAACTGCTCTTGAAGTACCGATTGTTTAAAATCTATTTGAGCAGCAGGACTAATATGCTGAAGACTACAGCCACCACACTCTTGAACGTGAGCACAAGGAGGAGCAACACGGTTTTCTGACACAGTCAGTATTTTTTGCGCCTTAAGCTCATCAAAACGACTGCGTGTGTCAGTATAAATGGCTTTTACCGTTTCTCCGGCTAACGCACCATCAACAAACTGTATTTTTCCGTCAAGATAAGCGATTCCCCGACCGTCATGACTTAGTTTTTCTATTGTCAGTTCGACAGGGTAACGTGGTAGTTTCTTTTTCGGTCTTCTTGCCATGAGTGTTAAATACCCTGATTAATGAGTCACTTACTTAAAAACGCCAGTAGAAAGGTAACGATCTCCACGATCGCAAATAATGGCGACGATGATTGCATTTTTAAGAGTCTTAGATAAACGAAGTGCTCCTGCTACAGCCCCTCCCGAAGATACGCCACAAAAAATACCTTCTTCTTTAGCTAGAGCCATCATTGTTTGTTCGGCTTCCTGCTGCCCCATGTCAATGGTGGCATCAACGGCGGATGAATCAAATATGCGGGGCAAATACTCTTTAGGCCACCGACGTATGCCTGGAATAGCGGCACCATCACAAGGTTGTAAGCCTATAATCTCAACATCAGGATTTTTCTCTTTTAAATAGCGAGAAGTCCCCATTATTGTACCTGTTGTTCCCATAGCACTTACAAAATGAGTGATAGCTCCATTTGTTTGAGCCCAAATCTCAGGCCCTGTGGTCTTGTAGTGCGCCAGTAGGTTGTCTTCATTAGAAAACTGATCCAGTACTTTCCCTTTACCTTCGCTTTGCATTTTTTGGGCAAGGTCTCGAGCCCCTTCAATGCCTTGCTCTTTAGTGACCGTAATAATTTCGGCACCATAAGCTAACATTGAAGCTCTTCGCTCCTCACTCATATTTTCAGGCATGATCAATATCATGTTATAACCTTTAATGGCCGCCGCCATTGCTAAAGCTATGCCCGTGTTGCCACTGGTTGCCTCAATAAGCGTATCACCCGTCTTAATTTCTCCCCTACTCTCTGCCGCCTGAATCATATTTAAAGCAGCGCGATCTTTTACTGAGCCTGCAGGGTTATTACCTTCCAGCTTTACCAATATGGTGTTTGTTGTGTCGCCAGCTAAGCGTTGTAAGCGAACTAAAGGGGTGTTACCAACAAAAGACTCTATAGTAGGAAATTCCATGGATCATCTCTAAGAAATGCTAACTGATATGAAGTTTATAATAGCGCTTGTGATAGACTAAAATTAGTAGCTGAATGCAGTGTAAATCAGCATATTATGGTAACGACCATATTAACATAACTCTTATCGTTTAATTACTCCTTAACCAGACATAGTTCACAGAGCTTTCAATGAGAAAATGGGGCGTCAAAAATCGAGTTTTGGTACTGGCACTTTTTCCAGCCTTTACTATCGTATTGTTGCTGGGTGTAGTATTTACTCATAATCAAGTTAGCAGCATTAATGACCGTCTAAATGAAAGAGGGCTTTCAGTAGGCCGTCAACTGGCTACCGCTAGTGAATATGGTGTATTCACGGGCAACAGAATACTTTTGTTAAGCCTGACAAATGCGAGCCTTGAAGAAAAAGATGTTAGGGCTATCACTATAATGGATAGTTTCCATCGCAGCCTAGTTCATTCAGGCCCTAAAATGCTGATCACCATTAACCCTGCCAAACTCCCTAAAGACCGGGTTATCGTTGAACAAACTGAAAACTCAACACTCTTCATCACCCCTATTCACCTTCAACCATCACTAGTTAATGAGCTATCGAATAATAGCACTCAAGAAGCCTATGTATCACAATTAAGTCCAGAACAAGAAAAGACGGTGGGATGGGTTGCCCTAGAGCTGTCACACGCCAACTCTACTGTTGCCAAATATCAGGCGTTCCTTACGAGTGCAATTATTATATCGCTAGGCATTCTGATTAATTGGCTGATAGCCCTTAGAATGACACGAGCAGTTATACGCCCTATCGAAGAAGTGATTCACGCGGTTACCGAAATCAAAGAAGGCAAACTCGACACGCGAGTTTATACCGGAGGAGGACAAGAACTCCAACTACTTGAATCCGGCATAAACTCGATGGCAGAAACCCTCAGTAAAGCTCACAATGAAATGCAGCATAATATTGATCAGGCCACGGAGGATCTGCGTGAAACCCTTGAAACGATTGAAATTCAGAATATTGAATTAGATATTGCTCGGAAAGAAGCACTTGAAGCCAGTCGAATAAAGTCTGAATTCCTTGCCAATATGAGTCACGAGATTCGCACACCACTTAATGGTATTTTGGGTTTTACCAACCTTTTAATTAAAGGACACTTGTCACAACAACAAAAAGACCATCTAACCACCATAAAAAAGTCATCTGAAATACTATTAACCATCATTAATGACATTCTTGATTTTTCCAAGATAGAAGCAGGCAAGCTTATTCTTGACAGAACACCCATGAAGATACGAGAGATCATTGAAGATGTAATGACCATGCTTGCTCCAACAGCACACAGTAAAGGACTTGATTTTGTTCCTCTAATCTACAGTGATGTGCCCAATAATATTATTGGAGATCCGCTTAGAGTTAAACAAATTATCACAAATTTAGTTAACAATGCCATCAAGTTCACCCAGAGCGGCGAAGTGGTTTTACGCGCCATGCTAGAAGAACAAAAAGATAATAGAGTCACCATAAAAATAAGCGTATCAGACACGGGAGTAGGACTTTCAAGGGTGCAACAGCAGTCATTATTCAATGCGTTTGCTCAAGCTGATGCGTCAACAGCCAGACAATATGGAGGCACCGGACTAGGCCTAGTAATTTCAAAACGTTTAATCGAAGAAATGGGTGGTGAAATAGGGTTAGATAGCGAGCTAGGGAAAGGCTCGATATTTTGGTTTACCCTGATGAGTGAAATTGCAGTTAATGTACAACCTGAAGCTAAGCTTGATGCCCTATCTGGTGAGCGAATCATTTACATGGAAGACCAACCAACCACGGCTTTAGCGGTTCAGCACATGCTTACCAATCTAGGCGCACATGTTAAACAAGTTGACTCTCCCACAGCCTTATTAAAAGGGGTAATAGAAGCGCAGGAAAATAGAGAGGGCTACGCAGCGGCTATCATTGGTATTAACCGACATTTAATGGGCTCAAGCCAATACAAACAATTACTGAGTGAATTGGAATACAACCGAGGTTGTAGAACATTACTACTCACGCCAACCCTCGACCATAACCATCAACCGATTCTAGGTTTAGTGAGTGCTCGCTTAACAAAACCGATTATTTACCATCGTTTTTACAGCACGCTACTCAAACTTATTAACGGCGACACAATCGAACACGAACACGATGATCATTTCACCTCTAAAATAAATGAAGAACCCCTCACAGATTCAAATACAGCACTAATAAATATTAATCATCAAGGCCCCATACCCACTATTCTTGCTGTAGACGATAATGATGCAAACCTTAAGCTGGTTGAAGTATTAATTAAAGAACTAGGTATTAATGTGGTTACCGCAGCCAGTGGTTTTGAAGCATTAACGAAGTGGAAGCTACAAAAATTCGACCTAATATTTATGGATGTACAAATGCCGGGCATGGACGGTATCGAAACCACGGATAAAATTAGATCCTTCGAAAGGAGCGGACAACGCATCCCCATTATTGCTCTTACCGCCCACGCTTTAGCAGAAGAAAAGACATCTCTTTTAAATAAAGGATTTGATGATTACCTAACAAAGCCTATCAGTGAAAAACAGCTTGAAGAAGTGATACTTCACAGAACCGGATATCAAGCACACCCTATACCCGACAACCAATATATAGACGATGACCTCCCTCAACCGATTAAACCCTCAACTCGTATAAAAAACGCACCCTGTGTAGATATTACACTCTGTGTAAAACTAGCCGCCGGTAAAAATGATTTAGCCGAGGAGCTTTTCAGCATGCTTCTTGAACACTTAAGCGCTGATAATGAGGCCATACAAACACACTACGAAGATAACGATTACAAAACACTTTTAGAACGAGTACATAAATTACATGGCGCAACACGCTACTGTGGCGTACCCGAGTTACAAGGTGCTTCAGAAAAGATGGAGATAGCGCTTAAAAAGAAAAAGAGTGACTTACGACCTTATTATGAAGACCTGACAGAGGCAATAGAACAAATACAACGATGGGCAGAACACAATAACTGGCAAAAAGCATTACGAGAATTTAGCGTAGATGGCACAACAGATAACCAAACGTTGACTCATTGATTTGGGGGAAACCCGATATTACAAGGTCAAGTGTTAAGACAATACAGCAAATGCCAATACATAATCGTCTTCATCAGACAAACTGATATTCAAGCTACCAGCTCCCAATGATGTCATAACGCGCATAGCCTCATCACTCAAGACGGCATAAGGTTGCCCTGCCTCATTATTGTCCGTATTAATATGCTGCCAACTCACCCCCTTAGCAATGCCTGTCCCCAAAGCTTTAACGATTGCTTCTTTCAAAGCAAATCGCTTAGCCAAATAGCGAGCCTGATCAGGTGCAGATTGATACCGTTTCATTTCATCCGGAGTAAGTATTCGAGCAGCAAAGCGCTCACCATGATTATCTAAAGCACGGATAATGCGAGCTACTTTAACAAGGTCTGTACCCACACCTTTTATCATCTGTTTACTGGCTATTTAAGATAATTGCTTTCATTTCTTTAACCGCGTCTTTTAAGCCAACAAAAACAGCATGGGCAATAATACTATGCCCAATATTAAGCTCATTAATACCTGGGATAGCGGCTATAGCTGAAGTGTTATGATAATGAAGACCGTGCCCTGCATTAACGATCAACCCCTGCTTAAGAGCATATTCTATACCTAAACGAATTTTCTCAAACTCTAGCGCGATACTGGTGGGCGTTGTTGCATCGGCATAATGCCCGGTATGTATTTCAATTGCAGGAGCTCCACATCGGATAGCTGCATCAATTTGTGCAAAGTCTGCATCAATGAAGAGTGACGCCTCGCTTCCTTGATCGGCCAATCGAGCACATGCATCTTTTATTTTGGCTTCTTGAGATATAACATCAAGTCCACCTTCGGTTGTTAGCTCCTCACGTTTTTCAGGAACCAAACAACAATGCTCAGGCTGTACTCGTTCTGCAAACAACAGCATATTATCTGTTACAGCCATTTCGAGATTCATTCGAGTATTTAACGTTTCTTTTAAAATAAGAACATCACGCTCCTGTATATGACGTCGATCTTCCCGGGGGTGTATTGTAATGCCATCGGCACCAGCTTCCTCTGCGAGCAGTGCAGCATAAACAGGGTCAGGGTAGCGAGTACCACGAGCCTGTCTAAGTGTAGCAATATGGTCAACATTTACGCCTAACAGCACTCGTTTATCACTTATTTTTACTTGAGACATAGCTTTTTTAATTCCCTAGACTTTGCAATTAATTCTCTACTTTTAAGGCTTCGCCCATCTAACAGATATTCTATCATTAGTCGGCATAAGCGCTTAGCGGCAAAAAGTGTGCCTTTTCGACTAAAGTCAATTTCCGACAAGGCGGCTAACTCAGCACCACTATAAATATTTTTTTGGGTATATGGACTTTGTTTATAGGTTTCAATAAAGCCTTGCTCAGGCTCCCAATAATAATAAGCCCGTGAATTGATACTTTGACCTGAGCCAGCATCCTCAGTAAAACTTGGAAAAGCCCCCAGGTCTGCTAGCATTCGAAACTCAAATATTCTCAAAATAGTTTCCAAAGGCCTTCCTTCCACAAGGCTTCCCATAACATCAACATAAGCTGAAAACACTTCAGGACTTGGATCATTAGGGTGAACTAGACGTACAATAAGCTCGTTAAGATACAAGCCGCTATAGAGGTAGTCCCCTTTAAGGGCAGGCATACTATGGACAAATTCAACATCAGTGAGGTTTTTTAACTCTGAGCGCCCTTGCCATGAAATAAGCAAGGGCTGAAAAAGCTGTAGCAAGCCTTTTAGGGGGTTAGAAGGTCGCAACGCACCCTTCACAACTAAACGTAGAACGCCATAATTAAGGCTAAACACATCAATCAACAGGCTTGTTTCCCTGTAATGACGGCTATGCAGCAAATAAACAGGTTCTCTTGTTACAGTGCTCATATCAACAGTACTCATAAGACAGGAACCGCAACAAGAGAAATATTCCCTCAGGCAACTTCGCGCTTAACGGTCATCATAACCAAGGCTTTTAAGTGCTCGCTCACTATCTGCCCAACCGCTTTTCACTTTAACCCATAGGCTAAGCATCACTTTACTTTCAAACAAGCGCTCCATATCTAAACGAGCATCACGCCCAATAATTTTAAGTTGTGAACCTTTATCACCAATAATTATTTTTTTCTGACCATCGCGCTCGACCAGAATTTTTGCACTAATTCTTAATATTTTAGCTTCTTGCTTAAACTCTTCAATTTCAACGGTCACTGCGTAGGGTAACTCTTCCCCCAATTGTCGCATGATTTTCTCACGCACTAATTCTGCCGCTAGAAAGCGCTGGCTTCGATCGGTTATCTGGTCTTCAGGATAATGATGAACGCTTTCAGGAACAAAACTGGCAACAACCTTTTCAAGTTGCTCGACGTTGTGCCCTTTCTCTGCAGAAATAGGAAGAATATGAGCAAAATCCATTTTTTGTGAAATATCACTAAGGTAAGGCAATAAAACTTCTTTCTCTTTTATACGGTCTATTTTATTCACAACCAATATAACCGGGCAGCGGGCACGCTTTATTTTTTTAAGCACCAGCTCGTCGTCATCAGTCCAACGCTGACGATCAACGACAAAAATAACCACATCTACACCTTTCAGTGCATCAGACGCAGCTTTATTCATATAACGATTTATTGCTTTAACTTCTTTTAGGTGAAGCCCTGGGGTATCAACATAAACAACCTGAACATCTTCTTCTGTTTTAATGCCCAAAATTTGATGACGTGTCGTTTGAGGCTTACGAGAAGTGATACTTAGCTTCTGCCCTAATATATGGTTAAGCAAAGTTGATTTACCAACATTGGGACGCCCAACAATCGCAACAAACCCACAGCGCATTCCATCAGAGTGCATTTCATATTCTTCAGTCGTGGGCTCAGTTCCCTGAGGGCCTAAATCATTATCACTCATATTTTCTCATTACCGCTATTCATAAAATGTCTATTACTCTAACTACTCTTCCAAACCAAGTGCTGTGAGTGCTCGTCGAGCTGATTGCTGCTCTGCAATTCTACGACTACTACCCTGCCCCTCTGATTTCTGCTTCAACATGTCGACCACACACTCCACAAAGAATGTTTGATCATGCGCATCACCCTGTACGGACACGACTTCATATTTTGGAAGTTCCTTCTGCCGCGATTGCAAAAACTCCTGCAGTCGTGTTTTAGGGTCTTTTTGATTATCTTGCAGCGAAAGACTCTCTAAACGGCTATTGTACCAGTGTAAAATGCGCTCTTTACTTGCTTCAAAACCCGTGTCATTAAAAATAGCACCAATGATTGACTCAACAGCATCAGCCAGTATCGACTCTCGACGAAAACCTCCACTTTTAAGCTCACCAGACCCCAATAACAAGTAGTCACCTAGACCAAACTCTTTTGCAATTTCAGCCAAAGTAACACCTTTAACTAATTGCGCTCTAAGACGACTTAATTGCCCTTCTCGAGCCTTTGGAAATTGTCGATACAAAGCCTCAGCAATAACAAAATTAAGGATTGAGTCACCTAAAAACTCAAGGCGCTCATTATTATTTGCACCCACACTCCGATGGGTTAGTGCTAGAGTCAGCAACGAACCATCATTAAAACTGTACCCAATTCGTCTTTCTAAAGCGTTATTTGATTTACTCACTGGGCTTTTGTTTCAAAATGGTTTTCAAAGGAAACGATAACATCTATATTTTTAAAAATGGTATCTCTTGTTTCGTAGTTAATATCAATGGTCAGCATGCCGTCGTCTCGACCAATCACAAGCTTTTTCATATCAAAACCTCTTACATTATTAATGGTTAATCGTTTACTAAACGCACTAATAATACTATCGTCCGAGAGCTCTGCAATATCGCTTTGAGCGCCTACATCTTCCAATACTTTAGCTACCGTCATATTATCGAAGAACATCGGCGCCACTTTCATCACTATGGTCAATATTGAGGCGGCTAAAAACAAAATAACCAGTATTGTTAAACCTGAAGCACCTTTCTGATTTTTCATAATTTACCCTTTTATAAATTTGTTTTCATTCTTATATATTCTTTTTAGTCAATTGAACCCACTCGTGAAAAACTAGGTATAGACATGAGTGATTCCCAATGCATCCAAATAGCAAAGGCCTTGCCTACAATCATTTCATCAGGCACTAAACCCCAGTAACGGCTGTCATTACTATTATCACGGTTATCTCCCATCATAAAGTAATGCCCTTCAGGTACAACCCATGTACCTTCTTTCCCTGTAAGCGCTCTAGGTGCCTTAAAAATTTGATGCGAAACCTCGCCTAACTGTTCTTCAAATAGCTGCATAGGTGGTAAGTTAGCAATATGTTTTTCATCTACTTGCTTATTATTAATATAGAGGATTTTATTACGATAGCTAACCGTATCTCCAGGAACACCAACGACTCGTTTGATATAGTTCGTTTTCTTGTCTACTGGGTACCGAAAAACCATCACATCGCCACGCTCAGGGTCATTTAATGCAATAACTTTAGTCCCCGCGACAGGCAACCGAATACCATAAGTAAATTTGTTAACCAAAATAAAATCACCCACTAGCAGGGTAGGTAACATTGAGCCTGATGGAATCTGAAATGGCTCTATTAAAAATGAACGTAAAACAAGAACAATAGCGAGTACTGGAAAAAATGACCGAGACATTTCAACGAGCCAAGGTTCGTCGCTGTCTTCTTCATCAAGTTCTGCGGACGTCTGTGATACAGGCTCGCTTTTAGCGCTTTCTTGACGTCTTGGATACCAGATCAGTCGATCCGCCCCCCAAATAATGCCCGTACTGAAGGTCAATATGACCAATATCAGTGGAAAATCAAAGTCCATAACAAGTCCTGAATATTTTGAAAAATCTTCTTGATAAGCCCATCACCCTCTAGAGTCAGAGGGTGATGGGAAGGTTATTCCACTTTCAATACAGCGAGGAAGGCTTCTTGTGGTATTTCAACATTACCCACTTGCTTCATACGCTTCTTACCTTCTTTTTGCTTCTGAAGAAGCTTTTTCTTACGACTCACATCACCGCCATAGCATTTAGCCGTTACGTTTTTGCGCAAGGCTTTAACCGTTTGACGAGCCACAATTTGCCCACCAATAGCCGCCTGTATTGCCACATCAAACATCTGCCTAGGGATAAGCTCTTTCATTTTCTCTGTTAGCAATCGACCACGAGAATGAGAATTATCCTTATGAACAATAATCGCTAATGCATCAACCTTATCACCATTGATAAGCACATCGAGGCGTGCAAGGTTCGCGGCCTGAAAATGAGAAAACTGATAATCAAGAGAAGCAAAACCACGACTTGCAGATTTAATACGATCAAAGAAATCTAAAACTACTTCATTCATTGGCAAGTCATATTTTAAAGATACCTGACCACCAATAAACTGCATGTCTTTCTGAACCCCACGTTTTTCAACACACAGGCTTATTACATTACCTAGAAACTCCTGAGGAACCAATATATTGGCTTCTACAATAGGCTCTCTCATCTCTTCAATTGCGCCCATATCAGGTAGCCTGGATGGGTTATCAACCTGAAGTACTTCACCTGTACGCGTCACAATTTCAAAAATAACCGTTGGTGCAGTAGTAATAAGGTCGAGATCATACTCTCGCTCTAGCCTTTCCTGAATGATCTCCATGTGGAGCATTCCAAGAAATCCACAACGGAAACCAAAACCCAGCGCATCGGATGTTTCAGGCTGATATTCCAAAGAGGCATCATTCAAGGTCAGTTTTTCAAGCGCATCTCGGAAGTTTTCATAATCATCAGAGCTAACAGGAAACAGAGCTGCAAATACCTGTGGTCGCACTTTCTTAAAGCCTGGCAACGAAGGTACATCAGGTGTTTTAGCCATCGTGATGGTATCACCTACTGGCGCACCATGAATGTCTTTTATACCGGCAACAATAAAACCAACGCCGCCTGCTTGTAAAATACCTGTTTCAAGACGCTTAGGAGTAAACACACCGACAGAATCTACCTGCTCAGTTTTTCCGGTAGATTTAATAAGGATTTTATTGCCTTTCCTTAATGTACCTTGGGTAACACGTACTAATGAAACAATGCCAAGATAATTATCGAACCATGAATCAATAATTAATGCCTGAAAGTCAGCGTCTATATCGCCTTCTGGTGGAGGGATTTTAACAATCAGGTCTTCCAGTACATCTTCAACACCCATACCGCTTTTTGCACTACAAGCCACTGCATCGCTAGCATCAATACCAATAATATCTTCAATTTCTTGCTTTACGCGATCTGGCTCTGCTTGAGGGAGATCCATTTTATTAAGAACAGGAACAACTTCCAGCCCTTGCTCAATAGCCGTATAGCAGTTAGCTACAGACTGAGCTTCTACGCCTTGAGCCGCATCCACAACTAATAAAGCACCTTCACACGCCGCGAGCGAACGAGAAACTTCATATGAAAAATCTACGTGCCCGGGAGTATCGATAAAATTCAGCTGATACGTTTCACCATCTTTAGCGGTATAGTCTAAAGTGACACTTTGCGCTTTTATCGTAATACCTCGCTCACGCTCTATATCCATAGAGTCCAGTACTTGAGCCTCCATTTCACGAGAACTCAAACCGCCACACATTTGTATAAAACGGTCAGCAAGTGTGGATTTTCCATGGTCAATATGGGCGATAATCGAGAAATTACGGATATTTTTAAGACTTTTCACTATAGAGTTATTCACTAATTTAAGGCTAGTATCCCATTCTTACGAACAGGGCTCTGTTGTTTAGAACAGAGCATTTTAGTTCATTTACAAGAACAACGAAAGAACGCTTTATTCTTTGTCATAAATAAAGCGTTCTTTCTGCCCATAATCGAGGCTAGATAAGTAACCCGCTAGCTGTTCTTCATCTAAGGCATGGCTAAATAAATTACCCTGCGCCATCTCACAGTCGGCCTGCAGTAAAAACTCAAGCTGCTCTCGCGTTTCAACGCCTTCGGCAATAACCTCAAGGTTAAGTTTATGAGCCAGCGCAATGACAGCACTCGCCACTTCGCCACTTTTATTATCATAGGGAATGCCTTTGATAAATAAACGGTCTATTTTAACATTATCTACCGGCACCTGACTTAAACAACCAAGAGAGCAGTAGCCTGTTCCAAAATCATCAAGTGAAATGGTGACACCTAAAGACTTTAAAGACTGTAGTAATTCAGTCATGGGCTGAATATCTAAGGTAAGCATGCAAGCAGGCAGCTCCAATTCGATTTTTGAAACATCAACACCGGTTTCTTGAGCCATTTGAGTAAACAACGACTCAAAATTGGGGTCAGATATTTGTTTCGACGATAAATTAATAGACATAACATAATCAGGATAGCCAGCTTGCTTTAATGCAACCGACTGAAGAAATGCTTGCCTGAGCACCCACTCGCCCAACTTATGAATTAAACCACTGTCTTCAGCCAATTGAATAAACTGGTCAGGGGCGACCAAACCACGATCAGGATGGTTCCATCGAACCAAAGCCTCAATACCCACAACCCTCTGGTTAACTAAGTTAACCTTGGGCTGGTAATGCAACACAAACTGAGAATGCTCAATCGCACTTCTTAACTCTTCCTGCATAAGCATTCGCCTTGCAGCCCTAATATTCATAGAGTTGAGGAAAAACTGATAATTATTTCTTCCCACCTCTTTTGCTCGATACATCGCCATATCAGCAAACTTCATTAATGATGACGCATCATCACTATCACCCGGGATCATGGCGATACCAATACTTACTGTCACCCCTACATCATGATCACATAAACGAAGACGCTGACTTAGGGCTTTCAATATATTTGTTGCAACCCTTGCGACCGCATCAGGTCCTGATACCTCTGAAAGAAGTACCGTGAACTCATCCCCTCCTAAGCGAGCAACGGAATCCGCATCTCGCACGCAGGTCTTTAACCACTCAGCCACCTGCTTCAATAATGCATCACCCGCATCATGCCCTAACGTATCATTAATTCGCTTAAAGCCATCAAGGTCGAGAAATAACAAAGCCGCTTGCTGCCCTCGACGCTTACAATGTTTAACTGAATGCTCAAGTCGATCTCTAAAGAGCTGGCGATTAGCCAAACCCGTTAACTGATCATAAAAAGCAAGACGATGAAGCTCTGTTTGTACACTTTTAAGTTCAGTTAGATCACGAAAGTTAGCAACGACACCATTAACGCCAGGAACGTCTAACATCGCAGTGAAGCCACCTTCCATATTGAGCCAATGCCCATCTTTATGCTTAACACGCGCATGATTTACAGAGACTGCGACACCCGGGTTCTCTAGCGCTCGTTCATAAGACGCCTGAATAACAGGCAAGTCATCAGGATGCGCAATAAGGTCAGAAGATATAGCTTTAAGCCCGGCGTAGCTATACCCCAAAATGCGCTCGCAAGATGGACTGGCATAAGTCACTACGCCATCTTTATCAAGAACAACGGTTATATTAGTCGTATCTTCTGTAATGGCTCTGTATTTACCGGTATTAGCCAAAGCAATTATCTTTGAACGTACTAGCATTAACGCAACAAAAAATAGTAAAAAACTGACAGTAATACCTGAAACCAATACAATCAGCGGCCTAGGATCAGATGCTAAATAATCAAAAGCAGGGGTTGTTCGAGTAATTAGAAGCCAAGTTTTACCCCCATGTTCAATGGTTTGAGAGTCTTCAAATGAATACACATCATCTAGATTACCCAAGTTCGATGCATACATAATGCTATCTTCCATCACAACATCACTGTCATAAATACGTACATCCAAAAATGGCGCAATGAGACCAACAATACCATCCATCAAATTATTCATACGAAATGCACTAAAAACAAAGCCTTTTAAAGCACTACGGCGATCCTCAGTGGTAATAAGTAGTGTATCGCTATCATAAACAGGAAAATACATAACAAAACCAGGCTGACTTTCATCCGCTTGCTCCTGAACAAGTACAACTTTGCCCGTCATACTTGCCTGCCCTTGGTCTCTGGACATTTCCATCGCTTTACGATGAGCAGGGTCTCCAAATGCATCATATCCAAAAGCTCGACGATTACGCTGAGTAGCCGGTTCGAGAAAGACAACAGGGTGATACTCGTTTCGCCCTCCAGTAGGGCTAAGTAAATAATCAGGTAAGCCTTGTGAACGAATTTTTTCAATATGCTCAGCCACGCCACCTTCAGTCACTTTTTGCGTAAACCCAAGCCCCTGAATACCTGGATAATATCGTTCAATATCTAGCTTATTCACATAGGTTCGCCAACCATCTCGACCCACGAGATCGGCAACAGCAAATAGCCCTGCACTGCCGGCTAATACTTGTTCGTAATTTAACAGGCGCTCTTCAATGGCCGTTTTAAGTTGCTGAGATTGGTTTTCAAACTGAGCTCGTGTACGATCTTGAACAAGTAGAATAGAAAGCTGCCACAGCGACACGGTCATCAGCAAGGCAACAAAAAGCACTATCCAGGCAAGTTTGGAATTATGATATTTTAATAGGAATGCTAGTGACTCTTCCTTGTTATTCATGATCAGCTCTATTATTGGTATGAGGCGCTGAGTATAAAACAAAAATGAAGCAGGGTCACAACTGCTGAAAACAAAAATCACCCTGTAAACTGCATGCACTCCCCCGAAAGAACACGGGGGCGAGTGTTGCTAGTCTTTTAACTTAATAACAATAAATGAGGGGCTCCCCTGCCTAACAATCAACATCGGGATCGCTTTACTTGAAGGTAACGATTTAAGTACTAAGTTAAAATCTTTCAACGTATTAATTGATTGATTATTAATACTACTAATGACATCTTCGGGGCGAATACCCGCAGCGTCTGCTGCGCCTTCCTCCACACTTACCACAACAACTCCGCTACTCACTTCTAAACGCTTGCGTGAATGCTCATCAAGGGCTACTACATTAATATTTAACCGATTACTCATTGGCTTATGGCTCTCCACAGGAACCGACGCCCCCTGCTCTGTAGGCAATTCGCCAATATTAACACTTAGTTTTTTTAACTTTCCTGCGCGAACGACCTCTATCATTGCTTCATCACCGGCGTGGGCTCGACCCACTAAATGAGGTAAATCAGAAGATCGTTTTATTTTATGGCCATTATATTTAGTAATAATGTCCCCCTGTAATACCCCGCCGTTCTCTGCGGGGGAATCAGGAACCACTTGCGCCACCAAGGCTCCATGCGGTGTTTTTAAGCCAAACGACTCAGCTAAATCTTTATTCACCTCCTGGATAAGAACACCCAACCACCCTCGTGAGACAACCCCTTTATCTTTAAGTTGATTAACGACTTCCATGGCAACATCGACAGGGATAGCAAAAGAAACCCCCATAAAACCACCCGACCGGGTATAGATCTGGGAGTTAATACCAACCACTTCACCGTCGAGGTTAAATAAAGGGCCGCCAGAATTACCAGGATTAATAGCGACATCTGTTTGAATAAACGGAACATAATTTTCACTGGGTAGACTGCGACCAACAGCACTTACAATGCCCGCGGTGACGGTATAGTCAAACCCAAAAGGTGATCCTATAGCAAAAACCCACTCTCCGGCTTTTAAACTTTGAGACTTACCTATTTCAACAACCGGTAAATCTTCAGCCTCAATTTTTAATACGGCCAAATCGGACCGTTCATCGGCCCCAATGAGTGTTGCAGTAAGCTCCCGCCGATCATTGAGTCGAACAATTATTTCATCGGCACCATCAATCACATGGTTATTCGTTAATACATAACCATCCTCGGACACAATAAAGCCAGAACCCATTGACTGAGACTCTCTTGGTGCGGGTTCTCGACCAAACTGCCCACCAAAAAAGTGCCTAAGAAATTCAGGAACCTGCTCCAAGTCTTCTGGGGTCACGCCAGGAAAAGCACCTTTCGGTAAACCTCGAGAAGCAGAACGCTTAGCATGCATAACCGTACTAATATTGACTACTGCAGGTGAATGCTCTTCTACCAACTCAGTAAAGTCAGGTAGACTTACAGCATGAGAGGTATTTAACACCAATCCAAAAAAGATCAGAAAGAGTAAGCTCGTTCTAGATAAAGTGTTTACTGTCATAGCTATTCCATTTAATGCTTTCTTTATTTAATCAACACGCCTGCAAGCGCTTACCTTATATATATTCTTGGTGACAAGCGGCTATTATTCAAATTAAACATTATTAAGAAACAAACAAGTATATTGTAAATATGCACTAGTAAATATTATGAATGGTTTTTGGAAAAACCAATTGACCGAATCATTTTTGGGCAAAAACGCTGATCATTTGAATTCAAAAGAGAGTAAACCCTGACAATAACAAAGCCAACAACCAAGCCTAACAACCCAGCTAAAGCAATCCAGCCATCTCCCACCAGCAACCATTTTTCTGTTGCAGCAGCGGCACATATCATCGTTAACAAGGGCAAAAAATAAACCATAAATGAAGCGCGAACCAGCAAGTCCTCAGGAATGCCCAATAACACCTCATCACCTACGTTTAAATTGAGCGCATTATCTACCAAGACCTGATTAGCCTTCCCATCTGAAATGCTAGCCAACACACCTTGCCCACAGCCATTTTTGGCTTCACAACTAGAGCATGCGCTTTTTCGAATCGTTTGCACCCACGCCTTCTTGCCATCCAGTGCAACTATACTACCCGCTTCCTCTAACATGCTTACCCATCACTTCTTTCGTCGAATTATTAAACTAGGTATTACTTAGCTCTGATTTTAGGAACAACAGTTTCAGGAACCGTAGTTTCAGCTACTTTCATCGCTGTTATGACCGGTATTTCTCCTACTACTGTCACCATGTAATCATGATTCTGCCATTTTAGTCGATGAGAGTAAGCAACGGTAGCCCCAACAGTAGATGAGCCTTCAGGCATATTTTCCTGGCTCAGCGCCTCAATAAAAACACTAAATGAAGCTAAACCATCAGAAAAAACCTGAATATGACTAGATTGAAGTGTATCACCACCAACCCCCATGTTTTCATCAGTACTCAAGCGCATAAAACCTTGAGGCAACCAACCAATACTCCAAACCATGTCCTCCGGCCAATCTAGACCGACTTTTACTGCAGACACCTGCTCGTGAGAGACAACCACACCTGCTTTTTTATCAGCCTGTAGTTCTGAGTCAGTGATATTGTCGGTAAGTTCAATAGAGGTATAGTGGAAAAGCTCTAGGGTCTGGCCATGCTCATTAAGTAGCAGTGACTTCACTAGCAGTGATGTTGTTTTTTCTAACCACAACACATAACTATAACGATAATTGTCTTTTGCTATAACAGAGATCTTCACCGTCGAAACACCCGCAACACGATCATCCCCTTCAATAGCCACCGTATAATGCTCTTTATCTGGCATAACAGTCTGGGCAAATGCACCAGCAAAAGGCCCTGTAGGCATGCTCTGCTCTAAACTAACTTCGCGGTTACCTGGCAAAATACAAACAACCTGATCATCTGTACGAAGTATTTCACCCATCTCTCCATCTAACTGTATCAGACGCTCACGCTCTACCTCGCCTTTGTAGCGATGAATAACCTTCATTGATGAAGAAATTTCACCTCTACTATAAACAAACACACCTCTATAGTTCTGTGTTTTCATGGCAGAAGTCATATTTTCAAGCCACTCATCAGCCTCCGTACTGGCAAAACCTTGTAATGAAATAACCATAGACAGCACGAAAATAATACGGCAATAAATAAGCGTATAAATACTACATCTAGTTTGATATTTTTTTTGTCTAAAAGACACGTTCACCTACCTAATCTAATACGCTGTCATTGATAAACTAGCTACCCGAACCAGAGGCATTAGACCTGACCGACCCCCTATGACCGAATTACCTGCATGCCTTAGCATATATTCATTCAGTTTACGGGCATGCTCAGGAGCAAGAGAAGGTTCTTCAAGTACAGATAAACCTGCATCAGTTAAGGACTCAACATTTTCAAAGCTGACCGAAGCAATTAACTCTTCGCCTTCCACACTAAGGTCATCACTAACGGGATTAAATATAATAGATACTGATAAAACAAGAATCGCAGCGACACTTGTCCACTGCATAAAAGTAGCCAGTGATTTTTTAGGCTTAAGCGATGAACGGCCGCCCTCCTTATCAACATCAATTAAGTCCAGTTCAGTCTCATCATCAATAGCCTGTGAAATACGTGAGCTAATATCAATATCTATCGGCGAAACTTGATCATACGTATGTCTGCCCGACGATAATACATCACTTACTTTGTTATAACGTTCCCATAAAGCCCTTAACTCATCATCGCTAGACTTATTTACAACACGTCTTACTTCCAACTCATCAGCTTCATCGTCTAACAATGCAGACATGGATTCCTTTAGTCGCTCATCCATTATGTAACCTCTTTGATTCAATTCTAAGCATATTTCAGTTTCTAGCCCAAATAGGGCGCTACTTTTTTATCAACCGCATCTCGAGCCCTGAATATTCGGGAGCGTACCGTTCCCACAGGGCAATTCATTACTTCTGCAATGTCTTCATAACTGAAACCATCAAATTCTCTTAATGTAAGTGCAACCCTTAAGTCTTCAGGCAGCGCCTTTATCGCATCATTAAGTGCTTTCTCTAACTCTGAGCGATATAGTTGCTGCTCTGGGCTTTGAATATCTTTAAGAGGACTCTCACCCTCAAAATGCTCTGCATCTTGAATATCAATATCAGTTCCAGGTGGTCTTCGTCCCTTCGCTACTAAATAGTTTTTAGCTGTATTGATAGATATGCGGTACAGCCAAGTATAAAAAGCACTCTCCCCACGAAAGTTTTTTAAGGCACGGTAAGCCTTAATAAACGCCTCCTGAGTCACATCAAGCACTTCGTGACGGTCACTAATATATCGAGAAACCAATGAAGCGACTTTTCCCTGGTATTTAAGTACTAAAAGATCAAATGCCTTTTTTTCTCCACGCTGAACACGTTCTACTAATTGTTTATCAGTAGACTTATCAACGATCAACTTATCGACTACGGCATTCACGTCACTACTCTTGTTGGCCATATTTTTATTAACAACACTATCACTTTGGTCAGCCTCACTTCGCTTACAGGACCGACCAGCCACATTCAATCTTATTATGTTAGCGCAATTTTGATGCTCTTGATCTGCTTTTGTTACGCTTGCTAATAGATTCATCACCCGTTTCCAAATATCATACCATTCAACTAAATGTCATAAAAATAGACAGCGGCTTAGATTTTTAGTTCAATATTCAAAATATCTCACATTAGATCAAGAATTAACTATGCAATCGTCTTTTCAACATGATGTACTCATTATCGGAAGTGGTGCGGCAGGTTTATCCGTTGCGCTCAGTTTAGCAAAACACGTTAACGTCGCAGTGCTATCTAAAGGCGCACTGCCCAGCGGATCAACACTCTACGCCCAGGGTGGCATAGCGGCCGTTTTAGGCGACACAGGAGGTGATGCCGACACACTAGAATCTCATATTCAAGACACACTCATCGCAGGTGCAGGGCTTTGCCATCAAGATGCCGTTGAATTTACCGTTGAACATGGAAAAGAAAGCATTGAATGGTTAATTTCCCAAGGCGTTGATTTTACCCGTGAAGATTCCAGCACATACCACCTTACAAAAGAAGGCGGGCATAGCCATAGACGAATCATTCATGCTGCCGATGCAACCGGGCATGAAGTATCATCATCACTTTGTGACCAAGCCATTGCTGCAGATAATATTGAAATTTTTGAAAACCGTGTCGCTATTGATCTAATTACACACAAAAAACTTTTTCTCCCCGGCAATCGCTGTGTAGGGGCTTATGTTTTAAATGATAAAACCAGTGAAGTAGAGTTATTTCGTGCACGCTTTGTAGTTATAGCTACGGGGGGCGCAAGTAAAGCCTATCTTTATACCAGCAACCCCGATGGGGCCAGTGGCGACGGCATCGCGATGGCATGGAGAAGCGGCTGTCGTGTAGCCAATATGGAGTTCAATCAATTCCATCCCACTTGCCTCTATCACCCCCTTGCTAAATCATTCCTTGTTACCGAAGCTGTTCGTGGAGAGGGAGGTCGGTTATTACTGCCTGACGGCCAACGTTTTATGCACCGTTTCGACAAACGAGAAGAACTGGCTCCGCGAGATGTTGTGGCTAGAGCTATTGACCACGAAATGAAGCGACTGGGCGCAGATAACCTGTTTCTTGATATCAGCCACAAACCTGCCGAGTTTGTTAAGCAGCATTTCCCCACTATTTATGAGCGATGCTTGGAGTTTGGCATAGACATTACCAAACAACCCATCCCTGTTGTTCCTGCTGCTCATTATACCTGTGGCGGTGTTGTTACCGACCATAGAGGCCGTAGCGATGTTAACCAGCTCTACGTAGTAGGTGAAGCGGCCTTTACAGGTTTGCACGGAGCAAATCGTATGGCCAGTAATTCACTATTAGAGTGCTTGGTATATGGCCGCTCTGCAGCTCAAGATATAATGAATAAGTTTGAAGATATACCGCTACCTCCTGAAGCACCATTATGGGATGCATCACAAGTAACCGATTCTGATGAAGATGTGGTCATATCGCACAACTGGGATGAGTTACGCCGCTTTATGTGGGATTATGTAGGCATCGTTAGAACCAACAAACGTCTTCAAAGAGCAAAACATCGTATTGATGTGCTTCACCAGGAAATTGTAGATTTCTACAGCAACTACAAGGTGACCAATGACCTATTGGAACTTCGTAACTTGATGACTATTGCAGATCTTATTATCTGCTCAGCTATCCAACGCAAAGAGAGCCGAGGCTTACATTACACGCTTGATTACCCGGAGCAGTTACCCGTAGCAAAAGACACAATATTAACGCCTACCAACTTTTCTGCCAGAGACTGGTGATAATAGCCCACAAGGGCGCTATAATAGCGCCCTGTAATCTACACCCTCTTTATGACTTATCTTCGAGGCTCCAAGATGGTTCCAAATACTTCCAACGACAATAGCGATTCAAATGAACAAGACGTTCCCGACGTAGAAGTTAATCGTCTTTTCTGGCATAGCCGTCGTGGAATGCTTGAGCTAGACCTTCTTTTAGTTCCTTTTCTAAAGGAAGCCTATCGTTCACTACCTAAAGAAGATCGTGACCGCTATCAAAACTTACTAACCAGTGAAGACCAGGATATGTTTGGCTGGTTCATGAAAAGAGAAACACCCGAAGACCCTGACATGGCTAGAATCGTTAAGATAATCCTGGATCGTGTTCAATCTAAATAATCTGCAGGTTAAATACTCTGCCCGATTAATTGCTGCAGCGCTTATTATTCTTACAAGCGGGTTGTGGATTTTATACGCTACAGCAATGCCCACTTACTTATTTGTGGTAATGGCTGTCACTGGCAGTATGAGCACAGGGCACTTCATCCTTAAACACGCTCTTGTTGCCCTACCTAGCAGTATTGTTCGGTGTGATGCAAGCCCAAACGCACTCTACTTTACACAAAGAAATGGCCTTAAGGTCAAGGCTACCCCATTAGATAGTTCATACATGTCGCCCCACTTATTATTACTTGCTTGGAGGCCTGAACGGCGTACTTCACATAGAAGCCAGCTATTTACACCGACGAAATTAGTCATTTTAAATTCAGATAATGTATCCTCCTTAAACGATTTTAGACGCTTAAGGGTTTTATTAGCATTCAGCAAATCAAAAACCCCTTAATACACCTCTACGGACACTAACTAATGACAAACACCACAAGCTTTATTGCACCGTTAACCACTTATTCCATTGTGCGTGTTTCAGGGGGCGATGCTGAAACGTTTTTGCAGGGGCAATTTTCTTGTGATGTAAAAGAAGTGACCACTGAACAAAGTCGCCTGGGAACCGCTAACACATCAAAAGGAAGAGCTTACGCGACGTTTAGAATGGCCAAACAAGCAGAAGATTATTTGATCCGACTCCCCTCAGAGCTTGTTGAAGATTTTGTGACTCGTTTGAATAAATACATTGTTTTTTCAAAGGCAGATATGACTATTGAAGAACAATGGGTGGCTCTAGGCGTTTCGGGAACAGAATCTATTAATATCCTCCAGAAGCACTTTAAAGCGATACCTGGAGAAATTGACAGCACTACAACAGAAAAAAACGCAGTCATTATCAAAGTCCCATCCTCCACAACTCCTCGTTACGAAATTTGGAGCCCTCACGGCATTGCTCAAAGCCTACTTGAAACGAATAACGAAACGATAGGTACACAAACTAACTGGGACTGGATTGAGGTTAACGAAGGCATTTCAGAAATTTTTACCCAAACCCAAGAAAGCTTTGTACCTCAAATGCTCAACTTGCAACACTTAAACGCCATTAGTTTTAAGAAAGGCTGCTATACCGGACAAGAAATTATTGCCCGTATGAAGTATTTGGGTAAATTGAAGAAAGCAACATTTTTGCTTTCAGTCAGCCCTATTATAGAAACACAGCCAGGCGCAGCCGTGTTTGAACTCGGAAGTGATAAGAAACGAGGGACCGTTGTTCGCTCCGCGAGCTCAGACAAAAACAACACGACCTTAATTCTGGCAGTGCTCGATATTGAGTCAATAAAATCAGGGGGTAAAGTTTCACTATCAGAAAACAGTAACATATCTGCTGAATGCCTATCACTCCCTTATGAAGAGTAGCAAAACCTCAAATACAAAAAAGAATTTTATTTACCTTATTCACCTTATTTAGCAATGAAATATCCCAAAGCTCTGCTATACATAATAGTAGAAGATTCATCCCTTCTATCATCTAATCATTGAGGGATTTATGGCAGAGTTAGCCGATAAGATTAAGCAAGATATAATCAGCGCAATAGACAATGACACTTTAGTACTTCCTACTTTACCTGAAGTGGCACTTAAAGTGCGCGAGGTTGCTGAAGACCCAGATTCAGCTATCAATCAATTGGTCAAGGTTATTAGTGACGATGCAGCATTAACCGCTCGATTAATAAGAGTCTGTAACAGCCCATTATTAAGAGGCGCCAGAGAAATTGATAACCTGAACATGGCTGTTAGCCGTTTAGGCATGACTTACACCTGCAATCTGGCAACTAGCTTAGCAATGGAGCAAATGTTTCAAGCTACCTCAGAAATGATAGACAAACGAATGCGCGAGGTATGGCAACAAAGCACTGAGATAGCAGGTATATGCCACGTACTAGCAACACACTACACAAAGCTAAAGTCTGACCAAGCAACACTTGCTGGACTGGTACTTCAAATTGGGGCCCTCCCAATATTAAAATATGTAGAAGATAACGAGATCCAAATAAATAGCGTAATGCTCGACAATATTATTGATGAATTACACCCTATAATTGGTTGTAAAATACTTGAGAAATGGGATTTCCCTGCAGAACTCAAAAACATACCTAAAGATAGCCGTGATTTCACCCGAAGCGTTGCACAAGTGGATTATGCCGATATTGTTATGGTTGCCAAACTCCAACTGCTAGCAGGTACAGACCATCCTTACAATGAAATGGATTGGACAACCATATCAGCATTTAGCCGCTTAGGACTTGACCCTGAAATAGACATGAATGAAGCAGAAGATTTGTCAGCAGAAATGGAAGCAGCTATGACGCTTTTGAATGCTTAATACTATATAACTGCGTAGGTTGGTCTATTTTCCTTAGCACCAACCTACACATTCCAATCTATTGTATTTTTTCCTACAGACTGTAAATATTCATTAGTTTTAGAAAAGTGACGACACCCAAAAAAACCACGATAAGCAGACAAAGGAGACGGGTGCACTGAACTTAAAACACAGTGTCGCTGTCGATCAATTAACGCGCCTTTCTTCTGAGCATAACTACCCCACAGTAAAAATACTAGATTTTCCCGCTCATCATTTAAAGCTGAAATTGCTGCATCTGTAAACTGCTCCCAACCCTTTTTTTGATGGGCTCCAGCATTAGCTTCCTCCACTGTGAGTACCGCATTGAGCAATAACACCCCCTGATCACTCCAATGAGTTAGACACCCGCTAGTAGGCCGAGGAATACCTAAATCACTTTCAATCTCTTTATAAATATTCACCAGAGAAGGCGGGGGTTTTACGCCAGGAAGCACAGAGAAGCATAGCCCGTGAGCCTGGCCAAATCCATGGTATGGGTCTTGACCGATAATCACGACTTTAACGTCATCAAAATGTGTATGGTTAAAGGCATTAAATATTTGCGAACCAGGCGGGTAAATTACTTTACCCGACTTTTTTTCGCTGGCCAAGAATGCTTTAAGTGCTTGCATATAGGGCTGATTAAATTCAGCCCCTAAAACACCCTGCCAAGACTCATGAAGCGCACCAACCAAGCTAATCACGAGGCTTCATATGCGGAAACAAAATAACATCTTTAATGGTATGACTATTAGTAAACAGCATAACTAAACGGTCGATACCAATACCCTCACCCGCTGTTGGTGGTAACCCATGCTCAAGTGCACGAATATAATCATCATCAAAATGCATCGCTTCATCGTCGCCTGCATCTTTCTCTTCTACCTGATCGCGGAAACGTGCTGCCTGATCTTCTGCATCATTAAGCTCAGAGAAACCATTTGCGATTTCACGTCCACCAACAAAAAACTCAAAGCGATCCGTTACAAATGAGTCATCATCATTACGACGCGCTAAAGGAGAAACCTCCGTTGGATAACGAGTAATAAAGGTTGGCTGATCTAAACGGTGCTCAACGGTTTCTTCAAATATCTCAATCTGAAGTTTTCCTAAGCCCCAGCTTGGCTTAACATTAACGCCTAGCTTCTCTGCAGTTTTTGTCGCACTTTCCATAGTATCCAGATCAGCAGCTGTCAGCTCTGGATTAAAGTGAAGAATCGAATCAAATACAGAGATACGCCAAAATGGCTTACCAAGATCATACTCTGCTTCGCCGTAAGGAAGCGTTGTACTACCCAATACTTCCTGAGCAATGGTGCGCAACATATCTTCTGTTAAGTCCATCAGATCATTGTAATCAGCATACGCCTGATAAAACTCAATCATGGTGAATTCAGGATTATGACGTGTCGATAGACCTTCATTACGGAAGTTACGGTTGATTTCAAATACTTTCTCAAACCCACCCACAACCAAACGCTTCAAATATAGCTCAGGAGCAATACGAAGATACATATCAATATCCATCGCATTGTGCTTAGTAACAAAAGGTTTTGCTGTTGCGCCACCTGGGATCACCTGAAGCATAGGGGTTTCAGCTTCCATGAACCCTCTTTCAGATAAGTAGCGACGCATACAATCAATAATTTTTGAACGCACCAAAAAGGTATTTCGTGTCTCTTCGCTAATAATCAAGTCAACGTATCGCTGACGATACTTAGCTTCCTGATCGGCCAACCCATGGAATTTTTCAGGTAATGGGCGAAGCGCTTTCGTTAAAATAGTCAGGTCTTCTGGCGCTGCAATTTCTACATACAGGTCACCCTTGCCCGATTTTTGAAGCACGCCTTTTACGCCAACAATATCGCCGATATCTAGGTGATTCCAAGCATCAGAATCTTTTTGCAACTTCTTCCCTAAGTAAAACTGGATAGAGCCGCTCATATCCTGAACACCAACAAACGGCCCGCCACGTCGCATTACACGCCCGGCAATGCTAACAGGTTTAGCAAGCTCTGCCAGAGTAGGCTTATCTAGCTCACCAAATTCTGATTGCAGCTCTCCTGCCATATTCTCACGACGAAAACTGTTGGGGTGACCATTTGACTTACAGCTCTCGCGTAACTTAGTTAATTTTCCACGGCGCTCGGCAATTAACTTATTCTCGTCTTGTTGAACCTGGTTCTCTTCGCTCATTTTGTCTTTACTCACAGTCTTTTTGTCAAACAAGTTAAAGCCCTTGCTTCAAACTTGCTTCTATAAACATATCCAAACCGCCATCCAGCACTGCATTACAATTACTGGTTTCAACGTTGGTGCGTAAATCTTTAATGCGGGAAGCATCAAGTACATAAGATCTAATCTGGCTTCCCCATCCTATATCTGATTTTGTAGCTTCAGTGGCCTGGGCGGCCTCGCTCCGCTTCAGCATTTCTTGCTCATAAAGCTTTGCCCTAAGCTGTTGCATAGCTTTGTCTTTATTTTGGTGCTGAGAACGCTGGTTTTGACACTGAACGACAATCCCACTCGGCTCATGGGTAATCCGCACGGCTGAGTCAGTTGTATTAACATGCTGACCACCGGCCCCACTGGAACGATATGTATCTATTCTCAGGTCGGATGGGTCAATGTCTATTTCAACATTGTCATCAATTTCTGGTGAAATAAATACGGATGCAAACGAAGTATGCCTACGGCTACCCGAATCAAATGGAGACTTTCTAACTAGGCGATGCACTCCCGTCTCTGTCCTCAGCCAACCAAACGCATATTCACCGCTTACTTGAATAGTTGCACCTTTAATACCCGCAACATCACCAGCAGACACCTCAACAACTTCAGCTTTAAACCCTTTCTGCTCAGCCCAGCGTAAGTACATACGTAATATCATACTCGCCCAGTCTTGAGCTTCAGTTCCACCCGAACCAGACTGAATGTCAAGGTAAGCGTTATTTGGGTCCATTTCACCAGAAAACATGCGGCGAAATTCAAGTGAGTCTAATTGTTTCTGCAGCGCTTCTAGCTCAGCTTCTACCTCTGCAACGATATCAGCGTCTTGCTCTTCTACCGCAATATCTAACAGTTCCTGTGCATCATCCAGACCTGTCGCTAAACCTTCAATTGTATTAACGATACCTTCTAATAAAGCCCGCTCTTTACCTAAAGCCTGGGCATTAGCTGGGTCATCCCACACACTGGGCTGTTCAAGCTCTCGCTCAACCTCGACTAAACGTTCTTTCTTGGTATCAAAGTCAAAGATACCCCCTAAGAGTCTCGTTTCGACCCCTGTAATCTTTAATAGCCTGAACTATTGGGTTAACTTCCAGCATACAGAATAAACTCACTTCTATCTTAATGACGCACTTGCTTTAATCGGGTGCTTAAAAAACAGGTATTCTAAACGATTTAGAGACAATGGGAAAACTAGCATGCAGCTATATTTAGAGATTATAAGATTATTTCAGCCACCTACTAAAATGTAGCCATGATGAAAGAGGTATTAAATAGCGGTAAAGTCGATAGAAAGGTAAGGAATAGTCACTCTGCGTACTAGCCGCAGAGTGTTTTGAATATTCTTATGTGGTAATTAAGCTGTTTTCTGTTCAATTCTTGCTAATAGTGCATCCTGCTTTTCAAGGAAATTCTCAATTCGCATCATATTTCTCGTTGTGGAGTCTGATGTGTTTTGAACAATGGCCTTATCGAATTCAACACCATATTCGTAGAATCCTACCAGCTTATTAATTCTTACTACTCTCGCTGTCAATTGCTCAACTTCTATCACCCCCATATCCATCTCAAGGGCCAGCGATAGTGTAATTTTATCATCCGTATTAAAAGCACGGTTAGTCTTTAAACACATACCATAAAGTGTGAAATCTTTAGGCCTAGCGTCTTCCCAAATACTCTTCAATAAGCCCTTAGATACTCTAATAGATGATGTTAAATTCGCTGTTGGCATTCGCCTTCTGGCGCGAAGATCTTTTTTCAAAAGATAAGTCCTCTCCATTATTAACTTTAATATAGACTACTTAAAAGTATAAACAGGATCTGTTACCAAGTCGGCTCTTTTCTGAAGAAATTGTAAAAAAATGTAACCGGTAAATTTTATCCACTTAAGCACGTTCGATGTACTGCACCATCAACTGTAGACTTTTCCGCCCTCTAAACTCATTCACATCAGGTCGATAAGCAACCCTTACTCGCTTCAATTCAGACGATTCAACTACTAAATCACTATTAAATTCAATAGCATCCACCAACAAACCAGACCCTTCAGGCTGCAAAACAAGCTTTAAATGTTTATTGCCAAGAACCCTTACTTGAATCACCTCAAATAGACCATCATAAACAGGTTCCAGAAAATTTTGCCCCCAAGGGCCTGCCTGCCTGAGTAGCTCAGCAGTAGTGATTGTTAATTCATCCGCAGCCAACTCGCCATCACTCACTATAACGGCTTCTAATTTACTTTCATCCAGATCTTCACGAACAATTTCATCAAATGCTTTAGCGAATGCATCATAATGCTCTCTTTTAATCGTCATACCCGCGGCCATCGCATGACCACCAAACTTATTTAACAGTGCAGGGTATCGTGTTGCGACCTTATCTAAGGCATCCCGGATATGTAGCCCGTCAATAGAGCGCGCAGAACCTTTTAATTCATTACAACTATCATCAGCCGGAGCGAATGCAATGACAGGCCGATGAAATCGCTCCTTCATTCGAGATGCCAATATACCAATAACACCTTGATGCCAGGTTTCATCATATAAACTCATCCCCCAAGGCAATGTATTTACTATCGACGCTTTACCTGCCTCTTTAATAAGATCATCCACTAACACAGATGCATGAGCCTTCATTTCAGCTTCAATACCTTTTCGCTCCTGATTCAGCTCATCCAACCTCAGTGCAGCTTGCCTAGCTTGAAGAGGATCATCACAAAGCAAGCATTCAATACCCACTGACATATCATCCAAACGTCCAGCTGCATTAAGGCGAGGCCCTACAACAAAACCTAAATCCGAAGCAGCCAAATTACGGTAATCTTTTCCTGCCACATCAATAATAGCAAGGATGCCTGGTCGGGCTTTACCCGCTCGAATGCGCCGAATACCCTGCTCCACTAATATACGATTATTACCATCAAGAGGAACCACATCAGCAATCGTCCCCAACGCGACCAAATCAAGTAAGCTCGCCAAATTAGGTTCTACCATTCCTGAGCGTGCAAACCATCCACTTTCTCTTAGCTGGCGACGAAGATCACTCATCACATAGAAAATAACCCCCACACCCGCTGCAGCCTTACTGATAAATTCGCAGCCAGGTTGATTGGGGTTAACAATAGCATCAGCGTCAGGCAACGTATTACCCGGCAGGTGATGATCAGTAACCACAACAGAAATACCTAATGCATTGGCTGCAGCTACGCCATCACAACTAGCAATACCATTATCAACCGTCACCAAAACATCAGGCGAAAACTGTTTAGCGACCTCTACGATTTCTGGTGTTAAGCCATAACCATACTCAAAGCGGTTCGGAACCAGATAATCAACCGACGCGGCTCCCATCATTCTCAGAGCTAAAACAGCTACCGAAGTACTTGTAGCACCATCGCAATCAAAATCCCCCACAATCAAAATTTTTCGCTGGTTTTCGACAGCCTCTGCAAGGATTTTTGAGGCAGCAACGACTCCTTTCAGCTCACTCGCTGTTGCCAGCTTAGCCAAGGTGTAATCAAGCTCACTTAGACTTTTGACTCCGCGAGCTCTATAGGCTCGACGAAGAAATGGGGGGATATGATCCCATGACTCAGAAGACTCTACTGAGTGAAGCGCTTCTATACTTCGACGGACGATTTTTTTTTGCATATAACACTGTATGACACAATAAGAAGAAAGGAGGCAAAATTTTTATACAAAAAAAGGGCAATAAAGCCCTTTTTTAGCTACCCATTAAACGTTTATATTAGCCTAAAGTGACTTATTGTGATTTCCGTGCGCTTTCACGTAACTTTGTACGGCACCCAGGCTATTTTCAATAACGGTATAAGACTCTTCACGGTCAAAAAGGTCCGCCATGTGGTGCGGTAGCTCAGGTGAAACATCAACACCAGACTTTTCAACCGCCTCAGGGAATTTAACAGGGTGCGCTGTTGCCAATGTAACCATGGGTGTAGATGCATCACGACGACACTCTCTAGCTGCAACAACACCTATAGCCGTATGAGGGTCAAGTAGCTCTTCAGACTCATCAAATACATCCTTAATAGCCTGACAGGTTTGCTCGTCATCAACTGCATGGCTATCAAATAACGTTCTTGCCGCCTTCCAGCGATGGTCATCAATAGAAACCGCCTCAGTTTTCAGGCTCTCCATCAACTCTGCAAGCGCTTTACCATCACGACCATGAAGGTCAAACAATAGACGTTCAAAATTACTAGAAACCATGATATCCATACTTGGAGAAAGTGTATGGTGAAGCGTATCAGGACTGTATTTATTTTCACTGATAAAGCGATGAAGAATATCATTACTATTCGTAGCAACAACTAACTGATTGATAGGTAAGCCCATATTCCTCGCTAAATAACCCGCAAAGATATCACCAAAATTACCGGTTGGCACAGAGAACGAAACACTTCTATGAGGCCCACCAAGCTCCAGCGATGCATGGAAGTAATAAACGATTTGAGCCATTATACGCGCCCAGTTAATCGAGTTTACAGCGACCAAACGACTCTTTCCTTCGAGAAATGACTGATCACCAAAACTTTCTTTGACCATCTGCTGGCAATCATCAAAGTTACCTTCAACGGCCAAATTGTGAATATTATCGCCTTTAATGGTTGTCATCTGCTTGCGCTGAACATCAGAAACACGGTTATGCGGGTGCAATATAAATATATCTACATTTTTGCAACGCTTACACCCTTCAATAGCAGCAGAACCCGTATCACCAGAGGTCGCACCAAGAATAACCACATGCTCATTGCGCTTTTCTAATACGTAATCAAGTAAGCGCCCCAATAATTGCAGAGCAAAATCTTTAAATGCTAGCGTTGGGCCATGAAAAAGCTCCATTACCCACTCATTTCGACCTAACTGCGCCAAGGGTGCAACCGCTTTATGTGAAAATGATCCTTCATAAGTATCACGAAGCATTTCACGAAAGTCATTTTCAGGAATTGAACCTTCAACAAAAGGATACATCACGTTAAACGCAAGATCGGTATAAGACAAACCAGCCCATGAAGCAATTTGTTCATGAGTAAAACGAGGAAGCACTTCTGGCACATAAAGCCCACCATCAGGCGCCAGCCCAGTTAACAATACATCTTCAAAATTTAACGCAGGCGCACTGCCTCGAGTACTAATATATTTCACAAGTGATTCCTATTACTATTCAATTCTATTTAATAAAATTTATTACTTTCAATCAATTCTACTAATTTAGCTACTGAGGTGCTCTACACGAATACGAACAACCTTACCTTCAATTTCACTTAAGGCTTCGATTTGTTCAATCGCTACATTTATATTCTTCTCTTTAACTTCATGAGTCAGCATGATCATGGGTATTTTACCATCTTGAAGCTCAGACTCTTTTTGCATGACTGATTCAATATTAATACCCTGCTCGCTTAGAATTGAAGCGACTTTTGCTAGAACGCCAGAATGATCGCTAGCCAGTATTCGCAAATAGTAAGCAGATACAATCTCATCTATAGGCAAAACACTTAAGTCGGTTATTTTTTCAGGACTAAACCCAAGGTACGGAACCATCACACCAGCATCGACATTAATTGCACGAGCGATATCAACAACATCAGCTATAACCGCAGACGCCGTCGCCTCAGAGCCGGCTCCCGCACCGTAATACAGTGTTTGACCAACCGCATCACCGTCTACAAGCACCGAATTCATAACCCCATCAACTTTAGCCAATAATTGTTTCTCAGGCACAAGTGTTGGGTGAACACGCAATTCAAATCCATCTTTATGTAATCGAGTAATGCCTAAATGCTTAATACGGTAACCAAGCTCTTCAGCATATTCAACATCAGCCGTTGATAACTGACTAATGCCTTCTGTATATGCTGAATCAAACTGTAGTGGCACACCAAAAGCAGCTGACGCCATAATAGTTAGCTTATGAGCCGCATCAATACCTTCCACATCAAATGTAGGGTCAGCCTCTGCGTAACCAAGATCCTGAGCCTCTTTGAGAACATCAGCGAAGTCACGGCCTTTATCTTTCATCTCTGTAAGGATGAAATTACCCGTCCCATTAATAATACCTGCCAACCAATTAATCTTATTTGCAGCCATCCCCTCGCGCAGTGCTTTTATAATGGGAATACCCCCAGCTACTGCAGCTTCGTATGCGACGGTGACATTTTTTTCAGCAGCGGCTGCAAAGATTTCATTACCATGTACAGCAATTAAGGCCTTATTAGCGGTAACGACATGTTTGCCATTCTCAATCGCCTTGAGAACTAACTCTTTCGCAACATCATAGCCACCGATTAACTCGATCACGACATCAACTTCAGGGTTACAAACCACATCAAACACATCGGTAGTGAAATCAACTCCAGCAAGGTCGCAGTTATCTTTCAGGCGACGAGAACCAACCTGAATAACTTCAATAGAGCACCCCGCACGCCCAGCAATAGATTCCGCATTACGCTTAAGAATATTAACCGCGCCACTTGCGACAGTACCAAGACCACATATACCTAATTTTACCGGTTTCAAACCTGTTACCTCACCCAAATTCACTTTATAAAAAAATACCGTGCCGCCAGACAAATACAAGTAACTTGATCATCACAGCGTAATTACATTCACCAGCCGAGCATACTATATCTTTTTGATAAAGAAAAAAACTCGGCTGATAGCTGAATGACAATTCATACAAAAAAGTTGCAACTTAGTTGCTTAACACTACGCTATAGAAAGACACATTTAAACTTCACAAATAATAAAAGATATGATTCAAACAATGAAATCGAAACAATCACACTACCGGCCAACCTTATTCTTATCAACAGTTATAGTGGTAACAAGCCTACTCACTGGATGTGATGGGAAAAATTCTTTCTCGGCTTATAGTAACTATGATTTGAAGGGCGCCCATGCAATCTGCAAGTCTAAAGACTTATCTCCTAGCGGCGCCCAACGATGCAGGAATATAGAAAAGGAATGCAATAACAGAAAAGAAGATAGTGGCTTTAGGTGCTAGAGCGCGACCTGCCCCCAGCCTTACTACAAGACACCAAGCTGCTTAGCTAACACCTTAGCTGGCGCATAACCTGGCAACATTTTACCTGACGACAAAACAATAGCCGGCGTACCACTCACCCCTACTTTTTTCCCTAACTTTAAATGACTAGCCACTGGATTCTCACAGCGTTTAGTAGGAATAACCTGCCCATTCTTCGCCTTAGTCATTGCTGCTTGCGGGTCATCAGCACACCATGCCGATACGACTTTATTGTATGAAGTAGAGCCTACACCCGCTCTCGGATAAGCTAGATAATCAACCCTAACACCCATTGCATTTAACTGTGGTATCTCCTGATGTAGCTTCCGACAATACCCGCAATCTATATCTGTGAACACAGTAATTGTCGCTTTAGTCTCCCCTGTTGGGATAAAAGACATTTTCTCAATTTCAGGAACCGCCGCAAGCAACTCCGCACGCTGAACCTCTCTTTTCTGCTCAGAAACATTGGTTATTTTATGCCCTTCAAGCTGATAGATTTCACCTGCTACAATGTATTTTCCTGTAGCTGAAACCAATAAAGGCTGGTCATTATTAGATGACACCTCATAAAGACCATCAACGGGTGTTTTTTCTATAGTATCAATGTCTAAAGCTGGCAATGCAGCACCCAGCTGAGCTCTTATCTGCTTTTCGACTTCTTCACTCACTCCACCATCAGCCGCTAAAACAGTGAATGACGAAGCAAGTAGTACCACACCTAATATTCTGAAAAACATTTCACTTTCCTGTTTAGAATTATAATAGATAATTTGACCGTAATATAACCACGAAAGTTCCCTTTGATTCTATTACTATTATGTAATATACAAAAAACAAGCACAAAAAAAGGTAGCTTATAGCTACCTTTTTTTGAATCCTAACTTGGCGCTTAGCCCAGCTTCTCTTTAATACGAGCAGCCTTACCACTAAGATCACGAAGGTAGTATAGTTTCGCCTGACGCACATCACCACGACGCTTAACAGTGATGCTATCAATTAGCTTACTGAAAGTCTGGAATGTTCTCTCTACACCAACACCGTAAGAAATCTTACGAACAGTGAAAGAAGAGTTTAAGCCACGGTTACGTTTAGCAATCACAACACCTTCATATGCCTGAAGACGCTCACGAGTACCCTCTTTAACCTTAACCTGTACAACCACAGTATCACCTGGGCCAAACTCAGGTATTTCTTTTGTCATTTGCTCAGTTTCAATCTGAGTAATGATATTATTCTTGCTGCTCATCGTTTGCTCCTAAGAAAAAGCGGTTAAATCCGGTCGAGCTAGCCGGAAGCACTCTGCTCGCGGACAAACTCTTCTAACAATCCCTTCTCTTCTTCTGAAAGTGCTTTACCTTCAAGTAGATCAGGGCGTCGTTGCCATGTTCTTCCCAGTGACTGTTTTAATCGCCACTGTCTAATTTTTTCATGATGCCCCCCTACCAGCACATCCGGCACAGACTCCCCCTGAAAAACTTCAGGTCTCGTATAATGCGGACAATCGAGCAAGCCTTCATAAAAAGAGTCTTGCACAGCCGATTGGTTATGCCCCAGTACATCGGGGATCAAACGGGCAACAGCATCAATGACTGTTATAGCGGCTAACTCTCCACCACTTAAAACAAAGTCGCCTAAAGACCACTCTTCGTCGATTTCTGCCTTTATCAAACGTTCATCAACACCTTCGTAACGACCAGCAACCAAAATTATTTTTTTGATGCTTGCCAAGTGCTGAACACCCGCCTGATCCAACCTCTTACCTTGGGGTGATAAATAAATCACCCTAACACCATCACCTGCAGCCTGTTTGGCTGCCGTTATTGCGTCTTGCAAAGGTTGGACTTTCATTAACATCCCAGGACCGCCACCATAAGGCCTGTCATCAACAGTCCGATGACGATCATGAGTAAAATCTCTTGGATTCCAACTATGGAATTCCATGATCCGGTTTTTAAATGCTCTGCCTGTTACACCATAATCGGTAACAGCCCGAAACATTTCTGGAAACAGAGTAACTGCTCCAATCCACACGGCTTAAAACTCCGGATCCCAATCCACCGTAATGGTTTTTTCTTCAAGATCAATGTCGCTTACTACTTGGCCAGGAAGGTAAGGTATCAGGCGCTCTTTCTTAGCATCGCCACGATCCCCCTTAACTACCATCACGTCATTCGACCCGGTCTCAATAAAGTGACTTAACGTCCCTAAATCTTGCCCTTCAACAGTTTTCACTGAGAGGCCTTCTAACTGATACCAGTAGTATTCGCCATCTTCAAGCTTAGGTAACTCATCTGTTGCAACCGAAATAAACGATCCACAAAATTCTTGAGCTAACTCTCTATCATCACAACCTTCAAGACATGCAACCAAGCCCTTACCGTGCTTTTTGCCTGTAGACAGATTAACCACCTTCTCTACGCCATTTTTCTTTAAGGTCCAACGGCGATACTGAAGTATGCTTTCTATAGGATCAGTAAAAGAATAAACCTTTACCCATCCTTTAACACCATAGACTGAGGTTATCTTACCAAGAACCGTCTCATTGTTATCGCTACGATTCATGTCTTCCCCTGCCTACTGTATAGATTCTGAATACTGTCTGAACATTACTTAATAGTCTGACTTAATATTTCAGATTAAGCCTGAACTTCTTTTAATAACTTTGCTACACGCTCTGAAGTTGTGGCACCTTGCCCCAACCAGAACTTAACACGCTCACTATCTACACGTAGACGTTCTTCCTGTCCACGAGCGATAGGGTTAAAAAACCCAACGCGTTCAATGTAACGACCGTCGCGTGCATTGCGACTATCTGTGACTGACAAGTGGTAAAACGGGCGTTTTTTAGAGCCGCCACGAGCTAAACGGATTGTAACCATTTCGCTAAGTATCCTATAAATGCTGTTAACAACCACACAACATTTGTATGGCATTCGAAAGGGCGCATATTCTAGTCAAAAACAAACCAATTGGAAACCCATAATTTGTTTTTTTATTAAAAAATGTACCTTATTTTTAATAATGCCATCGAAAAAAGACATGAAAATCGATTTTCGAAAGCAATTTTAAACTTTTAAAGCTGTTAAAACGAAACTACATACGACCCATCGGAGGAAATCCACCACCACCCGGCGGCATCATCCCTTTCATGCCTCGCATCATATTCGCCATACCACCTTTTTTACTGAACTTCTTCATCATTTTTTGCATTTGTTTATGCTGTTTCAGAAGCCTATTCACATCCTGTATCTGCGTACCCGAACCTGTCGCAATACGACGTTTCCTGGGGTTATTTATCACATCAGGATAACGCCTCTCATGCGGAGTCATAGAGGAGATCATGGCCTCCATTTGCCCTAAGGACTTATCATTAACTTGCTGCTGCGCTGCCTGAGCCATCTGCCCCATTCCTGGCAACTTATCAAGAAGGCCACCTACTCCTCCCATATTCTTCATCTGCAATAACTGATCACGAAAATCTTCAAGATCAAAACTTTTACCTTTTTTGATCTTTTTTGTGAGTTTATCAGCCTTCGCCTTATCAAGATTACGCTCAGCATCTTCTATAAGTGTTAGAACGTCACCCATTCCAAGAATACGTGAAGCAACACGATCCGGATAAAAAGGCTCTAGGGCATCAGTTTTTTCACCAACACCCATAAACTTAATTGGCTTACCAGTAATTGCACGAACCGATAATGCAGCACCACCTCGGGCATCACCATCAGTTTTAGTAAGTACAACGCCTGTCAAAGGCAAAGCATCATTAAATGCCTTTGCAGTATTAGCTGCATCTTGCCCTGTCATCGCATCAACGACGAACAAAGTCTCAACAGGTGTAATAGAAGAGTGTAGAGCCTTAATCTCACCCATCATCGCATCATCGATATGCAGCCTACCTGCCGTATCAACAATAACTACATCCATAAACTGCTTCTTGGCAGCATCAATAGCCATATTTGCTATATCAACGGGCTTTTGCTCAGTAGTACTTGGGAAAAACTCAACCCCCACCTCTGAAGCCAATGTTTCTAGCTGCTTTATCGCTGCAGGTCGATAAACATCAGCACTCACCACCATTACTTTTTTCTTTTCTCGCTCCCTCAGGTACCGAGCAAGCTTTGCAACCGTAGTTGTTTTACCCGCACCTTGCAAACCCGCCATCATTATTACAGCAGGAGGCTGGGCAGATAAATCAAGAGACTCGCACGTGTCCCCCATTACCTTAACAAGCTCAGCATCTACAATACGGATAAACTCTTGCCCAGGAGATAAGCTACGCATTACCTCCTGGCCAACCGACCTAAGCTTGACCTTCTCAACAAACTCTTTAACGACAGGAAGCGCTACGTCAGCCTCTAGCAAGGCCATCCTTACTTCTCTGAGCGTGTCTTTAATATTATCTTCAGTTAGCTTGGCTTGCCCTTTTATTTTCTGAAGGCTGCCAGAAAGTCGATCGGTTAAATTTTCAAACATAATGCGTCTCGTTGATTCCAAAATGCTGCGAACGGAGCATTATAACCGAGACGTTCAAACAAAACACTGACTTTCAAACAAAACAAGCGCACGCGCACAATGCCACTTTTTTTACAGCCATTTTTAAAAGCTTTGATATGAAACAGTACACAGATTACCTGATGACTGGTAACCTATATCAGTTATAGTATTTGCAAACTCCCCACGGACTTATATGAACATACTTTTTTTTGGGCTCATATCAATCGTATTATACGGGCTAGGAACCAGCTACCAAGCATTGGTCTATTTTCATAAACTACCCCCAAAACCTTTTTTTGCGCTACTAATAGGCTTAATTGCCGCAGCCGCACATAGCACAATGACTTACGGCTTAGTTTCAGCTAGCGGAGGCTTAGATCTTAGTTTTTTCAACGCATCCTCCTTGTTCGCCAGCCTAATTGTTGCAATACTTTTAATCATCAGTGTACAAAGGCCCACGCAAAATCTATTTCTAATTGCATACCCTATCGCTATAACCAGCATAATATGCGCTCTTATTTTTGAAGCAAATCAAGAACAACTAACCTACGCAAACTCAGGTATTCTTTCACATATTATTCTCTCGATCCTGGCATACAGCGTATTCACTCTATCGGCAGGTCAAGCGACGCTACTCTACCTACAAAATAAACAACTAAAAACCAACTATACAAGCCTGCTAATTAGAAACCTACCCCCACTCCAAACTATGGAGTCGCTTCTATTTGAAATGATATGGACAGGCCTAATCCTCCTAACTCTCGGCATAGTTAGCGGGGCAATTTTTATTGATAATTTATTCGCCCAGCACCTCGCACACAAAACGATTCTATCTGTTATTGCGTGGTGTATTTTTGCCGCATTATTAATAGGCCGAAAGCTAAAAGGTTGGCGCGGAATAACCGCAAGCAAATGGACATTATGGGGATGCCTATTTTTAATGTTGAGCTATTTCGGAAGTAAGCTGGTGATTGAAATCATCCTCTAATGCCGTAAACCCTTGACAGAGCAAGCAATCACACATAACCTTCGATTTTAAATCAGTAAGAGCAACCAACACATTGAACAACAGCTCAACCGAGTTATTATTTTTTATCCTATTTATACTCATCATTCTCTCTGGCTTTTTTTCAGGCTCAGAAACTGGAATGATGTCACTCAACCGATACCGGCTAAAGCACTTAACTCGTAACGGGCACAAAGGCGCACAAAGGGCCAGTAGACTCCTGCAAAGAACAGACCAGCTAATTGGCGTCATACTTATTGGCAACAACTTTGTTAACATCTTTGCATCATCTATAGCGACAATCATTGCACTCCGATTATGGGGGGATGCAGGCATCGCCATCGCCACCGCACTACTTACTGTAGTCATCCTTATTTTTGCAGAGGTTACACCAAAGACGCTCGCAGCACGCTACCCTGAAAAATTTGCATTCCCCGCATCTCTCGCCCTCACTCCATTACTCAAAATACTTTACCCTCTAGTATGGAGCACAAACCTGATAACAAATAATATACTCAGGTTATTTGGCATCAAAAAAAATAGCGGCAACACAGACAACCTTAGTCGCGAAGAGTTAAGAACACTGGTTAATGAGGCCGGAGCACTTATCCCTAAAAAACACCAAGATATGCTCGTAGGTATTCTCGACCTTGAGAAAGTGACCGTAAATGACATTATGGTACCCAGGAACGAGATTGCAGGCATTGATATCAACGATGACTTTTCCGACATCATCAACCAAATCCAATCAAGCCAACATACCCGCATCCCGGTTTACAAAGGTGATATAAACAACATTATAGGACTGCTTCATCTTCGAAATATTTCTCGTGTTTTATCACAAAAATCCCCAGATACCACATCCTTACTCCAAGAGTGTCATGAACCTTACTTTATCCCAGAGAGCACGCCTCTTCACACCCAGCTTATTAATTTTCAAAAAGAAAAAAAACGTATAGGGATTGTAGTAGATGAGTATGGAGACATTATTGGCATAGCAACAATGGAAGATATACTCGAAGAAATTGTCGGCGAATTTACCACCGACTTTTCAAGTAGTAGCTCAGATATCACCCCACAAAAAGACGGTAGCTACATCATTGATGGTTCTGCAACCATCCGATCTATCAACAAAGCATTATCCTGGAACCTGCCTATTAACGGGCCAAAAACACTCAACGGCCTCATAACAGAAGCACTCGAATCAATACCAGACACCAGTGTCTGCTTAAAACTACACAACCATCAGGTGGAAATCAGACAAATTAAAGACAACATTGTAAAGACAGCACGCATTTCACATCCCATGCCCCTTAAGAAAATAATCAATTAAACGTGCAAAACGTCCAGTTTTTGCAAAAAAATGCAAAAAAATGAACGTTTAAGAACCGCATTGTGTTTTTTTGTTACTAATTATTGCTATACTTACTCAAAGTTTGATTTTTAAAAAAATCTCTGCTAAGTAGTTGTTAAGCACTTAACAACAGCAACGCAATAAATACGGTGAGCTTGGCATAATAAACAGGCTGAGAGTCGTCCACGGGAGCATTTAATGAATAACCAGTCTGACATTAGCTACATTAAAGGCCATAATTTGTCAGGGTTATCGCATGCTGTTCATAAGGATATGATGTCAATACAAACAAAGACAGTTTCTTCTCTAATGGAGTTACTTCAGGGCATGTTTGACGGTATCGATGACTCTTTTTTCGAGCTTGCCAACGGCGCTAGAAGCAACAACGAACAAAACCGTTTCTTTGAAGCTATGCGAGAAATACGGATAAAACGACGCGGCGTAGAACATCACTTTCAACACGCATTATCAACTCTGTTTCGTGAACCACCCAAGCTTAAGCCCCCCGAAAAGCAAGATGCCCTTGAAGAAATCGATGCTGAAACACTGTCTCTTGTTCAAGAAGACTCCTTGGAAGAAGATGTTGCATCTAATACGATGATCACTAAAGCCAGGGCAAACTTCCAAGGCCAGTTACTTCAAATTCAAGCACGCATGACGTCCATTTACGCCCATGCCAATGAAGAAGACCCCGTAAACCCTATTGACCCTGAATATATTTGTAAGGGGTTCACTCGGGCGTGCGCAGACCTTGATATAGATATTCGTGAAAAGCTGATTGTATACAAACAGTTTGACCGATTTGTAATGTCAAACCTCGGTGAAGTTTACGACCAAACAAACAAACAACTCATAGAAGCAGGCATACTTCCTCAGCTAAAACACACAGGGAAGAAAAACAGAGCCACGCCTAAAAGCAGCAATGTATCAACATCTCCAATAGACACCCAATCCTCCCCCATACAAGGAGCACTGGGTGAATCAACTAATAGCGTGGAGTTATTTTCTCAACTTCAGTCTCTGCTAGCTAACGTTCGCCAGCAAACAGGCACAAACTCTCACCCTACTAATGCGAATGGAAATACTCAATTTGTAGCTGATAGCGATCTAATGCTAATGCTTTCCAAGCTACAAGCACAAACACCACAACAAACACTTGATGATACAACACCTACCGTCATTAATATCCGGGAAGCATTAACAAGTTTACTTGAACAAGAAAATAAAGCATCAGGAAAACAATCTACACTAAACCAAGTGGATGAAGACTTAATAAACTTGGTATCAATGCTATTTGAATTCATTCTGGACGACTATAACCTTTCAGCCCCTATACAGGTTCTAATCAGCCGACTTCAAATCCCTATACTCAAAGTCGTAATCAAAGATAAGTCATTTTTTGGAAAAAACAGTCACCCCGCTAGAAAGTTGCTGAACGCCCTAGCAAAAGCAGGCATAGGTTGGAATGACGCATCAGAAAAACAAAAAGATAAGCTTTACGAACAGATTCATTCTGTTGTCCACTGTGTATTAGATGACTTTGATGGAGACATGCAGGTATTCGAAGACCTCTATCAATCATTCTCGACATTTATATCAAAAGAAGAACGAAGATCCAAAATTGTAGAGCAGCGAACCAAAGAGTCTGAAGAAGGGCGGGTTAAATCCAATAAAGCTCAAAGCACAGTAGAAGAAATCATTAAAACAAGGTTGAACACCAACGAAATCCCTTCAACAGCAAAAGACATCATACAAAACGGCTGGAGCCGAGTAATGTTCCTTGCCTTCCTGAAGGATGATAAAGAGCACCATTGGAAACAATCCGTAGTTACTTTAGAGCAGCTTATTTGGTGTTTAAAACCTCATACCGAAGATTCCGATAGACAGCGCTGGGTAAAAACAGTTCCAAGCCTGTTAAAAAATATAAAGTCAGGCCTGCAAGATGTTTCATATAACACTTCACGCCTTGATCAAACCATGGCAGAACTAAAGAAAACGCTTACGATAGTTTTCAAAAAACAGTCTCACTCTGCCGCGGCGAAAAGTGAATCAACTGAAGTCACAAAAAATACAAACGCAGTAGAAAAAGAGTCAAGTAATCGTCCTGAAACCTTCAATACGGAAAAGACAGCGATTCAAAAACAAAAGGAAATTGAAGACTCAGCTATAGCAGAACACCTATTAAAAGTGGATGCTATAGACTCAGGCCAATGGATTGAGTTTTCACTAGTAAACGGCAGTAAATTCAGGTGTAAGCTTTCCACTAAGATTGACGAAGCTGATTGCTTTATTTTCGTTAATAGAATGGGGCTAAAGGTCGTCGAGAAAACCAGACGAGAGCTTGCCCACGAAATGAGACGAGGCCGCGTTAAAGTTCTAGAGCACGGATTACTTGTAGACAGGGCAATGGACTCTGTTATGGGTAATCTCAGAAAGATGTCTACCTCATCAGCATCAGCCTAGCAATACTATTTTATTTTTTAAAAGCGACTAAAATCAACATAGTTTGGTCGCTTTTATACGTTTTTTATGCGCTAATTATGCTGTTTACGCACAAATCAAACACTCTATGTACACATTAAATAACAGCTCCCCTTACAGAATATTTTTTGCCGTCTCGATAGCCATACTATTTCATACCCTATTAGGCATTTTAGTATTTCAATTACTTCCTAAAATAGAACAAAAGAAGACGATACCTATTAAATTAGTTATCGCATCTAAAGCCACAAGCCAAAGCATAAAAACCCAGAGCAGCACACCATCAAACAAACCAGAAGAAGATACCCAAGACATACTAAACAAAGAACGCTTACAGAATGCCACCAAGGAAATAGTTACTACATCAGGCATAAGTAATACAAGTGTCTCAAGCAGCAAAGACAAATCAAAAGAAAGGGACAGTAAAACAACCCCCACTCAAACCCTCAAGCCTATAAGGCAAGAGAATATCTTTATTCCGAAAATCAAAACAGACCTCCCTGATGTAAGACAAGACATCGCAAAATCAAGCAAAAGCCACGCGGCATCAAAGTCCTTTACAGAGTTATCTAGTTTATTTTTAAAGCAAAAAGAAATGGAATCTTCAGTCACACAAATATCATCCAATCCAAAGCTGCCAAAACTATCAGACTATGAGCAAAAGCTATTCGCAAAACTAAACACCGCAAAATTTCATGACAGACTCCACCCCATTATAAGCCAACTCAAGAGCAGTAAAACACTAACACTGAAACTGGTTCTATTTTCTAATGGATCATTAAAAAATGCACTTATCACGGAAACAAGTAATGATAAATCTTTAGATAAGGCGGTTCGAAGAATAGCCCTTGATGCAAGCCCCTACCCACCACCTCCCCCTGTGGACAAATCAATTGGATTTAAGTATCAAGTTACTATTCAATACAATCCGATTTCAGCTCAATAAGCTTATTTCAGACACAAAAAAACCACGCAAGTTGCGTGGTTTTTTTTAGACTAAATCAAACTAAGTCTTAGCTTTCTGCCGATGATTTCGCTGCATCTTGAACCAACGTTTTAAGTTCTCCACTCTCGTACATCTCAAGCACGATATCACACCCTCCAACTAACTCACCTTTAACATAAAGCTGAGGAAAAGTTGGCCAGTTAGAGTACTCTTTTAATTTCTCTCTAACTTCAGGGTTTTCTAAAATATTTACAAAGGCAAAACGCTCACCACAAGCCATCAGTGACTGAACTGTTTTACCAGAAAATCCACATTGAGGAGCCTGCGGTGTACCCTTCATATATAACAGAATGCCATTGCTTTCAATCTGATCTTTAATCGTATCCATTACATCCATAGGTTCACCTCATTAATAAATAATAATTCACAGACAGCCATTCTACTCTTTTTTTCTATATCCGACTATATTAGTCTACTATTATTGTATCAACCCCCACCCACCTCCTCCAGGCGTATTTACCTCTAAAATGTCACCCCTTATTACATCGCATTGCTGTTTATCACCTACCAGCTCTCCATTAAGGTAATTTTCACCAACAAGCGCAGAAGCACCACCAGCAATACCCCATGGCGCAGAAACCCGCCTTTCCGTTAATAAAGTAACCGTAGCAGGCTCATTAAAATAATACTGTTTAACCACGCCATCGCCTCCTTTATTTAATCCTTTACCGCCACTTTCTCGTCGAACTTGGTATTTAAGCATTCGCAATGGGTAGTGTGCCTCAAGACTTTCTATGGGGGTGTTTAAGGTATTGGTCATATGTGACTGAACAGCCGTTAACCCATCAAAATACTTCGAGGCTCCAAGCCCTCCGGCAATAGTCTCATAATAATCCCATTGCGATTGTTTATGTCTTGCCCCCATAGCAACATTATTCATCGTACCCTGGCTTGCTGCCGGCACTAACTCAGGTACAGCTTTAGCCAACGCACCCAATACAACATCCACCAAACGAGTACTTGTCTCTACATTACCCGCTGCAACCGCAGAAGGAGGCAGTGCATTAATCAAAGAACCTTTACGAGCAAACATTGTAATTGCATCAAACGCACCTGCACAAGCTGGTGTTTGCGCAGGCATCAAACAACGAAACACATAGTAGACCGCCGCCGCGGTTACACTCATAGGGCAGTTAATATTCCCTTTGGTTTGTCCAGCAGAGCATGAAAAGTCCAGCGTAACTTGACCGGAACAAATATCCAAAACTAAGTGTATAGGTAAGTCTTTTTTTCCAAAGCCATCTGAATCCATTACATCTTCAAATTCATAACAGCCATCAGGCAACTTTAATAATGATGTTCGAGCTAAGCGACGCGCATAATTATTAAGCTCTGTTATACCAGCAACAAAGCCATCAGCACTTAATTCAGAAATTAAGATGGAAAGACGTTGAACACCCGCATGATTTGCACTCACCTGCGCTTGAAAGTCGCCAAGTTGTTCACCATCTTCTGTAAACGTAAGTAATTCCCAAGCTTCAGCGTTATTTACCCCTGCTTCAATTAAAAGCTGAGGGCTTATTAATACACCCTCTTCTTCTAGAGAACAGGATACAGGCATTGAACCGGGTGTTAAGGCTCCAATGTTTGCGTGGTGCGCTCTATTTGCCACAAACGCCACCAACACCCCTTCGAAGAAGAGCGGCGCAATCAAGGTTACATCCGGCAAGTGGGTCCCCCCAAGAAAGGGGTCGTTCATTACCATCATATCGCCTTCAACCCACGATACGCATCCAACAACATCCTTCATGGCATAAGCCATACTTCCCAGATGAACAGGAATATGTGCGGCCTGAGCACATAACTCACCCGACGAATCAAAAACAGCACATGAAAAGTCTAGCCGGTCCTTAATATTTGGAGAAAATGCTGTACGCTTCAACACCATACCCATTTCATCGCAAACAGCCTCAATACGGCTATTAAAAACATTCAACTCAATGGCATTCATCACTTCCCTCTGTCTTTAACAAACTCATCCATGCAACATATAGAGAGGTTTATTGCCAATCAAGCAAAATCTCGATATTATTAACCTTCGTTAAGGCAGCTATCGCTGCCTTTTTGCGTTTACAGAGTCTGGAAAAAATGCTTTATGGCCGAACAACCTTTAATGAATACCTATGGGCGTCTTCCCATTGCCTTTGAAAGTGGTGAAGGTTGCTGGTTATTCGATACCGACGGAAACAAATACTTTGACACCTTCACAGGTATCGCTGTTTGTGGGCTAGGTCATACCAACCCAGCTGTCACACGAGCCATAAGGAACCAGGCAGGTAGATTAGTCCACTGTTCAAACCTTTATCATATTCCCCTGCAAGCCCAACTTGGCCAAGAGCTATGCAACCTGTCAGGTATGGATAATGTTTTCTTCTCAAATTCAGGGGCAGAAGCTAACGAAGCAGCCATAAAAATTGCAAAGCGTTACGGACATCAAAAAGGAATTGACTCTCCGTCAATTATTGTCATGGATAATGCGTTTCACGGTAGAACCATGGCAACGCTAACAGCCTCAGGAAATAGCAAAATTCAAGCGGGCTTCGAACCTCTTTTAAGTGGATTTATCAGAGTCCCATTCAATGATATTCAGTCCATTGAGGATGTTGCAAAATCAAACCCTAGCGTTGTTGCCGTTCTCATTGAACCCATCCAGGGTGAAGGCGGGCTTTCAATTGCAGAGCAACAATACATGACATCTTTACGAGCCCTATGTGACCAAAACGACTGGTTACTCATGCTCGATGAAGTTCAGACAGGCAATGGGCGAACCGGCACGTATTTCGCTTATAGTGGTTATAATATTGTTCCTGACGTTGTGACGACAGCTAAAGGACTTGGTAATGGCTTTCCTATTGGCGCTTGCTTAGCTAAAGGGAAGGCTGCTGAGGTTTTTTCACCTGGCGCACATGGCTCCACTTTCGGTGGAAACCCTCTTGCTTGCGCTGCAGCACTCGCAGTAATAGATCAAATTAAAACAGAGAAATTAGCTCAAAGAGCAACAGAGCTTGGCAATAAAATTCAACAGATACTAAAAGACAACCTTGAAAGCGCCAGCTATGTAACAGACATCCGCGGTAAAGGCCTTATGATTGCCGTTGAGCTAGACACCCCCAGCCCAGAGCTCGTACCTCTTGCAAAAGCAGCTGGCCTGTTAATTAACATTACATCTGAAAAAGTAATACGCCTACTACCTGCACTAACAATGACTGACGAAGAGGCTTCCTTTTTAGCGGAGTCTATCGTAAAAATAATTAAGCTTTACGCAGCCGACGACAGAAAAAAGGCGCGATAAAAACGACTAAGAGAGAGCACCCCCATGGCATTGAGACATTTTCTAACATTACTTGATTTCACTCCAGATGAACTTAAAAAACTAACATCTCGTGCAATCGAAATAAAAAAAGAACACAAACAGGGGAAAATATACGAACCCCTAAAAAACCGTGTACTTGGAATGATATTTGAGAAGTCATCAACCCGAACACGCGTTTCATTTGAGTCGGGCATGGCTCAATTTGGTGGCAACTCAATATTTCTATCGCCTAGAGACACGCAATTAGGTCGCGGTGAGCCTATAGAAGATAGTGCAAGAGTACTCTCTCGTATGGTTGACGCCATTATGATTCGCACCTTTGAACATGAGAAAATTGAACAGTTTGCTCGCTATTCAAAAGTGCCCGTCATCAACGCACTAACAGATGATTATCACCCCTGCCAGCTACTAGCAGATATGCAAACCTACCAAGAGCACAGAGGCTCTATTGAGGGTAAGCGTGTAACGTGGATTGGTGACGGTAATAATATGTGTAATTCATATATTAATGCAGCCCGACAATATAATTTCGAACTCATCATTGCATCTCCGATGGGCTATGATCCAACTCATACATTACTTGAAGAAAACGCAGATCGTGTTCGCGTTATTCGTGACCCTAAAGCAGCAGTACAAGGAAGTGACCTTGTAGTCACTGATGTATGGGCATCAATGGGTCAAGAAGAAGAACAAAATGAAAGAGCTAGGATATTTAAAAACTATCAAGCATCTCCCGAGCTAATGACGTACGCAAATTCTGACGCACTATTTATGCACTGCCTTCCCGCCCACAGAGGAGAAGAAGTCAGTCACGATATGTTAGATCATGAAAGTTCAGTAGTGTGGGATGAAGCAGAGAACAGGTTGCACGCTCAAAAAGCATTATTAGAGTTTCTTCTTTGTAATTGTTAAGCCATATTGAAGCGACCTCAATTAATATGCCGCCACTGTTAAGTATTGATAATTTGACTTGCCGCTATGATAGTACTGATATCATAGCGGGCCTTTCCCTCAAACTAAACGAAGGCGATATCGCTTGTCTTTTGGGGCCAAGTGGCTGTGGAAAAAGCACCATACTGAGAGCAATTGCAGGGTTTCACCCCGCGAGTAAAGGGAGCATATCTCTCAGGGACCAGATTATTTCATCGGAGAACGAATCACTTGCTCCCGAAAAACGTCCTGTCGGTATGGTTTTTCAAGATTATGCATTATTCCCTCACATGACCATCGCTCAAAATATTGGTTACGGCTTAAATAAAATGAGTCGTAATATACGAAATAAAAAAATAACAGAGATGCTAGAACTCGTTAACCTTTCAGATTTCGCTCAACGCTATCCTCACGAACTATCCGGCGGCCAGCAGCAAAGAGTTTCATTAGCCAGAGCAATGGCTCCAGAGCCTTCTCTTATACTGCTTGATGAACCTTTTTCTAATTTAGACGTTGAGCTCAGAAAACGATTAAGCCTCAATATTCGCGATATATTAAAATCGCTTAACATGACAGCCATATTGGTTACCCATGACCAACAAGAAGCGTTTGCCATGTGCGACCATATCGGCGTCATTAAAGACGGAACGGTTCAGCAATGGGATACACCCTATAACCTCTATCATGAACCTGTAAATCGCTTTGTTGCTAATTTTGTGGGACAGGGATGCTTTATTAAGGGAAAGCAACTCACCCATGTGGCATTCGAAACAGAGCTAGGGGTTATTGAAGGAAATAGAGCCTACCAGTGGCCTAATGGCAGCCATGTAGATATTTTAGTTCGACCAGATGATATTATTTTTAATCCAAAATCTTCAATATCTGCCAATGTTATTAGTAAAACCTTTGCCGGTACATCAACACTCTACAGACTAAAGCTTAGCTCCAGCACTATTGTAGAAGGGCTATTCCCCAGCCATCAAGATTTACACATTGGAAACCAGATTAACATTAGTCTTGTAGCGGACCACCTGATTGCATTCAAGTGGTCTGAGCACTCTTCAAAAAAATCTATCTAACACGCTCAACTGCATCTAACCAGCCAGAATAAAGCTTCTCACGCTTTTCAGGCTGCATATTGGGCTCAAAACGATGCTCTCGATGCCATAGCTCTGAAATTTCATCAAGCCCTTCATATAAACCGACCTTCAAACCCGCCAAGTAGGCTACACCTAACGCCGTGGTTTCAGTTATTTTTGGTCGGTCAACCGTCACATTAAGCACGTCAGATAAAAACTGCATCAGCCAATTATTAACGACCATTCCGCCATCAACTCTTAACGCTTTATAACTAGCGCCATCATTCTGCATTGCCCGAACAAGGTCTTTAGTTTGATAACAAACCGACTGCAAACCAGCAGTAACAATGTCAGCGATACCTGTATCGCGGGTTAAGCCATGAATAGCACCTCTAGCATGAGGGTCCCAATATGGCGCACCTAGCCCCGTAAATGCAGGCACTAAATAAACAGGGTTGTCCGAACCGGTCTCCACTGCCATCGCCTCAGCTTTTGAAGCGCTATCAATTAACTGCAAACCATCTCTCAGCCATTGAATAGTCGCCCCTGCAACAAAAATACTCCCCTCGACCGCGTACGTTGCTTTACCATTCAAGCGATAAGCAACCGTGGTTAATAAGCGATTTTCAGAGCGCACGGGTTTATCACCCGTATTAAGCATTAGAAAACACCCTGTGCCATAAGTACTTTTTGCCATTCCCGGCTGAAAGCAAGCCTGCCCAATTAAGGCTGCTTGCTGGTCACCCGCGATGCCACATATAGGCACAGGCGCACCAAGAAGCGCCGACTCAGTTATCCCAAAGTCATCACTACTATCAAGTACTTCAGGTAAAACAGAACGAGGTACATTAAACGCGCTTAGTAGCGTTTCGTCCCACTCCTGCGTATGAATATCAAATAATGAGGTACGAGAAGCATTGGTCGCATCTGTTTTATGACTTTTACCACCGGTTAAACGCCAAAGTAAAAAACTATCAACCGTACCAAATGCAAGCTTGCCTTGCTCTGCCTTAGCTCTAGCTCCCTCAACATGATCAAGAATCCAGCTTATTTTTGTGGCCGAAAAATAAGGGTCAATTAATAAACCCGTTTTCTGAACAACGTCTTCCTCAAGGCCTGCTGCCTTTAATGTTTCGCAAATATCAGCGGTTCTTCTATCCTGCCAAACAATGGCGTTATAGATAGGCTCGCCACTATCACGATCCCATACAATCGTTGTTTCTCGCTGATTAGTTATGCCAATACCTGCTATTTCACTAGCGTCTACACCTGACTTTGATATAGCCTCTTTACACACACTAAGCGTTGAAGACCAAATTTCTTCCGGGTCATGCTCTACCCAACCATCATGGGGAAAGTGCTGCGTGAATTCCATTTGAGCCGAAGCGGCGGGCAGCCCATCTTTACCAAAAATGATCGCTCGTGAGCTAGTGGTACCCTGATCTATTGCAAGTAGATAGCTAGCCATAATCAATTTATTCCATATTCGTTAGTTATCATCAGATAGAATTTTTTACTTATATTTCGTTTGTGAACATTTTATCTACATATTAATATTTTATCTATATATCTAGGATTTATAAAAGCATCACTGAATAAAAATTTGAATTGGTTCATAATACGCACCTGTTTCTAAATCAACCAGAGCGCATTCAATGGCACAGGAAACTCGACATAAACAAATTATAGACCTCATTGCTGAGAGAGGGTACGTCACAATAGACGATATGGCCCAGCATTTCCAAGTCACCCCTCAAACGATCAGAAGAGATATAAATTATCTTGACCAGGAAAAACTACTCCAGCGTTACCATGGCGGAGCAGGCGTTCCCTCTAGCACGTTGAACACAGCCTATAGCGATAGAAAAATTCAGAATTTAGAAGAAAAGCAGAGAATTGCTGACGCAATAGCAAGCAAGATTCCCGATAATTCTTCAATGTTCATTAATATTGGAACAACAACAGAAACTATTTCAAAAGCACTACTCAATCACCGCGGGCTAACAATTATCACCAACAACCTCCACGTTGCCAGCATTCTAAGCTCTAAAGAGGACTTTAATATCATTATTGCTGGCGGAGCTGTACGCAACCGTGATGGGGGTATTATTGGTGAGGCTACCGTAGATTTCGTAAAACAATTTAAGGTCGACTTTGCTCTTATAGGTATAAGCGGCATTGATGATGACGGAGAACTTCTCGATTTTGACTATCAGGAAGTCAGAGTTGCTCAAGCCATCATCAAAAATGCCAGGCAAGTTTATCTAGCCGCCGACCATTCAAAATTTGGTAGAAATGCAATGATCCGACTAGGTAATATCAGTCAGGCATCTCACCTTTTTACGAGTAAAAAACCCCCACAGAACATCATTGACATATTGGGAGAGAATGGCGTTGATCTCTCAGTAACAGATTAAGACTTCCATTTAAATTTCTCATCTCAAAATCATAATAGCCCTAATTATAGCAGGGCTATTATCTCCCCAAAAAATTTCACCCCCTATAAAAACACGTCACAAATTTCAATATTTCTTGATTTAATACATTTGTAATAACTACGCATCAACATTATACTTGCGAACATTAATATTCACTTTCGAACATTTCTGCTCATAAAAGGATATTGCCAGTGTTAACTCTTACCTCAAGCACAGTAGACATATTAGTTGTAGGCGGAGGCATAAATGGAACAGGCATTGCTGCGGACGCAGCAGGCAGGGGCTTGTCCGTTGCCTTATGCGAACAATCTGATCTTGCATCAGCAACTTCGTCTGCAAGCAGTAAGTTAATTCACGGTGGCTTGAGATATTTAGAGCATTATGAGTTTAGATTGGTTAAGGAGGCTCTAGCGGAGCGTGAGATACTTTTAAAGAATGCCCCTCACCTTGTTCAGCCTTTACGGTTCACCCTCCCTCACAGGCCACACCTTCGCCCTGGATGGATGATTAGATCAGGGCTTTTCATGTATGATCACCTGACAAAACGAAACACCCTCCCCGGTACAAAATCATGTAAATTCAATCATCAAAGTCCATTAAAAGAAAATATAAAGAAAGGCTACCAATATTCTGACTGCTCTGTTGATGATGCGCGCCTTGTAATTACCAATGCTATATCTGCAAAACGAAATGGCGCAACAATATTGACACGCACAAAATTCATCGCAGCAAAAAAGATCAAAAATGATGAGGTGTGGAAAGTAACACTACTTGATTTAGACAAAAACGTAGAGCATACCGTTTTTGCAAAATCCCTGATCAATGCCGCAGGCCCTTGGGTTAGCCAGGTTATCGCAGAACACATAAAACAAAAGCCAACCCGAGGCATTAGTCTTATTAAAGGCAGCCACATCATTGTACCTAAAATACACAATGAAGAAGGCGCCTTCATACTGCAAAATGAAGACAAACGAATTGTTTTCGTTATACCTTATCAAGATAAATTTTCTCTCGTAGGTACGACAGACAAAGAATACAAAGGAGACCCGTCAAACGTTTCAATTGATGACGACGAAATTAATTACTTAATAGACATTGTAAATAAGCATTTTATAGCGCAAATATCACGCGACGATATTGTGAAGACTTATTCAGGTGTTAGGCCTCTTTGCGATGACGAGTCATCAGACCCTTCCGCAATGACCAGAGATTACACCCTGGAATTAGAAGATAATAACCAAAAAACACCGCTACTATCTATTTATGGCGGAAAAATCACCACGTATCGTAAGCTAGCAGAAGCCGCCATGAAAAAAATGGCTCCGTACTTCCCAAAAATGAAACACAACTGGACTGCCACCGCCCCACTTCCTGGAGCCACCACAGCAACTCAGTCTTTAAGTGATGTAAAACAAATCATTCAAGAGGTTCATGCTTGGCTTCCAGAAAAATTACTTACCCGCTACAGTCGTAGCTATGGCCTTATGTGCTTACAATTCCTTGCACCATCTACAAGTAATAATGATGTAGGTATAAAAGATATGGGGATATACTTTGGTGCAAACCTCTACCAGTGTGAGGTGGATTATTTAGTACAGGAAGAATGGGCGAAGTCTGCTGAAGATATTCTATGGCGACGCACAAAACTGGGACTAGTTATAAGTGATGATGAAGTTCAGGCGCTAGAGGCGTATCTATATAACAAAAAATCAACCACCGGAAAACAGAGCGCTTAAGGCACTTGAAGAATCAATGAATATTTATCGGTAGCCTAGAGATACTATTTTGGCCCGATAAATATTCAACAAATAACAATCAACTATCTAACTGTCGACGAGGCCAAACCAAACTAAACTTTGCCCCCCCCATACTGCTACGACCTAAAAATGCCTGACCACCGTGCCAGTACAAAATTCGTCTAACAATTGAAAGCCCCAAACCATAACCACCGGATGAGCGCGTACGACTATCATCAAGCCGAGCAAAGGGAGTAAATACTTTTTCCCAGTCACTCTCAGGTATACCAGCGCCATCATCTTCTACATCAATACGACAGGTTTCTTTATCGAATGCACAATGTACCTTAACCGTAGATGAAGCATAGCGTGTAGCATTTCCCACAAGGTTTTGCACCGCTCGATGAATATAACGATACTCAACATCAGACTGCTTCCATTGATGAGAGCCATCTTCAAACTCAGCTTTAATCGTCATTTCTGGCTTCACGCTACTCTGCTCAGAAACAACCTGCCCTACAATTAACTTTATGTCCACGTCATTAAAAACAAGTATTGGACCACCCTGTTCCAACCGCGCATAAGTCAGGATTTCATCTATAAGCTCATCCAGTTCCTGAATATCAGAATCTATACCCGTCAACTGTTTCTGAAGAGACTTTTCACTAGCACAATCTTCGATCATCTGTACGCCAAAACGAATTCGCGCTACAGGTGTTCTTAATTCATGAGAAACCGCATGAATCATCTCGCGCTGAACCGCAACCAAACGCTGAATATGTTCTGCCATACGGTTAAAAGCATTACCTAGGCGCCCTATGGCATCCTGTCTGTCGACGTTAATACGAGCATCCAGCTCACCACGGGATATTTTACTGGCAACCGCCTCCAGCCCCCTAAGTCTTTTATCAATGGATGAAATCAAGACATAAACCGCTGCTGCCACTGCCGCCACAACCATTAATACCAATGAAAAGATAAGAACATACGACACAGAGCTATAATGCTTTGGGAACCCGATACGAAAAACAGCGCCATCGTCTTTACGGTAATAACCCGTTGCCGAAGAATCTTCATCACCCGAATAAAAATAACGCCCACTAGAAGATAATTGAGTTTGCACCCCTGATGGCAAGCTATTTAGCTCGTCAACTACCGATACAATAGAGACATTAAATACCTGCATCAGTTCAAACAAATAAGCATCATCAACCTCTTGAGCACCCAACTGATCAAGAATTAGCTCTCCAAGCAACTGGTTAATACCAGAGTACAGATCAGAAAACCAAACGGCCACAAAACGCATCTTTTCGTCAGAGCTAAGGCCTGAATGACGACTATCTAACGCTTTAATAACCCGATAACCATGATCCTCAGAGGTAATAAGCACCTGACCATAACTCAGACGTTCTAATTCCAGAGGACTTAAGTTGAGTCGTGAGGTCGTTTCAATAGTAATTTGGGTTAAATCTGGGATTAAAGCGCTAGATTCAGATAAACGGGAAACCGTTGCGGCAAGCTTAGGGTGATCTAGAGCTGCCAACCAGTTTAGTGCTGGCGAAGTAATAGACACTCGGTAATGTTCACTACGAACCACATTAACGGTGTTATAAAGAAAGGTACAAAAAAGGCTTACTACCATTAAGGTTAGTAGTAAGCCTCCAAACATTCTTATAAAAAGCTTGTTCACAGTTGTTAGATCCTGAGCCAGTTACTATTGCTTCTTTAATATAAAGCCCTTTTAAGATCAGGCTTCTTTAACAAACAGGTAACCTTTGCTGCGAACTGTTTTTATTCGCTTTGGGTGAACAGGGTCATCACCAATTTTTGGTCGAATTCTTGAAACCCGAACATCTATTGAGCGATCTTGGCCGTCATACTCAATACCTCTTAGCGCTGTAAATATTTCCTCACGACTAAGCACCGTACCTGCACTGCTAGACAATAACCACAGTAAATCAAACTCTGCGCTCGTTAGCTCAATGCTTTCGTCATTTAACCAGGCTTCGCGCATAGAGCGGTCAACGACCAAATTATTAAATGTTAGCCTCACCGGCTCATCATCATCCGTACCCGCCTGATCTGATGTTAGCGGCTCCGTAATACGTCGTAATAAAGCTCTTATTCGCGCTAATAAAACACGAGGTCTTACAGGCTTAGACATATAATCATCCGCACCCATTTCTAAACCTAGTACCTGATCAAGATCATCAGTGCGCGCCGTCAGCATTAAAATAGGTCCATTATAAAAAGGACGCACTTTACGGCAAATAGAAAGACCATCTTCTCCTGGGAGCATTAAATCAAGAACAACCAAATCTGGCTTTTCATTCTTAATACGATCAACAGCGTGTCCACCGTTAGGCTCAACAGAGACAATCAGTCCATTACTTTCCAAGTATTCTTTTGTAAGATCTGCAAGACGCTCATCATCTTCTACGATAAGGATACGCCACGATTCATTCTGCTCTACGTCTTCCATTCTTTTTTTCTTATATTGGTCAGGTCTGTGCACACGTTAAGCGATCTAACAGTCAACATTGCTTACTAGTGCAAAAACACTTAAATCGTATCTAAAAATTCGATTCTTTTTATAGCTTATTTGAAAACAAACAAAACCAAAAAGAACACGATTTTCCCCTTGTATTAATAGTAATTATACATGCTGTTTAAGAATTTACATGAAAATATTACAAGAAACAATTTTCTACAATTTTCAAACGCATTTAACCGCTAAGTATTTAGTCTTTTGCAATAGGATAACCTAAGCGAACCTCCTCGTCAGATGCATCCCGAATAGACAATATTTCAATATCAAAAAAGAGCGTAAAGCCCGCTAAAGGGTGGTTCGCGTCAACAGTCACAGAATCTTTACCCACCTTAACTATTTTCACCACCTGTGTTTGATCCCCCGTATTGGTCTGAAACTTCATCCCGACCACAACATCTTCCACTGCATCAAAAAGAGACTTGGGCACTTCCTGCAAATAATCGGGGTTATGCGTACCATAGGCTAACTCAGGAGGGATGGTTACATCTAATACATCACCAACTTTACGTTCTTTCAGGGCCTGCTCAACCCCTTTAACGACCACACCACTGCCTTCAAGAAAGGTTAATGGCTCTCCTCCTTCTGACGTATCAACAACAACGCCTTCTGCATTCCTGAGATTGTAATTAATAGAATAAACTTTTGGTAAATCTGACATTGAGCCTCTCAAGTAAAGATCTTAGTTATAAGTAAAAATATCTAAGGGTAGTTTATCTTAAACCTAAACAAAAAAACCATTGCACCTTGAATGCAATGGTTTTTTATTTAATAAGACGCTAATTAACGAGGCTAAGTTCTACTGTGCCATTAATTCAGCCAGCAATAACTTTTGCTCCAATTTTTCTTTAAAGTTTGCAGGGTTTTCCATATTCATTCGCTTCATCAGCGGTACGAACTCCGGTGACACCCCTTTTACCTTTATAGCCTCTAATATAGACTTAAACAGCCCACTGCGCGTAGCGGTTTTAGCCTTAAGACCTTTCAAGGCCTTACCTATCTTCAACTCTTCAGGAGTAAAATCACAACCAAATGGGAAGGGTTCAAAGAAACCTTTTTCTTTGTATTTATTAAAAACATTCAATAAATTTTCAGGTGTATTATGACGATATTCGTCCGGCAATTGATAATCTCTAGCGACCTTACCAACTGCTTTAGCTTGTTCAAGCAACTCATCTTGAAAGCGCGAGTCAGCTATTTTTATGAGTTCAATATACACATCCTGATCTTGCTTACTTAACAAATCAGCAACACCATACTCAGTAATTACAATGTCACGTAAATGACGAGGTATTGTTGAGTGCCCATAATTAAATACTATATTTGATTTTGGGCCATCAACCGTTTGACGATGACTCTTAAGCTTCAATATTGACCGAGCATCATCAATCTCATGAGCCATTGCCACGAAATTATACTGCCCACCAACACCACTCACTACCTTACCATTCTCAAGGCCATCAGATACTGCCGCACCATTTAAGGTATACATCATTGTAGAATTGATAAATCGTGCATCTTGTCGCTGAGAGACTTTTAACTTTTGATTACCAAATTCGTGATCCATCAAATGGTTAATATATCTAACACTAGTCATGCAGAACTTTTCATTCTCTTCAGCACTTAAACCTCTCAAAGCCTCATAAAAGCTATTAGGTCCAAGGAAGAATCCACCATGCATGACAATGCCACCTTTAAGCTTGTCGCCAAGACAATGCTCCGCAACCAACTGGCGGTTATTATCAGCCTCTAACTTAGGCTCAATGGTTTGCCCATCAACCAACAAGCAACCACCTTTAAATTCCACTTCAGGCTTGAATATTCCAAACTGTTGAAGGAAAGCAACGTCCTTTGCACGCAACGTTGAAGGAATAATATCTTGCTCAAGCAAGGCATCTAGCGTTGTTATATCGACATCATGAGTAATTTTATTCTCATTAAGCAAGATCTGAAGCTCTGCGTGATCAAAAACCTCTCGCTTTAATATACCCGCCTTGTAAAGGTGCATAAACCCGTCAACCATCATCTCACTGCAGCCATAAAGCCCCTTTGAGAATGTGTCACGACCACCAATTGATGAAATAATCGGAAAGCGCTCTTCAAGCTTCAGTTCATTCATTAACTCATTGTATACATCATTATTGTTATGCCTGAGGATGGCACTGTATACCAAGGCACTCCCAAGAGAACCAATCCCCACTTGCAAGGTACCATTATCTCTCAATAATGTACTGGCATTAAAACCAATCATATGGTCAGCAGGCATGATAGCCATGTTAGGCGCACCAAACAGAGGGTATTCGTAAGCTGGGTTTTCAAGGATTAAATCAAATTCATCTTCGCCTACTTCAGCATGGTTAACCATAAAAGGTAAGTTGTTATTTACTTCAGCAATAACAGCCACCCTTTTACCCGCTTTTTCCTGTTCTCTTAATATGGGCACTAGGTCTAGAGAGGTATCAGGGTTAGCACTAAGACTATATCTTGGCACGCCATTAATTTCTTTTTTAGCCACAATCTGGGAAACTGCATTAACACCTACAGCAACCAATTCTCTTACCGCATGCGTATAATTTGTACATATGTAAGTTTGCTGCTGCTTATCATCTTTTAAGAAACTACCGGCTTTAAAGAAGAATTCCGTTACCTCTACATTAGACGGCAACGCTTTTTTTCGAAGATCCTTCATATACTCAAGGTCAGGTATATCACCAAATAATCTTTCTACAAAAGGCCCCATGAACTTTGCTTCAAGCCCGGTTCCTACAGCTGGCTTTTCGAGTGAAAGTGCGGTTGCAATAACAAGATTGATACTCGGATCGGCCTTTGCACGTTTATATAGCGCATTAATAAAGTGAACGGGCTTACCCAAGCCTAAAGGCATTCCAAATTTAATATCCTTACCAATTTTTTCAATAAGAGCATCAACGCATTTTTCCACATCATTGTGTATTACTGGAGCCATAGCCATTATTTGTTCCCCTGCTTATTTTGTTTTTTTAATTGTCTAAAATATACCCAATTACAAACAGTATGACCAATGCAATTCAATAGAGGATTGACGGTAATCAAATCAAGAGAGCAATAAAAGGAAGGGAGTAGCGGAAAGTATAAAAAAGACTAAAAGGAGGAGATTAAAACTTCATTTTCATTGAAATAGAGAACTCATCTTCAGCCATATCCACTCCATACTGGGCTTTTGCAAGACCACGCTGAAAACTAGAAGCATAACGCGGCTCATTGCCTTTTCTCTTAATGCTGTTCATGCGCTGTAACTCAACAGCACCATTAAACCAATGACTTCCCAGCATACTCACTAACCTTGATAGGCACTTACTCTTACTCAAGCCCTTTTCAATAAGAATTTCATCATCGCCAGCAACCATGCTATTAAATTCAGCAGCCTCAACATTGGCTACAACTGCAAATAAATTAACCGTTAAAAGCAAAACAAATATTTTATACACCACGTTGTCACCTCACACCAAAACAGACTATATTTTGTCTAAATGTTCTTATGTCGCCATGGAGTACATAATACTAAAGCACGGATTTTATTTCTGTGACCCTCACCTTAAAAAGATAAAAACCTGTTCACAAACCACTGTTATACAAACATATTTTTGTAAGCTAGTGTAACATTAAGAGCGTTTTAAGTTACCACCTAGTCAGAGCGACCGGCCAACCAGTCAGCACTAATAGCCCAGGCATTTGAAGGCGCCTTTCCGCCAGCAAACACACCGGCATGACCACCTGGCACAACATAAAACTCCTTATCTTCTGATGAGATAACATCCAAAACCTTACGTGCAGCACGAATACTTACTAAGTTATCGGTATCTCCAGCAAACGCAAGAATTGAGCATTTTATTTTTTCGAATTCAGCCCGTTCATCACCAATTTGTATGGTTCCTTTAGCCAACTGGTTATTTATCATCATGTGGACAACCATATCCTTTATAGTCTCCCCTGGGTAATCAACCATGTCATCAAACCATTGGCTCATTGTTAGATGCTCCGTGAGATACTCTCGATCCCACATATTTAAAAGCACATCAAAATAATTGATCACATTACCCATTGGATTGGTTAACTTAAATGCCAGTGAGTTGACCCACCCTGGTACATGAAAGTAGCGAGCTGGCAAATCTAACAAAGAAAAGTTTAATAATTGAGATAAAGTCTGTGCGGGGCGGTAAATGGTGGAAAGAACCCTGCCCGCGACACCACTCTGATGCATATCAATAGGGCTTGCCACGGTGATCATATTACGCACATGCGGATCATTCGATACTGCAGCATACATAAGAGATAATAACCCTCCCATACAATATGAAAATATAGAAACATCTTGCTCTCCGCTTACCTCTCTAACTTGAGACAAGGCTTTCGGCATCCACTCCAAAACATACGTTTCCAAAGAAAGGTCACTATGATCTTCAGTAACCTCTCCCCAATCAATCAAATAAACATCAAAACCTTTGGCCAAGAAAAATCTAACGACACTACGGTGAGGCATTAAATCAAAAATCATTGACGTCGCAGCCAAAGGAGGAACCAGCACAAGGGGTACGCGATGCTTCGTCTGGTTTACAGTGATTAAATCATCCCCAATTTGAACTTGCTCATCCTCAAGGGGAAGATAATGCCTTACCGACATAATTCTATCTCGATAAATAACATCAAAGGGCGTTAGATTTGAAATAATGAAATTTTCGTTAAACAGTTTTTTTTCTGCAGCATGAACCAAGCTCCACATCGCTTTTTCAGCTATGCCCTGCATTCCTTTTTTCATACTGAACCTCTATACAATGAATATTCTACGTTACTAATAAGTAATATTACGCATATTTCGAGTGACACTGAAGCGTTAGTATAGTGAGCACTGCAAAGACATAAGCTTAGACCAAGAACAAAAGGGCAATTTTTATGCGATCAGAACACCAGATACTAAATACAGCGCTCACAGCCCTTGGCATTGGTTGCAGCCTTTTAGCGGCTATGCTGATCATTGAATATACTATTATTGGCAATCTCAACAATATTGTAGCTTACTGTGCTATTTCATTTTTTATCGCAACCATATACTTAATAACGATAATAACAAATAGCTTTTTACTAAGGCGTAAACGGCCTGACTAGAGATTGCGCGATCATAAGTTATAAATACCTGCTTACCTTATCATCTAATACCCGCTATTATTATAAATCTTCTAGCCATATTAGACTTCAACTGTGATTATCATTAAAAACCTTTGGAAGTTAGTTCCATTTTCCATTGTTGCCTGCGCTTATCTGATTTTACAATTTAGCTGGGGCAACCTTTGGGCTCAAGCCATACACACTTCTTTGCCCTATTTAATGAGTGCACTTCTACTTCTAGTTTCACTTATTTTTAACAGAAGCCGACTAGCCCTGGGAGCCATTAATGCCTGCCTGGCCTACGCTTTCATTCAAAATGGCATGCAACAGCCTTATGCCGAACAGTCAACCCAATTACTTTTTATTGGTACGGCCATTTTATTTTCATGGCACCTTTGCCTTACCGCCCTATATAGAGAGCGAGGCAGCGTTTCTGTATGGGGTCTTGCTCGACTATTATTAATTATTGGTAGCTATATTGCTCTCTGGCTTGCTGTTAGAGATGGCTACCTAAACACGTTGTATCCAACCCTAAAGCCATTCCTTGTAGATAATAGTCATGAGCACGTCTGGCTTGGATTTGCATTACTAAGCTCTCAACTGGCCAGCGGTTTAACATTAATCATCATCACCCTATGGAAAAGAACCTCCACAGAAACAGCCATACTAGCCGCATGGCTCACAGGCAACGCAATTTTTTTCGACTTCGGCCTTATCGCAATCTCAACTACTCTATTTTCAGCTCTCCTGCTAGCAATGTTCGTATCACTCATACAAAGCGCTTATGACCTTGCTTTTGTAGACGCATTAACACTACTACCAGGGCGTAGAGCTTTAGATGAACGAATGGGAACACTAAGTAAACAATTCTCCATTGCTATGATAGACATAGACCACTTTAAAAAATTCAATGATAGCTATGGTCACGACACCGGCGATCAGGTACTTAGACTCGTTGCCAGTAAAATACGAAAAGTAGGCGCGGGCGGAATAGCCTATCGTTATGGAGGAGAAGAGTTTGCCGTATTATTTCCTCAAAAAAAATTAGAACTCATTGAACCAGCCCTCAATAAATTAAGAGAAAATATTGCTGGCTACCAAATGACGTTAAGAAGTAAAGAACGGATGCAAAGTAAAAAGCTAGGGGAACAACTTCGTGGCGTTGTTTCGCCCCGAGAAAAAGGCATTAATGTTACTGTTAGTATCGGGGTATCCCAAAAGACAGAACAAAACAATACGCCAGAACTTGTGATTAAATCGGCCGATAAATCACTCTACAGAGCAAAAAATACCGGCCGAAATAGAGTGATTAGTACTCTAAATTAAACCCAAAATATAGAGCTACTGCCGCACACCTTCAATAGAAATAAATATCTCAATTTCTTCAGAAGCCGGCCCTAAATTTTTAGGAATACCAAAATCTTTTAGTTTAAACGATGTTTTCCCGCTAAACCCACTACGATACCCTCCCCAAGGGTCTTTTCCACCACCAATAAACTCGGCGTCAATCACGATAGACTTAGTAACTCCACGCAAAGTAAAATCACCATGTATGGCTGCTTTCCCATTACCTTGGTCTTTAATGTCGGTACTCACAAAAGTAGCCTGAGAGTATTTACTAACATCTAAAAAATCATCCCCTCTTAAATGCTTATCTCTCTCTGCATGATTGGAATCAATACTATTCGTATCAATTGAAACCGAAACCTTTGAGGCAGAAGGATTCGCTTCATCAAAGCTAAACTGCCCTTCGAATGTATTAAAACGACCATAAAGCCAGCTATATCCCAGGTGGCTTATTTTAAACTGAACAAATGCATGGGCACCTTCAGTATCCATCACATAATCAGCCGCACTCACTGATCCAGCAGACAATAATAGCGATGATGACAACAACAATGAGGACGACACCCCAGTAAACCATTTTTTAAGTTTCATTACTTCTCCACATTTTTTTGTTTTCTTAAGATTGTTTAATTAATGATTTTTCCCCAACATTCTTAACAGGGTACGATCTTTATCCAGCAGGTGGTGCTTAAGCGCACCCAGTGCATGGAGTATGACCATAGATATTAGTACATACGCCACAAGTTCATGAACCTCTCCAGCATAATCTTCTAAATTATCAACGCCACTCACCATTGAAGGCACGTCAAACCAAGCAAACACAGAAATTGAACGACCATCAGCCGTTGATATAAAGTAACCACTTATCATTAAAACAATTAACAAACCATACAAGGCTCTATGAGCCCAATGCGCGGCGGCTATTTCCCATGCACTGTGGTTTTCCAGCACCTGCGGCGTAGTATTCAGTCCGCGCCAGACAAGCCTAAAAATAATCGTTATAAAAAGTAGTATGCCGACACTTCGATGAATATATGGCGCTGTTTTATACATTGAGTCATAGTAATCTAACTCAACCATATAAAGTCCTAAACCAAATAAACCCAAGACAACAACAGCAACAAGCCAGTGCAAAACGATTGACACAAGCCCCCAGCGACTCTTTGTATTTCTGATATTCATCACACATTCTCTTTTAAACTTCACACCAATAATACAATTATTATATTAATGATTTAAGCCGTTTTTTTGGTTAATTCAATCTAATTTTTAGATGTTTAGCACCAATAAGTATATTCACGTACAGAAACTATTTACGCTTTAATTTAATCTATACACAAGATTAACAATCTCGCACTTTAGCGGCATTCTGTGCCGCTTTTTTTTATCTGACAGAAATACCCTACTCCTCTGGCCTCTGAAAGCTTTTACATACATTTAACAAACCTTAGTAGAACCAAGCTCAATAGTTTGGCATTATTTGCACTGTAGTAAGTTGAAATTTTAACGTTTTATATAGTGCTCATAAGATGTACTAATATAAAGCAGCCCTTACAAACATACATTAAAGAGACATTATCAGCTTGCTTTCGGTAATGAGTAAAACAACAGATAAGATAGCCCTAGACATCCATAGTATTGACAACACAACCCAAGCCTTTGGTGCGGAGTGGTCAAGTAGCTTTATGGGGATGGATCTGCGCACTGCCTTCCAACCAATTTTCAGCCTATCCCACAAACGTATCGTAGGATATGAAGCACTGGTTCGCCCTTTTGATAGAGAAGGACAAGCTCAAAGCCCAGGACATCTATTTCAGCTACCCCAAAGTGAACAAGAAAACATCCTCCTAGATCGAGTTTGCCGTCATTTGCACATGAAAAATTTTAAGTGCCTTCCCGATGACATTAACTGGCTTTTCATTAATATTTCACCGAAAACAATCACAAAAGGGCTTCGTTACGATTCATTTTTCGGAAAGCTTTTGGAACATTTCAATTTCCCGCCGCATCGCGTTGTAATAGAAGTAGTGGAACAACCAACGAGTGATAGTGACAGCCTCGCCCAAGCCGTTGATTACTACAAACAACTAGGCTGCCTAACCGCAATTGATGACTTTGGAGCAGGTCACTCAAATTTTGAAAGAGTATGGGCGCTTAAACCTGACATCGTTAAACTTGATCGCTCAATGATTGTGCGTGCATCGACTGACGGACGCATTCGACAAATGCTCAACGGCATTGTTTCACTACTGCACCAAGCAGGCTGCCTTGTTCTAATGGAAGGTGTTGAAACTGAAGATCAGGCCATGATTGCTGTTGACTGCGGCGTTGACTTTGTACAAGGATTTTACTTTGCAATGCCCCAAATAGGCATAACCCCCAACCCCTTACCTGATACTGATCTGAGCGAGTTACTACGCAGCTACAAAAATGAAGTAAAGGGTAAAATAGACCCTACCATTGCTATTCGCGATCATTATTTCCCTCTTTTCAATAACGTAGTTGATAAAGTACGAGAAGGGTTGCCACTTAGGCAGGCAGCAACATCATTAACAGGGCACCACACGGTTACGCGATGCTATATGATGGATAAAAACGGAATACAAATAGGCGAAACAGCAAGCTCCACACGGAACATAACAGCCAATAACCTGAAATTTAAACCCTTAGAAAATACCCAAAGTGCAGACTGGTTTCGCCAGCACTATCTTAAAAGAGCATTGAGCAATCCAAACGAGCTGCAAATAACTCGTCCTTACCTTTCCATAACAGGGGCTTATATGTGCGTGACGCTCTCTCTACTTTTTCAAGCAGATGATCAAGAACTGGTTATTTGCTGTGATATTTTAGCTGATTAATAAAAAAAAACTTTAGTAAAATACTAAAGGTTTTTTGTTTGTGCCTAATTAATTAAATTACATAAAAGATTTAGTTACTAACTCAGAAAACTCACCCTGACTACCATTAACATCTACAGTAGCAATCTTAAAGTAATAGGTTTCTTCTGAATCTAAATCTTCAAACAGGTAAGTCGTTTCATTAGCACCATTGATAACGACTTCAGACATTAATTCGCCTGGCTGCGTCCCATACGACAACACATAACCCGCTACATTTTCAGCTAATAAATCAGAACCATCCTGACGTTTTGTGGGTATAGACCATTTAAGCTCAGCAGTCAGTGCGGGCTTCGCTTCTACTAATAAAGCGGCCCCAAAAGAAGATATTGTCCCATTATTATTCGTGACAAGCACATTATAGATGCCCGCATCAGACAACTGCGCGCTCCCTATCGATAAAGTCGTGCCAGTTTCACCGTTAATATCAATATCATTCTTTCTCCACTGGTAATGAAGATCACCCTCACCTTCTGCCACCACACTAAACTCTACAGCATTATCTAACATTGTCGTGGTAGATCCAGGCTGAGCGGTTATTACCAGAGCTTTAGCCTGAGGAGTTACAGGAGTTACAGGCACCACAGGCGTCTCCATCACTATTTCAGGCTCAACAGCACTCACTTCCTCGAGAGGATCTGGAGCAGGCTTATCAACATATAAGCTAGACACCTCTTGATAATACATATCAGTAGAACTCTCAACAGAAATCAACTCAACAATAATTTGGCTATTGTCAGTTTCAGACTGGAGATCGCTAGCAATATCACTCGCCTGATAGAATAGATCATCCAAGGTAACCTCAGAGACAATACCACCATTTTCATCAGGCAAACCACCAGATAAAGCGAATCTATCAGCGGCGCTATTGATCACTTCATCAATAGACGTCCAATCTGGCATATTGACCATGGCAAGAAATGAAGCTGACATAACCGCATATTGAAGCTCATCACCCGACAGTCTATCGTATGCGTTAAGCCTGGTTAAGTCTGGAGGAGGCAGTTGTAATGAACCTGGAGAAAGATTTAACGTTTCCTCTACTAGCGAATAAGCCATGCTTATATTATCAGCACTTAAACCATCGGGTTGAGCAACCGCATGTGAAACAGCAAGGTGTGTAAGCGGCGTGACATAAAGAGTAAGTGCGTCACTCTCTTGCAGCCCAAAATAAGCAGCCTCTAAAATAAAATTGTCATTTAAAGGGAATTTTTCGCCGAAACCAATAAGCGCGCCATCGGCACTCAAGCCACAACCATCAACAACATCACACGTCATGCGTGTATTTATATCGGCGGTTATTTCAACCACGATAATATCAAGTGAACCAGCAGGCACTGAAATATTGAATTGACCATTCTTATCTGTTCTCTCTGCATCACCCAAGGGAGCAGACGCCTTACGGTAAAAACCGGCTTCACCTTCAACAGAAAAAACACGAACAATACCATTCTCGATAACCCCTTTTATGGCACCACCCTGAATAGATATTTGTTTGCCCACTTCAGGACTGGATACTGGCTCGATAGTGCCATTTTGATCTGTAAGTGTAGTCTGAACTGAATTTTGAGAACTAGCTTTGTCACTGGACTCACCATTACATGCAGCCAAAAAACCACTGAGTACAACAAGCCCTATATGTCTTACACTTAAAAACTTTGCATTTAAAAACATGATTACCGCCTGATCATCAATTCCTATGGTGACCATTGTAAACATCAAATTTAAAATATGACGAATCCGCGTCATACTTTGATATTTATTTACGCCAATTTTTTGACATTCAAAAGAAATGTAAAATATCCGCCAAAAAGATTGACCATAATAACAGACTGAATTTTTTTTGTTTGTATTTATTACACTCCAGCTTCATTCTCTACTATACTTGATGATCAGATTTGCCTTCATTTGATGCATTTCTTCCCTCGAGTCGTTGATGGAGAGACATTATACTCTCCCTTACCAACAACTAAATACACCGTGGGATAATTACGACAAACTACTAACGACACACGTCAGTGCCAGCCAAAAACAAAGATTAGATGCTAATATGGTTAACTACCACCGATTGCGTCACGACCCTCAATTAAAACAGCCAAAGACAAACGAAACTTGAATTAAATAGCCACTAACTACAACCATATCAGCAGGCTTAGCATTTATTCGCCAGATTTTTCACTCCGGCCAAAATATGCAACTAAGAACAAGCCAGACTCAATGCGGCATTGCAGTGACGACAAAGGTAGCTAGAATGTTTTCTTTGAATACGATTATGGCGGATAGTAGATAGGACATGCTGCACATTAGTGCAATCACACTGGTAAATAAAGGGCTTAGGCGAAGCTCTACTCACATCAAACTGATGAGTGACCGACGGGGATTTATTGAGAACATCCCGCATAATCATCTTCCATTCCTGACCATGAGGTTTTATTCTACCGCCATACACCTGACGAGCAATAACATGCGCCGTTTCATGAGGCGCCACATCATCAACAAACGCTTTGAAATTTTCCTCCATCAATAAGCGATTAAAACGGATAGAAAATGTATGCCTTCTCACTACACCAAGCGTTCGCTCTATTTCAAAACGAGCCTGACCGGCACTTTTCCCTCTAAGGTCAAAACGAATATCAGGCATAACCAGTGATTTATTAAAGTAATCACTAGCTAGCTCAATACACCCCTCGACAACGGCATATAACTGACTTTGATTTACGGTAAGTTCAGTCATAACCGATTTGGAGTGAATATCACCCTACCCCGCCAACAATTGAGTAATCGCTCTACCCAACCGAGCAATGCCAGTCTCTATTGTTGCCTCATCCACACTTGAAAAATTCAGTCTAAATGTATTTACTTCATCTCGATTTACATAAAAAGGATGTCCAGGTACAAACGCAACCTTATCCTTAATAGCAATATCAAATAATTTCATAGATGAAATGCCATCAGGCAGCATACCCCATAGAAACATGCCTCCTTCAGGGTGAGTAATCGTTACCTCTTTAGGAAAGTGCGCTTCAATAGCTTTTATCATCGCGGCTCGTTGTCGACCATATACTTCAGTAATATCAGCTATATGTGAATCAATATCGTTATCAAGCAAAAACTGGTGTATTACTCGCTGTGAAAAATAGTTGGTATGCAAGTCTGCAGCCTGCTTTGCGATAACCATTTTTTCAATTAACGCATCAGGAGCCACAATCCAACCTAGACGGAACGAAGGAACGACTATTTTTGAAAATGAACCCAAAACAACCGTGTTATCTGGAATAAGTTTTTTGAATGATGTTTTTTCAACACCTGCAAAGCGCAAATCACCATATGGATCATCTTGAACCAAAAACGTAGATGTTCCTTTCAACTCTTCAGCAACCGCTATACGGTTCTCTTCACTGTAAGAAATACCTGATGGATTCTGGAAATTGGGCACGGTATAAAGCAATTTAGGCTTACGTGAAAGCATGACACCTTTCAGTCGCTCAATATCAAGACCTTCCTCAGATACAGGAACCGAATTAAAACGAGCACGATAAACTGAAAACGCCTGAATAGCACCCAAATAGCCGGGCTCTTCAATAACAACATCATCCCCTTCATTAAGCAGGGTTTTGCCCAGTAAATCTAAACCTTGTTGCGAACCATTGGTAATCAGAATGTTTTTAATGGGTACGTCAAGCCCTTGCTTATCGCGATAACGATCAGATATAAGCTGACGGAGCGCCTCATAGCCTTCAGTATTGCTGTACTGCAATACATCCTGCCCATGTTCATCTAGCACCTTGCTACAGGCATTTTTTATACCTTCAACAGGAAAAAGATCTCTGCTTGGCAAGCCGCCAGCAAAAGAAATGATCGTTGGGTCTACCGCTACTTTTAATATTTCACGAATAAAGGATTCTGGAACATCGGCGATACGATCTGAAAAGGGGCTATCCATCGGGGCTTACATCTCTTACTTAATGATTATGACATATTATGTATACACCGATATTACTCGGTAACGGCGCTTAACACCATTATTCTTGCAGGCATTTTGATAAAAATTAGTGACTGAAAACAACAAGACCTGGAGATTCCAAGCCTTGTTGTTTATTCGTGCTAAGTTTTTAAGTACTAGCCTAGCTCAACTACGCTATTTCAGTTTCCCAAACAAAACGTGTTTTTGTATCACGATATTTTTCACTCAACTCAGTATATTTCTTTTCAACTTCGCTGCGCTTTATTTTCATTGTTGGTGTAAGCATGCCGTTCTCTGGCGTCCAAACATCATCAATTACAAATATACGCTCAACTATTTCGTGGTGCTCAAGCTCTTTATTAACTTCAGCCAGCGTATTCATAATGCTTTCTTCAATTTCTTTAGCCGCTTCAGGTAGTCTTGATTTTGCATCTTCCGATAATTCAATCAAACCAAATGGCTGCGACTCGCCTGATCCAGCAACACAAATTTGCTCAATAAGTGTTTGTCTCTGCATCAAACCTTCAATTTTATTAGGCTGTACAAATTTACCTTTACTGGTCTTGAATACATCCTTTACACGACCAGTAATTGTTAGGTAGCCATCACCATCAATTTCGCCACGGTCACCCGTATGCAACCAACCGTCACGAATCGTTTCAGCGGTCTTTTCTGGCTCAAGGTAATAACCCGTCATAAGTGAAGGCGAACGAACAATAATCTCACCCTCACCCGTAATTTTAACTTCGCTGTGAGGCAAAGCCTTAATAGAACCTACACTACCAATCTTAACTGCACCAGGCATGTTAATAGCAGGGCCATAAGCAAGGTTTTCAGTCATGCCATAGCCTTCATTTATATCTATGCCAATCTTCGCGTACCATTCAAGCAAAGTAAGAGCGATTGGAGAAGCACCAGAAACAACCATACGTGCTTTATCAAGCCCAAGCGCTTTTTTAATTTTCTTACGAACAATCATGTTAAGCAGCGGAATGCGAAGCATTTTATTAAGCTTCTGCTCTGGCATTTTTGCAGAAATTTGCTGCTGAAACTTCTTCCATAAGCGAGGAACAGCAAAAAACACAGTGGGTCGTGTTGCTTGCAAGTTCGCAGCAAAGGTATCCAAAGATTCAACAAATGATACCTGAGCACCGCCATAAGTAGAGCAGCCCAATACCATGAAACGCTCGGCAATATGTGAAAGCGGCAAGAAAGAAAGGAAACGATCTGAAGGATTTACATTCAGGGTATCTGCTGCATTCTGAGCACCAAAGCTGAAGCTGCCATACGTATGCATAACCCCTTTTGGGTTACCGGTCGTACCAGAAGTATATATAAGCGTCATCAAGTCATCCATGCCATGCACTGGTGACTCTTTTGTAGGCTCATATTTGGCAAGAAGGTCATTCCACTTATGATCAATTTGCATATCAATAGGATAAGGCATGCCAATACGTGTAACGCCTGCCGGAATACCAGGTTCCATTTCTTTAGCGCCGTCAAGCTTGCCAATAATAATAGCTTTAGAGCCACTATGCTTTATTACATACTCGATAGAGTCAGCTGTCTGAAGAGGGTACAAAGGCACACTCACTAAACCTGCTAACTGAATAGCGTAATCAGTCATAAACCATTCTGCTGAGTTCTTTGCCAGAACAGCAATGCGGTCGCCTTTTTCAAGGCCTAGACCTTTTAAGGCTGACGCTATACGTCGTGACTGATCATCAACTTGAGCCCAAGTAAATTCTTTATATTCACCATTAATAGGCTGGCGTAAAAATACGGTATTAGCTGATGATTTAACCCAGCTATAGAGTTTTTCAAGTGGTGTGGTATATATTGTGGGAGTAGCGTTCATTGGATGTCCTTAGCCTTATTGTTGTTTGCTTTTATTTTTTACTAGTCACTATTATTATTTATTCTATTTGTTTCTAGTTCTCGCCCCCTTAGTTTAAATGATTCCTATCATCATTTAAATTGAGTGAATTCTCATAAATAGAATATATTTATGAGAATTTTGACATCAACAAACACTAGGTAGAATGCCAACATTGGTCTCTGCAAAACTCGCACTTATGTTCTATTATTTAAAGATGGCTATTTATAAAAAAACTCACAACTACATCTAAAAAATTAGGGATAATAACTATGTCTATCATCAAAGAACTTCAGTCAACTATTGAAGATATGGTTGACGATAAACGCGGCATACTAGCAGCAGACGAAAGCACGCCAACCATTGCCAAGCGATTTGAAGCAATTGCTACAGAACCCACAGAGGAAAACAGACGAAGCTATCGCTCGACGCTATTATCAACTGAAGGCTTGGGTGATTATATCAGTGGCGTAATATTGTTTGACGAGACTCTAGACCAGCTTGGCGACAACGGCATAAAACTCCCCGAAATCGCATGGTCGCAAAGAATTGTTCCCGGTGTAAAAGTAGACAAAGGAAAAGGCCCTCTTGCCGGTGCACCTGGAGACATGATCACCTACGGCCTTGATGGACTAGAACAACGCTTAACGAGTTACAAAGAAAAAGGCGCTCGATTTGCTAAATGGAGAGAGGTTTACCCCATTGGAACTCATAACCCAAGCCAACTCGGCCTAACCGCTAACGCGGAAATGCTAGCAAGATATGCCGCTGTATGCCAAAGCGTTGGTATCGTACCCATTGTTGAACCTGAAGTACTCATGGATGGTGGCCACGATATACATCGTTGTAGCATCGTTATTGAACAAGTATTACATGCTGTATTTCATGCACTTCATCAACATAATGTTTCATTAGAACATATTATTCTAAAACCCAGTATGGTGACTCCCGGAAAAGCACTTTCTAGTAAAGCGCCTCCTCATGAAGTCGCTAACAAAACGCTCGCAGTATTAAGGCGAACCGTTCCAGCAGCCGTACCTAGTATTAATTTCTTATCTGGAGGACAAGGACCAGAAGAGGCGACAGAAAACCTTAATGCCTTAAACCAACTAAAAGATAAAGCCCCCTGGCAACTCAGCATCTCATATGGGCGAGCACTACAACAACCCGCATTAAAAGCATGGATGGGGAAAAATGAAAATATTGCACTAGCGCAAGCGGCCTTATTAAAGCGCGCCCGCCTCAATAGCATTGCACGGGCCGGTGAATATAATTCCGAACTTGAGAAATCCTAAACTAAATGCAGAAGCCCCCTATGCCACACCGCGCAAATAGGGGGTAATAATTCGAATCTTATTAGGCTGCGATAAAATTAGAGAGGGTTTCATACCTAGCATAGATCTAAAGGTATGAGAGCAATGAGATGAATCTGTAAAACCAGACGCTATAGCGGCATCAGTAAGGCTATAGCCCTGCCCCATCTTAACAGAGGTCACATAAAGTCGATGCCATAAACGATAGCGACGAATTGGCACACCTGTTTGCTGTTTAAATAATTGCACTAAGCGAGGTACCGATAAGTTAACAGCGCTAGCTAAGTCTTCAACAGATAAATTATCATCGATAGTATTTTTAATCATACTAATAACATCAACAACGCGCGAATCTACATTATATTCACTACCCACCTCAGACAAAAGCATTGTATCTAAACGTTCATATGCCATCGACGAACTCATTTGGCCCGTATACATGTCTAAAAAAAGAGATGCAAAATCATCTTCACCACTTATTTTATAAGCAACCTTACCCTTATGACACTGCATGTGCCGAGATAATGAGTCAAAATCAGCGCCTAAAGCATCTAAATTACAATTGGCTATGATTGCATCCTGTGTATCAATAGTGATGGATAAGCCTGCAGGAATAAGCAAGCTCCTACATTTTATAGGCTCAGACTGCCCCTCGATCAGGAACGAGATTGGTTTATCAGGCGAAAGTGAAAACGCTAAGGTAGCGGCACCTTGAGATAAGTTAAGTGGTTCAAAAAGCGGCCCTATATAAAGAGTGCGTTTATCCCACAAGTAAAGAAGTGATGGATAAATTTCGCTCATTCTAAAAGTCTCTAAATTCGGAATAATTTATTATTTTTTGCAAGATAGGCAAACGCCTAATCACCTTATAATTCCAGCTTACAACCGTAAACTCTAAATAATAAAACTTTCGCTTTCCAACTTTATTTTTCGTTTTAGTGAACCATTCATCTTTTTCAAAGCAAAAAACACATTCTCATCAAAACGTACAAGCGTTCATTTTTTAACCCCGTTTATCCTTCTTAGCGTTGAACAGTCTTCAGCAATAAAAATAATATAAAGAGGCACACAAAATGAAAAAGACACTCATCACACTCGCAGCAGCATCAACCATTGCAATGGCAGCCCCGTCACACGCAGGCTTTTTCTCTGATTACTTTAGCTATACAAAAACCAAGCACCCTATCGTTCTGGTTCCAGGCATCTTTGCCTTTGACACGATTGCTGGTATTGATTACTGGTACCAGATCCCATCTAGCCTTGAAAAACGTGGAGCAGACGTTCACGTTGCAAAAATTAATGCCTTTGATAGTTCTGCTATGCGCGGCGAAGCACTCATTGCTCAACTCGAAGAAATTAAAGCCGCATCAGGCAACTCTGTATCAAAGTTCAATATTATGGGTCATAGCCAAGGCGGAATGACCGCTCGTTACGTAATGAATGTACGCCCAGATTTAGTGGCATCAGTAACAACAATGTCTACACCACACACGGGATCTCCTATCGCAGACTTAGTAACAGACACAGCACCTCCGGGCTCTGTTCAGGGTGTTGTGTTTGAAGTATTTGCTAATGCCGTCGGAAATCTGGTTAACCTGCTTTCTGACAACAAAAAAGATAAATCTGACATATATTCAATGCTAGGTGAGTTTAATGAAGCAGGAGCGGCAGAGTTTAATGCCACCTACCCTATGGGCCTGCCCACTGAAGAATGCGGCACAGGCCCTTCTGAAATTACTATCGACGGCAATGCAATCAAACTCTACTCTTGGGGGGGCGCAGCTCAGCTAACGGGTGGCCTTGATATATCCGATCCATTATTTGCCATAACGTCTCTGGCATTTGATGAAGGTATAGAGAACGATGGTATCACCGGTGTTTGTGCAAACCACTTTGGTAAAGTACTTCGTGACGACTACTTTATGAACCATATTGATATCAACAACCACGTATTAGGTCTTGTTTCATTGTTTGAAACCAACCCTAAAACGGTTTTCAAAAACCAAGCTAACCGCTTAAAGAAAGCAGGTCTATAAGCACTATTGTTCACCCTGCAGCCTAACTACAGAGTAGCTGCAGGGGAACATCCAAAAGCATAGATTCTGAGATTAAATCGCAGAATGACGGAGTTTAAAATGATAATAAAAGTATCCGCCATAACCAGTTTTCTCATAGCAGCCTTGTTACTTGCAGCCTACTTTGTGAGTTTTCCTGCGGAAGATAAAAGTACGACTATTGTAGAAATAAGCTCATCATTAAATGTTGAAGATGACATAAGCATCGCTAAAATCATTAATCAACAAACCTACGACCAAGTAAGAACATTAAATTCATCACAAAAACAGACCTCAAAGCCAACATCCATTGCTGATATTAACCATGATGTCGTTTTCAACACCGACGCAGATGGAAACCTGATTGTTGGTGAAGAAGCTAAGCACCTTTTTGAATTCTACTTATCAAGCATTGGAGAAGAGTCGCTTGAGCAGATTCTTACTCGCATACAATTTGAACTAAATGAACAACTTCAACCACCGGCTTTAGATCAGGCCCTATCGCTGTTAAAACGCTATATAGATTACAAAATTGAACTTGCTGAATTAGAAGCTGAAACAAACATCCACGCAATAGATTCACTTTCTGATCTTGAAAAAATTAAGTTACAAAAATCACAGCTCAATACATTAAGAACACAATATTTCGACCAAACTGAACACCAACAGTTTTTTGAACAAGAAGAAGTATACGATAGCTATATGCTGAGTCACCTTGAGATAATGAAAAATGGCGATCTTAATGAAGCAGAGAAAAGACAGCAAGCAAAATTATTAGAGCACACGTTACCTGAAGAAATGCAGCAAGTAAGAGAACAAGTAACTAAACATTCAAACCTTTATGAGGCCGCCATTAATATGAGAAAGGCTGGCGCAAGCGAGGAAGCAATATATCAGGTAAGAGCACAAACACTTGGCGACGATGCGGCCATAGCAATGGCGAAATTAGATAGTGATCGAAAGAAGTGGCAACAACGGCTAAATAACTACGCAGGACATCGAGACAATATTATTAATTCAGGCCTAAGCAATGAAGACAGTGCTCTCGCCATTAATGAATTTATTGAGAATAATTTTTCAGGTACAGAACGACTTCGAGTAAAGGCACTGAATAGTTCACTGTAAAGGCCGCTGATTTACAGCCCACCCTCAAAGCCCTGCTGACGCCATGCTTCATAACTAATAATCGCAACGGCATTTGATAAATTTAAACTGCGATTATTAGACTGCATAGGAATTCTTAACTTCAGATCCGAATCAATATTATCTCTAATTTCATCAGGAAGCCCGCTAGTCTCTGATCCAAACAGTAAAACATCATCAGGCTGGTATTCAATCTGATCGTGAGGTCTTGAGCCCTTAGTTGTGCACGCCAAAATTCTTCGGCCCTTCATTGCCTGTGAAAACGCCTCATAATTAGGGTGCATAGTTACATTAGTCAGATCACGATAATCCAACCCAGCCCTGCGTAACTTTTTTTCTTCAAGGTCAAAGCCCATAGGCTCAATTAAATGCAAGTGGCAGCCATTGTTTGCAGTCAAGCGTATAATATTACCTGTATTTGGGGCAATTTGAGGCTCGAAAAGGGCAATATGAAACATAGCAAATACCTAAAGAAAGGGCGTATAAAAATTATTGAAAAATGGGGATAATAAAATGAAAAAAGTAAGAAGGATTGACCCTTTAAGACAGGAGTCCAATGACCTTCTTACTATTTGTTACCTTTCACTAATAATTATTTATTAGTGAGTAGCAGCACCTTCAGCTTTTTGAGCTTCTTCTTGCTTACGCTTCATAGCTTCAGCATAAATTGCATCAAAGTTAACCGGAGCAAGCATTAGTGATGGAAAGCTTCCTTTGTTAACCATGCTATCTACGGCTTCACGCGCGTAAGGGAAAAGTACATTAGGACAAAAAGCACCTAGAGTTTGCGCCAACTGTGGGCCTTCTATACCAGAAATATGAAAAATACCCGCTTGCTGAACTTCAACAATAAAAGCGACCTTTTCATCAACTTTAGCCGTAATAGATAAAGAGATAGTCACTTCAAACTGAGTATCACTTACTTTATTGCTTGCAGTATTCAGATCCATATTGATCTGTGGCTTCCATGCAGCCTGAAACACGTCAGGAGCATTTGGAGACTCAAAAGAAATATCTTTTACATAAATACGCTGAAGAGCAAATTGAGGTTGAGCTGCTTGTTCTGCTGCTGCTTTTTGTTCCGCTTCATTTTCCGGCATAATAATTCCTTATTTTTGATTCTTATTAATTTAATATCATAAGCGTCCAGCTACCAATGCTCTAGTGCACAGGTCACCTTTACTCAAAACCTTTCAACAAAGATGGGGTCACGAAGCAGAAAGTTCAAGTAGGCTGTCAAGTTTTCCTTGCTTTTCAAGGGCAAAAAGTTCATCACACCCCCCTACATGCAGCTCTCCGATCCATATTTGAGGTACCGTATGAGCACCACTTTTTGCCATCATCTCACGCCGTAGCTCTACATCGCTATCGACCTGGATATCTTTAAATTCAACACCCTTCTTTGCTAAGAGTGCTTTTGCACGCACACAATAAGGACAAAAACGGGTGCTATAAAGTATTACACTATTGCTCATGTATTGACCCTTTCGTTATTTTTTAACAAGAGGCAAGCTGCTATTCGTCCATTCAGCTATTCCGCCACTCATACGACAAACATTTTCAAAACCGGCCGCTTTTAATTGTTTACCCGCCATACCAGAGTGTTGGCCAGCTTTATCAACCATGACTAATTGTTTCTCTTTATACTTTTCAAGCTCACTTATCCGGTCTTTTAAGCTCGCTAAAGGTATATGTATTGAACCTTTAATACGGCCGTTATTAAAATCTTTTTTCTCTCGCACATCAATAATTACCGCTTCATCACGATTAATTAACAATGTTGCCTGTTGGGGAGATACCGAGCGACCAGAGCGATGTTTTTCTAAGAAAAATAAAGCGACCAGCAAACCTGTAAACGTTGAAGCGAGAATCCAATGAGTCATCGCAAATTCAAAAAACCTATCCATTATTACATCCAGTCGTCTATAAATTGAGAATCGCGGCATTATACACGCCCGAAGTGCTATATTTCAATTCACTATATTTCAATTCGCCATACGCGTGCTTTCACGGTAAAATCTCCGTAATAACCAATAGATTTCAGGAACAAGCAATGACTGATCAAACAGCACCTACCGCGCTTATCATCCTTGATGGTTGGGGTCACCGAGAAGAAAGTGATTCAAATGCCATACTTAATGCCAACACCCCTTTCTGGGACAGCATATGGAATAAGCGTCCACATACATTGATTAGTACCTCTGGAACAGCTGTAGGCCTGCCAGAAGGGCAAATGGGCAATTCAGAAGTAGGCCACATGAATCTTGGGGCCGGCCGTATTGTTTATCAAAATTTCACACGAATAACCAAAGATATTCGCGAGGGTGGTTTTTTTGAAAACCCTGCGATAAAAGGCGCCATTGATAAATCAGTAGCGACTGACAATGCCGTACACATATTAGGCTTACTCTCTCCTGGTGGTGTACACAGCCATGAAGAACATATCATTGCGGCCTGCGAGCTAGCAGCAAAGCAAGGGGCAAAAGAGGTATACGTTCATGGTTTCCTTGATGGTCGAGATACCCCCCCTCGCAGTGCAGAAGCCTCTATAAAATCCATAGAGACAAAACTTAAAGCATTGGGCGTGGGTCGTTTAGCATCCATTATTGGCCGATACTATGCAATGGACAGAGACAATCGCTGGGACAGGGTAGAAAGTGCTTATAATTTATTAACCCTGGCGGAAGCCGAATTTACATTCCCCGACGGCACCAGTGCATTACAAGCAGCTTATGCCCGCAATGAAAATGATGAGTTTGTTCAAGCAACACGCATTCAGTCAGATACAGAAATCGCAGCCCCTATAAAGGATGGCGATACCGTTTTGTTTATGAACTTTCGTGCAGACCGAGCTAGAGAAATAACTCGCGCGTTTGTTGATAAAAAAGATTTCAGTGGTTTCTCACGCAAGAAAACACCTCAACTCGCAGATTTCGTCATGCTCACAGAGTATGCTGCAGATATAAAAACAAGCTGCGCCTACCCGCCTTCAGATCTCCCGAATACTTTGGGGGAATACATGGAGATTCTGGGTTTAAATCAATTGCGCATCGCTGAAACCGAAAAATACGCCCATGTTACCTTTTTCTTTAGTGGTGGAAGAGAAGAGCCTTATGATGGAGAGGATAGAATACTGGTTCCTTCTCCTGATGTTGCAACCTATGACCTGAAACCTGAAATGAGCGCACCAGAACTAACAGACAAACTGGTTACCGCCATTAAAAGTGGCAAATATGACTTAATAGTCTGTAATTATGCTAATGGAGATATGGTTGGCCACACAGGTAAGTATGATGCAGCAGTAAAGGCTGCAGAATGTCTTGATCAATGTCTGAGCAAAGTAGCGGACGCATTGAAAGAAGCCGAAGGCCAATGTCTTATAACAGCTGATCATGGCAATGCAGAACAAATGCTCGACCCAACATCAGGACAGGTTCACACGGCTCATACAACGCAACCGGTGCCTTTGGTTTACCTTGGTAAACAAGATATATCATTAAAAAAAGGCGGTAAGTTAAGTGATATAGCGCCATCTCTACTTGAACTAATGGATCTTTCTCAACCTGAGGACATGACAGGGAAGTCTCTAATTATAACTGATTAGTCTATTGGGGGCTTATCGTGGCAAGGTAGCATTACTTTGCCACGAACAGAACACTTAACCTTGTCACTCACTTTACGAAGAACCTAGCCTAAGAATAATGATAATAATGGCCAACATTAAAAAATACAGACAAGAGGCGAACACAAAATTAATTTTGCTCATCCTGCTGCTTTTTTTTTCTGCACAATCATTCTCGGCAAGCAACAAAGAGCCTGACGTTTCCCCAAAACAATTAAAAGAACTTAAAAAAAACATAGGCAAGCTTAATAACTGGATTGATAAAGCTGAAGGTAAGAAGGCAAATTTACAAAAAGAACTACGTAAAAGCGAACAACAGATTAGCCGAATAACTAAAGATATCCATCAGGTACAAAAGAAATTAAATAATGCACAAAAAAGCCTAAAAACACTCCAAAAAAGAAAACAGACATTAGAGCTTGACCTTAAAAACCAACAGTCCTACCTGAAGAAGCAAATTATCACAGCCTACTCTCTGGGTCGTCAACCCGCTATAAAAGTACTATTAAATCTTGAAGACCCTCAGAAAATTGATCGTACACTAGCTTATTATGACTATTTCAATAAAGCCCGAGCAAAGCAAATTGAAAGTTATCGCACAACCATTAACGAACTCAGTGAAACCCGCACAGCCATAGACCATGAAAATGAGGTTTTAATAAAGTCTCGTAGCCAACTGGTATCCAGCAAATCTGAATTAAAGCAAAGTCAACGATTAAGAAAGCGCACCTTAGCCAAGCTCAGTTCATCAATAGAAGGCAAAAGCAAAGAACTAGATAAACTCACAAAAGATCAAGAAAGACTTGAGATATTACTAAAAGAAGTTGAAAAAGCCATTGCTAACCTTCAGCTCCCTGAGGACTCCCGACCATTTTCACAACTCAAGTCTAAACTTCCCTGGCCAACTCGTGGTAAAGTGACAAAATATTATGGATCACGCCTTGCAGGTGGCAAGTTACGCAGAAAAGGGCTGATAATAGAAACCAATACAGCAACCCAGGTTAACGCAATACACTATGGCCGAATCGTATTCTCTGACTGGATCAGAGGATTTGGCTTAATGACCATCATTGATCATAGTGGTGGCTATCTGAGCCTATATGGTTATAACAAAAGTCTGCTTAAAGACGTCGGAGACTGGGTTCATACCGGAGAAACCATTGCATACTCAGGCAATAGCGGGGGACAACAAAAAACAGGTTTATACTTTGAAATAAGAAAGAACGGTAGACCACAAAACCCCTTGAAATGGCTAAAACGAAAATAGCTAAACCTGTTATAACTGTACAAAACACACTAAGATCAAAAACAATATAAAAAATAACCACACCCGCTACACCCTAAACAACATGTGAAAGAATGGGAAAAAATTAATGATAGATATTCTGAGTTACTTTCGTCAGCGAACATCATCTGGCAGCCACTTATTAACCGCGCCGGTTTTAAGTTCATCGTTAATATTATCCTTAATACTACAATCAAATGTAGCATTCTCAGATGAAAAATCCTCAAGTGATCAACCATCATCTGAGGAGAAACACACTGCTATACAACTTCCCGACCCTACAAAACAACTTCCCCTGGATGACCTTCGAAAATTCACCGAAGTCTTTGATCGCATTAAAAAGACTTACGTAGAAGAAGTTGATGATACAACATTACTTAACAACGCCATCAAAGGCATGCTTTCCGGCCTAGACCCACACTCAGCGTATCTTGAGCCTAAAGCGTTTGATGATTTACAAGAAAGTACGTCGGGGCAATTTGGTGGCTTAGGTATTGAAGTTGGCCAAGAAGACGGCTATGTAAAAATCATATCACCAATAGACGACACCCCTGCTCAAAAAGCAGGCGTAGAAGCAGGCGATTTAATTATTAAGCTGGACGACACTCCTGTAAAAGGTATGTCCTTAGATGAAGCCGTTAAACTTATGCGAGGCAAACCGGGTGAACCGATTGTTCTCACTATTGCAAGAGAAGGTGAAAACGGGCCTATAGAAATTAAAATTGTTAGGGACATCATTAAAGTTACTAGCGTAAAAACTAAATTACTTGAGCCCGGATACGGTTACTTACGTATTACACAATTCCAAGCACAAACAGGCGAAGATTTCGATAAAGGCCTTGATAAGCTAATAAAAGAAAATGAGAGTGAGTTAAATGGTTTAGTTCTTGATTTACGAAATAACCCAGGCGGAGTACTACAAGCAGCCGTTGCAGTATCTGACAGCTTACTTGATGACGGCCTTATCGTTTATACAGAAGGGCGAATAAAAAGCTCTCAACTACGCTTTAGCGCCACACCTGGAGACAAACTAAACGGAAAGCCAGTGGTCATTTTGATTAATGGAGGCTCTGCATCTGCCTCAGAAATCGTTTCAGGGGCACTTCAAGATCAGAAGAGAGCCATCATCATGGGTACTGATAGCTTTGGTAAAGGCTCGGTTCAAACCGTCATGCAGCTCAATGAAGAGTATGGATTAAAACTAACCACTGCTCGCTACTACACGCCAAGTGGTCGCTCTATTCAAGCTTTAGGTATTGAACCTGACATTGAAGTAAAGAGAGCAAAATTAACCGAAGTGCAATCCAGCACCTTTTTCAAAGAATCTGACCTTGCAGGCCATTTAAGTAATGGTGATGCAGAAAAAGAAGCTGAAGCGACATCTGACGATAAAGCTAAAGAACAAAAATCGCTTCTTGATAGAGACTTCCAGCTTCGTGAAGCGGTAAGCCTGCTAAAAGGTTTAACTATCTTTGGTAACCGCGATTGAGCATCAATAAACACATAGGCATGCTTCTGCGACCGCGGCATGCAATGTTAGCTTTATATCTACTTTGTATGCCCTCCGCGTGGGCTGACTCTGTTAGTCAGCCCACGATTGCCATTATTATTGATGACATGGGCAATCACCTTAAAACGGGGCGACAGTTAATTAACCTGCCCTACCCCTTAACTCTTGCCTTTCTTCCTCACAGAAGAAACACTCAAAAACTGGCTCATAGTGCTCATAATGCTCATAAAGAAATTATGCTGCATATACCAATGGCCAACACTCTAGGTCTTGATTTAGGCGCAGGTGGTTTGACTGTAGGTATGAGTAAGCTTGACCTCACTCACACCCTCCGTAAAGCCATACGCGATATTCCTTACCTGCAAGGTATTAATAACCACATGGGCAGCGCACTTACTCAACGTAGAGAAGAAATGCAATGGGTTATGGAAGAGCTTTATAATTATCCTCTTTATTTTGTAGACAGCCGCACTATTGCCAGTTCTGTGGCAGGATATACGGCAACAGAAAACAACATCCCTAGCTTGAGCCGAGATGTATTTCTAGATCATATTCAAACGCGTGAAAACGTCCATAAACAATTTAGCCGCCTCATTAAAGTGGCTAGAGAAAAAGGGACCGCTATTGCTATAGGCCACCCCCATCAAGTCACTGCAGATTATCTTGAGTGGGCGCTACCTCGGTTAGATAGAGAGGGGATTAGAATAGCAACCGTTAGTGGGCTCTGGGATATTAGGAATGCTGGTCAACACATGTTTGGCAAAAGAAAGCCATATCAAGAGAATAATATTGCATCTAATCAGAAAAAGAACAGACAAAAATCAGCTAATAAACTCTAAATTCACCGCACCGCCCTATAAGCTTATAAAATCAGCCTAATCTATTGGTTAGATTCATATTTCACTTCTATACTGTTTTTATTCCTCATAAAAAGACATTTAACTGACTAAGATTTTCCAAGAGAAAACCATGACCGGACAGAACATCGAATCATTATTTGTAAACAACCAAATTTCCGTCATTACATTTTCAACCAGAGAAGCCACCTTTGCTATTCCGCTTGAACAAGTAAAATACATAGAAAAAGATGTTAAAAGGAACATTAAAGTCGGTGAGCTTGATCGTTTTAATCACGAGGTAATCACCTACCAAAATTCAGCCGTTCCTTTATTTGATTTCAGCGCATTAACCGGTAGCCGCTCTCAAATTGATGAAATACAGAGTTTAGTTACGCTTTTTAACGAGAAAGAAAAAGATCACAAAGAATGGATGGAAGCTCTCGAGATCGCCATTAAAAATGACTCTCCCTTTACCAAAGCCACCAACTCTAACAAATGCGCATTTGGTATTTGGTATAATACTTTCACGACTAATGACCTTGACCTACAAGAAGTACTCGGAAAGTTTGACGCACCCCATAAAAAAATTCACTCACTGGCAGAGAGTCTCATTAACCTGGCTAAACTAGACAAAGCAGAGGCTCTTGAAAAGCTCAATAAAGAACGGAATACAACGTTAGCAGAGTTATTAAAATTGTTTGAAACCGCTCGAGAAAGGGTTAAAAATAGTGATCGTCCTATAATTGTGTTTGTTGAGCAAAATAACCATGAAATCGCGGCATTAAGACTCGACAATATTCAAGACATTGAAACATATGAACTTAAAAACTTCTCTAGAGATACTTCAACAGAAGGCATTATGAAGAAGAATGATACAGACTTTACTATTGAAGGTTTTCTCAGAAGCGGCAATGCGCCACCCTGTATGCTGATAAACTGCCAACCTGAGAAGTAGGTTGGCATTGATAGTCAATGCTATTTAATCACGAACCTCTATTCCTTGATCAGCCATAAACTGTTTAGCCTCAGGTATTGTATGCTCACCAAAGTGGAAGATACTAGCAGCCAATACCGCATCAGCCCCTCCATCGTTAATGCCATCCACTAAATGCTGAAGTTCACCTACTCCACCAGAAGCAATAACCGGAATTGAAATAGCATCACTTATTGCACGAGTAACGCCAAGATCGAAACCATTCTTAGTACCATCTCTATCCATACTGGTTAATAAAATTTCACCAGCACCGTATTCAGCCATTTTCTTTGCCCACTCAACCGCATCTAAACCTGTAGGCTTGCGGCCACCATGAGTAAAAATTTCCCAACGATTTTCCTCATCGGGCGCACTTACTTTTTTTGCATCAATAGCCACCACAATACACTGGCTACCAAATCGCTCTGCGGCTTCTCTTACAAACTCAGGATTAAAAACAGCCGCGGTGTTAATGCCCACTTTATCTGCTCCGGCATTGAGCATTCTACGAATATCATCGACCGTACGTATACCACCACCCACTGTTAATGGAATGAATACCTCACTAGCCATTTTCTCAACCATATGCACCATGGTTTCACGATCTTCATGACTAGCAGTAATATCTAGAAAAGTAATTTCATCGGCACCCTGCTCATCATATTTACGCGCGACTTCAACAGGGTCACCTGCATCGCGAATATCAACAAACTGCACACCTTTAACAACACGGCCATTATCTACGTCAAGACACGGTATAATTCGTTTTGCGAGCCCCATTACAGTTTCCCATTCCACTGAGTAAAGTTTTTCAATAAATCGAGTCCAGAATGCTGGCTCTTTTCTGGGTGAAACTGAACAGCAAAAATATTGTTACGCCCCACAACAGCATCAATGGGCAAGCCATACTCTGTACGCCCTAGAACATCATCACCTGACTCCATTTTCACATAGTAGCTATGCACAAAATAAAACCGTTCATTATTATCAATGCCCTGCCATAGAGGGTGTGCCTTAACCTGATTGACACGATTCCACCCCATGTGAGGTACTTTTAGTCGAGTATCACCTTCCATTAAAGGGTCACCAAAAAACTTAACCTTACCCGGCAAAAGGTTTATGCAGTCAATGCCACCATTTTCTTCGCTGTGCTGCATCAGTGCCTGCATGCCCACACAAATACCCAAAAACGGGCGATCTTGCGAAACTTCTCGCACCAACGCATCAACACCTAAACGCTTTATCTCTGCCATACAATCTCGTATAGCCCCTACTCCTGGGAGAACCACTCGTTCAGCTTCACGAATTAATGCAGGGTCAGAAGTCACTAAAACCCTTGCATCAGGAGCAACATGTTCAATAGCTTTTGATACGGAGTGTAAATTCCCCATACCATAATCAATGACTGCAACCGTATTCATTTATAAGCAGCCCTTAGTTGAAGGCATCATACCGCTCATACGTTCATCTAATTCGATCGCCATTCTCAGCGCTCGACCAAACGCTTTAAATACTGTTTCGATCTGGTGATGCGTATTAGTTCCACGCAGCGTATCAATATGAAGTGTTACTAAAGCATGATTAACAAAACCCTGGAAAAACTCCTGAAAAAGGTCAACATCAAACCCTCCCACGGTAGAGCGTGTGTAAGGTACATTCATTACAAGCCCTGGGCGACCTGAGAAATCAAGAACTACCCTTGAAAGCGCTTCATCAAGTGGGACATAAGCGTGGCCGTAACGACGAAGGCCTTTTTTATCTCCAATGGCCTTGTTTACAGCCTGCCCTAGAGTAATACCTAAGTCTTCAGCAGTATGATGATCATCAACCGCTAAATCACCTATTGCTTTAATATCCAAATCAACTAAACCATGGCGAGCAATCTGGTCTAACATATGCTCTAAAAATGGCAAACCGGTGTCCATATTAACTTTTCCGGTACCGTCAAGATTCACTTCAACAGTAATTTGGGTTTCCAGGGTATTTCTTTCTACTCGGGCCTTACGATCAGCCATTAGCTGCTCCACTTGAATTCAAAAAAATCATTATACCGCTACCTTAATAAAATCGATAGCTAGCGTGAGAACTCGGTCTTTAAATTTTGAGTATAAGTATCAACAAGACCATTAAATTCATGTTTAACCACAGGGCTTATGGCCAATTTTAATAAGCTGGGTAGCGGTAATGTCATGCGCGCTTCTGTAGCAAATACAATATGCGTACCCTCAGCTGTTTCTGTTAGTTGCCAGCTACCAGAAACCAAGCCGTTGCCAACACCTTTCACAGCTTTCCACACAATACTGCCAGTCGCTTTATTACTGTCGTAATGGCAAGCATAAATTGATTGCAAAGAATGTTTACCAACACTTATTTTTTCCATCTCCCATTGAAAAGAGTCATTATCTAAATCGATTAATTGATCAACCTTAGGAAAAAAACCTGCAGACCGAGGTACATCAGAAAGTAAATCAAACACTGTACCTATGCTTGCAGATACAGTGAATTCACGGTGAACTTCTATCGTTAATGTTATCGCCACTAGATACTCCTTAGCTCTAATTATTATTCGAATAATCTAATTTTAAGCATATTATCCAGATCATAAAAGAAATGCTATTCACATTCACCTACTACTGCTTAATTTAACGTTCAAAAAACAAAACGTCATCACTTAAAATAGCATCTATATGCTAAGGTAGCATTAATAGACTATTTTTTACTTTGAAAAGGACTCCATGCGTGCGAGCACTAAAAATAACCTCACTTAGCCTAGCAGCGCTTCTCGCGTTAACATTACTCACCATCATCATTATTACAGCCACTATAGACCCCAATGATTATAGAACAGATATAGAAGCAGCTACGGCAAAAAACACCACATTAACACTCAAAATTAATGGTGACTTGAGCTGGTCTTTTCTTCCTCTTGGAATAGACGTAAATAGTGTCGAATTAATACAACAAGACGGACTAACATTTACCAAACTTAATAAATTCACGGCACAAGTGGGCTTGCTTTCGTTATTAAAATTTAATCCCCAAGTGCACAGAATTATCCTCGATGGACTCGAGGTAACGCTAAAGAAAGATGAAAACGGAGTAGCGAACTGGGAAAACATAACAAAGACAAAAAGCGTAGATGCCAGCACTGAAGTACATCAAGAAAAAAACGCTTCACCATCAAATCAAGCCAAAGAAACGCCCAATCAAGCACCACCCACAAGCAAACCACTTAAGCTTGAAATTGAAGAAATCGCCATAACTAATACGACAATTCATTACAATGACAAACAAAACAATCAATCCGTTTCACTTATAAACTTTAACTTATTAGCTAACAGTATTGCTCTAAGTAAAACATTCCCATTAGATATAAACTTTTCAGTCTCAAGTAGCGAACCACAACTTGATATAGAAGCACAGATAAAAGCAGCGATATCAATCGATGAAGATCTGAAACGCTTTTCCGTCACAAAACTAGCCAGTAGTTATAAATTAGCCGGTGAACCACTTCAGGGAAATACAGTGAATGCGGCCTTTAACGGCCATAGTATTATTGCAGATCTGGATGAAGATACACTTTCCCTAGAAAATATTGCCTTAACGTTTGCCAACATAACACTTAACACAGACACCACGATCACAAACCTAAGCAAAAATCTTCAGCTTAATGGTGCCCTCTCTATTTCTGAATTTTCACCACAAAAACTACTATCTACTTTAGGGCAAGAAAACATTGAAACAACAGACCCAGAGGTATTACAAAAAGTAGCCTTTAACACCAATTTTAAAGGCAGCCCTGAAGATATAACTTTATCAAGCCTAGTCATCAAACTTGATGATACCGCCTACACCGGCACAGTAAATTACCGCACAGCAGGTCAATTCTTAAAAGCCGCAATAGAAGGTAGTGCGCTCAACATTGACCGTTACCTTCCGCCTCCAGCAGACCCTGTAACCCAGCTATCTCAAACGGCTAGCTCTAACAATGGAGCGCCTGCTGCTGAAATTGAAAAAGGTCAGAAACCAGAAACACCGCTTTTACCTTTAAAACTTATACGCTCACTTAACCTAGACATTAACTTCACACAACAACAACTAATTGCTAAGAACCTCACGCTAAATGATCTTATCTTTCAACTTCATGCAGCTAAGGGGGTAGTTTCTCTTAAAGAAGTTAGTGGCAAGCTTTATGAAGGAAGCTTTAATGTCGTTGCAGAAATTGACGCTAAAACAGATATTCCTAAGTGGAAAATAATCAAAAAGGTAAGCAACATCCAAATAATGCCCCTATTGAAAGATCTTCAAGATCTCGACGTTATCTCAGGAGGCATTAACCTAAATGCAGATATCCAAACCACAGGAAACACAGTATCCGCACTTAGAAGTGCAGCCACAGGAAAGGCCGGTTTCAACTTTGATGAAGGTGCCCTTCATGGCTTTAATTTAACCAAGCTAACCTGCGAAGGCTTTGCCTTAATCAATAACGACAAAATTTCTAAAACAGACTGGCCAGAAAAAACCGATTTTCAATCTATGCAGGGCAAGCTCACCATTAATGGCAACCAATTTAACAACAACAGCTTAAATGCAGCAATAAGCGGCATTGCCTTAAATGGTAAAGGGCTTATCGATGCAGAGGCATTAAATGTCGATTATGGCGTAGACCTAAAAGTCATAGGTGATTTGGGAGATCAAGCTTGCCGTGTAAACGATAAAGTTAAAGACCTTGCGATACCTGTCATTTGTAAAGGCTCCCTCACTGAAGACCCGGCAAACCTATGTAAACTAGATTATAGCCGCCTAGAATCACTCGCACTGGAAGTTGGAAAAAAAGAACTTGAACGCAAAGCAAATAAAGAAGTAGATAAACAACTTGATAAATATCTAGGTGATGACAACTCAGACACCAAGAAAGACGTTAAAAAAATATTCAAGAAGTTTTTCTAACCCTCCCCACCTATCATTCTGCCAACCAGCGGAATGATAGGGCATAAAAGAACAATTTTCATACAAAGGCTCTTTCGAATTGAACCCAATACAATTTAGCCAAGCTGTTCTCGAATGGTTTGATGAATACGGTCGAAAAGACCTCCCCTGGCAAACCGATAAATCTCCGTATAGCGTATGGGTTTCAGAAATAATGCTGCAACAAACGCAGGTAACAACAGTTATCAGCTACTACCAACGCTTTATGTCCAGCTTTCCTACGCTTGAAGCACTCGCCACAGCAAATGAAGACAAGGTATTAGAACACTGGGCCGGGCTTGGCTATTACGCAAGAGCCAGAAACTTGCATAAAACAGCACAAATCATCTTTTCTGAACACAAAGGCGTTTTTCCGAACTCTCAAGAATCCATTGAATCACTACCGGGTATTGGTCGGTCGACAGCCGGCGCAATATTATCTCTTAGCTTAAACAAACAAGCCGCTATTTTAGATGGCAACGTAAAACGTGTGCTTGCTAGGTTTCATGGTGTTGAGGGGTGGACCGGCCATGCAAGCGTCGCTAAAGAGTTATGGTACTGGGCAGAAATCTACACCCCTAAGAAACGCTTTGATAGCTATACTCAGGCCATGATGGATATGGGTGCAACACTATGCACTCGTAGTAAGCCTAAGTGTATTGAATGTCCGCTAAAGATCTCATGCAAGGCTTACAAAGAAGGCTCTACTAAACAACTCCCCACACCTAAGCCTAAAAAAACATTACCTATAAAGCACTGCTGGCTACTGCATATTGAAAACGATGAAGGAAATATTTATATAGAAAAGCGTCCTTCCCGTGGAATATGGGGAAGTTTATGGAGCCTGCCCGAAACATCTTTCGACCTATCAGAAGAGAGCATAAGTCATCACTGCAGAGACAAACTATCACTCAATTGCGAAATAATAAAACGCGGCGAAGTAATCAAGCATACCTTCAGCCATTATCATTTAATGTTACACCCTCTGCAGCTTAGATACATTACAGATATTCCTGTAATTAAAGAAACGCAAACGGCTGATTGGTTTAGCGGAAAGAGTCACCAGAAACTTGGCATGGCAGCGCCAATAAGGCAATACCTTAATACGCTGAAGAACCTGGAGGTCTAAGGCTTTAAGCCTCCATATCACTATAGGCAACGACTTTATTACGCCCACTCTGCTTTGCATGATAAAGGGCTTTATCTGCAAAATTAAGATAATCCGCCCCCCTTAAAATATGAGAAGGCGTAGCATTGAAAACACCAAGGCTAAGCGTCACATGATCAGTCACAGAAGACTTCTCATGTGCAATGTTAAGCTCTTCAACTGCGCCCCTAATACTATGAGCAAGCTTAAGCGCATCGCCCTCCGTCGTATCAGGAAGAATAATTGAAAACTCTTCTCCGCCATAACGCGCCGCTAGGTCTGTTGCCCTACGTGTTCGGGAAGCCAGTAGCTCAGCAATCAACTTTATACAGTCATCTCCCTTTAAGTGACCATAGTGGTCGTTATAAAGTTTAAACTCATCAATATCACACATAATGACCGAAAGCGGTTGCTTGCTGCGGGCACATCGAGCGACTTCATGAGATAAAAACCGATCCATATACCGACGATTGGCCAAACTGGTTAGGCCATCTACGTCAGCCTGTCTCTGCAATTCAACATTAGCTAGCTCAAGCTCACTAGACACTTCCAGTAGCTTCTGTCTCATGCTAGCAATACGCCCTAGTGCCTTCATTTTGGCAGCAAGGATTGTTTGGTCTAGTGGCTTAGCAAGATAGTCGTCCCCACCCGCATCAATGCCCGCGGCAATATCTTCAGCCGTAAAGCGAGCACTTAGGAAAATAATAGGCACCCAATCATCATCGAACTCACGAATAGCTCTGGCAGCCTCATGACCGCGCATAATAGGCATAACCTCATCCATAAGAATAATATCCGGATGATGCTCACGGTAGAGCTCTAAGGCCTGTAGGCCATCTTCGCCAAGAATAACTTCATGCCCAAGTTCCAACAAAAAAGCCTCTGATATCACCCTATCTACAGGAGAATCATCAACTAGCAGCACTTTCATTCATTAACCTTCAATTTTTCTACATTGTATGTGTTATTACAGTAGCTATTCTCTTGTTTTTCAAGTTCAAGCACTAATAATTCTAATACTCTTCATAGCTATAGCCACTTTTCCAAAAGAGCGGTACTATATTTTCTATATTAATCACCTCTACGCTGTCCTGAGGTAAGCTATCAGGACCCATGTTCCCGCTCCATACTAAGGTAACCTTGATGAGTCGTACTATTTTTTGCGTTAAGCACAAAGAAGAACTAGAAGGCATGGATATGCCACCAATGCCGGGGCAAAAGGGTGCATACCTTTATGACAACATATCAAAAAAAGCCTGGGCAGAATGGCAAAGCAAGCAAACCATGCTAATTAACGAAAAACGCCTTAGCATGATGGAGCCAAAAGACCGTGTCTATTTAGCAGAACAAATGGATAAGTTCTTCAATAATGAAGATATTGATGTCATTGAAGGTTTTGTACCTCAAGAGAACAGCAACCCTGAATAAATAATCATCAAATGATAAATTATTGATTATTTTTTAAGATTAACTCTTGACTAAAAACCTCATAACTAGTCTAATACGCCCCGTTGCCCGGATAGCTCAGTCGGTAGAGCAGAGGATTGAAAATCCTCGTGTCCGTGGTTCGATTCCGCGTCCGGGCACCATTATTCTAAAAACCTGATCATCTCACGATGTTCAGGTTTTTTTATGCCTGTCATTTAAGCCCCGCTTTCCTGCGTTGGGGTCGTAATTAAAAACGTCATATCTATATTGTTTTTAATGGTCGCGCTGTTTAGGTATTAACTCTCGTATAAATCAAGAATCAAAGCTGGGATTTCACTAGGATGAAGAACCGTATGATGAGGGTTAATACCCAACTCGGCATCCAAAGGCTGCTGATGTTGAATCCAAACCGAGGTAATACCACTATTGTGAGCACCTGCTATATCAGCTGCTAAGCTATCACCTACGTGAATAGCCTCATGAGCGCCACAACCTGCTAACTTAAGTGCTTTTTCGAAAATCGAAGAGAAAGGTTTTTGCTCTGGCTCTTGACCGCCAATAATAATATGGTCGACATAATCAGCCATATTAACCGCGTCTACTTTGGGTACTTGCGAAAACTCGGGGCCATTAGTAATGACCACCAAAGTAAATAGTTTGCGCGCATGTGTTAAAAAATCAGCAATACCTGGATAAAAAGTGAATGCCTCAAGACGGTCAGCATCAAATTTATCCTGTAATGCTTTTGCATCATCATCACTCACTTCATCAACATTCTGTGCCGCCAATAAATCACGAATCAACTGTAAACGGAATGCACCCTCACTTTGAGTTTCAATAATCGGCATATAACGCTTACACTGCTCATCAGACCACTCTCGATAAATACCCGTCACATATTCGCTAGCAAAACGCTGACCATCGACTGCCTCAAAGCGCTGCTTTGCTGCTTCGCCCATCAACTGTTGAGCCTTATCATTTGCGCCACGCGTGTCGCAGAGGGTTTCATCCATATCGAGGAAGAGGGCTTTCAGCATGTGACGCTCCAGATTGCTTTAATAAGGCCGTGATTATACCTAAAATCAGATCATCTCACAGCAGGTCTTGGTCTAGGCCTTGCAGGCAAAGGTGTTGCGGGCAAAGGCGTTGGGATAGGTCTACGATGCACATTATTTCTTGAACCGCCTTCTATATAAACGTTATTTCCTTCCAACGGTACAATTTCATCTGCTTCTTTGGGGGGCGTCTTAGGCTTTTCATTTTGAACCGGAGCACTAGGCACTGTTGATATTTCTGGCGCTTTTGGCATGTTGGCGATATTCGGCTTTTCTAATTTCACAGGCTCTGCACCCTTAGCAGCATTAGCGCAATCGATAAACGTTTCTAAACCATTAGCATCTACTTCCTTACATATATTATCTGCAAATACCGATGGCATGAAACCCGCAGCCAATAACATAACCACTATTTTACTCTTCATAAATTACCCTCTTTTTTATATTTAGCTTAACTCTGAAACCTAATAACCCATCATACCTATATAGGCTAGTACAAGCCAAGTACCCATTATCATCCAGTTTGTTGCTTGCCTAGCTCATCATATGACTAATCTCATATTCTGGATTCCTATCCAAAAAATCACTTTCAAATAATGATAATTAAAGAACGTAATAAGAGATCATCATCTACAGGAAGCTCAGCATTAACCCTATAATTGGTAATCGGGACAAAACACCATCTAAAACATCGGTATCTAAGCCCAAAAATAGAGTTTGGCTTCTAACAGGGCATTGAGTGCATTTAGGACGGTAGACCTTTTGGTCATTCAGACAAAGTGAGTCGGTATCATTACTGAGAACTGGGTCTCAAACTAATTCTACCTTCCCCACCTTTTGTTTGGTCTAGCCCCACCCTAAATATTTTAATCTTATTCCTGCTAAAAAAGCCTTTTTCCATACTAGTAGGGAATACTAAAATGAAAAACATGAAAAAAATTATATTAACGCTCGCAATCACCGCTATTTCAAATGGAGCAAACGCTGAACTAAAAGCACTAGACGACAGCACAATGAGCCAAATGACTGGTCAAGCGGGTTTAACCATCGAAATAAATAATGCAAATATATCCATTGGAGAAATTGCTTACAAAGACGGCGGTTACATTTTTATGGGGGAAACCGGACTTGGGGGCGCAGGTCTAGCTCAAACTAAGAATGGACAAGCCGTTACACACGGAATGATGCTCGACAATATAAAGTTGACTGTTGATGTAGCTGGTGACGCCTCAGATTCTGCAGCCTTACAAAGTGCTTGGGGGCTCAATAAACTGAACAACCCAAACTTAATTGCTTCAGTAAATAATCAAGGAACACACGGGGAGACAGCAGTATCCATTAAAGATGGTGACTTGGTCGTTGGAATTGATGCCATAGATCAAAGTGAATTAATTGACTTTGGTGCCTATACAGATAGGGTATCTTTAGGAGCAAGTACTTTACAAGCAGGAGATGGTGCATCTAACTCCGGAACAACGCTAATGTCAGATGTCGTTATTTCCGGTTATGTTGGTCCTATTGACATTGTCATTGATGGCTCTAGTAATAATTTAAATATTAACAGCTATTTAGAAGTTACAAATGGCAAAGCAACAATGGACTTTATTGGAACATCCTTTGATTTTAAGATTCACAATCGCAGGGGTAATGATGTACTTGTTTATGACAATTCAGCCACAGGCGAGTCAGTGTCATTTTTTCATGCACAAATGGATATTGGTGCCAACCCCAGCATAAATAAAGGGCTAATGGTTAATATTACGGATGCGTCTGGCGATATGGACCTGACAAACATTACATTTGGCTCCACCCCTACTATAGGTGATGTTTATATTACTGATCTAAGCCTACAGGCAAATCTGGATATTTACGGACACTAATCTCAAGACCTATTAGCACACCAACGATGTACATGGTGCGCTAATAGCTTACTCCCACTTACAAAAGCTCTAACTCTCTTGATTTTATCAGTGCTTCCGTTCGTCGCTTTACATTAAGCTTACTATAGATATTATTTAAATGACTTTTTACCGTTGACGCTGCAAGCGATAAGCGCTCAGATATTTCTTTATTCGTATAACCTTTTCCTATTAGCCTTAGTACATCTACTTCACGCGGAGTTAAAGCACTTACCAAGTTTTCTTTGACCATTAACTTGTCGTTACCGGCAGCATTAATCTTATCGGCAAGCAGGCTCTCTCTTTTTTTAATTTCATGAAGCAAATTATGACAATATTCAGAAGCAATATTTTCAGTAATTGCGAGTTTTAACAATGGCTTTATAACGCTAGCTTCATCAATCATTAAACTAACGAAGTCACAAGAAGCACTTAATTCCAATGCTTTAAAAAATGCCAATTTGGCCTTTACTTGGTCCCCTTTAAAGACAAAAAACTGAGCCCTAATCAAGTAGGTCTCAATGACACGCTTTGTTACACCTCTGCGCTCTGAAACGGCTTCGATATTATCTAGCAAGGCCAGTACATCATTACCTTTTATCATATTAACGATGGAATAGAACAACCTTTCATTTTCATATTGATAACGCCAAATACCAGATTGCTCTGACTGCTCCTTTGTCCATTGTAATAATGTTTGGAATTTACCTTTCTTTAATTGTAAGCCCGCATAAACCTTACAGACATCAAATCCAGCTACATATTTTTGAGCGCCGAAATTTGATTTTATATAGCTTTCCAACTCCGTTGTTAACTCAAGCGCTTCGTCTACTTGATTGCAGGAGGCAAATAATTGAATACTGGCAATATACTTACCATTAATATTATTTCTGGGGTCAGTTCTATCGGCCTTATGACGTTGTAGAATTTGATATGTATTCCAAGCTTCATCCAATTTGTTAAGCTCACGCTGCAATGACATTAAGTGACTATATAAAACACCTATATCAGGCAAGCACTCCATAGCCTGCTCTTTAAGCCATGCAAGATTTTCTAAGGCAATTTTTTCTGCTAATTGTGGTTTACCGTTATGCAATAATGCAGATAAAAGCCAGTTTAAACTGGCAATAACGCAGTGCCCATCTCCCACCTGCTTTGCAGCTGATAAACTTTTATAGGCATAATCAATACAAACAAGCATTTCATCATTAAGAAAATTGTCTGCAGACAAGCCGCAATAACACCAACACAAGAGCCGAGGATCATCAAAGCTAGAGTCTCTCAGAATCTCATCACAAAGGCTGCTGGCCAACTGAGTGTCGCCGCTAAAACGAGCCATATGGCTCCGTATAAATTTAGATGCTCCCTCTATAGCAAAAAAGTCATTCTGATTATTAAGTCCATATTCTGAGTAATCACTAAAAGACGTTAAAGCAAATTTACTTTTGGCCTCTTCAACCTTGTGATCAACCAACGTTAGATAGTCGTTAGCCTCATTATATTGGAATACCGCAAAATGAAAAATGGCTTTAGCTAATGCTAATTGCGGTCTAGATTCAATGATAGACGCCGGGAAGAGTTTAAGAATATGCTCAGCTTCTCTTGTGCTGTGAAGCTGCGATAACGTTGAGTAAGCCTTTGAAAATAATAAACTTGACCACTCCCAATCTTTTTTCAACAATGCTATTTCAAGCGCTTCATCGTAAAATTGATTTGCATCTAACCACTGAATTGCATTATCTCTTAATTTCACTAATTTATGGCTGCTTTCATTTTCAAGATACCCTAAAAGCCATTCTTGAAACAAAGCATGAAACCTAAACCATTTACCCTCATCATCCAAAGAAACCAGCAGCAAATTAGCATCTAACAATTGATCAATTATTTTTCTGCCTTGGTTAAAGTCATTAAGTGCATTACAAAGCTCGGCACAAAACCTTGGAACCACCGACATGCTTAAAAGAATCTCTTTTATTTGACTATCTAGTTGATGAAAAACCTGTTCAAAAAGAAAATCTGATAGCAAGTCGTCTTGAGCTAAAATGCTATTATTAACACAACTACCCGCTTTGATAGATAAGCCACTCAGTTGCACTGCCGCAGCCCACCCTTCGGTCTGTCGATATAACTCTGTTAGTTGCTCTTTTTCAAGTTTTAGCATTAGTTTCTGATATAGAAAACTAGACGTTTCATCAATATCAAACGCGAGTTCATTACGGGTTATAAGATTGAGTTGTAACTTGGACCTTCGATGCGAAACAGAAAGGTCAGGAATTTGTCTACATGTAGCCACAATGTAAACCCATTGAGGCATATAATCGATAAATCTATTTATAGATTCAATAAGTGGTTTATTTGAAATGCAATGAAGGTCATCAAGGACAATAACAAGTTTAGGAGGCCTGTTTCTTTTTCGGGTTAATTTTATTAAGGTCTCAAGCAACCAATCAACAAATTCACAGTAATCAATTTTATCTGACTGCTGAAGTAATAACGCCGCCTTTTGTGCAAGCTCGTTATCATACTTCCTTAAACCTTCACAAAAATATGCCCAAAATACCGCAGGAGAATTATCCTTCTCATCAATCGAAAACCAACTGTAATCCAAATTACTTTTTTGCAGCCAAAGGCATACAAGCGTCGATTTACCATAACCAGCAGGCGCCGTGACTATGGTGATTTTATTGCTAGAGTAATTATCCAACTTACTTAACAGGGAGCACCTTGGCACAAGGTTGCTCGTCGTGGGCATATATAACTTAGTTTGTAATATTCTGTAGGCCATATGATTATTCTAAGTGAGTTTTACATTAACTTACAGTGCAATTTCCACCCTATTTCGTCCTTCTTTTTTTGCTTTATAAAGTGCTACGTCTGCTCGATCAAACATATCCTTACGTTTTCCATCTGCATCAGGAATCAATGAAATGGCACCAATACTAACCGTTAAATTAAGCTCAATCTCAGATATTAAGTAAGGCGTATCTTCAATTTTTTTACGTAGTTTTTCAGCCACTTGCAATGCACCATCACTAGGTGTTTCTGGTAGCAAAACAACAAATTCCTCACCACCATACCGAGCAACAAGATCTTGGGGGCGTGAAATTAACTCCCTAAGTGTTTCCGATACCATTTTCAAACAATAATCACCCGACTGATGGCCATGTTTATCATTAATATTTTTAAAGTAGTCGATATCAATAACCAGTAATGATAAAGGTCTTTGATAACGAAAAGCTGACTCGAATACTTTTTGAAAGGTCTCTTCAAAAAACCCTCTATTTTTTAATTTTGTTAAAGCATCAATACTGCTTAACTCCATTAAACGATCATTCAGTTCTTCAAGTTCAATAGTTCTCTCCTGAACCCGTTGTTCAAGCATGACATTCGCTTCTTTCTGTGCAATAAAAGTCTTAAGTTTTTCTTGATACAACCTATCGGCTAAAGCCAGTGATAGCAGAATAATCTCAATACCCGAACCAATTTGAGTCGCATTTTCGGTAAATACATTTTGTGGTAATAAGGTGAATTTATTAAAAGCCAGTACGATGCCACCTACTAATAATGAAAACCAGGCAACAGTAAAATAACGCGCCGAAATATCGCCTTTTAACCAACGATAAGATCCGACCAAAATAAGCAAAATACATGCGGTCGTAGCAACATAAATGGTAGGCCGTATCACTAACTGATAAGGTAACCCTAGTGAAAGCAGCATCAAAATACCTCCACCTCCACTAAGCAGTAAAATAAAGCGATTTAACGCTCGTTCTGTCACTCGGTTAATAGATAAAAATTCAATAGTAAAAAGCCCACCAAAAAGCACCACCCCGTTAAGAAAGAATACAATAGACTGATCATTCCACCACGTTGATGTTGGCCAAATATACTGAAACGTGAGGCTATTAAGGGAGGCAAGAAATAGCGACATACAGGTAATGCAAGCAACATAATATAAGTAAGATTTTTCAGCCACCGCTCGATACACAAACAAATTGTAGATAATCATGATCAGGGCGATACCAAAATAAACCCCATGAAAGAGCATTCTAACTTGGTCGACCTGATAAAATTCTTCAGGCTCCCACAAGGAAAGAGGTAACTGAACCGAGCTGTTTGTTTTTATCCGCAGGTATAAAACTAAAGATTCATTTTCTTCAAAACTCAAAGGAATAAGGAAATGTCTATTTTGGATAACCCTATTATTGAAATTTAGTTTATCGCCAAGGCTATAATGTTCACTACCGGCTGTATTTCTTACTATATAAACATCAATATAGTCCAAAACACTATAACCAATTTTTAATAGCTTTCTACTTGGATAGCCTCTGTTATTTACTAAGGTTTGCTTAAACCAAAAGGTATCGTTTGAATAGCCAAAATTAACCCGCCGCCCCTCTTGTTTATACCATTGATCGCGACCTAACTTTGAAACAAACTCTAAATCGTAACTCTCTGACTCATCATCATTTTCGCTGAATTCAATATAAGAAACCCAGCGACCTAAATCTTCATTACTGCTGACAGAATGAATATCGAGCCCCCAACACAGCGACCCTAGAGTCAGCAATATGGAGAGTGTAATTATTCTAATCAACACTCTTAGTATTTCTCCGCAGATAAATTTACGCATCTAATTTCGCTACAACATATTTAATAATATAGCTCAAATACTCAAAATTAACATCGATATAGCCCCCATAAAAACATCTTATTTCTATTCTCAACAAACAGAGCTAAATTCGATTTATTAGCTATTATTATCTGATAGAAAGAATTCATACATCAAGTGAACCGGTGCACTCAGCGCCCCCACATTTGGAGGCACCATGACAATACAAGAAGCATTATTTGGTTCAAATATTGATTTTCTAAGCCATACGCTTAAAAACGCAAGTAAAAAAGTAGAGCAACGTTCAGTACAGCTAACCGACGGAACCTCAATTGTTCTCCATGCCTTAGGTGTACTAGAGCTTGTGCCGGTTAATAAAAACACAACCGTTGAGCCGCCAAAACTCATTCTTTCTGCGGGTATTCATGGTAATGAAACAGCACCGATTGAGTTTTGTAACACCCTAATTAACGAAGTCATCGAGGGCCTGTATCCAGTAAAAACCCCGACCCTATTTATTTTTGGAAATCCTGAAGCCATGGTAAGTGGTAAGCGCTTTATAGAACATAATATGGATTATTTATTTTGTGGCACCCATGTAAAAACAGCATATTGTAATTCAGTAGATGGGCAAAGAGCTGCGCTAATAGAACAGAGCGTAGCTGATTTTTCAGAAGGCACCCATAATATTAATCACTATGATTTCCACATGACTATCCGAAATTCTGTTATCGAGAAATTTGCCAGATACCCTTTTATTCCAGGTCGTACGACAAATCCCATGCAACTTCAGTTTTTAGCCTTTAGCGGTGTCAGTGCATTTCTATTTCAGACAACACATGCAACTACATTTTCATCTCATACCGCCGTCAATTTTGGCGCTGAAAGCTTTACCGTTGAGCTAGGTAAAGTTCAGCCCTTTGGTCAAAACGAGTTAAGGCGATACAATGCATTAACTGAAAATTTAAGAACACGACTAAAAGGTGGCTGGCCCGCACCTAGGCATGCCGAGCATCGGGTTCAATGCTTTGTTGCCAGTCATGAAATTATTAATACTGGGAACGATTTTGTATTACATATTCCCGAAGATATTAATAATTTCACAAAGCTCCCAGTGGGTAGCGTAGTCTGGGAAGATAAAGAACAAAACTACCGAGTACAAGGCCAGGATGAATACATTGTATTTCCCAATAGTAAAGTTGGCCCAGGCCAGCGAGCAGGCTTAATGCTTCGGTTAGTAGATATGAGTGCACCTAATAAAACCACTGAACAAAGCACCTTGCATTAGCTAGCTAACAAGGGTGGCTACGGCACGTTCAAAGCGAGCTAACCCTTCTTTTATTTCATCATCTGTAATAATCAACGACGGAGTAAAGCGCACAACATCAGGGCCTGCAACTAACACCATTAGTTTTTCATTTTGAGCTGCCATTAGAAAGTCTTGAGCCTTCCCCTGCCATTGCTCATTTAACACGGCTCCTACTAATAAACCAGCACTACGTACCTCATCAAGAATATTATATTTCTCATTAATGGCCATCAGACCATCTACAAACAATAAATTCTTCTTTTTAACCCCTTCAAGCACCGTAGGGTCGGATACTATATTGACTACGGCCTCACTAACGGCACAAGCAAGAGGGTTTCCGCCATAGGTGCTTCCATGGGTTCCAATTACCAAGCTTTTAGCAATATCCGTAGTGGTCAGCATTGCTCCAATAGGAAACCCTCCCCCTAATGCTTTAGCGGTAGTCAAAATATCAGGCGTAACACCATAATTCATATAGGCATAAAATGCCCCCGTACGGCCTACGCCGGTTTGAACTTCATCAAAAATTAACAGAGCGTTATGTTTATCACAAAGCGCTCTTACACCTTCAATAAAGGTTTGAGTCGCAGCAACAATACCACCCTCACCTTCAATGGGTTCCATGATGACCGCACAGGTTTTGTCCGATATTTTAACGGCCAGTGCATCAAGGTCATTATAATCAACATGACTGATGCCACCTGGCACTGGCTCAAACCCTTCACGGTATTTTGCTTGCCCACCTACCGAGACAGTGAACAGTGTTCGGCCATGAAAGCTATTATTGAAAGCAATAATTTCGTTTTTCTCAACGCCATTATTTTTATCCGCAGGAAAATATTCCCAAGCATAGCGTCTAGCCAACTTTAAGGCGGCTTCATTGGCTTCTGCACCTGAATTTGCGTAAAACACTTTCTCTGCAAAAGTAAGTTCTGTAAGACGCTGAGCTAAACGAATAGCGGGCTCATTAGTTAATACATTGCTTAAATGCCATAATTTTTCACCTTGGCTTTTAAGCGTACCAACCAAAACAGGATGCGCATGACCTAGTACGTTAACCGCAATACCTCCAGCAAAATCTATATACTCATCTCCATTTTGATCCCATAACTTAGCACCTTCTCCTCGAACAGGTATAACGTAACTTGGAGCATAATTAGGCACCATTACATCATCAAACATTTCACGATTTACGGATTTTCTAACGGTCATACAAGCCTCTCTAAATAGTATTTTAATTAAATAGAGACTATTCTAGTTCGCATTTTAAAGAAAGTGCTTTAAAATACAGCATAAAATTTTGAAATCGCTTCTAATTCAATAAGGGATGCTCTTCAGGTAGCTGCTTTTGCAACCAGATCGCCAGCTTGTGCTTGATACTGGGTTCATTTTCCTGTTCTTTTGGCAATGCTTGTACTTGCTTGTCATGAACTAATAAACGATAGATATATTCTGACTTTTTTTTCGCTGAATCTGTTGCTTCAAATTTACAAACACCACGTTTCTCTACATAAATAGAACCGACTCGAATTGCCTCTTTAACTAACTGAGCCTCATTTTTTAATTTTTTCATAGTTATTCCTATTAAGACTCCAAGGGGATTCATCTAACCAAACTAATAGCTCACCAAAAGGCTTCGGCCTAGCTAGATAATAACCCTGTAGATAATCGCACCCCATCTCTTTTAGAGTGTCACAAGAGCTGTGAGTTTCAACGCCCTCTGCAACAACCTCATAACCTAAATCATGGCACATATTTACCGTTGTCTTCACGATTATTGAATCATCTTCTTCTTGATCCATATCCATCACAAAAGAACGGTCAATTTTAATTTCATGTACAGGTAACTTTTTAATATATGATAAAGATGAATGCCCTGTTCCAAAGTCATCTATCGATAGTCTTACACCAATATGGTTTAGCGTGGTTAATATCAATAACGCATTTTCAGGGTCTTCCATCATTGCTGTTTCAGTCACTTCTAACACTAGCAACTGTGGGTTAACGCCATATTTGGTCAACACTGACTTAACCATAATAGGAAAATGTTTTTCCTTTAGGTTTACCGCTGAGATATTTACCGCCACAGCAATCAAATAACCTTGACTGTTTAGCTCAGCTACTTTTTCTACGGCTTTATCCAGCACCCACTCGGTGACCATGTTGATAGTGCCGGTCTTCTCCGCTATAGGAATAAACTCATCAGGTGGAATAAAACCATGCTGTGAATGATTCCAACGCAACAGCGCCTCTACGGCCGTCACTCTATTCTGCTTACAACAAACTTGTGGCTGAAAATAGAGTTCCAGAGTATCCTCAGCAATCGCTTTCCTTAAGTCGCCCATTAAGGTTAAGCGGCGCGCATTATAGGGGTTAATTTCGTCGGAATACTCCGTTACTCTATTCCCTTGATTCAAACCAACATCAATCGCAATCATTGCATAGCTGAGCAACGTATCAATATCATCGCCATGTTTAGGGTAATGCGCTATACCTACTGCAGCACCTGCATCAATAGCCAAACCGTCATACTCTATAGGAGAAATCAATGCGTTTACGATTTCTTTAGCTGATTCACGTATGTGGTCATTCTTACTACGATCAATCAACAAAGCAATGGAAACACCTTCAACAACCGCGACACCATATAACTGCCGTTCTCCCTGCTCTATTTCAATTAAACCATCCAAATGTTGAACTTTATTGTTAATTTTCAAACAAATAATATTGAGCAACTGATCAGCTCGTATGTGCCCCAGGGTTTTATTGACCTCATGAAAACGATCAAAATGCACTAAAATAAGTGAAACCCCCTTATCATCAAATAAGCCGTCCTTCATTAGTTCACTGAAACGACTTTCCAAAAAGGTTCGGTTAGGTAAACCTGTAAGATTATTATGAGTCGCATCATAAATCATTGTCTCTTCTACTTGATGACGCTGACGCACTTCTGACAGCATTTTCTGCTGCGCCAACCAACGGTTCTTTCGTTCTCTGTTCAGCCTGTCTGCCAAAGCAAAAGATAGCAATACGGCCTCGAGCGCCGCACCAAACTGCAAACCATTTTCAGTAAAGAAGCTATAAGGGATTAAGCCAAATTTACTGAGTGCCAACACGGTTGTCGAAAAAACCATGCACATCCATGCTATGGTAAAAAAGCGAGCAATTTTATGCCCTTTCCGCCACAAATAAGGCCCAATAAATATACAACCAATGCTGACCACCGCCACCATGAGTACTGAACTCGTAGTAACAATTCGATACGGCAAAACAAAGGCGGCAATGATATTCACAAAGCCCAAAAACGCCGACACTTTAAAAAACAGATCCATACGAGGCGCATAATGGGCTAAAGATAAAAAGCTACGACTAAATAATGAGGTGAATAGTACGCAGCCAGGCACAGCAATTAATATAGCCATCTCTTGTACTACCGGAAAGGATGGCCATAGGTATTGAAACAGAACACCATGCATGGCCGTTTGTGTCAGTAAAAACGAAAACACAAACATCACATAGTAAATATAAGGTGCTTCTCTCAAAGAGAAGAATAAGAATAAATTAAACAGCATCATCACCAGAAGAACACCGTAAAAAACACTTTTACGAATAAGCTCCGCTTGGTCTGCTAAAAAGAAAGCTTGTTTTTTCCAAAGCATTATAGGTACTTGAACAGAACCATTACTTTTAACTTTGAGATATATTTCAAGCGCTTCGTTTGCCGCTAAGTTGATCGGAAATACAAAATTTCGGTGCGCTAGAGGGCGCTGGGAAAATGGAACGGTATCTCCCGTTAAATAACGATCAACAATGACACCATTTTTCACACTGTAGAAATCTATCTGATCAAGCAGAGGGTAATCTATCACTAAAAATCGTGACTCAGCATTCGGTAATTTATTGTGTAGAGAAAGGCGAAACCAGTAAGTGCTGCTTGAATACCCGAAATTAGGTGTCTGTTTTGTACTCTCAAGCCAAGGAAGGTCTGTTTGATCAAGAAGGGAGTCAATTTTAAACCAACCACCTGAATCTTCTACATAATCGAGGTACAAACCTACCTCCTGACTCAATAAGTCTTTATCTAGGGTCATAACCCTTGATTGGTGAGCACTAACATCGAGGCGTGGCGAAGTCTCTGCAACAGTATGAGTGCTAAGCGAGCTGCAGAAAACAAGAAACAGTAAAAAAAATAAACGAATAAATGCCACCTTTTTATCGTTTTTTGAATAACTTATTAAGTAAAGCTCCTAGGTGATAAAAATTCCATTATTTTTATGTAAAGCTTGGTATCTAGTGCGTCGCAGGTCTATTGTCCTCATAAAATCGTTCCCAGCACGCCTTATCTTCACCACATTTTTTTCGTGCGTCCGTCATGCGTTCATTATATTTTTCACGCAACTCATCACGGCACTTTTCATCATCACCACAGTGCTTAGCAATACGTTTTTCCTTTTTTGCTTTTCGTTCCATATATTTTGCACGCACTTCTTGCCTACAGACGGCATCATCTCCGCATTTTTTCTGCACATGCGCTTTATACTTCTCCATACGATCTATATAGTGAGCGCGTTTTTTTTCTACACAAGCAACGTCTTCACCGCAAGTTTTTTGCACCCATTGCTCTATACGACTATCTAGCTTCGCTTCGCCATCACGCCCATTGTTTTGCGATTTTGAAAACGCTGAACCTGAGGCTAAAATCAAGAACGCCAGCACTGAAAGTAGGATCCCTAAAGGGGTGGTTTTTTTCATAAATTAATGTCCTTAATGTGAAAAATAAAATAACTATTTGAACTAATAACATCAGCATAACACCCCAACTACAAGGGTAAAGTAATTTTAAAGCTTTATCGCTGAGTTTTAATCAAAAAATAAGCACTGAAAGGAATTTAACATGCCTATATTCTGTGGACGCATTGAACGAGCACTGGAGACCTTGGCTCTTACCCACTAACCTTAATATGGCAGTTTGAGATAATATTTTTACATGTATAAGTCTGATATATTTATATACATAAAAACAATTCACATCATCTACTTATAACCCAAAGGATATTTATGACAACCACTCTAATCCCTAACAACACGCTCATTACTGATACCCCTGAAGAAGGTCGAGCTTTAGCCGTTAAATTATCAAGGCTTATTATTAAAGCAACACAACCCGATGAGGCCGCACGCAATGAAATGCGTGGCATTTATGCCAATGACCCCGCTATGCTTATTAGTATTGGTCAAGTTGTAGCTACCGAGTTTTCTACCATAGCCGCTGCGAATAACTATTGGCGCAAATAAAATCACCGAGCTCGAGAGCGTACAGGTCTAGTATCAACCCGGTGCCCTTGGGGAGCCCAAGCGTGCCATAAAGCCCTCTGCTTTATTACAGGTAATAAGAATTACAACCACAGTTTAATTTTAGGAGTTTCAGGTTGGGAGTATTAGAACAATTTGATGTTATCTCAGATGGATATATAGAGAGTTCACGCTCGATTGAAGAGGTTAAAAGCAGCCTAGAGATGAAATTAAAGCTGTCTCCTGAACGCGTGAAACGGGTTCTTTTGGCAGGAACATTATTAAGAAAATCAGTTACAAAAGATGAAGCAACTCGATATAAAAAAACATTTATTACTCTTGGGGTGGGAATAATAATTAAACGTTCTTCCTCCTCAGAAAAAGCCCACAAAGATGCCCTACTCAGTAAACGTGAAAAAGAAAAGAAGCGGTCTAAGGAGTTAACAGAGTTAATTTCCAATACTTTTTATGACCAAATACCTAAGCTACCCATCTCGCTCAAGTACAAGTTAGGAGTGCTCACTGTTAGCCTTTTGAGTCTAATCGCTCCACTTATTTATTTGACCTTAGTCATTTCAGCGCTGGGGTTTACTACATGGTATGGCTTAAACATACCTGGATGGCTAGAAACAAATGTTCGCGGTGCAAATCAGGCTATTTTTTTATTGTTGCCTCTTCTTATTTTTTTCATTTTTACACTTTTTCTGATTAAACCTTTTTTTTCCACATACAAAAAACAAAACGACTTGGAGCTGAATAAAAAAAAGCATTATCGGTTTTACCATCTAATCAACACATTAGCTGAAAGCATGGGGCTACCCAGCCCAAAGCACATTTATGTTAACAGTGACGTTAACGCATTTGTTGCACCTAGAAATGGATTTATTAGCCTGCTAAAGGGAGATCTAACATTAACAGTAGGGCTTCCTTTACTTGCGGGGTTAAATAGCAGACAGCTAGTTGGAGTTCTCGGACATGAATTTGGTCACTTTAGACAACGTAATGCGATGATTGCCAACTATATTGTTAATACTGCAAACCAGTGGATGGCGAGCCGTGCATTTGATGAGGATGCCTGGGATAGTAGGCTGGAAAAATGGAATGAGAATGCATCTATATTTATTCTTAATGTAGGAATAATGGGCGCACAGTTAATGATTAAAGTTACCCGATTCATTCTCAAATACCTTTTTCTTTTTAATTTGCGGGCCACTCGTTGGATGTCTCGTGAAATGGAGTACGATGCCGACCGGTATGAATGCTGGATTTCTGGTAGCAGTACTTTTAGGGAAACGGCAATCGAGTTAAGAAAAATGGGGTTAGCAGACCATCGCTCATATGAAATCGGCCGAAGAGCCTGGAATGAGGGGCATCTAATTGAAAATATGCCCGCTGCAATTGTCACAATTGCAGCTCAACTAACCACTGATGATATTGATTCAATCCAGTACCAGATGGAAAAAGACCAAACAAATGTATGGGACACACACCCCGCAGATAATAACCGAATCAAACACGCGGATTTACAAAAATTTGAAGCAGTATGGGAGCATGATTTCCCAGCATCAGAACTGATACCAAGATTTGAGGAACTAAGCAAGATTGTAACACTTCGCCAATTTAATCGGTGGGGCATTGATTCGCCAGAACAGTATGTAAAACCATTTTCTGAAATACTAGGGGTTACTACTAGGCAAACTCAATCAGAAAGCTCTTTAGACAGTTACTTCGGAGGCCTTTTTTCAATGAGACTAATGAGTCTCACGTTTTCCGATAACAATGTTGACGACCTAGCCTTAGTAATTACTCGACTATCCAACACATACCAGTCCATAGAGTCACTCGTAAAAGCCTATTGGGAGCAACATAATCAGCTGGTAACTCTTCATTTGGCGAGTGCTTATATAGAAGCAGGTTATCAAATAGATCCGAATGAATTTGGACTAAGTTCAGTTGACCTTCGCGACGTTAATACAGAGCTTAAATTAAAAAGTAATGCGTTGAAATTATCAGATGCGCAATTAGTTAAAGAATTCGACACCTTTATGTCACAACGTATCGAATTTGCAATAAGAAAAGGATCTCCTGCTATTAAGCAAAATATTACCATGTTATATGGGTCTCTTAGGCAGTTTGGTTTATTAAAAGATTTTTGGAACGCTCATTACTTCTATCTTCAACAGTTGAAGGGCTTACTAGAAGATGAGGAAGATGCACGACCTGAAAATTATGAAATTGCTATGAGGAATACGGTAGAACGAAATATTGAGTTCATTCGGCAGTTTCAACATATTTCTTCAGCTATTCAACTACAACTTGAAGCGGCTAAGAACCAGTCTCTAAAGGAATTTTCATTATCATGGGGAGTTGATTTAGACGAAGACCTTGAAGGACTTGGCGCTGCATCAATATATGAAATTAGCGATGGCTGCGCTCGGGTAATGCGATTTACTTACCACCGGACAATTGCTGAATTAGCATATTTTTGCCATGAGTTTGAAGAAGGGTTATTAGTGAAGCCTATTAGTGTGCCAGTGAATGGTGCTGCTGATAAATAAAAGGTAACCCATGATAAGCAAAAAATTTGCAGTAAATCTTATAAAAGGAAAATAAATTAGAGGATACAATCTCAAAAAAATATAGGAATGTATTTTCAAAAATACTTAAAGCATAAAAAAACCTCGGTAAAAATATCACTGAGGTTTTTTTACTAGAATAGAGTGCTAATTAAGCAGTCTTTTTCTTTCTTGAGAAGCCAATACCTGCTAATCCTAACCCTAGAAGGGTAAGTGTAGCTGGCTCAGGAACAGAAGTAGATGCTAGATAAAGATCATCAATATAGACACTAAGGCCGGCAGCATTTGGACGCTGGTAGTAAATGTGGAAACTATCGAATGCAACATCACTGCTCAAACCAATAAATTGATCTGCATAGTCATTAGCATTGCTTAGAACGCTAACTGAGCCAAGTAAAGTAGCTCCATCAAAGATTTCTAGAACAGCATTAAAATCTAAATTGAAATCGTCATTACCAAACCACAGTCCTACTGAAGTTGTAGCTGAAGATAGTGTGCCTACAAGGGGTGCGTTACCTACAGAGTCAACCAAACCCTTATCACCTGATGGTGTAACGTTACTAGTAGCTTGAGCAGCAGTCATAATAACAGCAGTGCTATTGAATGTTACATCTGCATTGTTTTTGCTTGTTTCAAAGTTATTGCTTAAGGTAAGTGCACCTGGAGCGGCAATTTGCGTGATAACTGCAGATACAGCATTCCCTGAAATTAATAGAGACGTTAACAGAGCTGGGGCTAAAAGAGACTTTTTCATAAGATTTTATCCATAAAATGTTAGATTAAAGTAATCGCAAAGAAAAGCAATATTCGAGCCACAGACAATATATGATTGTTTTTATTGAATTAAAAACTGACAGCATGATTAGCATCCCAGCAAATCGTAAAATAAACTGACACCGTCAATAAGCTACACTACAACAGAGAACAAAAAACATAATATTCAGTAGCCCCTTTACGAATACAATCGTTTTACCTAGACTTTCTAATATATGCTTTGCTGGTGTTGATTTATCTAGCTATAGTATTTCCCCTACCAAGTCATTACTAGCTACTCTACACCCCATAAAGAAGAATCAAGGAAAGGAAACCAGGATGGTTAAACTACCCGATGTTATAGCAGGTCCCATTCTACGCCGAGTCACTGAAAACCGAGTCTGTGTTTGGTTGGCCAGTAGTAAGAAATTAAACCTCAAACTCTCAGTTCACAGTAAACAATCAACATGTATTGGCAATAGTGGTAAGGGTACTTCGCAACAATTAGGCAAACATCTTTGGGTGAGTCTTTTTGAAGCATGGCCGGCACAAGGCACCCCCTTCCCTAAAGATGAACTACTTTATTATCAGCTTGAGGATACAGATACTAACCAGCCAATAGATTTGCAAGCTGTCAGCTTGGATGGTCACGCTTCTCCTAGTTTCTTTATTCCGACTAAACTCAATGTTATAGCTCACGGCTCCTGTAGAAAACCTCATGGCAAAGCGCTGAGCGATAAAGGTAAAGAGCTGCATATTGATGCATTGTCTCTATTAAGTGGTCAGTTAGATAAAAACAGTACTGACTTCAGCCAACGCCCCGCTTTATTATGCCTGACGGGTGATCAAATTTACGCTGACGATGTAGCCGCTCCCTTGATGAACCTGCTTAAAGAAAAAGCCATTGACCTAATGGGGGGTGAAATAGGCGTACCAGAAATTGAAGAGCCCAGCCTAATTGAACCCAACGCCAGAATGAAAAAACTAAAAAAGGTAAATTCTGGCCTTACTTCCACCCATGCTCATAATCACCTGATTAGCTTTGGGGAATATGCGGCTATGTACCTTTATGTTTTTGGTAACGGTTCTAATTGGGAGCTAAAAGAAGACAACAGTAATGACGGTGAGAACGACAAAGACAAGAATAAAAGACAAGATGAACTAGAGCGCTTACAGGCTTTTAGCAATACCCTTCCCAATGTAAGAAAAGCATTAGCTAACATTCCTACATACATGATGTTTGATGACCATGAAATTAGCGACGACTGGAACATTACTCGAAACTGGTACGATGGCGTGCGCAATAGCCCGTGTGGTCGTCGAATTGTCTCAAATGGCCTAGCCACTTATTGGGCATTTCAAGGTTGGGGAAATGCCCCAGAAGCATTCAATAGAGAGTTTATTCGTTCTATTGATCATCATTTAAAGAGCCCCAAAGACCCCCTCCGTGCCGAACGCTTCGACCTTCAAATGTGGAAGCACCGAGGGTGGGGCTTTACTGTACCAAGCTCTCCCCCAGTTATAGCTATGGACTGTCGCACTCAACGAGACTTTGATGCGAATAATTCACCGGCACGGTTAATGGATCGTTATGCGCTAGATTGGCTCCGTATTGCATGGGTACAACTTAAGTCTAGAAAGGTAAAAGGAGCGCCTATAATCATTTCTGGCTCTCCTGTAATGGGCTTTGACCCTATCGAAAAAGCGCAATGGGTAGCTAAATTTGGAGGGGTAAAAGCAACCGATCTCGACCTGGAGTCATGGATCGCTAATAAACAAGGTCTGTCATATTTCATGGACACCCTGCTACTCAGAATGAGTATTAAACAAGCCATATTTATCTCAGGCGATGTTCATTACTCGTTTGTTAATCGCGCTAAATACGAATCAGCAGGTAAGCGCCTTAATGTCATCCAGCTCACCAGCAGTGCCTTACACAACAGCCCTAATACAGGTAGATATCTTGACTGGCTCGCCCAGATAGATAGCCACACAGAAAGGCACAAAGGGATTCGCCCCACAGGCAACGTACCTTGGTATAAATTTTGGCTGCCATATTTCAGGTCTGATGACAAAAAATACCCCATTTGGAAAACAACCATTACAGGCATCCAGGCAGAAGGGAAAGATAGACTCGTCACTAACCGCCCTAATATCGCCCTGGTTTATTTCAACAATGGAAAGCCTACTAAACAGCGACTCATTTCCGGAAAAAGTGGAGATTACTGCTTAGACTTTAAGTTGTAATCTCGCAACCCCATGCACTTGAAGATAAAGAAAGGATGCAAAATGAACAAAATAGATGCAATGGTGAACCAAATTTTAGCTCATGAAGGAGGCTTTGTTAATGATCCTGATGATTTAGGCGGAGCCACAAATTATGGTGTTACTCAAAAAAGCTATTCGGGGTGGTTAGGCCGGCCTGCAAGTATTTACGAAGTGCGTGCGATGCGTATAGATACGGCAAAAGAAATTTATTTATCTAACTACTATTACTCTCCGCGTATCAATGGTTTTCCGGATGAGGTTCAACCACAAATATTTGATTGCAGCATTAACCATGGAGCGAGAAGAGCTATTAAGTTTGTGCAAACCGTCTGTAATTTAGCCGGGTTTGGGCCCATCGTTGTCGATGGAGTCAACGGCCCTAATACAATGAAAACAGCTAAAATGGCCTATGAAGCGATGGGGGTATATTTCAACAATGCCATTGCCGATGAGCGTATAGATTTTTATCACAGAATTGTAGCAAGTAACGCCTCACAGCAGAAATTTTTAAAAGGCTGGCTAGCACGAGCAAACACATACAAACAGGATACGAGGGCAATCGCATGAGCATAATGGATTGGGCTAACCCTGTTAACTGGTTTACCAAAGGTGTTGAAGTCGTTGGTAAAACAGTTGTTAATGTAAAAGGGGCTTTTAGCGGTAATGAGCAAGAGCGTGATGAACAGCAAAGTAAGAAGTTCTTAATGGGGCTACAAGCTTATTCGGCTGAGTTTGCTCCTAGAAAAAATAGAACCTGGTGGGATAGTTTATGGGACGGTCTTAACCGTATGCCTCGGCCCGTTATTGTTATAGCAATTTTTGGATACTTTGCATTAGCTTACCAAAATCCGTCAGAGTTCCAAGTACTCAATATTGCACTCGGAACCGTGCCAGAGAATATGTGGTATATCATGAGTGCGGTTGTCAGTTTCTATTTTGTTGCAAGAGAATTTCAAAAGGGTCGTGATACTAAAATGGCTTTAACAGATAAGGAATTTGAGAAAGTACAAAAGCGTATAGCAACCATACGAGACAAAGATGACGAGCTGCCATCAAAAGAACATAGTTATATAAACCCGTCTATTGAAGAGTGGAAAAAGAAGACTCAATAGACGAATTTACCTCGAACGGTAGGCAGCAAAATCGCCCCTACTGTTCGCTCATTTATATTTTCACAACAACTTCTTCACTTACAGCAACAACTGTCGTAAATCACCTAACAAGACCCCTAACAATGTCGTAAACCTTGCAGCATCAGCACCATTAACCGCTCTATGATCGTATGATAGAGACAAAGGCAGCATTAATTTTGGTACAAATTCTTCCCCCTGCCAAACCGGTTTAATTGAAGCTTTAGATAAACCCAATATCGCTACTTCAGGCGTGTTTACGATTGGGGTAAATGCAGTTCCTCCTATGCTTCCTAAGCTAGATATTGTAAAGCAGCCTCCTTGCATATCACCGGGTTTTAGTTTTTTGTCTTTAGCTTTTCCTGCCAGCTCAATGCACTCGTCTGCCAGCTCCCATAAGCTTTTTTTATCTACATCACGTATAACGGGAACCACCAACCCCGCCGGTGTATCAACCGCGACACCAATATTCACGTATCGCTTTTGAATGAGTTCATGAGTACTCATATCAATAGAGGTATTAAACTGAGGATACTGGTTTAAGGCATAAGCACAGGCCTTAAGAATAAAAGGCAGTGGCGTTAAACGAGTGCCTTTTGCTTCTGCAGCTGATTTCTGCGCCTTTCTGAAAGACTCCATCTCCGTGATGTCTGCTTCATCAAACTGAGTAACATGAGGCACATTCAACCAACTAGTCTGCATACTTTCTGCTGTCAGCTTATGAATGCGACTTAAGGGGCTGCGCTCAATGGTTCCAAATTGGCTAAAGTCGGGCAATTTAACCGCGGGGATACCGCTACCAACAGCACCAGAAGAACTCCCTCCTTGCTTCAATCTTGTTTTCACATAAAGCTGAACATCTTCTTTTACAATACGCCCTTTGGGACCCGTACCTTTTACTTTGGAAAGCTCCACACCAAATTCGCGAGCTACTTTGCGAACGGAGGGGCCTGCATGCACTTTGCCTCCCTCATCATTCACTTCAGGAGCACTCTCTGCATCACTTTTATCTAATGTTACTTCAGATTTTTCTTGCTTAGGTTCTGGTTCTTTAGACTCGACTACAGGGTCTTGTTTAACGTCAGCTGTCAGGCTTGCTTTAGGCTCACTAACAACTGAAGCATCAGCACCTTCAACCAATAAAATTAAATCACCCTCAGATAATTTATCGCCCACAGCCACTTTCATTTCTAATACACTCCCCGCATCAGATGCAGGGATTTCCATAGTCGCTTTATCTGACTCCAGCACAATAACCGGGTCATCTACGGCAATCGTATCACCAGGGCTTACACATAATTCAATGACCTCAACATCGGTACTACCACCAATGTCAGGAACCTTGACTTCAATCTTACTCATTTCAAGCGCCTCAATAGGGGTCGTACCAATTAACGTGATGTCGGATTAGGTAAGTTACGGTCAATGTTATATTTCCGCATTGCGTCCAACACTTGTTTCTTGTCCACTTCACCTCGTTTAGCTAAGGCATCCAAGGTAGCAACCACAACAAAGAATCGATCAACTTCAAAGAAGTGTCTCAGTTTTTCCCGGGTATCACTTCGCCCAAAACCATCCGTACCCAAAACAGCATAATCGGTTGGAACATAATCTCTGATTTGCTCACCATAAAGTTTAATGTAATCACTAGACGCAATCACAGGCCCCTTTCGGTCCTTCAAACATGAAGTAACATAGCTCTCTTTTTCTTTCTCTTCTGGATGTAACATGTTCCAACGGCGGATATGCTGCCCATTTCGTGCTAACTCATTAAAGCTGGTTACACTCCACACATCCGATGAAATACCAAAATCATCCGCTAACAACTGAGCACCCGCTCTAACTTCATTTAATATAGCGCCACTACCCAGTAACTGAGCATGTAATTTCTTACCCTTCCCGTCTTTTACGGCTACTTCTTCAAGAAGATACATGCCCTTAATGATGCCCTCCTCGGCACCCTCAGGCATAACAGGCTGTATGTAGTTTTCATTCATGATGGTGATGTAGTAGTAAACGCTCTCGTTCTCTGCGTACATCCGACGCATACCATCTTGAATAACCACCGCTAATTCATGACCGTAAGCAGGGTCATAGGCCACACAATTAGGAATGGTGCCAGCTAATATGTGGCTATGCCCATCTTGGTGTTGTAAACCTTCACCATTAAGCGTGGTTCGGCCTGCGGTTCCACCCATTAAAAAGCCGCGAGCTCTCATATCTCCAGCAGCCCAACAAAGATCACCTACTCGCTGAAAACCAAACATTGAATAAAAAGTATAAAAGGGTATCAGCGGATAATCACTCGTACTATAAGCCGTTGCACAAGCCATCCATGCGGCCATAGCACCAGCCTCATTAATGCCCTCTTCCAATATTTGCCCGTTGGCATCTTCCCGGTAATACATCATTTGTTCTCGGTCGTTGGGCACATATTTTTGCCCTTCCGAGGTATAAATACCTAGCTGGCGGAACATTCCCTCCATACCGAAGGTACGTGCCTCATCTGGCACTATAGGAACAATTCTTTTACCTATGCGTTTATCCTTGGTTAACGTTGATAAGATGCGAACAAAAGACATCGTCGTTGACACTTCTCGTCCATTAGAGCCTTTTAGCTGTGCTTCAAACGCTTCCAAACTTGGAATAGTAAGAGGTCGACTTTCTTTTCGACGCTTAGGATAAACACCGCCTAACTTCTCACGCCGATTGCGCATGTAAAGCATTTCAGGGCTATCTTCAGGCGGACGATAATAAGGGACATCTTTTAACTCTTCGTCATTAAGAGGAATACCAAAGTGATCCCTAAATGATTTTAGAGTATCCATATCGAGTTTTTTCAGTGAATGCGTCGCGTTTTGAGCCTCACCTGCCTTACCAAAACCATACCCTTTAATAGTGTGCGTTAAAATGACCGTTGGCTGCCCTTTAGTTTTAACGGCTTCATGATAGGCTGCATAAACTTTGTAAGGATCATGCCCTCCTCGGTTAAGGTGTGAAATATCTTCATCTGTGAGGTTTTCAACTAATTTTGACAACTCAGGAGAACGGCCAAAGAAATGCTTTCGTGTGTATGCTGGCCCATTGCTCTTGAAGTTCTGTAATTCGCCATCAACACACTCATCCATCACCTTCTGCATCACACCATCTTCATCGGCATCAAACAAAGGGTCCCAGTGACGCCCCCATACAACCTTAATAACATTCCAACCAGCACCCCGAAAGACGCCTTCAAGCTCTTGAATAATTTTCCCATTCCCTCGAACAGGACCATCAAGCCGTTGCAGGTTACAGTTCACCACAAAGATAAGATTATCTAATTTTTCTCGCCCGGCTAGAGATATTGCCCCCAATGATTCGGGTTCATCCGTTTCTCCATCACCAATAAAACACCACACTTTACGGTCTGAGTTATCAACCAACTCACGGTTATGCATGTATTTCATCGTATGCGCTTGATATATCGCTTGAAGTGGCCCTAAGCCCATAGAAACCGTTGGGAACTGCCAATAATCAGGCATCAACCAAGGATGCGGATAAGACGGCAAACCATCCCCATCAACTTCGTTGCGGTATTTATCCATCTGCTCTTCTGAAATACGTCCTTCAAGAAAAGATCGAGAATAAATACCCGGCGCAGAGTGTCCTTGAATATAAACCAGGTCTGAGTCACGTGACTCATCCCCCGCATTAAAGAAATAGTTAAAACCAACATCGTACATCGTTGCAATCGATGCGAAGGTAGAAATATGACCACCTAAATCACCCGGCCTTTTATTAGCTCGGAGCACCATAGCCATCGCATTCCAGCGTATCAGGGAGCGAATACGGCGCTCCATGAATAAATCACCTGGCATGCGGGCTTCTTTTGTAACAGGGATAGTATTTCTAAAAGGGGTTGTAATTGAATATGGCAATTGAGTACCGTCACGTGTTGCACGCTCAGATAAACGAGTAAGAAGATAACGGGCTCGATCAACGCCTTCGTTATCAATCACCGACTCAAGTGAATCCAACCACTCTCGGGTCTCTAGGGGGTCTAAATCCTCGTGCATCAGGTACTCCTGTTTTTTTTATAATTTCTTTTTATAATTTCATTTTATAGTAATACAGTGTAGGTTGATTTTAGCATTTTGCTTAAAAATTAGTCGCTAGACCAAAGTCTTAACTTGTCTGTCGTTTTTATTGATTACATCATGGGCAGCGTTGGGTTAGTGTTAATACAAACACTAAAAAACACAGTGTAAAGCAGGGACAATTGAGACGGATGAACACAACAAAAACCTTCAAAGCAAACAAACCAAAGAAAATTTACTTTTTTGGCACCTGTCTAATAGACCTGTTTTATCCTGAAGCAGGGATTTCTGCCATTGAGCTAATTGAGCGTGAAGGTGTGGACGTTATTTTTCCTCAACAGCAAACCTGTTGCGGACAAGCGCCATTCAACTCAGGTTACAGTCAAGAAGCCATTGATGTTGCAGCCATGCAAATTGAACTGCTTAGCGAACCAATACCTGTTGTGGTTCCTTCAGGTTCTTGCGCTAGCATGATGAAGCATCACTACCCCGCATTATTTTCTAATCATCCGATGTGCGAAAAAGCCGTCGAGCTCTCAACGCGAGTCTATGAGTTAACAGAGTTTTTATCTCGAGTGCTCAACGTTGTTTTAGTCGATAGGGGTAAACCCGTTAAAGTAACCATGCACACATCTTGCAGCGCTCGCCGAGAAATGGGCGTTACAGAAGATGGCCTATCATTATTAAAACAACTTAGTCAGGTTGATGTATGTGAGCCCGAACGTGCATCGGAGTGTTGCGGGTTTGGTGGTACATTCGCGATAAAGCAACCAGAAATATCAGCCGCAATGGCCGAAGATAAATGCCAAGCCATTATACAAACCGGAGCCTCGCAACTAGTAAGCGGAGATTGCGGCTGTTTAATGAATCTTAGCGGTATGATGGAAAAAAATAACCAAGGTATTCGCAGCGCTCATTTGGCTGAGTTTTTACTGAAAAGAACACAAACCACTGACTAAGAATAGAAATAAGGATAGTGATGAAAAATCATTTTAGAGAGCAAGCCGTAGAGGCCTTGGCTGATCCATCAATACGCGATAACTTTCGCGGCGCAATGGACTTTCTTCGCGACAAGCGACAGGCGGCGTTCCCTAACAATGATGAACTGGCTGAACTTCGGTCACTCGGACATCAAATTAAAGCCAACACCCTATCGCGTCTACCCGACCTACTTGAACAATTAGAAGAGAACTGCACCAAAAACGGCATACACGTACACTGGGCTGAAACCCCGGAACAAGCGTGTGAGATCATTCACTCAGTGATTAAACAGCATGATGGAAAGTTAGCCGTAAAAGGAAAATCAATGGTGAGTGAAGAAATTTCGCTTAACCATTACCTTGAGGCGCAAGGTATTGAAGCCCTTGAGTCTGATATGGGTGAATATATTGTTCAGTTAGCCAATGAAACCCCTTCCCACATTATCATGCCTGCCATCCATAAAAATAAAGATCAAATTGCTCACTTATTTGAAGATAAAATTGAAGATGTAAAATATACAGAAAGTGTTGATGAGTTAATCGGCACCGGCAGACGCATTCTGAGAGAGAAGTTTTTCGAAGCCGATATTGGGCTATCTGGGGTTAATTTTGCCGTCGCAGAAACAGGCACATTATGCCTTGTAGAAAATGAAGGTAATGGCCGCATGTGCACCACAGTGCCCCCGGTTCACATTGCTATTACGGGCATTGAGAAAGTAGTAGAAAAACTCTCAGACATTCCCCCATTGCTTAGTTTACTCACACGCTCTGCAACCGGACAAAACATTTCAACTTACTTTAATATGATCTCGTCCCCTAGAAAAACAGACGAGAAAGATGGCCCTAAAGAAGTTCATTTAGTGCTGCTAGATAACGGCCGTAGTCGAATGTTTCAAGATGAAACACTTCAACAGACACTTCGTTGTATTCGTTGTGGTGCATGCATGAACCATTGCCCTGTCTATAGCCGTATTGGAGGGCATGCTTACGGAACAGTCTATCCGGGCCCTATTGGCCAGGTCGTTATGCCTCAAATTGAAGGGCTCGATAAACAAGGTGAAATGACAGAAGGGTGCTCACTCAATGGCGCTTGCGGTGAAGTATGCCCAGTAGAAATCCCCTTACCCAGTTTAATTCGTAAATTGCGTGAACAAAAAGCGGCATTGCCATCAAGAGGGCGAAAAGAAGCTATCGCATGGACAGTGTGGAAAGGTATTTACGGCACACCCTTTCTATATAAATGCTTTACCTACGCAGCGACTCGTTTTAGACATGTTAGTCCAAAATCAATAGGTTCATGGACAGATTATAGAGTGGCTCCTAAACCCGCACCTAAAACACTTCATGAGTTAATACGAGAGAGGAAGAATGACTAAAATGTAGCCTTGATGCCGACTTGATATCCCCCTTGATTCCGCTTCGCTGCATCACGGCTACGGACCAAGGGTTACAAATCCAAAAAAAGGTGCAAAATGAGTATAGCAAAAGATAACATTCTGCAGAGACTTCGAGCAGCTAAACACAAACCCTCTACTGAAATTCCTTCGAATTGGCAGCCACCTCGTTTTGATAAAAAGGAACGTTTATTACAATTTAAAAAATCACTAATAATGGCTCATGCAGACATCATTGAAACAACTGAAGACACATGGGCACAAGAACTTCTCAAGATTGCCACCTCAAAACGTTTAACTCAATGGCTTTACAGCCCTGACACAGTAAGTGGTTTAGCCTTTAATAGAATGGTAGAGAGTCAACCCTCTGGTATCACATTAACACCTTACAACCAGCCCATTGAAACATTTAAAAGTCAGTTGTTTCATGAAATTGAGGCATCCTTTACTGAAGTTAAAGCAGGTATAGCAGATACAGGTACCTTGGTTATTATACCTGACAAGTCCGAGCCAAGACTGATGTCTTTAGTCCCACCAGTACATGTTGCTTTGTTTCGTGAATCAACATTATTAAATAACTTCTCTGAATTAATTGAACAAGAAAACTGGGCTACAAAAGGGCTTCCAAGCAACGCGTTACTGGTTTCTGGTCCATCTAAAACAGCCGATATTCAACAAACGCTAGCCTATGGAGCACATGGTCCAAAAGAGCTAATTGTCCTCATAATTGCAGATATTAAGACCTGAATGAGATCTAGTGCACACATGTTCTCTTTTTAATAGGAAGGTATTATATTCAACTCACTTTGATGATAATATCATCAACTTAGCATTGATAATTATCAGCGCATAAATGGATGAGGCAGGCCTGAATAGTATGAAACTTGTAAACGTAAGTACAATCATAGGATGTGTAGCGCTGCTAACAAGTACGCCTGTTTATTTCGCTAATGCCGTTGAGACCTTGAGCGAATCAGACTTAGGGGATATGTCTATTGAAAGCGGTGATATTCTAAACGTAATGGGCGCCCCTGCCGCGTCAGCTGAAAATAGAGTTGAACTATCAGGGTCATCTAGTACTACTTATGACAATATTAATGATATAGAGCCTGGCCAATCGGCTGATCCTACGGAAGACAGCAGGTTAAAGTCTACTCAATATAATGTCACCTATATAGAAACAGACCAAGATATTGAACAACAAGTTGACTCAACCATAACGCCTCAGAGTTACAATGAAAAAGACGTGATATCAACCGTCACAATAAGTGAAAGGAGCGATGGAAAACTGGGCTCTTCAACTATTTACCTGGATGAGAAAGATCACCATATGAGTGCATCTGAAGATGATGGTGTACTAACGATTACTCAAGACGTTCAGGTGAGGCAAGTACATATACACCAGCCAAGGCGCTCTCCTACCAGCATGCCTCGTGGTGATCGAATTTTGACAGACATAAAGGTAAATAGTTCAGTATCAATTTCTGAACGTTAAACCCCCTCAGCCTTGTACACCATAGCGACAACCCTGCTAACAATAAACAACAGCAAAGAAAACTGAATAAAGACCGCTAGCCCCGATACAATCGTTACTGAGGGAACCATAATCATCAACAATAAAAGCAATAAACTTACTACATGAAGGCGAAGGAACATTCTCGAATGCTTGACCTGAAGAATAGCCCTCATATGGGGCAAATTTTTAATCCTTTCAAAATCCCCCTGGCAGAAACGCTGCATATGCAAGTAGGAAAGAAACGGAATAATTTTCTGCAGCATGCCGACTAACACTGACAGAACTACACCATAAATTAATAGAATCCCGCTCAGTAGAGAAAGTTCCTCAGCCCAATGACCAAGTAAACCTGACTCACCCATCACCTGTAGAATAACGAAAACAAAAAGTGAAATAACAGCAAGCTTCCAAAATTGAACGGTAATATCTTCTATTTTTCGCTTACGCTTATTAAGTAGGCGCCATACAGAGATGCCATAAAATCCATAACATGCAAGTAACACAGCCTTACCTATAACCGCAACTAGCTCCCCTTTATAAAAAAAACTACTAAAGCTCACTAGGATAATAGATAAGAAAACGACAACAGGTAGTATTCTCTGAAAACTAAGATTAAACGAAGGCGTCACATGAAACATAGGGATGACCTGAAAGCTAACCCCTATTATCAACAGGCCAACCCAACCAGCTAATGCCCAAACCAAGTGAAAATCAGTCCAACGACGATCAAACCCAAGGTGTTCAGAATAACCATGCATCAACAGTAGATAAGCGCCAGCACACATCATAATCAGTAAAGACACAAGAGACAAAGCCATAGAAATAAGCGTTGGTGAATATCTCTGAGCTCTAAATATGGAGATCAAACCACAAACACTAAATACAGAAAGACTGGTAGTAAGAAAAAATGAGGCAAGTAAAAACAACCATGTAACGCCGCTAGTCATAGCAATAAGAAACAGAGTAGCCCCCAATATCAAAAAGCTATGCACCAGAACGGCTACTGCTTTACCTCCTGGCAGCAAACGACCTCCCACGACTGAAGCCACTTGAAAAAAAGCGCCTACCATTATCATAGTGATAGTGCCCAGTGTGATTAAATGAAGCGTGTATATAACATCAACTAACCAACGACTTTGCCACAGAACAGCATCGCTACCCTCAGACAACATACCCCATAAGGCCTGAATACCAAAAACAGAAAGAAACACTCCCGCCGTCATAGCAAATAGTGGTGCAGTCAGGAAAAAACGAAAAGGAATCGTCCAATAGGGAATAAAATCGAAGTTTAATGAGGCGTCTTGCTTCATCAATTATGAGTCAAAGAGCGCAGCACAATGCTCTCGCCCTTGTGCCAAAACTGAATATTCACCCGACCATCATTTAAAAGGACCGTCTTGTGCTCAAACCCCATTTCCGAAGCCGTTTGATAAAGGGGATAAGGCTCTTTTCGATGAATCAGATTTAGTATCGTTTTTGCAGGCATTTCAAGAAGTATATCTATAGCTAAGCCATAGGGCTCTGGAGGCTCCAACTCACTTACATCCAAATTAATCACACCCTCGCCCCTATTCATAATCAGGCAACTAAACCTTCTCAGCCAAGACTTCATTAATTTGTAGTTCCATTTCCTGCTGGGGCAAAGCATCATCAAGCATAGGATAAAGAACCTGTTCTTCTTTCATATTGTGCTGCTGTATAAATATCATCAATGATTCACACTGCCCCAATGCATCATCGGCTTCTTTCTGCGCTATAGACGATGCAATAGACTTAAGCATTTCACGCATTTGAAGATGTTCACCACGCATCATCATAGTAGGGCCTCCCTGCATACCGGTTGCACTCTCAAAACCAGGAAACAAAACCTGCTCTTCCAGTGTAAAGTGCTGCTCAACCTGTACACAAAATTCCTTCCATAAGTTTGCGGCACCCCCAAAATCCCCTTGACCAATCGCCTCTTCAGCATTGGCATAAATCTCATCGCAACGGCGGTGATCATGAGTCATTAATTCTGATATTGAGGACATACGATTAAGTCTCTTTTTATGTTTGTAGCATTAGCGGTGTAGTATTAGCAGCTATACATTGATTCAATAGGTTAAGTATCGAAAACCACAGCGTAAAAATGAATGATATATATCAACTGGTTAAAGAAAGCCTTAAGCATAAGGGTAATTACTTATATTTTTTAGCATTCTGAAAGCTAGAATAAATGAATCTGAGAAGAGCTTTGGCGCCAGGTTATATAACTTGAGCGCCTTTTTTGTGTCCTAAAGGCTGTAGTAGTACAAGATGTAGTGGCATAATAAGTCGCATAATCATTCTTAAGGATCTCCATGTATGAAACTTGCCCACCGCATTAGGATAATTGTCGCTTTATTCATATCACTCGCACTTCATGGCTGCTCGTCAGTTAATATTATTGACATAAACCCTGACAACCAAGCCCTAATATTAAAATCAGAAATGTCCGGTTTAAGCCCTTCCCAAACAAATACCAGTGGTAATTGGCAATCTACATTAGAGTATATAAATATAAAGTTAGAATACGGTGAGAAGATATTTTACAGTGACACTTACAAAAAATTTGTACATGCCAGATTCTCCAACAAGTTTGTGTTATTTAGTTTGAATGAGTTAAACATGGAAGAGCTAACACTAAAAACTCAAGGCGGTAGCGGTAAAAAAACAACCATTAATAAGGTGATTATTCCTGCTTTAAACCAAGCAAGGGGGTATGATGTTTTTCTAGCATCAGGAAAACAATCTAATGCGACTCACTTAATTCTTAAAGTCGATGTAGGAAGTGACGCCATAAAAGTCAAAAGCGCCTTTCAACTGATGACAAAATCGAAAAACACGCCTGAAATTGAATAAGTATATGTACCTATGACTATTTTGGTTGATATTTTAAAGTACAACACGATCACACAACATATATAAACAATAATCGCTAAGCTTATGATAGGGATAATATTTTCAGCCTACATAAGTAAACCAACTTGCATTCTATAAAAGCTCGCATAAGCTAGGTTAAATAAGCGTTACGATTTCGGGCTTTTCATCATTCTGCAATGTTTGTAAGATTGATGCCTAGCAACGTCCAGGGGCGCATGGATGACCCACACCAGAACAAATAACCCTATTAAGAATCAGGACTTGAATAATGAAAAAAATAAATAAAAAACTTTTAGGTATTAGTGCATCGTTAATGATAATGGGTGCCGCGTCACTCTCCCAGGCAGAAACACTAAAAATTGGGCTTGCAGGCCCTGTCACTGGCCCGGTTGCTCAATATGGTGACATGCAAATGATTGGCGCCCAAATGGCGATCGCTAAAATCAATGAAGCCGGCGGCGTTAATGGAATGCAGTTGGAAGGTGTCGTATACGATGACGCATGTGACCCAAAGCAGGCTGTTCAGGTTGCTAACAAAATTGTAAACGATGGCGTGCGTTATGTAGTAGGCCACCTTTGTTCAAGTTCTACTCAGCCAGCGTCTGACATTTATGAAGACGAAGGCATAATGATGGTGACAGCAGCCTCTACCAGCCCAGAAATTACCTCTCGTGGCTTTCAGATGGTTTTCCGTACCATCGGTCTTGACAGCCATCAAGGGCCAACTGCAGGCAACCACATTGCAGATAAAGTTAAGCCAAGCAAAATGGCTATTATCCACGACAAGCAGCAATACGGTGAAGGTATTGCAAGTGCGGTAAAAGCAACTGTTGAGGCTAAAGGCATTAACGTTGTTATGTTTGAAGGCATCACAGCAGGTGATAAGGATTTCTCATCCCTCATTGCTAAAATGCAAAAAGAAGGCGTTGATTTTGTATACTACGGCGGCTACCACCCAGAGCTAGGCCTGATTCTTCGCCAGTCTGCTGAAAGAAAATTTGAAGCAGGATTCATGGGCCCAGAAGGTGTGGGTAACAAAGATCTAAGCGCAATTGCTGGCCAGGCGTCAGAAAAGCTACTAGTTACATTGCCACCAAGCTTCGATCTTCGTCCAGAAAACAAAGAGTTGGTTGAGTCGTTTAAGGCTAAAAACCAAGACGCAAGTGGCGCATTTGTTTTAACTGCATACTCTGCGGTTCAGGTAATGACTGATGCAATGAAGAAAACAGGCAACGGTGATACCGATGCTATGCAAAAAGCAATGCGTGAAATGACATTTAAAACACCAACAGGTGATATTCAGTTCGACGAAAAAGGCGATCTGAAAAGCTTTGATTTTGTTGTTTATCAATGGCATGCAGACGGCAGCAAAACAGCTGTTAAATAAGCTATCTTACCTGCAATAATTTAAGCACCCCCTTTTAATGAAAGGTGGTGCTTTTTTATAGCCAAAAAGCACCGAGGCCCACTCAATGTTAGAAACCAGTCTCTACTTCATTCAGCAACTGCTGAACGGCCTAACGATCGGCAGTACATATGCCTTAATCGCTATAGGCTATACCATGGTTTACGGCATCATTGGCATGATCAATTTCGCTCATGGCGAAATTTACATGATTGGCATGTACATCTCTTTTGTCGCCATCAGTGGCTTAACCATGTTAGGAGTTGAGTACTTACCACTTATTCTCTTTATTACGTTATTGATATCTGTTTTTATCTCAAGTACCTACGGGTGGGCAGTTGAACGAGTAGCTTATAGACCTGTAAGAGGTGGCAACCGTCTTATTGCTCTTATTTCAGCTATAGGTATGTCAATATTCTTACAAAACTATGTAAGAATCGCTCAAGGCTCAAGAGATATCGCTATGCCATCGCTTATACAGGGCGGTTGGAGCATGGGGCCACTCGATGGTTTTCAGGCAACACTCTCTTACATGCAAGTAGTCATATTTATAGTCACGTTTATTACCATGACAGGGCTTACCTTTTTCATCGCAAAATCTCGAATGGGAAGGGCTTGCAGGGCGGTGTCAGAAGATATGAAAATGGCTGGTTTGCTCGGTATTAATACCAACAGAATCATATCACTGACTTTTGTTATTGGCGCAGCCCTTGCTGCGGTTGCAGGCCTGTTATTAGGTCTTTACTACGGTGTCACAAACCCTTACATAGGGTTTATTGCAGGTCTTAAAGCCTTTACTGCCGCAGTGCTCGGTGGAATAGGCAGTATTCCTGGCGCAATGTTAGGAGGCCTTGTTTTGGGTGTAACAGAGAGCATGACATCCGCCTATTTTAGCTCTGAATATAAAGACGTTGTTTCATTTGGACTATTGATACTTATTTTACTATTCAGGCCAACCGGATTACTCGGTAAACCAGAGGTGGAGAAAATTTAATGAAAGATAAATTTATTCCCGCCCTTATTGCGGGTGTTGCTACCTTAATTCTAGCCTTCCCTCTACTTGGATTAAACCTGGTTTCAGATGGCCTTGGCCTTGGTATTGAAGGGGCAGACACACAAACAATGATCTATATCGTATTAGCGTCTTTAGCGGTATTCATCTTCCAGCTATTCAAAGAAAACGCTCTCAACATAGCTAAAAATATTCCCTTGCCACGTAGAGCTTACAAACCTGATGCAGTAGTGTCACAAGCGCAGCGTGATAAAAATGAAAAACTATTCACTTTTATTATCGTAGCCATAGCACTGGTTTGGCCATTTTTTGCTTCCCGCGGAAATGTTGATCTTGCCACACTGGTTTTGATTTATGTCATGCTAGGTTTAGGTCTTAATATCGTTGTAGGTCTTGCTGGGCTTCTTGATCTGGGCTATGTCGCTTTTTATGCAGTAGGTGCTTATAGCTATGCACTTCTTCATCAATACTTTGGCCTTTCATTTTGGGTTTGCTTACCGCTTGCGGGTCTTATGGCGGCATCGTTTGGCTTTGTACTTGGGTTTCCGGTACTGCGGCTCAGGGGCGATTATTTGGCCATTGTTACACTCGGATTTGGCGAAATAATTCGCATACTTCTCAATAACTGGACTCATCTGACAGGCGGCCCAAATGGTATCGGCAGTATCCCTAAGCCAGCCTTATTCGGGCTTGAATTTGGCCGAAAAGCCAAAGAAGAAGGTAATATCGCCTTCCATGAGTATTTCAACATTGCCTACAACAGTAGCTATAAGGTTATCTTTTTATATCTCTTAGCGTTATTACTCGTATTGTTCACCATATTTGTTATAAGACGACTTATGCGTATGCCTGTAGGGCGCGCATGGGAAGCACTACGTGAAGATGAGATAGCTTGTCGCTCATTAGGGCTTAACAGAACAATTATAAAACTTTCTGCCTTTACTATCGGCGCTTCATTTGCGGGTTTTGCTGGAGCATTTTTCTCAGCCAAGCAAGGATTTATAAGCCCTGAATCATTCACATTTATTGAGTCTGCGATTATTCTTGCCATCGTTGTATTAGGCGGCATGGGGTCACAGCTAGGAATTATATTGGCAGCTATCGCAATGACCGTGTTGCCAGAGCTTGCCAGAGAGTTCCAAGAATACAGAATGCTAATGTTTGGCCTAATGATGGTATTAATGATGATATGGAGGCCTCAAGGCCTGCTCCCAATGAAACGAAGACATATGGAGCTGACTAATGCCTAAATCCTTACCAACTGAATCACTACTAAAGGTCAGAGATCTATCTATGCGCTTTGGCGGCCTTTTAGCCGTTGATGGCGTCGCCCTAGACGTTAATGAACGAGAAATCGTTTCAGTTATAGGCCCTAACGGCGCGGGTAAAACAACGGTTTTCAATTGTATTAGTGGGTTTTACACGCCAACTGGCGGAGATATTATCTATAAAGGGCAGAGCATTCACGGTCTAGCCGATTTTAAAATAAGTCGACTGGGTATGGTAAGAACATTTCAACATGTTCGGCTATTCAGTCAAATGACCGTAATTGAAAACCTACTCGTTGCCCAACATAGACATGTAAATACCAACTTGCTGGCAGGGCTTTTTAAAACACCGTCATACCGTCAAAAAGAACAAGAGTCTATAGATCGAGCTATCTACTGGCTTAAAAAGGTCAACTTATTAGAGTTCGCCAACCGAGAAGCAGGCAACCTGGCCTACGGTCAGCAGCGACGCTTGGAAATAGCTCGCTGCATGGTTACAGAGCCAGGTTTATTGATGCTTGACGAGCCCGCCGCGGGGTTAAACCCTAAAGAAACTAATGAGCTTGATGCCCTCATTGTAAGCCTCAAAGAAGACTACAATGTATCCATTCTGCTCATTGAACATGATATGGGCCTTGTTATGGGCATCTCTGATCGCATTGTAGTGATTAATCAGGGCCGACCACTCGCAACCGGTACACCGAATGAAATTCGGGACAACCCAGATGTCATAAAAGCCTATTTAGGAGAGGTATAAATGCTAAAACTACAAAACATTCATACCCATTACGGTAAAATTGAAGCGCTACGGGGTATTTCATTAGAAGTAAATCAGGGAGAGATTGTTTCTTTGATTGGCGCTAATGGTGCGGGCAAATCAACATTATTAATGACCGTATGCGGAGACCCTAGGGCTAGCGCAGGTCAAATATGGTTTGAAGGTAAAGAAATAACTAATACTAACACCGCTGATATTATGCGTAGTGGTATAGCCATTGTGCCAGAAGGCCGCAGAGTATTTTCAGGCCTTACCGTGATCGAAAACTTACACATGGGCGGCTTTTTTACTGAGAAGAAGGACTTTGAAACCATTCTAGCTCACGTATTTAAACTATTTCCTCGCTTGGAAGAACGTCAAGATCAACGAAGTGGAACCATGTCCGGTGGAGAGCAACAAATGCTGGCCATTGGTCGGGCACTCATGAGCAAACCTCGCATGTTGTTTCTTGATGAGCCTTCCTTAGGTCTCGCTCCCATCATTATTAATCAGATATTCGAGATTATTGAACAACTGAGAGATGAAGGCATGACAATATTTTTAGTGGAGCAGAATGCGAATCAAGCACTCCGCCTAGCTGATAGAGGTTATGTTATTGAGAATGGGGAAATTGTGCTGCAAGATACAGGAGATAATTTACTCGTTAACGAGGATGTTCGTAAAGCATATTTAGGTGGGTAAAGTAGGGTGCGCCATGCGCACCGTTTCTCGATCCTTATGAATCAGATTACTATATTCAAGCATATTTTGGTGCGCACGGCGCACCCTACAAAGACCTTAGAAATAATATCTATACCCAACAGACACTTCATAAAAGTCATCGTCGTGATGCCATTCCTGAGCAACGGAAAGCCTAATGGCATGATCTACCGCTAAATTAAAATTCTGATTAAACGCGGCCTTCATTCGATAATCATTATTCCAAAACTTATAACCACCCACATCTAGTTTCATCGCACCTATTGGCGAATAATATAAAAAACCCGTCTCCGCACCTATACCAGGTTCAATAATTGAACTAAATTCTTCATTATATTCTAAGCGACCAGTCAATAAGCCAAAGAACTCAGTGCTGTCTGATAACTCGTAGCTATGCCCTGCCCCACCATTTAACTGAAAAACCCCAGTGTCACCACCTCGACTGTACACACGCTCAAAACCCACTTGAACTTTCCATGAAAGCGGCTCAAGAAATAAATTCCTTTTTGATAATGACGTGATGTCTACAATATCAAAACGATTGAGCTTTACACCATCATCTTGATAATGCCTAAGCTCAGTATTAAACAAAATTATCTGAGCACCTCTCAAATACCCTTTCTCATTATCTAACAAGTCATGGTAAGTAATTCGATAATTAACCTGCTGAAACACATCGTCATTACGCTCACCAAGAGACAAGCCGGTCATAATGGTTTTATGACCTGTTTCAGGAGCATCAGGTTGAGGCACTAGCACTTCTTTTGAAGAACGCTTATTTAGTGCCAGCAATAATTGATGGCTACGTTTAGCCATCGCCTTAGTACGCTGAGTTTGCATTTGCACATAACGTAGGTAGCTATAGGCAATTTGAACCACCTCACCTTGCTCTTCGTTATTTAAAGACTGAAACTCAGCACCCTCTAAAACAGCAATATCATTAGCTAGCTGCTTACCCATATCCTGAAGAGGTTCAGGGAGTGATTCAATCCGTGCGTGTAATACAGCAAGCTCTGAAGGCCTAAAATGTGTACTTTCAACCAAACCTTCATTCACAACAGCTCGTACAGTATTGGTGGGTATAGCATCTAATTTAAACCGGCCTGTTAAGTTCACTTCAGGACGCACCAATTCTAGTAACTCTAATAATCTAAACGCGCAGTTTTCATCAAAGAAATAGTAATCAAAGTTTATATCTTTAAGCTCCCACACATGAGCAAGAATTTGGTCCACTTCAGCAGGTGTGTAGTTGAGGCGGTACTCCCATATATCCCGATTTTCCATGCGGTTATATTCTTTGATTTTCTCAAAGTAACGCATCATATTATAAACGCCAGGGTACCCTCCCGCTAAACCTCTAAATGCAAAGAAAAATGAATTATCGTCATTATCAATGTTTGCACCAAAATTTAACGCATAAGAAAGCCAGTCCGAGCCTTCATCTATATCTTTCGGGTCAAATCTTAATAGTGTATGCCCAAACATTGAAGAAGGGCTGTTAAGGGCTGTAGCGGGGAATATGAGAGAGACCGAGTGTGCGTTAACTTGATCACGCCATTGAGTATAGTCAGTACAAATTTGTTGGGGTAACTTCTTATTATCTAAGTTAAGTTGCGAGTCCAGCCATTTAAAACGATACACAAAACGGCACTGTGCATGCTCATTTCCAGTCAGTTCTAACGAAAACATCTCCTCAATAGTTCGGAGCAGCTCGCCCTCCGCATTTACATTGCCATCTTCAGCGTAGAAAAAGTTACTATCATCCACATAACTGCTATAACCAGATGAAGAAAAACGATCATCTTTGTAATGCAACAACCCTCGCCACATTTTTTGACCAGCAAGGTTCTGCCTTATAGCTTCAGCCTTAACTGATTCTATATAGTTAATGTCACTAGTGTTGTGTGTGGCTACTTGAGACTGGGCCGTAGAGCTAAATAATAACCCCATCAAAAAGACAGAAAAGCATAAAAATAAAGAACGCATAAAATAAGAAACTTAAAGGAATGAGGTGTTTAGTATATTCAGAAAGGTGTCACTAATCGAGATGAATAACCAGAGTTGAATAATTGAACTAATAAAGAATGCCTGATTTAACAGACATTCTTTATTTAAATCATTAAGCAGCGTACTTGCTTAATCGACTATCAGCTTTCATAACTTTTATTACAGAAGCCATTGCTTCATCAGCAGTAATATTTTCACTTGGGAAAATAACTGAAAAGTTCTGGTGCATTGCAGTATCAAAAGCTGCACGATCTTGTGCTTCAATGTTTAGTGCTACAGCAACCGTTGTCAAAGCATCACCATGGCCACGAGCTACATCTTCTGCGAACTCATCCATGATGCTAGACATATTGATCATAGACTTGCCGCCATATGTCAATGTGCCATTTGCAGAACAACCGTTTGTTCCACTAGTCATTCCAAATGTAGCATTACCTGAAGTACCGTTAGTTGTCGAAGCAACTACGTGTATAGGAAGGCCTGACTGCCCTTGAAAAAACATGTTACCCCAACCACAACTATCGCCACCAGGAACAACTGCTGACGCAGATAAAGAAGCTGCCATTAAACTTGCTGCTAATAAAACTCTTTTCATAGTAAATCCTCTACTTGTTAATCTGTGCAATGCAACAAAAGCAATACACTCTATTCAAATTTTCGATTAGCTAAAGCTAAAACTAAATCATATTCCTTTTCTGGCACTCAGCGGCTAAAAAATATGAGCATAATGCTCATAAATCATATCAATATAGCTTAGAACCGCCTTGATTCATTAAAGTAGAATCTAGGTAATAAAGCAAGGCTATTAAGAGCAAATAGCGCACTAAAGTACATCTAAACAGCATGGTTAAACCCTCCATGCTATGATTATTCATACTAACGTCTAATCAAGCTGGCACTTTCAATGAATCACAAGTCTAAGTTTTACATATTTATTATTATTCTAGTTTCACTTTTATGCCTAAACGGCTGCAGTGGTCTGTTTTTCTTTCCAGACAAACACCACTACTTCACACCGAAACAAATGGATTTGGCCTTTGATGATATTTACCTGACAACGCCTGATGATGAAACACTTCATGGCTGGCATATAAAGTCCACAGTAGAAAGGAAAGGCATTATATATTTCCTTCATGGTAATGCAGAAAATATCAGCACTCATATTGGCAGTGTTCTTTGGCTTATAAATGAAGGTTATGACATTTTCGCCTTAGATTACCGTGGCTATGGGGAGTCGACAGGATCTCCCGATATTGAAGGGGCTTTGGTTGATATAAACACAGGCTATAACTGGCTTATCAATCAGCCTCAATACCAGACAGATAAACTATTTATAATAGGCCAAAGCCTAGGGGGTGCATTAACCCTTAGCTTTACCAGTAATAATAAAAACCTTGAAGATCATGTTAGCGGTGTAATTATTGATGCAGGCTTTAGCAGCTTTAGAGGGATCGCAAAAGAGAAACTGAATGACCTGTGGTTGACCTGGCCCTTACAATATCCACTATCATGGCTAATACCCACCAGTTATGACTCTAATAAACATATTAAAGAAATAGCGCCAGTGCCTTTGTTAGTGATACATAGTACTCATGATGTCGTTATCCCCTTTCATCATGGTAAAGAGGTCTATCAGCAGGCATCTGAACCTAAAGAATTTTTACAAACAAATACACCGCATACCGCGACCTTCAGGTCTGAAGGTTACCGTGATTATGTGCTTAAGTTTATGGAGTATAACGTTCAAAACAGGCAGGCATTAAAAAAGGGAGCCTAAGCTCCCTTTTTTCTAACCAGTAAGTATCAAGTTAGCAAAGACTAAACGCCTTCACCTTCCTGAATATCTTTCATAGTCAGTTTAATTCGGCCACGGTTATCAACATCTAAAACCTTAACCTTAATCATCTGACCTTCAGAAAGTACATCTTTCACATTCTCAATACGCTCTTGAGATATCTGTGATATGTGTACCAATCCATCTTTACCAGGCAAGATATTAACAAAAGCACCAAAGTCGACGATACGCTCAACTTTACCTTCGTAAATCTTACCTACTTCAGCTTCGGCAGTGATTTCATTAATACGATCAATGGCAGCTTGAGCGCCTTCCAAAGTATCTGCATAAACACGCACTGAACCATCGTCTTCGATATCGATAGATGCACCCGTTTCTTCACAGATAGAACGGATAGTTGCACCACCTTTACCAATGATGTCACGGATCTTATCAGGGTGAATTTTCAAGTTATGCATTGAAGGCGCTTTATCAGAAACTGATTCACGCGACGTTGCAATAACCTTATTCATTTCACCTAAGATTTCAAGACGAGCATTTTGAGCCTGCTCAAGAGCAATCTCCATGATCTCTTCAGTGATACCTTCGATCTTAATATCCATCTGAAGTGCAGTAACACCTTCAGAAGTACCGGCTACTTTAAAGTCCATATCACCTAAGTGATCTTCGTCACCAAGGATATCAGTAAGAACAGCAAACTCACCGCCTTCTTTAACCAAGCCCATAGCGATACCGGCAACAGGCGCCTTAATAGGAACACCCGCATCCATCAATGCCAAACTACAACCACATACGGAAGCCATTGAGCTTGAACCGTTTGATTCAGTAATTTCTGACACTACACGAACCGCATAAGGAAACTCTTCCTGAGTAGGAAGTACCGCTTGCATACCACGGTTAGCCAATTTACCGTGACCAATCTCACGACGACCTGGCGCGCCCATACGTCCACATTCACCAACAGAGTATGATGGGAAGTTGTAGTGAAGCATAAATGCTTCTTTCTTCTCGCCTTGTAATGTTTCAACAAGCTGTGAATCGCGAGCAGTACCTAATGTAGTGGTTACAATCGCTTGAGTCTCACCACGAGTAAATAATGAAGAACCGTGTGTATTTTGTAAAACACCCACTTCTACATTAACACCACGAACCGTTTTGGTATCACGTCCATCTATACGAGGCTCACCTTTAATGATACGGCTACGTACTGTGTTTTTCTCAATTTTACTAAAAAAGCCTTTAACATCATCAGCGCTAACATCTTCAGTTACTAGCTTTTCAACAGCTTCTGAACGAATCTCACCTAAACGCCCATAACGCTCCATCTTGTCACTAATGGTATACGCTTCATTTATCTGATCAGCATAACCAGCTGTAACAGCCTCAAGCAATGACTCATTAACTTCTTCTGGTTTCCAATCCCACTTCTCTTTACTTGCTTCAGCAGCAAATTCAGAAACAGCATCAACAACGACTTGCATTTCTTGGTGAGCAAACAAGACAGCACCTAACATTTCATCTTCTGTTAGTTCTTTTGCTTCAGACTCAACCATTAATACAGCGTCTTTAGTACCCGCAACAACCATATCAAGCAATGATGCTTCTAGTTGCTCATAAGAAGGGTTTAACAAATAGCCATCTTCATCAGAAAAGGCAACACGAGCTGCACCGATAGGTCCCTTAAAAGGAATACCTGAAATACTTAATGCCGCAGATACGCCTATCATCGCAGCGATGTCAGCATCCTGTGTTTTATTTGCAGACATTACCTGACAAATAACCTGAACTTCATTCATGAAGCCTTTAGGAAAAAGCGGACGAATAGGACGGTCAATTAGACGTGACGTCAGTGTCTCTTTTTCACTTGGGCGGTTTTCACGCTTAATGAATCCACCAGGAATCTTACCTACCGAGTATTTTCTCTCTTGGTAGTGCACAGACAATGGGAAAAAATCTTGCCCTGGTCTAGTCGTCTTTGCAGCAGTTACCGCTACTAATACAGAGGTGTCATCTACTGATACCATTACAGCGCCTGTTGCTTGGCGCGCGATACGACCTGTTTCCAAGGTCACGGTTGAGTTACCGTATTTAAAAGTCTTTGTTACCGTAGTCACGACAGCTCCTATCAATTATTTAATATATATCCCAGTTCCAACCTGCTAACTCGGCTTACATTTACCGAAATAGCACCAAATCTCTTTTTCTAACAATAACACCATAGCACAAAAAAAAAATACCGAATTACCCTTATATAAGAATAATCCGGTATCTATACATTGCATCTATACAGACACGCTGTATCTAACCTGATAATTAACGACGTAAACCAAGACGTGCGATCAAATCGACGTAACGGCTGCCATCTTTCTTCTTCAGGTAGTCAAGCAGCTTACGACGCTGGTTAACCATGCGAATAAGACCGCGACGTGAGTGGTGATCATGTGAGTTCTCTTTGAAGTGACCTTGCAACTTGTTGATGTTTACAGTCAACAAAGCAACTTGAACTTCTGGAGAACCTGTATCACCTTCAGCACGCTGATATTCACTTACAACTTTTGACTTTTCTTCGGCATTAAGCGCCATAACAATCTCCTAATTAATATGCGTAAGTTAAAATCAACAACCGCGCATATTTACAGTTGCCGAACTCTCGTTCAGATGACTTTCTATTAAAAATAGAAGATTAGTCAGCTGAATCGAAATTTACTAGACGGCGAGGTGAAATTTCACCATCAGCCATTACTTCAGCCATACCAATAAATATCTTATCGGGGCTTTCGTTTTTACCTTTTAAGTACAAACGAACCAAACCAGACTCTAAAGAATGAGGTATTCTAACCGCTTGACCATTGAATATCGAGCTTGAGAGGTCATTTTCTACACAAATCTGTTGAAATCCATCTAACATAATGTCGATTGGTAACAAAAACTGATCTAGAGAAGATGCACCTTCTTGCTCTTGCAAGGTTTCAAGATGCTCAATAGTTACGGTCTGAGCTAAAGGAAAAGGACCCGCCTCTATCCGTCTTAACATTGATACATGGGCACCACACCCAAGCGCCTCACCGATATCTTCGACAAGGGTACGTATATAAGTACCCTTACTGCAAAAAACTTCAAGATCAAACTCGCCGTCTCTAATATCTAATAATTCAATACTAAAAATGGTTATTTCACGTTTCTTTCGCTCTATTTCTATACCCGCTCGCGCATATTCATACAAAGGTTTTCCTTTGTGCTTAAGCGCAGAGTACATAGGGGGAACTTGCTCAACAGTGCCTGTAAACTTATCGATTAAAGCAAGTAGTTGCTCACGAGAGTATTCAGCAACAGGGCGAGTTTCTAGCACCTCACCATCACTATCACCGCTATCTGTAATAACACCTAGCTTTGCAGTAGTACGGTAAGCTTTATTTGCTTCAAGGAGATATCGTGAGAACTTGGTAGCCTCACCAAAACAAAGTGGTAAGACCCCAGTTGCTAGAGGGTCAAGGCTGCCTGTATGCCCAACTTTATTAGCATCAAATAACCAACGCACCTTGGTTAAGGCTTTATTTGAAGTAATACCCGTTGGTTTATCTAAGAGAAGAACACCGCTAATACGGCGACCTTTTTTACGACGACCCAAGCGATCTAATCCTCGCCTTTATCTTTTGAGCGAGCCTTAGCAATAAGGTCAGACATACGTCGTCCTTCACCTACTGTTTTATCAAAATAGAATCTCAAATGAGGAATCATTCTAATTTGCAGAGAGCGGCCTAATTCATTCCTTAAAAAACCAGCGGCCTTGTTAAGCACCTCTAGTGTTAACTTAATTTCTTCAGAGTCTTCATTCAACTCTTCAGCCGTTAACAATGTAATGTAGACATCAGCATAACCCATGTCTCGACTAACTCTTACATCATTAATCGTTATCATTCCAATACGAGGATCTTTTAATCCCGTCTGGACTAACTGAGCAAGCTCACGCTGTATCTGATCAGCAATTCTATGTGAACGAGTAAATTCTTTAGGCATGTTATCTCAATATAATGACCGTACAAAATCACTAAAATAAGTGACTTCCACTTAATCAGAAAAATCGAATATCAAGGTGACCCCTAATATTCGGTTTTCGACTTTAAACGTTAAAGCGTTCGTTCAACTCTTACCTTATCAAACACTTCGATCTTATCGCCTACTTTAACATCGTAGTTCTTAACACCAATACCACACTCAGTGCCAGAGCGAACGTCATTCACATCGTCTTTAAAACGACGAAGCGACTCAAGTTCACCTTCAAAAATAACCACGTTATCACGAAGTACACGAATCTGCTTGTTACGGTAAATAGTTCCTTCTGTCACCATACAGCCAGCAACTTGGCCAAACTTAGGTGAACGGAAGGTATCACGCACATCTGCAAGCCCAACAATGTCTTCTCTGAACTCTGGAGCAAGCATGCCGGTAAGGGCTTGCTTAATATGGTCGATGATATCGTAAATAACACTATAATATCGAAGGTCAATGCTTTCAGCATCAATAAGACGCTTAGCCGAAGCATCAGCACGTACATTAAAACCAATAATTACCGCATTCGTTGCCAAAGCTAAGCTAGCATCAGTTTCTGCGATACCACCTACTCCACTAGAAACGATCTTAACTTGTACTTCTTCATTTCCAATTTCATCAAGTGCTGCCGTTAATGCCTCAAGTGAACCCCTAACATCGGTCTTAAGAACAATATTAAGGCTCTTAACTTCGTCCTTACCCATGCCTTGGAACATATTTTCAAGTTTGGCAGAATTTTGACGCTGAAACTTAGTATCACGGTACTTACCAAGACGGAAATTGGTCACTTCACGAGCACGTTTCTCACTTGGAACAACAATAAAGTCATCACCCGCGTCTGGTGTACCACCTAAACCCAGTATTTCTACTGGAATAGAAGGACCAGCCTCATTAGTTTTTACACCATTCTCATCAAGCATGGCCTTAACACGACCAAAATGCATACCTGCAATAACAATATCACCTTGACGCAATGTACCATTTTGAACAAGTACCGTTGATACAGCGCCACGACCTCGATCAAGGCTTGATTCAACAACAACACCTTTTGCAGGCGCTGAAGGTACTGCGGTCAGCTCAAGTAATTCTGACTGAAGTAAAACCGCATCAAGTAAGTCTTCAACACCTTCACCAGTGTGAGCAGATACGTTAATAAACTGAACATCACCACCCCAATCTTCAGGAATGACATCTTTTGCCGCTAGCTCATTCTTAACCCTGTCAGCATCAGCACCTTCTTTATCCATCTTGTTAACTGCAACAATAATAGGAACGCCAGCTGAACGGGCATGTTGAACAGCTTCTTCAGTTTGAGGCATTACGCCGTCATCTGCCGCTACAACAAGAATAACAATATCTGTACTATTCGCACCACGAGCACGCATTGCAGTAAACGCAGCGTGTCCAGGAGTATCTAGGAATGAAATCATTCCATGACCTGTTTCTACATGGTATGCACCAATATGCTGGGTAATACCACCAGACTCACCATCTGCAACCTTTGCACGACGAATATAATCAAGTAACGATGTTTTACCGTGATCAACATGTCCCATAACTGTAACTACAGGCGCACGAGTGATTTTCTCACCCTCATAATCAATTGCGTCTATAACATTGGCTTCTATGGCATTATCTTGTATCAACTGAACTTTATGACCCATCTCTTCAACCACTAATGTGGCTGTTTCTTGGTCAATCGTTTCGTTAATCGTGGCCATAACACCTAAACCAAACAGCACTTTCACTACCTGAGTTCCCTTCACAGACATTCTTGATGCCAGTTCAGAAACAGTGATGCTTTCAGGTACTTCAACTTCGTGAGTCTTTGGTGATACAGGCTTTTCAAACTGATGCCCAAGATCTATTTTAGATCTCTTCTTATGACGCGATTTACGGTGACGCTCATTATCATCGCCACTTAAAGAAATTGTTGCGCCTTTTCTTGAAGACTTGCTCGTCGCCTTAGCTTTTTGCTGGCGATGCTTATCTTTATCGCCGTATTCGCCTTGTGGCTTTTTCTTATGCGCAGGTTTACCAGAAGGTGCTGCACCTTTCTTTGGTGCAGGCTTACTAGGCGCAGGTCTTGCTTTTGCTGGCTCAGCCTTACGCTTATCTTCTTCTACCTTAGCTTTCTGTGCTTCTTCAGCTTCTTCAGCTTTTTTAGCTTCTTCAGCTTTCTGTGCGTCTATGCGTGCTTGCTCAGCTTTCTTCTCTTCTTCAGCTGCCTGTTGAGCCTGCTCTGCAATTAACTTCTGATCTTCTACCTCACCTTCTGAAGCAGTATCAGTACGCTTAACATAGGTACGTTTCTTTCGTACCTCAACGTTTACAGTCTTAGTTTTACCCTGCCCAGCAGCTACTTTGAGCGTACTCGTTGTTTTTCTCTTCAGAGTAATTTTCTTTGCTTCACCATCTGTTTCAGATTCACCATGGCTTCTTTTTAGAAACGCCAATAATGTTTGCTTTTCAGCATCAGATACCAGATCAGTACCAGCAGTCTGTTTAAGACCTGCTTCCTGAATTTGCTTTAACAACCGTTCGACGGGCGCTCCAACATCTTCTGCGAGCTTTGTTACGGTAACTTCTGACATATTTTGTACTCCTACTTCTCGCTGCTACTACTGGTTTTCAAACCAAGGTGCTCGAGCCGTCATAATTAATTTTCCGGCACGCTCTTCGTCGATATCTTCTATATCGATAAGGTCATCAACCGATTGTTCAGCGAGATCTTCCATCGTGACAATACCTCTACTGGCCAGTACAAATGCCAGATGTTTTTCCATGCCATCCATTTCTAACAAGTCTTTAGCTGGCTCACTACCATCTAACGCTTCTTCAGAGGCTATTGCCTGATTTAACAATGCATTTTTCGCTCTCTTTCGCAGCTCATCGACCATATCTTCGTCGAAACCATCTATACCTACCATTTCTTCCAATGGTACATAAGCGATTTCTTCCAAAGAAGTAAATCCTTCCTCGACAAGCTCTCCTGCAAGCTCCTCATCTACATCAAGCGCTTCAACAAACTTAGTCACATACTGGCCGACTTCTTCATCTTTCTGTCGTCCGGCTTCTTCTTCAGTCATCACATTAAGAACCCAACCAGTCAACTCACTGGCAAGTCTTACATTCTGTCCACCACGACCGATAGCCATTGCAAGATTATCTTCTGCAACTGCAACACTCATTGAGTGACTATCTTCATCAACAACAATAGAACCAACTTCAGCAGGTGCCATTGCGTTAACAACTAACTGAGCAGGGTTATCATCCCAAAGAACAATATCGACTCTTTCATTACCAAACTCGCCAGATACAGCCTGCACTCTAGCTCCGCGCATACCAACACAGGCACCAACAGGATCAATTCGCCCGTCATTGGTCTTTACTGCAATTTTAGATCTTAAACCTGGATCTCTTGCTGACGCACGTATTTCTATTACTTCTTCAGCAATTTCTGGCACTTCTATTTTAAATAACTCTACCAGCATGTTTGCACTGATCCGGCTCAAAATTAATTGAGGCCCTCGACCTTCTGTGCTTATCTCTTCTAATAACGCCCTAACCCTGTCACCCATTCTGAAAATTTCTTTAGGGATAAGGTTAGCTCTAGGCAGTAAGGCTTCAGCATTATTACCAAGATCAACGATAACGTTGTCACGTGTAACTTTCTTTACAGTACCAGAAACAAGCTCGCCAACTCTTTCACGATAGTTGTCAACGATACGTGCACGTTCAGCTTCTCTAACTTTCTGAACAATAACTTGCTTGGCTGCTTGCGCACCAATACGACCAAAAGCAGCTGATTCTACTTGCTCAGTATGAATATCACCTGGCTGTAGTTCAGAACTTATTTCTTCTGCTTCCTGCATAGTCAGCTCATTACCTAAGCCTGGGACTACATCGTTACTCACCACAGTCCATCGACGAAATGCTTCATACTCGCCTGATTTACGATCAATGATTACATAAATATCAACTGTTTCTTCTTCGTCATATCTTTTCTTAGTTGCCATCGCCAATGCCAACTCGATAGCCTCAAAAATAACTTCTTTGTCGACATTTTTTTCGTTGGAAACTGCTTCTACAACTAGCAATATTTCTTTATTCATTGCGTTGCCCTCATAACCATTTAATCAAACTGCGGTACAACGTTAGCTTTATCGATACTGTCAGCAGGAAAAAGATATTCATTATCTTCTACCACCAGAACAATATCACTACCCTCGATACCCTTAAGTAAACCTTCAAAATTTCTTCGCCCGTCAAAAGGCATTCGGAGCTTCACACTCACTTTATGCCCGGCATAACGCTCAAATTGACTAAGATTATAGAGTGGACGATCCATCCCAGGAGAGGAAACTTCAAGCGCATATTCACCTGAAATTGGATCTTCAACATCTAACACGCCACTAATCTGCCGACTTACGACCTCACAGTCTTCCAGCATGACGCCATTCTCGCCATCAATAAACACTCTTAATATCGAATGTTTCCCTTGAGAGACAAATTCAAGCCCCCAACATTCATAACCTAGACCTTCAATTACAGGTCGGATTATGTCATCAAGCAATCGCTGTTTTCCGGACAATATAGTACTCCGAGTAAACTAATATTTGGCACAAATAAAAAATGGGCTCTAAAATGCCCATTTTAAACTAGCAAAAAGCCCCTTCATGAGGGGCCTTTTGCAAGAATTCTGCAACTTCCTATACAAATAACCCAATCAAACCGTTCATATACATATATTAATTTATAAACAATTCAATCTAATCATCTGCATTCACATGAGATAAAACCAACCTTCCCAGTGAATAATCGAGGCATTATATTCCCACTAACCAACACGGTCAAGAAAACACCACCCTAAAAGAGAAAAAGCGACATGAAAAAATCAAGTCGCTTTCAATTTGGTGCCGAAGGCCGGACTTGAACCGGCACGCCCAAAGAGCACTACCCCCTCAAGGTAGCGTGTCTACCAATTTCACCACTTCGGCTAAACTTTTCTAAACTTATTCTAACTCAGGAGCAACTGAACCGTCTTCCAGAGTTTCTAGTCTTGGAGCATCAAGCTGAGGAGCGTCTAATCTCACATCAGACTCACCCACTTCAGCCGCACTATCTTGAACGCCTTCTTTAACAACAGGAACAGCAATACCCTGATCAACAAATAACTGAGACTGTTGCTTTGCAAAAACAGCTAAAGAAAAGCTTGTCGCAAAAAATATAATAGCAAGCAGTGACGTACTCTTAGTCATAAAATTACCACTACCCTGACTACCAAATACTGTTTGAGATGCACCACCACCGAACGAAGCACCGGCATCCGCGCCTTTACCTTGCTGAAGGAGCACTATACCAACCAACCCGACAGAGACCAAAACATGAACAACAAGAACAACCGTCTCTAACCATTCCATACTATTAACCTATCGCCTTACAAATTTCTGAAAATTCTTCAAATTTTAAGGAAGCCCCGCCAATGAGACCTCCATCTATATCTGCCATCGCAAAAAGCTCTTTAGCATTCCTCGCCTTAACACTACCGCCATATATGATAGGCATAGCATTTGCGATTAACTGACTTTTTACAGCAACCTCATTCCTTATAAACGCATGCACACTTTGAGCTTGCTCAGGCGTTGCTGTCTTTCCTGTCCCTATAGCCCAAACAGGCTCATAAGCAACAACAACTTGTTTAAGTTGCTGTTCATTTAAATCTTTTAGCGCAATATCAAGCTGACCACGAATAACATCAAGTGTTTTTTCAGCATCCCGCTCTTCAAGCGTCTCTCCAACACATAAAATAGGAGAAATACCTTTTTCCAATGACTTAGCTACTTTATTTGCAACAACACCATCTAAATCACCAAAAAGAGCTCTTCGCTCTGAATGACCAATAATACTATATTGACACCCAAATTCAGCTAGCATGTCTGCTGAGGTTTCACCTGTAAACGCACCATTATCAAAATTTGATACATTTTGTGAAGCCAACTTCAAATCTGACGTTTTATTTTGAACAGCATCAGCCATTAAAATAAATGGAGGAGCAATTACAATTTCAACCGAGTCTTTCAACTCGCCTGCAACTGATGACAAATCTTCTACCAGTTTCTTTGCAAACTGGCGATTTCCATTCATTTTCCAATTGCCGGCTACAATCTTACGACGCATTTTCTATACCGCTATTCAAAGAGGCGCAAATACTAACCGAGTTGCAAATAACTTACAAGTACTCGACGCCCCATTCTTAACATTTACCCAAGCCTAAACTTTAGCGTTTTCAACTTCACTCGCAAGAGTGGATGCCACCTCAGCAACTAAGGCCTGATTTTTTCCTTCAACCATCACACGAATTACAGGTTCGGTCCCCGAAGGACGAAGCAATACACGCCCCTCTCCTGCAAGTTTCTTTTCAGCCAACTCTATAGCCTTTGCAATGCTCGAATTCTTTATAGGGTCGAACTTTTTTGCTACTTTTACATTAATCAGGGTTTGCGGAAGCTTATCCATTCCTGACTTTAAATCATGAAGTGTTCTTTTTTCTTCCCATAGCGCTATCAATACCTGCAAAGCAGAAATGATAGCATCCCCAGTTGTTGAGTTATCAAGACAAAGAATATGACCAGACCCCTCGCCACCTAGCAACCATTTGTTTTCTACCAGCTTTTCCATCACATAACGATCGCCGACACCCGCTCTTATAAATGGAACACCCATTTCCTCGTAAGCCAGCTCAGTACCAAAATTTGTCATCAATGTGCCCACAACACCACCACCCAGACGACCTCCGCGATGTCGATTTTTAGCAATAACATAGATGAGCTCATCACCATCAACCACCTCACCTTTATGATCGACCATTACCACACGGTCGCCATCACCATCAAAGGCGATACCAAGATCTGCACCCTGCTCTAATACAGCTTTTACAAGTTGTTCAGGGCTAGTAGAGCCTACATCTTTATTGATATTTAAGCCGTTAGGCTTAACACCAATAGTCGTAACCTCAGCACCAAGCTCTTCGAAAACAGAAGGCGCCACGTGGTAGGTTGCCCCATGCGCACAATCCAACACAATACTTAAACCTTCCAAAGACATATTGTAAGGAACAGTACTCTTACAAAATTCAACATAACGACCTGCAGCATCTTCAATACGTGCCGCCTTTCCTAGATGCTCTGACTCAACAACTTCAATATCACATTCTAAAAGAGATTCAATTTTCGCCTCTAATGCATCATCAAGCTTGAACCCATCCGGTGAAAAGAATTTTATTCCATTATCATAATGCGGATTATGAGAAGCGCTTATCACAATACCTGCCGACGCTCTAAATGTACGCGTGAGATAAGCAATAGCAGGAGTAGGCATCGGCCCTAGCAAGCCAACATCAACACCCGCTGCAGAAAGCCCCGCTTCAAGTGCTGACTCAAACATATACCCAGAGATACGTGTATCTTTGCCTATTAAAACTTTTCCTCTTTGTCCCTGCTCTTTAAATGCATGACCAACAGCCCAGCCTAGCTTGAGTACAAATTCTGGCGTTATGACACCTTCTCCGACCTTTCCACGAATACCATCAGTTCCAAAATATTTTCTTCCACTCATAACTTATCCCTCAAGCAAAGCCTGGACTACAGACAATGCATCTACTGTTTCTTTAACATCATGCACTCTGAGTATCGAGGCACCCTTATATGCAGCAATCGTTGCCGCAGCGACACTACCAATCACCCGCTCATTAATTGGCTTGCCGAGAATTTCACCTATCATAGACTTGCGTGACACACCCACTAACACTGGGTACTTATTACCCGCTAGCTTTGCCGTCGCCAACTCTTCTATTTTATTTAACAGCTGTAAATTGTGCTCAAGCGTTTTACCAAAGCCAAAACCCGGATCAACTATAATTTTATCAGGATCAAAGCCAGCCTTAACCAACTGATCTGCGCGACCAGTTAAAAAATCAATTACACTATCAACAACAGAACAGTATAACGGGTTGTTTTGCATCATCTCAGGCGAGCCTTGCATGTGCATTATACAAACCGGCACCCCCAAACTTAGCGCAACCGATTGAGCACCGTCACGCTGCAAAGCTCTAACATCATTAATAAGACCTGCACCTAAAGCCACTGATTCTTGCATAAGCTCGGGTGAACTGGTGTCGACCGAAACAACCACATCCAGATTTTTGGAAATTTTCTCAACCACCGGACAGACACGATCTAACTCTTCATCAAGAGAGACCTCCACAGCACCCGGCCTCGTAGACTCTCCGCCAATATCAATAAAAGCGGCACCACAAGCTGCCATTTGCTCAGCCTGTTTTATAGCTAAATCAAGTGAATTAAACTTTCCACCGTCAGAAAAGGAGTCCGGCGTGACATTTAACACACCCATCACTTTTGGCCTGGATAAATCTATTTCACGACTTAAAAATTTCATTCTAATCCTTAAAAACAGACCCGCCCAGCAAATACAACAAAGGCGCGATAATATCGCGCCTTTGTAATCGTACTACTACATTCTGAATCTAGCCAGCAGCGCTATCTAAATCACTGTCTTCAGGTGGCGTTGCCTTGTCTACACTATCATCTGTTGGCGTAGGGCTTTCAGGCTCGCTATCACCCCAACCCTTAGGAGGGCTAGGTTTTTTACCGTCCATTATATCGTCAATTTGCGAAGCATCAATTGTTTCATACAGCATTAGAGCATCAGCCATTAAATGCAATTTATCCATATGTTCAACCAGTAACTTTTCGGCTGAACTATAGCAGTCATCAATAATTGACCTTATTTCTTCATCAATTCGTTGAGCTGTTTCAGGAGCAAACACCTTAGCAGGAGACCCAGCCGAACGACCAAGAAAAACCTCTTCGCTATCCTCATCATACATTAGAGGGCCTAACTTTTCAGACAAGCCCCATTTTGTAACCATGTTCCGAGACAACTCTGTCGCACGCTTTATATCGTTGGAAGCTCCAGTTGTTACACCATCAAGCCCCAAAGTTAACTCTTCAGCAATACGACCACCATACAAACTACAAATCTGGCTAATCAAAAACCGTCTATTGTGACTATAACGATCTTCTTCTGGTAAAAACATCGTTACACCTAGCGCTCGACCTCTAGGAATAATACTCACCTTATAAACAGGGTCATGTTCAGGCATTAAACGACCAACAATGGCATGCCCAGCTTCATGATAAGCAGTATTGCGCTTCTCTTTTTCAGACATAACCATTGATTTTCGCTCAGCGCCCATCATGATTTTGTCTTTAGCCAATTCAAACTCATTCATAGAGACTGTGCGCTTGTTAGACCTCGCTGAAACTAACGCAGCCTCATTCACAAGGTTAGCCAAGTCAGCCCCAGAAAAACCAGGTGTTCCTCTTGCTATAAACGAAGGCTCAACATCATCACCTAAAGGCACTTTACGCATATGCACCTTCAATATTTGTTCCCGACCAAGAATATCTGGCAAACCAACCACAACCTGGCGATCAAAACGACCGGGGCGCAATAATGCAGGATCCAATACATCAGGACGGTTAGTTGCGGCGATAACAATAACACCGTCATTACCTTCAAACCCGTCCATCTCAACCAATAACTGATTCAGTGTCTGCTCACGCTCATCATGACCACCACCTAAACCCGCACCACGGTGCCGACCTACCGCATCAATTTCATCAATAAAGATAATACAAGGCGACTGCTTCTTAGCTTGATCAAACATATCTCTAACACGAGACGCACCTACACCTACAAACATTTCAACAAAATCGGAACCTGAGATAGAGAAGAACGGAACCTTTGCCTCACCGGCTATCGCTTTAGCTAACAACGTTTTACCCGTACCCGGCTGACCAACCATCAAAACACCGCGCGGTATCTTTCCACCTAGTCGCTGAAATTTACTGGGGTCACGTAAAAAATCAACTAATTCTTTTACATCTTCTTTAGCTTCGTCAACACCAGCAACATCAGCAAATGTTGTTTTTATTTGGTCCTCACTCATTAACCGAGCTTTACTCTTACCAAATGACATCGGCCCTTTTCCACCACCGCCACCTTGCATCTGACGCATAAAGAACATGAAAACAGCAATAATGACCAATATAGGGAATGAAGCGACTAGCAACTGAGTCCAGATACTCTGTTTCTCAGGCTCTTTGCCTTCAATGGACACCTTATGCTTTAACAAATCATCAATAAGGTTTAGATCGGGCGCACTAGGTCGAACTGTTTCAAAGCTAGTTCCATCCGGACGAATACCTTCAATACGAAGACCATCAATTACGACTTTACGCACCTGACCGCTTTCATATAACTCAACAAACTGCGAGTAAGTCATCGGTTCAGTAGCACGATTCATACTGAAATTATTAAAAACGGTTAATAATACTGCAGCTATGATCAGCCAGAGAATTAAATTCTTTGCCATATCGTTCAAGAGTGTTCCCTCTCAACCTTATAAAAAATACATTATATTTAGACCCGTCAACATACTACATGTTGATCAACCAAGCCAGTTCCCAAACTCTAAATTAACTTTTTTTCATCATCCCTTGAAGCCTGTACCAATTTGATACACTTCGCGAGACCTTGCTCGAGAAGCATCAGGCTTTCGAGTATATACTTTTGAGTACCGACTTTTCATTTGCTTTAGTAACTCATCAAAACCCTCCCCCTGAAAAACCTTAGCAACAAAGGTCCCTCCAGGCTTGAGTATTTGATCAGCCATATCAAGCGCCAGCTCAATTAAATACATTGCCTTCGGCATATCAACCGAAGCATTACCACTCATATTTGGGGCCATATCTGAAATTACAAGGTCTGCCTTCTTTCCATCAAGTAATTCTATAATCTGATCAAAAGGCTCTTGTTCAGTAAAATCCCCCTGCACAAAATCAACCCCGGCAATAGAATTCATAGGTAGGATATCACTTGCAACAACCTTCCCTTTATCACCAACAAACTTAATAGCAACCTGAGACCAACCTCCAGGAGCAGACCCAAGATCAACCACGGTCATACCTGGCTGAAAAAGACGATCTTTATTGTGAAGCTCAATCAGTTTATAACTAGCTCTCGACCGATAACCATCTATTTGAGACTGTTTTACATATTGATCATCAAAATGCTCTTTCAACCATTGCGAGCTAGACTTAGAACGAGCCATGATTAATTCCTATTTTATACTACAGTTTGCATTTAACCATTTGCCCGCAACTGGTAGAATCCACACCATAAACATGAATGACGATATTTATTGTCGACTTCAATCAATTAAGAGATGCCTCAATGACTTTAACAACCGCACAAAAAAAACAGTATCGTGCAATTGCGCACTCACTAAACCCTGTCATCATTGTCGGAGACAAGGGCATCAACGAAGGTTTGCTACAAGAGCTTAACCGAGCGCTAGATGACCACGAACTCATTAAAGTAAAGATTGCACTAAACGACAGAGATGATCGCGCAACAATAATTGACGATCTTTGCAAGCAAACCCAAGCAACACTTGTTCAGTCAATTGGTAAGATGGCCATTATTCTTCGCCAGACAAAAAAGCCCAACCCAAAACTTTCAAACTTGCTAAGACAGCTATAGCGGCACTAGCCACGTCACCGCAACAGCTAAAACTAAGACCAAAAAGTAGCGTTTGTTACGCTCTTTTTTGGGTCTTAATATACTAGTTATACGTGTAAAACTTCATCAATTTCATACTCTACAATACCATTTGGTATTTGGATGGCAACAACCTCACCTTCCTCTTTTCCTATTAACGCACGAGCTATAGGCGATGAAACTGAGATTTTACCTTCTTTAATGCTAGCCTCATCCTCTCCAACAATCTGGTAACAGGCCTCTTCATCAGTATCCACATTAATCAAATTAACAGTCGTACCAAAAATAACCTTACCTGTTTTTTCAATCTTTGTTACATCAATCACCTGAGAGAGCGATAACTTTGACTCAACCTCAATGACTCGCCCTTCCATAAAACTTTGTTGCTCTCTCGCCGCATGGTATTCTGCATTTTCTTTCAAGTCACCATGTGCTCTAGCTTCCGCAATAGCCTCAACTATACGAGGACGCTCAACTGTTTTTAAATTTTTTATTTCATCACGCAGGGCTTGCTCACCCTTAACAGTCATTGGAATTCTGTTCATTTCAAATCAACCTTAAATCATAAAAACAAAAACCCCACCCGATATAATCAAGTGGGGCTCTGAATATTCGTTATATTTAATGCATGTCTTGGAGGCGTCTTACCGTTTTCTCCGGCCCAAACTTAATAGCGCGACAAAACGCCTCACCACCCGCTAGCGTTGTGGTATAAGTTACCTTATGCTGCAAGGCTGATTGACGAATCTGGGAAGAATCAGCAATAGCCCTTCGCCCCTCTGTTGTATTAATAATAAGATCAATCTCATCGTTTTTAATTGCATCAACGATGTGAGGACGACCTTCATTAACTTTATTAACTGACGACACAGCAATGCCGGCAGCTTTCATTATTCTTGCTGTTCCACTTGTAGCAACCAACTTAAAGCCAGCCTCAACCAAATCTCTACCTAGAGTTACCGCGGACTCTTTATCAACGTCACGAACACTAATAAATGCCGTTCCACCTGAAGGCAATATTTCACCCGCAGCAAGAGCACCTTTGGCAAACGCTTCATCGAAGCTATCACCAATACCCATTACCTCGCCTGTAGACTTCATTTCAGGCCCTAATATGGGATCAACACCCTGGAACTTATTGAAAGGAAATACAGATTCTTTAACGCTGAAATGCTTTGGTATGATTTCTTTAGTGAAGCCCTGCTCTTCTAGAGACTTACCTGCCATGCAGCGTGCTGCAATTTTAGCTAATGAAACACCAATGGCCTTAGATACAAACGGAACAGTTCTCGATGCACGAGGATTAACCTCAATTACATATATTTCATCATCCTGATATGCCAACTGAACATTCATTAACCCGACAACACCCAGCTCTAGAGCCATACGCTTAACAATGTCACGCATACGATCTTGAATATCAGCAGCCAATGTATAAGGAGGCAAAGAACATGCAGAGTCACCAGAGTGGACCCCCGCCTGCTCTATATGCTGCATAATGGACCCGATAACAACCTGTGTACCATCACATATTGCATCAATATCAACTTCAATCGCCGCATTAAGGAAGTGATCCAGCAGCACAGGGCTATCATTTGATACGCTAACTGCCTCACGCATATAACGAGTCAATTCAGTCTCACTATAAACAATTTCCATTGCTCGACCACCCAAAACATAAGAAGGTCTAACCACCAAGGGGTAACCCAACTCTTTAGCTGCAACAATACCTTCTTCAAGGCTTCTCACTGTCGCATTAGGCGGCTGCAATATATTTAAACGCTGAAGCATTTTCTGAAAACGCTCACGATCCTCTGCTCGATCTATAGCGTCTGGAGAGGTACCAATAATAGGTACACCCGCCTCTTCAAGACCACGAGCCAGTTTCAGTGGAGTCTGACCGCCATATTGAACAATTACGCCTTTAGGCTTCTCTAGATCAATAATCTCAAGAACATCTTCTAATGTTATTGGCTCAAAATAAAGTCGGTCTGAAGTATCATAATCGGTCGAAACTGTTTCTGGGTTACAGTTAATCATAATGGCTTCATAACCATCTTCTTTCATCGCTAAAGAAGCATGAACACAGCAGTAATCGAACTCAATACCTTGCCCAATTCGGTTAGGACCACCACCTATAACAACAATCTTTTCATTGTCAGTTACGTCTGATTCACATTCTTCTTCATAGCTTGAGTACATATAAGCCGTGGATGAAGAGAATTCAGCCGCACAAGTATCAACGCGTTTATAAACAGGGCGAACATTTAAATCATGGCGTAATTTACGGAATTCTTTTTCCGACACATCCATTAACTGAGCTAAACGAGTATCTGAAAACCCCTTACGCTTAAGCCTGAACATTACTTCTTTGGTTATATCAGCCTTACCTAACTGAGCCACTTTAGACTCTTCTTTAATAAGGTCTTCTATTTGAACGAGGTACCATGGATCAACGCCACTATACTCATAGATTTCTTCAACACCCATGCCTGAACGAAATGCATCACCAATAAACCAGATACGCTCAGCGGTTGGTGTTTTAAGCTCACGAACCAAACTTTCTTTCGCATCATCAGCAGCAAGATCTAGCTGAGGATCAAAACCACACGAACCCACCTCAAGACCACGAAGTGCTTTTTGAATAGACTCCTGGAACGTTCGACCAATGGCCATAACCTCACCAACAGACTTCATTTGCGTTGTTAAACGCGGGTCAGCCTGAGGGAACTTTTCAAATGTAAATCGAGGTATTTTAGTAACAACATAATCGATAGAAGGCTCAAATGAAGCCGGCGTCGCACCGCCTGTAATATCATTCTGAAGCTCATCAAGGGTATAACCTATCGCTAATTTAGCTGCAATTTTAGCAATTGGGAAACCTGTAGCCTTTGAGGCCAAAGCAGAAGAACGAGATACGCGAGGATTCATTTCAATGATGACCATACGACCATCAGTAGGACAAATACCAAACTGAACGTTAGAACCACCCGTCTCAATACCAATTTCACGCAATACAGCCAAAGAGGCGTTACGCATAATTTGATATTCTTTATCGGTCAATGTTTGTGCTGGAGCAACAGTAATTGAGTCTCCAGTGTGAACACCCATGGCATCAAAATTTTCAATAGCACAGACAATGATGCAGTTATCATTACGGTCTCGTACCACTTCCATCTCATATTCTTTCCAGCCAATCAGTGATTCATCAATCAGCAACTCACTAGTCGGTGACAAATCTAGACCACGAGTACAAATTTCTTCAAACTCATCTCTGTTATAGGCAATACCACCCCCCGTTCCACCCATCGTAAATGAAGGACGGATAATACAAGGGAAGCCTAATTGCTCAAGCGCCTGAAACGACTCTTCCAAGCTATGTGCAATTGCAGAGCGAGGGGTTTCAAGCCCTATAGCGGTCATAGCCTTATCAAAACGATCGCGATCTTCTGCCTTATCAATGGCATCAGCATCAGCACCAATCATTTCAACGCTGTATTTCTGCAACACGCCATGACGCTCAAGATCAAGCGCACAGTTTAGTGCCGTCTGGCCACCCATAGTAGGCAACAAAGCATCTGGGCGCTCTTTCTCAATAATTTTCTCAACAGTCTTCCATGTAATGGGCTCAATATAAGTAGAGTCAGCCATTGATGGATCTGTCATAATTGTTGCAGGGTTAGAATTAACCAGTATTACCCGATAACCCTCTTCTCTAAGCGCTTTACAAGCCTGCGCTCCAGAATAGTCAAATTCACAAGCCTGACCAATAACAATTGGGCCTGCACCCAAAATCAAAACACTCTTAAGGTCGGTACGCTTTGGCATAGAGTTCAATCCATCTATATCGGTTTTAATTCGGAGCATCGCTTATCAACAATCGAGCCCCAATTAACAAATGCTTCAGTTTTACTATCGATTGACGTTTTTTACGACCGTTCCGACAGCATTACTTCGAGTACTTCAAGCACTTCAAGTAGTTATGCACGAAATATTTCCATAGAAGCAATAAATTGGTCAAATAACGGCGCTACATCCTCGGGACCAGGGCTCGCTTCAGGGTGCCCCTGAAAACTAAACGCGGGTGTATCTGTGCGACGAATACCCTGCAAAGAACCATCAAACAATGATTTATGTGTCGCCTCAAGGCAATCAGGTAGCGAAGACTCATCAACAGCAAAACCATGGTTTTGACTAGTAATCATCACTGTCCCGTCACTCAAACACTGCACAGGGTGATTTGCGCCATGATGACCAAACTTCATTTTTAGAGTTTGTGCACCGCTTGCCAAAGCCAATAACTGATGGCCCAGACATATACCAAAAATAGGCGTTTTAGAAGCCAGCACTTCTTTTATTGCTGCTATAGCGTAATCACAAGGCTCAGGGTCACCCGGGCCGTTCGATAAAAATACGCCATCCGGATTCATTGCTAAAACTTCGGATGCAGGCGTTTGAGCCGGCACAATGGTCAAACGACAACCACGATCAGCAAGCATTCTTAAAATATTATGTTTAACACCAAAGTCATAAGCAACAACATGAAAGCCTTCAGCTTCATTCTTGCCGTATCCTGCTTTAAGATCCCAGCTAGACTCAGTCCATGAAGAAACATCTGATCGTGTTACTTCTTTCGCAAGATCCATCCCCTTTAAACCTGGGAAATCTTTAGCGGCAGATAAAGCGGCTTCTTCAGCCAGCTTTTCAAGCGCAGCATCACCCGCAAGAATACAGCCGTTTTGAGCACCCTTTTCACGAAGAATTCGAGTCAGTCGACGCGTATCTATATCTGCTATAGCAACAATGCCATTTTCTTTTAAGTAAACATCTAATGACTTCTCGGAACGCCAATTACTTGCGATTAAAGGCAAGTCTCTGATCACTAAGCCTGCAGCGGCAAGTGTATCTGACTCAACATCCTCAGAGTTCACACCTGTATTACCAATATGCGGATAAGTGAGCGTTACAATTTGGCGGGCGTAGGACGGATCAGTCAGGATTTCCTGATAACCGGTCATTGATGTATTAAAAACCACTTCTCCGCTAGATTGTCCATCCGCGCCGATAGAAATCCCTTTAAAAATACTTCCATCTTCAAGGGCAAGAATTGCAGGTTTAATCAACACCATCTCCTCTTTAAATCGATTGACAAAGGCTTATAATATACTGATTCAACTTGTAAAAAAGCGAGATGAGAAAACTCTCACCTCGCTTTTTTATTATGAAATTCAGCAGCGGCTCGAATACGACTTACACATGGCGTATTTTACCGAACCTAGATTCTGTATCCAAGCTATAGCCACATAGGCATGCTCAAAACCGTGTCATTCTACTGTTTTCAGGCCTTTCTGTCTATGAATCAATTAACTCTTTTAAGGTGGCAGCATCTCTATGCCACCACCCTACAACTTGATAACAGAACACAAAGTTAACGTAAATCTAAAACATCCTGCATATCAAACAGACCCTTTTCATGACCTGCTAGCCAGCCAGCCGCTCGCACAGCCCCTTTAGCAAAAGTCATACGGCTACTCGCTTTATGGGTAATCTCAATCCGCTCACCAATGCCAGCAAACATAACCGTGTGCTCACCCACAATATCGCCCGCACGAATGGTCTCAAAACCAATTGTTTTTCTATCACGCTCACCTGTAATACCTTCACGCCCATAAACGGCACATTCCTTAAGGTCTCGCCCTAACGTATCTGCAATAACCTCACCCATTCTCAGCGCAGTACCAGAAGGTGCATCCTTTTTGTGGCGATGATGTGCTTCAACCACCTCAATATCCACATCATCACCTAACACTTTAGCCGCCAATTCAAGTAACTTAAACGTCAGGTTAACGCCAACACTCATATTGGGCGCAAATACAACCGCTATATCATCTGCAGAATCATCCAAAAATTGCTTCTGCTCATCACTTAAACCCGTAGTACCTATTACTATTTTTTTTCCCAGCTTCCGACAAGCTTCCACATTCTTCATCGTGAGCTCAGGACTGGTGAAATCAACAAGCACATCAAACTGGCCTGCTACAGACTCAAGATCTCCCGCAGCCAGTACACCCTGCTTACCGACCCCAGCAAGTTCTCCACTATCAACACCTATCAAGGAACTATTCGGACTAACAATAGCAGCACCCAACTGAACATCCTCTGCCAATACCACAGCCTCAATCAGAACCTTACCCATGCGACCTGCCGCACCAATCACTGCTACTCGTGTCATATCTCACTCTCTTTATAACCATTAACTGTCAAATACAAAAATGGGGCCTCGACTTTAATCATAAGGGCCCCACTTTAGATGATAACCTGAATTTAAAACCTGCAATCTACAAGCTATAATTTCATATCATCAAAGAAGCTTTTCACTCCTTCAAACCAAGAGTGCTTATTAGGTGCATGCTGACTATCACCTCCAGACTCCATCGTTTTTTGAAGCTCTTTAAGTAACTCTTTCTGCTTTTTGTTTAAATTAGCAGGCGTTTCAACCGTCACCCTGCAAAGCAGATCACCGGCACCACCACCTCTAACTGGCGCTACACCCTTACCACGCAACCGGAACATTTTTCCTGTTTGCGTTTCAGCAGGTATTTTTAGCTTAACCCGTCCATTTAAAGTAGGAACTTCCAACTCCCCACCCAACGCCGCATCAACAAAAGTAATAGGTACATCACAATATAGATTCTTACCATCCCTTACAAAGATAGGGTGATCTCTAACGGCAATTTGCACATAAAGGTCGCCAGACGGCCCACCCTGCACACCAGCCTCTCCCTCTCCTGCCAGGCGAATTCTATCACCTGTATCAACACCTGCAGGCACTTTTACAGACAGTGTTTTTTGTTCTTCAACTATTCCTGCACCATGACAACTCTTACAAGGCTTCTTAATAACCTTGCCACGCCCACGACAATGAGGACACGTCTGCTGAACAGAGAAGAAACCCTGCTGCATACGCACCTGACCTGCACCATGACATGTACCACAAACTTCAGGTTTAGATCCTTTTTCAGCGCCACTTCCATTACACGGCTTACAGTTAATTTGTGTTGGCACCTTTATTTTTACAGTTGTTCCTTTAACTGCATTTTCAAGATCTAGGTCCAGCGTATATCTTAGGTCAGCACCACGAGTTGATCGACTACGACCACCGCCACCTCCGCCGCCGCCACCAAAAATATCACCAAAAACATCACCAAAAATATCGCTAAAGTTGCCGTTGCCGTTTCCACCACCAAAGCCACCACCAGCACTTCCATCTACACCTGCGTGACCATACTGATCATAGGCTGCTCGTTTTTCTGAGTTAGAAAGAATTTCATAGGCTTCCGAAGCTTCTTTAAATTTGTCTTCAGAGTCCTTATCATCAGGATTTCTATCCGGGTGATGTTTCATCGCCATCTTTCTATAGGCTTTTTTTACTTCTTTCTCATCCGCGGACTTAGCTACACCGAGGACCTCGTAATAATCTCGCTTTGACATAGATGTTCTGCTGTATTTCTGGTGTTTTTTAAATAGCACAACGCGGGAGAAGACCCCCGCGCTTTGCCTACAATAGATAGAAAGCTATAGCTTACTACTTATCTTCTTTAACTTCTTCAAACTCGGCATCAACTACGTCATCATCAGCATTCTGAGTTTGAGCTTGCTCACCCTCAGGCGCTCCAGCACCCGCTGCTGCCTGCTCAGCTTGTAGCTTTTCAGCCAGCTTAGAAGAAACTTCTGTCAATTTCTGACTCTTAGCTTCAATATCGTCCTTATCATCACCCTTAATTGCTTCTTCAAGCTCAGTGATAGCGGTTTCGATTTGAGCTTTTTCTTCTGCTTCAGCCTTATCACCAGCTTCTTCAACTGTTTTCTTAACTGCATGAATTAAGCCGTCAGCCTGATTTCGAACAGTGATAAGCTCTTCAAACTTCTGATCTTCTTCTGCATGACTTTCAGCATCACGTACCATATTCTCTACTTCATCATCAGACAAACCTGAAGAAGCCTTGATTACAATAGACTGCTCCTTACCAGTTGCCTTATCTTTAGCAGAAACATTCAAGATACCGTTTGCGTCAATATCAAAAGTAACTTCAATCTGAGGCATGCCACGAGGTGCTGGCGGAATATCAGATAAGTCAAAACGACCCAATGATTTATTCTGAGCAGCTTGCTTACGCTCACCCTGAACAACATGAATAGTTACTGCCGCTTGATTGTCATCAGCCGTTGAGAATACCTGAGACTTTTTAGAAGGAATCGTTGTGTTCTTATCAATCAATGATGTTGCAACACCACCCATTGTTTCGATACCTAAAGTCAAAGGCGTCACGTCAAGTAACAATACATCAGTTACATCACCAGATAATACACCCGCCTGAATTGCAGCACCCATTGCCACTGCTTCATCAGGGTTTACATCTCTACGAGGCTCTTTACCAAAAAATTCTTCAACTAGCTTCTGAACAAGTGGCATACGTGACTGACCACCAACAAGAATAACCTCGTCAATTTCAGTCTTATTCAAGCCAGAATCTTTCAATGCAGTCTGACATGGAATCAAGCTCTGCTTAACTAACGCTTCAACCAATGACTCCAACTTAGCACGTGTTACTTTTACGTTAAGGTGCTTAGGCCCAGTCTGGTCTGCAGTGATATAAGGTAAGTTAACATCAGTCTGTTGAGTCGTTGAAAGTTCAACTTTCGCTTTTTCAGCCGCTTCTTTCAAACGCTGCATCGCCAAAGGATCACCCTTCAGATCAATACCGCTATCTTTCTTAAATTCATCAGCAAGGAAGTTGATCATCTTAAGGTCGAAATCTTCACCACCCAAGAATGTATCACCGTTCGTTGCGAGTACTTCAAATTGCATTTCACCATCAACATCAGCAATTTCAATAATCGAGATATCGAATGTACCACCACCCAAGTCATAAACCGCGATAGTTGAATCGCCCACTCTCTTATCAAGACCGTAAGCTAACGCAGCCGCTGTTGGCTCGTTGATAATACGCTTAACTTCCAAACCAGCAATACGACCAGCATCTTTAGTTGCTTGACGCTGCGAATCATTAAAGTAAGCAGGAACAGTGATAACCGCCTCAGTTACCGACTCGCCCAGGTAATCTTCTGCTGTTTTCTTCATCTTTTTCAAGATTTCAGCAGAAACCTGTGGTGGTGCCTTTTTGTCACCCTTCACATCAACCCAAGCATCACCATTGTCAGCCTTGGCTATTTTGTAAGGAACCATTTGAATGTCTTTTTGAACAACATCATCTTCAAAACGACGACCAATCAAACGCTTGATAGCAAATAATGTATTCTGAGGATTAGTAACCGATTGACGCTTAGCAGGCTGGCCTACTAATATTTCATCATCAGTATAAGCAACAATAGATGGCGTAGTACGATCGCCCTCAGCATTTTCAATTACTTTTGTTTCTTTTCCGTCAAGGATAGCAACACATGAATTGGTTGTTCCTAAATCGATTCCGATTATCTTTCCCATTTCTTTACTCCAAAACTTAAATTCGTTTCAATTTCAGTACCCGCGAGATACGAGCGTTTCAAACTGGATTACTGCATATATTGGACTTAATCTGATTTTTTCAAGCCTTGGCGTCTATTTTTGGTGAAGATTTAGCCACCATAACCATCGCAGGACGCACTAATCGATCATTCAAGGTGTAGCCTTTTTGAATGACGGCAATAACCGAGTTAGGCTCCGCATCAGGTGCATCAACCATAGAAATAGCCTGATGTAGCTCTGGATCAAAGGGCTCGCCCACAGGATCAACTTGATTTACATTGAACTTTTTAAGGCCCGATGTAAGCAGTGTTAAAGTCATCTCTACGCCTTCACGTAATACGGCAACACTTTCATCATCACCTGTACTACTTTCTACAGCCTTCTCTAGACTATCAACAACAGGTAAAAGCTCTTTTGTAAATTTCTCTAAAGCAAACTTATGCGCCTTTGCCACATCTAACTCAGAGCGGCGACGAATATTTTGTGCGTCCGCTGTTGCTCTCAAAGCCTGATCTTTCAGTGCTACAACTTGCTCTTGCAGCACCGTTATTTCTTTTTTCCAGTCAGCATCACCTTCATGTGAAGCCTCATCGCCTTCGGGTTGAACATCCTGCTCAACGTCAGCATTAAGAACTTCGTGATCCTGCGATAACTCTTCAGGATTAGTATCAACATTCTGCTCATCTACACTCATTCAGTGTTCTCCCGTTATATATCTAGATTACAAATAGCATTTATTACCGCCGTATATGGGGCTATCTCACAACACTTTCAAGGGGTATTTTTTAACCAATTTAAATCATTCAAAGAAAATTCATGATTTTCAAATTAATAGTCGTTGACTCATTTAAAAAAACAGCCATACTACTGTATATACAAACATAACATTAAAACTACGGAGCCTTGCATGCTAACCCAACTCACAGTAGACAACCTAGCCATTGCCGATCATCTCGAATTGATCTTTGAGCAAGGCATGACCGTGATTACAGGTGAGACAGGCGCAGGGAAATCCATTATTTTAGGTGCTCTTGGCCTTACCCTGGGCGATAGAGCTGAAAGCGGGTTAGTAAGGCACGGCGCTGACAGAGCTGATATATCAGCCGTATTTGACATAAGCAACTTACCCAAAGCACAGAAATGGTTAGAAAGTTATGACTTAGATAGCGGTAACGAATGCATACTACGTCGAGTAATTACCAGTGAAGGCCGTTCACGAGGCTATATAAACGGTCAACCCAATGCCCTCAATAATTTACGTGAATTGGGCGAGATTCTTATAGACATCCACAGCCAACATGAACACCAGTCATTACTTAAAAAAGAAACTCATCGCAGACTTGTTGATGAGTTCGCGGGTCTAAAACCACAATCACAAACCGTAAGTAATGATTACAAGCAATGGCTTAAAAAATCTCAAAAGCTAGAAGAGATTAAAAGTAATCAAGATGAAATGAACGCAAAAAGCCAGCTATTAAAATATCAAGTTAAAGAACTTGATGACTTAGGGCTATCTGAAGATGAAATTTCCAACCTAGAAAAAGAACAACAATCACTAAGCCATGCAGAGCAACTCATCAGTAGCAGCCATCAAGTACTGCAACTTTGTGACGACGGAGAAACAACCGCGCAATCTATATTATCTACAGCCCTGCACAACCTAGACTCACTCCCTGTAAAACATAAAGACCTAAGTGAAGCACAAAGTTTGCTTTCAGACGCACTCATACAAGTTGAAGAAGCAAGCCACAGCATTCGCGGCTTTGTTGACCATTTCGAAATTGATCCAACCAGGCTTCAAGAGGTAGATGACCGCTTAAGTTCAAGCTACCAACTAGCCAGAAAGCATAAAGTGACACCTGAAGACCTTCCGGCTCTTCAAAAACGACTTAGCGAAGAGTTAAAATCCTTTGAGAGCGGCGATGAAAATATCGATAATCTGAACGAAGAAACAGTCAGATTGGCTGAAATATACAAAGCATCGTCAGCCAAACTCACAAAGGCAAGAATTAAATCAGCCCAAACACTAGATAAAAAAATCGCAAAACAGCTTACAGATTTAGGTATGCCGTCTGTCGAATTCATTACCCACATAGCCCCCCTGTCAGACTCCACATTCTCTCAACATGGGCGTGAAGATATTGAATTTTTAGTGAGCGCAAACCCAGGTCAACCACCTAAACCTTTAAATAAAGTGGCATCAGGCGGAGAACTTTCACGCATAAGCCTTTCTATTCAGGTTGCCACAGCGCAAACGTCAACCATCCCAACACTGGTGTTCGATGAAGTTGATGTAGGCATTGGTGGAGCAACAGCCGAAGTCGTCGGTAAGCTACTTAGAAAATTAGGAGATAAAGGGCAAGTACTCAGTGTGACCCACCTACCTCAAGTGGCATCACAAGGGCATCACCACTTATTTGTTAGCAAACTAACGAATAAAGAAGAAACCCACTCAAGTATTAACACACTTGATGGCGATAAACGCACCCAAGAGGTGGCTCGAATGTTAGGTGGGGTCAATATTACAGAGCATACACTGGCGCATGCTCAAGAAATGCTAGAACTAACCGAAGCCTAAAACTAAAATTTAGGCTTTAGGCTTTAGGCTTTAGGCTTTACGTATAACGTAAAGCTATGATCAATTATTTCAAAACCATGCTCTTCAGCTATTTCACGCTGCCTACGCTCAATAATCGGGTCACAAAATTCAATCACCTGGCCCGTTTCAGTGCAAACCATATGGTCATGATGATCGTCAGTCGCCAATTCAAAAACCGCATGACCACCTTCAAAATTATGCCTCAACACCAAACCAGCCGATTCAAACTGCGTAAGCACGCGATATACCGTCGCCAAGCCAACATCTTCACCCGCCTCCAATAGTGACTTATAAACATCTTCGGCGCTCATGTGATGCTTATCAGCCCTTTCAAGCATGGTTAAAATCTTTACGCGGGGTAAAGTAACTTTTAACCCAGCTTTTCGCAGTTCATTATTTTCCGGAGACATACTTTTTCCCAAACCAAATTACTTTTTCAATTAAATTAGAGTCGTACCAACCAAATTATTTTATCACTGTAATCAACTTTTGATTTATACCCCATCGCAGTTCACTACAACTTCAGGTATCATTCTTCAGATCGACCCAAGATAGTGGAATTCTATTCTAGATGCAAAAACAGATGCAAAATTTTCATTTAAAAACACAAATAAAAACCTTGTTGAAAACACACATCCCCATACTTGTTTTACTACTAAGTATAGGTGGCTGCTCGTTTCCCGGTGTATACAAGATAAACATCCAACAAGGCAATATCATCACGCAAGACATGCTTGATCAACTTAAACCAGGCATGAACCGCCGACAAGTGCATTTTGTGCTTGGCAACCCCATGATTGATAATGTATTCGATGATAGCTACGAGAGCTATGCATATACATACCAACTAGCTGGCGGAAAGACCGAAAAGCAATTAATTACCGTATTTTACGAAAATGAAAAATTCACCCGCGCGACAGGTGAATTATTAGATGAGAATCACGCGTACTAGGCTCTCACAAGCAAAAATCTATTTACTTCTTAGCAGCCCGATTTAACCGGGCCTGCTTCGGATCAATAGTCAACGGACGATAAATTTCAACCCTATCCCCCTCTTTCAACTCATGTTCCTTTGGCTTTTTAACTGCCTTTCCAAAAATCCCAAACTTATCATTTTCAATATTAATTTGTGGGAATATATTAGTTATTCCAGACTGAACAACAGCATCGTACATTGTTGTTCCGAGAAGCACGTCCAGCACAATTATCCTTTGTTCATCTGGTGCCGCAAAAGCAACCTCGACCTTAATCTTACTAATTCCCATACACTTCATTCGCTCGCTTGCAAAATGCATCAACCATAGTGTTTGCAGCCTGATTAAAAACAGACGACAAAGCAACCTTCGCTAGCTGGTTATCAAAATCAAAATTCAGCTTCAACATAACTTTACAGGCTGTTTTTTCGAGTGGTTTAAATTGCCACACTCCCTCAAGATAACGAAATGGTCCATCAATCAATTCCATTTTAATTTCATTATGCTCAATAAAACGATTACGTGTAGTGAATTGCTGCCTCACAGCGCCTTTCGCCACACCCAATGTTGCAACCATTTCTTGCTGACAATAAGAAACCACTTGAGCATCCGAACACCATGGAAGAAAAACAGGATAGGAAGCAACATCATTTACAATGCTGTACATACGCTCAGAAGAATGAAACACCAGCGCACTTCGATCAATAGTATGAGCCATTAACAAACCAACAAATAGAAAACCAATCAATAATATCGTTTAAATGCTTACTTCATATTCAGTAAATCATTATCTAAGCACTATTCTAACTAACTTAGAGAGATTTCTCACCAACAAGCGAAAATACCTTATTATTCCCCCAGAACAACCGCATCACTTACAGACCGTATATCTTCAAAATCAAATGTTGCACAAATAAACGCATCCTTCTCCTGCGTGCATAAGTCTTCTCCCAACTCAAACAAGTTCGTTAAGAAGATCGTTGCAATAGCAAGGGGTGCAAACCAGCGTAATATTAACCGCCATAAACCAAAAAACCAGGGCTGATAGTTCGAAAACTCTTCTCCGATAAACTCAGGTTTAACAATCCAGCCAGCATATATAGTCACTAAAAAACCAACCAAAGGAAGTAATAATCGCGATGTAACAATATCTAAACCATTAAAGGCTTTAATTCCTAAAAACTGAATATCCTGCCACGCACTAAAGGATAAGATAGCCACAACCCCTAGACACCATGCAGCCACCGAAACAATAAAAGTAGCAAAACCTCGGTTAGCATTAAGTTTCTCCACAAGCCAAGCAACAGCAGGCTCCATTACGGCAATAGCAGAACTCCATGCAGCAAAGGTTATCAAAACGAAAAACATAACACTAAAGAACTGGCCACTCGGCATATTACTATAAGCAAAGGGCATGGACTGAAAAATGAGGCCAAAGCCCGCAACAGGCGATAAGTCATTTTCAAATAACACAGGAAAAATAACCAAACCAGCAGCAACCGCCACCAACAAATCTAAAATAGCTACAATAAGGACCAAACGCCCTATTTTTGCCCGACCAGGCATGTACGAGCCATAAACCATCATTACCCCAGACCCAATACCTAAGGTGAAAAATGCATGACCTAACGCATCAAGCCAAGCTTGAGGAGTTAATTCTTTCATAGTAAAAAGGAATTTAAGACCCTGTTCCACATCACCATTTTGAAAAGAAAAGAGCAGCAAGACTAACAATAAAATAAACATTAGTGGCAATAGCGGCCTCACTGCTCGCTCAATCCCCCTATTTACTCCCCGCACAGAAACAACCACAACCAATAAAAGAAACAGTGTATGCCAAGAAGCAAAGTAAGTTGGCGAAGACTGGAGACGGCGCATCACATCAACAACTTGATGCAGTTCTCCTCCAGAAAACTCACCAAAAGCAGAAGAGAACACGTAGGCTAAAGCCATGCCTCCAACAACAGAGTACAGCGTTAAAATTAAAAATCCTGAAATAACAGAAAGAACACCAATACTCCCCCATGCACGGTTAGACCCCGCGCGTGAGACTAAAGATTTCATACTGGTTATGGGGCTTCGACGCCCCTGCCGACCTAAAGCCGCTTCAGCCATGGCAACAGGAATACCTACCAACAACAAGCAAACGCTGTAGGCAACAATAAACCCACCCCCATGAGTGCCGGCCAAATAAGGGAACTTCCAAAAATTAGCTAAGCCAATAGCCGCCCCAGCCGCGGCTAAAACAAACGTTAGCTGACTATTCCAAGAGCCGTGAATGGTTTCGTGTTTTCCTAGCATTAAACCCCGCGTTACATCCTTGTTTGATTCAATATTTCAACATACAGTATTCCAACAACCTCAAATGAGGCAAAGAAGAACAATTTTATAAGATTTCCTCATGAATAGTCAGAGAAACTCGTCACCTAACGTCGATATTTAACAAATATCACATGATTATTATTGATGTTACGTTACAATAGCTCTACTTTTACAGCATCCTTTAGTATAAAACGACAATAGTATAAAACGACAATGGCTAAAAAGAAGAAAAGCGATAACAGCAATACGATTGCTCAAAACAAAAAAGCTCGCCACGATTACCATGTAGAAACCAAATTCGAAGCGGGCTTGGTTCTCACAGGCTGGGAAGTTAAAAGCCTCAGAGAAGGAAGGTGCCAATTAACAGACGCCTACGTACTCATTAAAAACGGAGAGGCTTGGCTTTTAGGTGCCCACATGTCACCTTTAATCTCAGCGTCAACCCACGTTATAGCTGACCCTACCAGAACCCGAAAGCTATTACTTAATAAAAGAGAAATTGCCAAAATAACCACCAAAATAAACCAGACAGGCCATAGCTGTGTCGCCCTGGCTATTTACTGGAAAGGCAACCGGGTTAAATGCGAAATTGCCTTAGTGAAAGGCAAAAAAGAGTACGATAAACGAGCAACAGAGAAAGAAAAAGACTGGGGCCGAGAGAAACAACGCGTTATGTCGAAAAACTTCTAAAGCGAGTAATAGTTCAACCAATTCACAACAAGCACTTGAATTACGACATTACGACCTTATATAATTACTATCTTGGGGACGACATGGCTTCGACGCTGGTGACGAAACCGTAGGTGCATGCCGAGATGGCAACGAATCTCGTAAAATCAAAGTTGTAAATTTATAGTTGCAAATGATGACAACTACGGTGCTCAACTAGCTGCGTAAGCAGTGAAAGAACACTTTTAGGGTTTCGACCCTAGCGGTCTTTAGCAAGGTGCCTATATCGCGCTACTGACTGTCACTGAGAATAGGATCGTAACACGGCACACTCAGGGTCGTTTTACTAAAAATTACTGAGCTCGCCAACCACGTCCTGCCCGTTGGGCTGTGGAAGGTTAAACTAATTAACGGAATCTAAGCATGTAGAGCCGATGGCAGAGTGCTGGCGGACGCGGGTTCGATCCCCGCCGTCTCCACCAAATTAGTAACATAGACTGACACTTCTAGACACACCTAAACCCCTGAATTTGAAGAGGTTACCAGAGTCCAACCAGGACTTTGGTGTGTCAGACTATGTCTATAATAAGTAAAATATTCGCACAAAATTCGCACATTCAGTCATTTGTGCGATATTCCCCGTATTTCAATGTCAATCAAAGACTTAGCCGAAGCGTGGCATTTCACGTACTTGCATTCATTTTCAGTCTGATATGTTTGTTTATTTTTTACATTAAAGGTGGGTATGACACAGTTGAGCCATTAGAGTGAAAGGCTGCTAGGTGTATCAATGACTAGAAGAAACTAATTCGCCAACACGAAATGGTTAACGGGTATTCAATAAATATAATTGATATGTCAGTATCTCGCCCTTTAGAGACATTTACTGCCTGAGCTTGGGCCATCAACATCAGACTCTTAGCTGAAATTTTCTATTTTTAATTTGAAAAATCACATAGCGAGAATAAGAAGTTACCTTGCTAAAACTCGCTCATATGACGTTCTGTAAATCTTCAACTTGTAAAGCACTGCTTTAGAACCCAGCTAATACGCCTAATGTAATAGCATGAGCTCTGGGGGACAGGATAAAAGTCCTTTCTATTTTCAAATACTTTCTGAGTTTAGTGGTTTTAATTTATTAACTTTGATCATCTGCTTTGCTTGATCAGCAGGTATTTTTTTTACACTGCCAGTGTTTGGTATGCCGAGCCTAGCATGAGCCTCCATTCTTACAAAAAACACTTCACCAGCCTTAATATCAAAATTTTCTTCTTCTTCAAAAGAAAAAGCTCCTGGAATCGACGGTTCCAAATTAATTGCACCAGGACCTAATTCCAATCTTTTATAAGACATAGGGAATGTAGCAACACTCTCACCATTTACGTCTACAAAAAGCTCGTGCCCTTGAAAATCAGATTCCACCCCTCGAAGAATATAGATTACAGACCGGGTCTTCTCTGGCTCAAATTTAGTGATTTTATCAAAATTTGCATCCTCTTCTTGCAATAAAGGCACTGCTGTACAGCCTGATAACAACACGATGCCTATAAAAAACACCATTAGTGCAGATTGGTTTATTCTAGCGTTCACGATTAATATTCCTTTATGTAAAAAGTAAAAGGGCCTCTATACCTTTATAGAGGCCTCTTTAAAGAGCAACTGAAGCTCTATAGCATTTGGTTGCTCTTTAATTTGAATTTTTTGCCAGAATTCTACCCTAGACGTAAAATTAACGTTTGCTCTGTTTTTTACGAGTAAAACTTAGTCCTGCAAGACCTAAACCCAGCAAGGCAAGTGACCCAGGCTCAGGAACGGAAGCAACTCGCACTAAAGCAATGCCATAACCACTGTTAGCAGGGTTTGCTGAATGGGAAGAGAAGCTGTCTAGATCTATAAATGCCCGACCAGCAGATTCAAAGCTAGTAACATGATTTATATAGTCGTCGTGCACTTCTGCTCTATTAAACTTAGAGTCTCCATCGCTATCACCCCCAAATAAGGCTAATGACTGAGAAAATGGATCAGAGGAGTTATATGTAAAACCAGCCGCTTTATAGGTATCACCAAAAATGGAAATAAATTTATTGGCTGTAGAATTTTCATCTGCAGTAAATGCCTGATTAACACTTTGCGCTGTATTTTCATTAGCATCAAACGTTAACCCAAAAGAAAAATCATTATACAATGATGACATTTCAGTGTTTGTGGCGAGCCTCCAACCGCTGTAACTACTTAGGGCGCTATCTATTGAATGGCCGACAGTCTCATCCCACTGCAACCACTCTAGTCCAGCACCTGTAACGATGTTTGTGTCTGTATCCAGTTCATAACCATTATGCTCAATTAACGATGCATTTGTGGTCATTGAAAATAGCAGTACAGCCCCTATTATCCCTGTTTTTATTATTGATTTTCCCATTGGTACTCTCATTGTATATATTCCCTATTGATACAACTATATCGTTTATTATGTTTTGTTTATTCGAGCGTATTTAATACATTAAATACGTAGCATATTGATTTAACTGTATATGCACCGTAAGTATAAATGAATTAACTAAAAAAAATCTGACATCCATCCCATTAAATACTGCAAGTAACTTTTGTGCTAAAGAAAAATCTGGAGAAGAGTAATATTTCGATAACCAGAGTGAATTATCAGAAATGCATCATCAAACTGAAGTTCACAGAACTGCTTTAAACATCACTTTGTGATCAAATTGTTTAAAAAGTATCGATTTTGCTCTATAGCAATGGTTGACCGAAGCTAATTCCTCACATATCTAAAGGGCTGGTTTTGGCCAATCAAAGAAAAGGGGCTATCGATTTTTTGTCAGCAGCAGACTCAAAGAAGACAATTATTAAATAACAGAATTAATGTGGTACATCCTTGTGGTGGAAGTAAGGAGTTATCTTTTGAGCGTTAGATAGGTTACTAATCCAAGCCTACATACTTTTAAGTATTGCATCGTATTAATTTATTTCAACACTCAATAGCGGACGCACTTCGACTTCAGATCAAGTAATGAAAATCACCCGAAAGCAGAAATTATCGCTTTCAAAAGGGGAATGCCGATCTTCGCCACAAACCGCCATCAACAGACACCTGCCCGCAAGATTACTAAGTGTATTTTAAACTCTGTAGTCTGTGCGTATTCCACATGATCACCTCCTACTGCCTGCAAACTAAGTTGATCATCTTCAGCGGAATACGCAGCTTGTACAGGTGCAGTATAGCGCATAAAAACTAGAGACGACTTAGGGGCTTGAACAATTTATCGGGGGGCTCAAAGCTTGCCGAAATTTTCAGTTTAAACTCATCACCAAAAAATCAATGAAACTAACTAGAACAACAACCCATTAACGATAATTTATAACTCCGATATTTTTCCTATTACTTTAGATGAAATCTTTGAACTCATGTATTCATGTATTTCATTTAGAAAAAAAACAAGTCTCTTCATGTCAATTTTACACTTAGACTGATTTTTTTGAGCTTGGTCTAGCTCATTAAGAGCCGCTTCTCTTATATCATGGAAAGACTCATACTCAGGATTGGCAGCTAAGAAATCGACTTGGGTACAATCATTACTGCCTTTTTCATAGGTAAACCCCTTCATATTCTTATTGTATTCAAGGTATCTATCTTTCATTCCCGCAAGTGCAGTTATTTTAGATTCCACTTTTTCACTATAGTTTTTAAACTTTTTCTCTATTTGTTTTTCAATATCAGGAATAACTATACTAACCTTTGAGACAATATCTTCGATATTACTTATTAGACCGTTTACATCTAGGAACTTACTATACGTCCCAATAATTGGAATATATCTAAGCGAATTTATTACATGACTGACTTCTTCAACCTCGGGGTTTAGAATAATCTTAGATTCATCATTTTGAATGACAATTTTTTTCTCACCCGACTCCGATCTATTAAATTCCCCACCAGTCTTCCCGCTAACAACAGTCATTTCCTCTAAGTACTTTAATAAACCTCTTAACTGGCTTACAACAATCTCTTCTACAAATTTGACCTTATTACTATTAAGTAAATTATATGCGTATGCCGTATAAACAAATGCCTTTCCCCAATCCTCATGCTTCACTTCAAACCTTTTTGTGTAGGATACGGGTTCACCCTTAATCGCATAGGGATACCTTATACAATCCAGAAAGGACACTACATCAATATCTAAATATTTAAACTTCAATAGAAAATAACTTGATTTTCCATATCCGAAGTTAGTTTTTAATTCCAACGCTAGCTCTTCATTTAACTTCGTCTCTGGGGTCGACCATCCAAGCAACCTGTGTGAGAAAAATAAAACATCATCACTTGCTTTACACTCTTTGTAGGCCTTATTAATTGAAAATGCCGACGTCCAAAGCAATATCTTCTTATCTAATTCATAGACGAACCTACAAATTTCTTTAGATACCTGCTGCTCTAAATTAGAAGTTTCATTACCTATTTTTGCTAGCCTAGATTCGAGCTCTCTCTTAAAAAGACTAATTGTTCTCATCTCTCTTTCCAAGTTTATTTCGAAGCCTTGGTAATTTTTATCGATCTCCTCACAATAGCTAGATTTCCCTAAAGATGACAATTGTTTTAGATATAATGAACCTCGAATGTATTCGATGAGTGCATCTAAATTATCTAATGAATAGACCTGCTTTTCTTTTAAAAATAGCTCCTTGTAATTTTCTATCTCGTGTTTGAAAATATTTTCAAAATAATATTTATCTACAAACAATTTATTACTACTACGGGTCTTTTTTAATACATCTAAGTAATCAACATTGACCATACAGGTGTTTTCCAAGATAGATATCTCCTCAATAGTAAAATACAGAATACCTTAAAACGCATAGTTACTGGTTGATCCAGAGCACCTCTCTGGAGGTTTGAATTCTAATACTATTAAGTTCGTCAATAACCTCTTTACCAACGAAGTGCGGTCTTGACTTTCTGCCTAGTGAAATATAAATATCAATCACTTTTTTAACCTCTTTTCCCTTCATCCAGCGCGACACAATGTTTAATATCTTTTGCTGATTATTGATCAAGACATAAGGATTATATTCATACAACTCAGCGGGGAACTTTTTCAATGTCTTCGAACAAATTGCATCCTTACTATTCAAAAAGCGAATCTTTAAACTCATCTGAAAGGCCATTGAGTCTGGATCAACATTACACTTAGCTAAAACCTTAGCCCTTCTCAAAAATTCTTCATCTATCTCATAATAAAATTTTTTGTCTACTTTCCAACTTAAAGTCTTGTGATAATCAAGCGGTAGCACCGTAACAACCTCGCCTGTCATACTGTCCTGCACTGCAACGAAGCATTCATTGTCTGGCTGACTGTAAAAAAGGCAATGCTCTCTATCAAAAACCGTCTCCATGCCTAGACTTATATAGGCGTTTCTATCCAATAATTTTCTAAGGACGTCATCAGTAATATTTGTTCTCTGATATAAACGACATTTTGCATGGTATGTCAAAGAGCTATAACCAAATTTAATTGTCATTATCTGCCCCTATCAGTGCTTAACTACTACGCCACGTTGCCAAATAGCTTCACCATATCGATTAAACCCAAGCACCTTATATCCAATTTCTGAGCCATTGCTATTTATCGAAACAATTTGGCCAACTCGAGGTTCAGGGCATACCCCGTTCATTTTTTGCTTCCATGCATTTAAATTTCCTGTGCGGTTTAAAGGTTTAGCATGCCAATTATTTTCTACTTGATTAATCATAAGAATTCCCTGTATCTATATTTAGTTAGCTACCCAATGTAGCTTTCATATAAATAAACGAATCAAATGGAGTAGAATTAACATTTAAGTGATACTAAATTTTAGTAAAGAAACACTAAGATGCTAACATGCTGATATTTAACAACTTAACCAGCCTGGACTTTAATGATAAATATTTTGTTAGGCGGTTGACCGCGTCAGATATGACGTACCCCCTTGGCTATTGCAGGTAAATTCAAAGGAGTGTAAAGCTCTAGACGACCCAATCCGATATCTTTAATATAATTATCTTTATGAGATCATAATCGCTACCATCTCTAGCCATCTTAAAGCCTCTATAATGCGTTTAAGGAATTCAATAGAATGCTAAAAAGGAATATCATCGAACCCGTCATCTTCAAAACCAACATTCGATGCTTGAGCATTGACTTGTGATACTGGCGCTGGCACTTTATTAGGCTCAGTAGTTGGTGCGCTAATAGTAGGTACATCGATAGGCGATTCATTAGTACGCGAATCCAACATATTTAAGGCGTTAGCCACGATTTCTGTGGTATAGCGATCCTGCCCCTGTTGGTCTTGCCACTTTCGTGTTCGCAAGGCCCCTTCGATATAAACCTTTGAACCCTTACGAAGGTACTGCCCTGCAATCTCGGCTAATTTATTAAATATCACCACACGATGCCATTCAGTTCGATCCTGCTTCTGACCAGACGCTTTATCAGTCCATGATTCACTGGTTGCCACAGTAATGTTTGTTATAGTAAGACCGCCTCCTGTATGCTTAATTTCTGGGTTTTGTCCCAGGTTTCCGATCAGAATTACTTTGTTCACTCCTCGACTAGCCATATATACTTTTCCTTTATTAATTAGTTACAAAACTTACTAGTTACGAATATTTTCTTAAAACGCTAGCTTTTTAATAATTTATTTAGCGTTATAAAAGGATTGTTAATTGCTTCAACGCCTCCACCAGGTAACACAGACAATGGGTTTTCATTTTCTTGATAAAGTTTCTTCATATGGCTAATATCATCCTCCGTCAACAAGCCGTACTGTATCGCCAGCGCTGAAACTTCTAGTGAATTTAACCAAATGGTTCTATGTTCAAGGGAGGGTGTTAATAGATAACCAACCAAATCTGAATATTGACAATAGTCATGCTCACTTGCGGAGCTTGTAAGACCATAAACATGAGACATATCTACGCAAATAGCTAAGCCGCCTAATTTGTTATATTTTTGGCTTGCAATAGCGATAGACTTATTAAGTTGAGCCCAACCCGAAGCTTTTTCACCTAAGTTTTCTTTATAGTCTTTTTTTAACTTGAGCTCACAAAAAATAAGCGCTTCCGCTGAAGGCTGAGAAATGAAGTCGATCTCTCGAAAATCAAAACCAGCGCGATGTCCTGAGTACTTTAATATTCGCTCTTCCACTTCACTGGTAAGGTGGGAAAGCAGGCACTGCATCACATGTTCCCATTTAATTAGTGCTTTGTTATAAGCCTTTGAAAAATGATCAACGCCTTTATTTTTACGAGAGGCATCGTAAATTTTCTTATATCTTCTATTGTTAGAAATATATTCAGGGTTTTTAGGGCTGACTAATTCAATCGTTGAATATTGCTTGTTCATAATTGTTTGCCTATAAAGAATTAAGCTTTCAATTAAACAAACGTCGTGTAACTGATGAAATTAACAAAGGAGGATAAAAATTTTATAAATAGATGATAAACGAACTCTAAAAGGAGTTATGTAGGATGCTTGGGCTTGTCAGAATACTCTTGAATTTTCTTCTCGGTCTTAACGATTTTGGCACTTGTCTTTTCTATTCTTTCTCTGATATCTTTTAGCTCTTCATCATATTGCTTTGTAATACTAGATAACTCATCTTTAGAGTGAGCGCCTCCTTCTCTTGCATCTCGGTATTTTTGTATTATTTTTTCTTCTTTCAAAAAATAATGCTTATTAATACGCCTTTGTCCCTCTATATTTTCAAGATCCTCTTCATAAGTAATTGCAGGATCTCTAGGTGGCTGGGGGTTCATATCCTTTTTAGAGCATCTTGATTTTATTCGAAAAAACAAAATAAGCAAATTCATTTTGTAGCAGGAAATTCGGAACTTTATTATAATAAATACGACCTTTGTATAAGTTATGAACGCTGAAGAAATAGTTATAAGTGACTTAAACAGCTCTGTCATCATTATTAATAAAGATAAACCCATTACTCCAGTCATGAAAAAATAGGCCGCAAGTAACCCTATTAATCTATTTATCCTCATTTTTAATTCCATAAATAAACCAATAGTACACCGATTAAAATGACGAAATACTGATAAACTTTCGCCCGAAGTGATTTATCTAAGTACCGCTTTAAAACGGGGTTAATATTAGAGAATTCAAGACCTTTAAAAGTGAGCGGTAAATCACTAAGAAGTAAATTATGAATCAAACTTTCATGAAATTGTCTTCGGAGTGTATTAGCCATGACGACTTGGGGAACCGTCTTCTCAACGACATCAACAGGTAATTTTTGAGCATTAACTATTTTTGCATCGATATAGGCTTGCCATCTTTGCTGCCAGTCTTTATTTTGGAACTTAATGTATTGTTTGAGAAAAACAAACATCCAATAATAGTGATTTTCTTCAGTGTTATTGTCTTCGGTGTTATTTCTCTCCACTTGCCAGCGAGAAAAATCATGTTCAATTCTATTTCGCCAAAGCAAGTATTCATTAGATTGCTCAATCCATTCTTTTAACTCTGCCCATTTATCTAACAGCCTATCGCTCACAAGCCTCAGAGTAGGGTTATGTTCAGAGCTCCCTATGCTAACGAGCAGATTGGCATCAATAAAACCCTGAATCTGTTTTTGCAGTGGTGGCCGGGCGTGTTCGATTAATACTTTTGGTACAGATTTAAGATAGGGAATAGATTGGCTTGTAAGCCCGACAAATAACTCAAAGAACTCAGAGATTAATCCTTCATCAGCCTCACTAGCGTTTAATAACTCGTTCGCTCGATTAGCTAGAACCCCTGCTAACCCGCCTAGATTTTCATAATCTGAAAATTCTAGGATATTAGTATTCGAACCTCTTTCAGTGGCTTTTTGGTAAAGCTGCTCCAATAAAAATCCCACCATGGAAAGTGAGTCAGGAGTGCGAATAGCTTCTGACAGAATCACGTCATCAAGACTCGTATTACCGTCCTTTCTTTCAAAGGAAAGCCCTGAAAATATTGCTTGTTGCTGAACGATGGATCTCCAGTCTTCCGCTGCCAGTCGGGACGTTACAGAGGTTATCTCTGGCTCTAGTAAAATTTCACAATCTAAAAAATGTCCAAGACTCTCACTTTTGATTGCTAGTAAAATTTCCAAAGAAGAGAATGCCTCTGCTATTGTCTGTACCGTTCTGAACTCAATCGCAATTTTTTCATTAGCCGGCGTTGAGGACACTAGCATTTCTTCAAGTTGATCAATTGCAAGAAAACAAGGCCTAGGCTCTTCTCGAATAACATTTTTTAAAAAAACTAACCCATCTGTGATGGATGCTTCGAACTGACAATGGAGATCATCCAGTGTTATATTCTTTGATTCTAGGTGCCAGGCTAAAACAAGGTGTTCTAATACATAGTTTAAAACCCCCCCCGTTTTAACAATTTCTGAAAACGTTTCACATGTCCAATATTGATCGGAATTCTCGCGCTCTAACCTGGGTATTAAGCCTGCTTTTATAATTGATGTTTTGCCGGAGCCACTTGTACCATTAAGAATTAATACGCCATTAGTTGCTTTCAAGTCCCGATACAATCGCTCAACATCTTTATCCCGTCCGAAAAAGCGTACGCTGTCTTCATAGCTGAAACTGTGCAGGCCTTTAAATGGCTCCCAACGACCTAATGGGTCGCCATCATAATTGTCGCTAAGCAGCATCCCTAACAAAGACTGTAAACGATCAACAGGGACTAAAATACCGCCTAACTCCGTAACTTCGCTTCTTTGCGCATCACTGATAGCGTCCGTATTTTGTGCGGGGTAACAAAGATAAAATTGTGATATTTCTTGTTTATTGTCGTTTACAAAATCACAGGTTGAGCGAATCTTATCGCGAAGGTGACTGATCGGGTTTACCTGGCCTGAGGTGAGCACCTCCCCTGTGGCAAAAATAGGGTATTTAAAGCGCCCTGGTTTCTGAAGAGCAAGACGCCACCATGAGTCAAACACAGCCAAGGCATAACCCAAACCACTGCTGCTGCTGCCTTGTGTAAAGTTAAACGCCTCATTCTGCATAGAAACAAGATTTACACTGGCACGGTAGCGATGACGTTGATCTAAACCATTGAGAGAAACATACGCAGCAATCGCGGACGCTCCTAGATACCCCTCTTGCTCGATAAAAGATTCTGATGTTAGCTGCTGTTTGAGTTTGAGGTGCAACAAGCCTTTCGCAACTGAGTCGCCCACCTTGCTTTCTTGTGGACGAACATCGGCCTTTAGAATGGTTTGTGTGCTAGTTAAGATGTAAATCATACGGTCCGTCCGCCACTCTCAAGCAGGCCTATTTCAACATTAAAATTCAATAATAGAAGATGCATAATAGTTGTAAGCATAGAAACCCTTATTTTTTATCCGTTGATATAGGAAATTTCTCAGGGTTCATGAAGTACAATTCCTTACGCCGAAGCTTTTCCATTCTACGACTCTGCTCTTCTTTTAATAGATTCATGTTCTCGGTACGACTCCTATCCATTATCCGACCAAATACTTTTTTTCTTTTTTTGATCCACTTCTTTTCATCATCAGTAAAATACTTTATCAACTCAGGGCCAAGAGCATCTATTTCCTCTTCAGTAAGCTGCTCACGGAGTCTTTCTCTTATAGCCTCAAATATGTCTAAACTTTCTTTAAAAACCTTATAATCTCTCGCATCCCTATTGCTTGTAATATAAATATATTTAGCCAAAATTAAATTTCTTATCATTATACAAATCGAAAAGAAAAACGAGGGCATTTCTATGACAAGTACCTGTAAAACATAACCAATACCCCAACCAATTCTCCAATAAATATTCATAGGGGGCTACTCCAAAACATATCGTTTTCCATGAAAAGAACACAATAGATGATAACAAAAAAAATCATAGAGAATCTTTTAAGCTTTCTGAGAAACGACTCATTTATATAACGTCGTATAAGTTTATCTCCACGCCCTCTTGTGCAGGCAAACCCTTCACTCAATTCGTTCATCCCCTCTATTAAATAAACGGGCGGTGGGTTTTGTGCATCCTTCCTACCTTGCCTTAACCCTTCTATTAATAGCTGAGTTCTTTTTTTAGAGCTGTCTTCAGGGACGACCGAGCTACGTTTAGCTTTTTGCCACTTCTCGAAATTATTATCTATTCCTTTTCGCCACACTAAATATTTAAGATTTTCATCAACCCAAGTTTGTAATTCAGGCCAATGTTTAAAAAAGTCGTCATATACAAAGCGTAATATCTTATGATGATTTTCATCATGAGAAGTCAGAATTAAACCCGCATCGATAAACCTATGAATTAATTTCTGCATATCCTCTGAAATTATTGAAGCATAATTACTGGAATTAACGACTTTAGCGAAAGGCTCTTCCTCAGAATTAAGCCCGACAAAAAGTTCAAAAAAAGCGGCCTCCAATCGCTCAGTGTCATTGACTCCCTCAAGTATTGTGCGGGCACGATGCAGTAGAATACCCTGCAAACCACCTAGCAATTCATAATCAAAAAAAGATAAACATCTACGATTAGCATTACCTTCTACCGCTTTAATATAAAGCTGCTCAAGTAAGAGTTCTACCATAGAGAGCGCATGTGGCGTTCGCAGTGCTTCAGCGACTATCACGCTGTCTAAAGTCGTGCCTCTTTCATTTAGCTCAAAACTAATCCCAGAAAACTGGGCTTGCTCATGAACAATAGCCTGCCAACTTGCTATAGAGAACTGAGAGGTCACGCTAAACACGATTGAAGAGGATAATTCTTGATAATCAAATAACTGATTTAGATATTCATTACGTAAAACAAGCGCTACGTTTACGGGCTTTAGTTTTCTAGTAATTTCCTCTATAAGCAGCAATTCATGAGCCAGTGATTTATTATCTTCACTTTTCTGCGTAAATGCTGTTTCATACTGATCAACGCATAAAAAGCAGTTTTGTGAGTTCACAGTTAAATAGGATTGCAGTGCATCAACACCTTCACTGACAGAAGTTTTAAGTAACGCCATTAACTGTTCGAGGTTTACTCCACTTTCTTCTAGTTGCCATGCAATATTAAGTTGCTCGACGATAAAGCCTACCAGTCCTCCATTTTTTTCTTCAATTTCACCAGGAGTCGTAATCCCCCAGTGCAACTTAGTATTTCTTTGTTCTAATTTGGGTATTAAGCCAGCTTTAATTAATGATGATTTACCGCTCACGCTAGCCCCTGTGACAATCACGGCACCATCATTTCTCTTTAAATCTTCATACAAACGTTCAACATCTTTATCTCGACCAAAAAAGCGTACGCTGTCTTCATAGCTGAAACTGTGCAGTCCTTTAAATGGCTTCCAGCGGCCTAATGGATCGCCATCATAGTTGTCGCCAAGCAACTCCCCTAACAAAGACTGTAGACGATCAACTGGAACTAAAACACCTCCCAATTCGGTAATTTCGCTTCTTTGCGCATCACTAATCTCGTCAGTATTTTGTGCAGGATAACAAAGATAAAATTGCGATATATCTTGTTTATTCGCGTTTACAAATTCACAGGTTGAGCGAATTTTATCGCTAAGATGACTGATCGGCTTAACCTGGCCTGAGGTGAGTACTTCCCCTGTAGCAAAAATAGGGTGTTCAAAGTGCCCAGGTTTCTTAAGAACAAGACGCCACCATGAATCAAATACCGCCAAAGCATAGCCCAAACCACTACTGCTGCTGCCTTGGGTGAAGTTAAATGCCTCATTCTGCATTGAAACGAGATTGACGCTGGCGCGATAGCGATGACGTTGATCTAAACCATTAAGAGACACATACGCAGCAATCGCAGAGGTTTCCAAATACCCTTCTTGCTCATTAAAGGACTCTGAGGTCAGCTGTTGCTTGAGTTTGAGGTGCAGCAAGCCCTTAGCTACCGAGTCGCCCACCTTACTTTCTTGCGGACGAACATCAGCTTTTAAAATTGTTTGTGTGCTAGTTAAGATGTAGATCATTCAGTCATCCAGTGCGGTTAATCTTTAATAACAACATCGATACTTAGGTTACCTTTCACTGCCTTAGGCGTGTTGGTTTCAATTAACACACCACTGCCCTCTGCCGCACTACCGGCTTCATCTATATATAGATTGGCTTCTAACAAAGGTTCGCCATTGTTAGAGATAACAACCTCTACTGACTTGCCCATGTAAGCTGCTAAGGTTTTTTCCATCCCCCCTTTATCCGAGTTATTCGGTGAGAGATAAATATCAACCTCATTTTCAGAACCGATCACCCGACGCACATCTAAAATAAAACCTGCACCGCCAAAACTCATGGGTTGAGCAAACCAATCACCTAATGATTGACCTGCAGCCGCAAGTAGCTCGGTAGATCCAAAGCTATGGACAACAGTCATTTTTGGCCTGGGTTTAAATGCAACGACATTCGAAGACTGTTGCTCAGAAGAACTCTTGGCTTTTTTTAATAACATCTCAAGCTCTGCGCTCAATTCATCAGCCATTCCATTCTCAACTTCTGATTTAGCTTCTGCCATTATTTTTGATAACGTTTCTTCAGTATGAATTGCCAGAATCTGCTTTGTTATATCCTTTTTAGTCATAGCATAACCCCTGAGTTATCTAGTTGTTCCTGTAAGAGCTGTATTTGTTCGTGCGGGTTTGAAACCGTAATACCATGAGGCTGGGTACACAAGGTAACCTTGTCAGTGAAGCGCTTTAACTCTTGTGTGGGGTTACTTGATTGATACCCCAAATGACCCGCCAAAGCTTTCATCGGCAAGTCATAATTATAAAACTCCCAATATGCTGCATAGAAAAAACGTTTTCTCTCTATATTATGTATTTCTAGTGACACCGTTTCGAAACAGTTCTTAATCCACTGATAAACTTCCCTGGCGAACAAGTGCTGTTCTGGGGTCTCAAAGGCATGTATCGCTGTTTCAGAGTCACTCACATCCTCTATAGGTGAATGAATAATATTTTGAGTCTTATTACCCGAGGCCTCTTTCTCTGCCTTTGTTGATTTTCGGTTAATACCTTGGCGGTTTAGCTGATCCATATAGCAAGACCACACGGTTTGATGAACGTAACTGTTAATGATTTTTTCATTTTCTACATCGCTTATGTCATGTTCATTGAAGAAGTCACGCTTGAAAAGTTTTAAGAACGTTTCATGCGCAATATCTTCTATAAACTCTTTATGCTCAGGCGTTTTAACTTTCCAAGCCGTAATTTTTTTAATTAGGTTTAAATACACACCTAATTCCTTATTACCAGCGACCATAGATACCCCTACTTTTTCAGTACCAATAGAAATTAACTAACATTTAGTCGCCACATTAAACTAAACGTAGCGAAATCATTAAAGTTAACTAAGATATGATTTTTAATTTTTTAATAACACATTATTAATAAGCTTAAGGCAACTCAAAACGTCAATTTCACCTTCTACTGTAGACAAACAAATAACTTTAATTTATGACGAGCCAAGCTCTCACTTCTACTATAACTAAATCCTCGCCAGATATGTTTCTGGTGATATCAATCAACAAAAATTAATTCATTCTAGCAGTAAACCTCCCCATAGACTTAGCATAATTGTGTAGTAATTTCAGTCTTACTTTCAGGCATTAAGAAACATTTATTGTACATGCTGAGATTAATTTCAAGGTCATTTGTTAATTCCCTTACTTCCAATGCGTTTTGTTTATTGAACAACTTATACGGGTTGTAGATAGCGAAATTAAAGCGCCTCTAACCCCTTAGTTACTAAACAAGAACCAGACAGATAGGGGTTAGCATATGTTCCATCAAACAGTTAACACTGTTAACACAGGAACTAGCGTTGATATTGTAGTGCTCGCCAATTCTTATAAGCATGGAGAGCACTGCATTGCAGGAAAATGTCTGATTACAAAAGAGTGGATAAGACCTGTATCAGATACAAGCGGTGGCGCTATTTCATTAGAGCAAGCCAAGATACAAAATACGTATGGGAAATTTCTGACTAAGCCACTACAAAAAGTTGAAATTTCAATAGCAAAACATGCACCACTGATAAATCAGCCCGAAAATTATTTAATTCAAAAAACACAGTGGGTACAGAAATATAATATAAAAAACCACGAGCTTTTTAATTACCTCGATACACCAGATAATTTATGGGGTATAGGAAACTATGTTTCTTATTTAGATCTACAAAATGGCACCCAAAAAGTAGATCAATCACTCTACCTGGTTCAGGTTGATGACCTAAATTTGTTAATAAATGAAGACGGCAAAAAGAGAGCCCTTTTCACTTATAACGACGAGGAATACAACTTACCTGTTACTGATCCAAAATTCCAAGAAATCTTGGAAGAAGACCCTGACTTAGCATCAATACTCTGCATAAGTTTGGCCTGTGAGTTTCACAATAAATGCTACAAAGTTGTCGCCACCATTTTCTAAACAAGGGTAATTATGAATACATATACGATTGGATTCACAAAAAAAAGCGCTGAAGTATTTTTCAAGCATATTAGTGATGCCGAAATAAAAACCTTAATTGATGTGCGATTAAATAACGTATCTCAGCTAGCAGGTTTCGCTAAGAAAAATGATCTTAAATATTTTTTGACTGCATTATGCGATGCAAGCTATATACACATACCCGATTTTGCTCCAACTAAAGAGATGCTCAATGCCTACAAAAAAAAGGAGATTAGCTGGCATTCATATGAAGATAAGTTTCTGAACTTAATCTCTCAACGAAATGTTGAGCGTATAATAAGGCCAGAACTCATTAATAACAGTTGTTTTTTATGCAGTGAACATGAACCGCATTTGTGTCATCGCCGTTTAGTTGTAGACTACCTCAACGAACAGTTAAATTTAAACTTAAAGATTAGGCATTTATTTTAATATGAAAAACATATACATATATTATCCTAAAGCGTTTAATTCCCAAGGTAAATTTGACCGAAAATTAGCTCGAATTATTGGCAATACAACTGACTTTACAATATTTTTTCCAAGCGATTCAAATAAGTTGATCAGCCATTTTTTCAATGAGGCCTTTCCGTCTATTCCATTAATAAAATGCGACCCACTACCTTCTGTGCCAGATAATATGACTCATGCCATTATTTTCGATGATGGTGAGTGTTTTATAGATCAAGTGATAAAAATAAAAGAAAAATCTATTCCACTCAGGCTCATTAAAATCGATATTACACGCGTAATTAACATAAAGCGTGACACTGATGCTCTCCAAAATACAAACGCCACAAACTATGAATATATTGGTCGAGGATCATACTGGGGGAACCCTCATAGCATGTTTGAAGAGGGGGATGAACGAGAAGAGGTGATACGAAAATACAAGTACGATTTTGATTACGAGAAATTCATAAATATCGATAAGTCAGAAGTTTATAAACTTGCAGGTAAAAGGCTTGGGTGCTTTTGTAAGCCTGCTGTATGCCATGGCGATGTATTAGCTGACTATCTCAACAGTTGGGACGATGGAAAGTAAGAAACGTGGCATTTTTTCTGACCATTTGAGATGAGTGCTTATGAAAATTTCATCTGACAGTTAACGAGCACTAAACGGTATCTGTCACCCTAAACCCAGCACCGAACTTCCCCTCTCTATTTCAATTATATAAATTCAGGCTATATCTATTAATGATCATGCTTCCACGTACTTTATCCGCATAGTCTTAAATATATTTAATTCTATTTGTTAATTCCAATCCATTTAATGCGTTTAGTTAATTGAACAACCTATTCGAATACCGAAAGAGTTCAATTTACCCGCATAAGCGTATTAAGGAAGCCCTATGTCTCAAATATTAATACCCACCCCCGAAGACATTGCATTGTTGATGTCACTGGCAGAGCAAGGAGATAAAACATACCAGTTTGCTGTAGGTATTATTTATGGTGAGGGCCACGGCGTGCCTATAGATGAAGAAGAAGCGGTTACGTGGTTTACAAAAGCCGCAAAGCAAGGTCATTTAGACGCGCAATTTAATGTGGGCATGGCTTACTTTATGAGTAAAGGAACGTTTAAAAACCACATGAAAGCACTTCACTGGTTCACCCTGGCTGCTGAGCAAGGTGATACTGAATCGTATTTCAAATTAGGAGTGCTTTTCTCGAAAGGTGATGATGGCGTACCGTTTAATTTGTCCACCGCAGCCAAGTTTTTTGAAATTGCCCTTACAAATGGGCACCCCGAGGCTAAAACCAACCTTGACCTGATCTACTCCAGTGACGTGTTAGACGGTGAACCTTCCTGCAACACACATTAATTGAGTATTTACCATGTCTACATTTTTAGAAAACTTAAAGAACGTTAAAGGCAAAAGTAAGGCGCAGTTTGACCAGTTTATTTTTGAAAACTCTAAGAAATCAGTTTTGAAAGAACTGCAAGATAATGAAATTGCCCCAGAGGATATAACGCCAGAGGAAATGGATGAATTGCTTGCTGAAGAAATAAAAACTCAACGTGAGTTTGCCAAAGGACTTGCCACTGGGTCAATTGGCTTTGCGATGCTGTTGGAGCTGCTAGGGTGATGATTCGATTACTTAGTCCCCTACTCCTTTGGGCATTTCTTAAAGCAAACCGGAACGCCTTAAAGCGCTTATTCATTGTCGCGTTTGCCTATCTTCTTGCGTTGGTGGTTTACATTGATTTTGAAGCCGTCTTTTTTGAGGGCGAGATTGTCGTATTTAAATTGATTAAGTGGCTGATGATTTTGGTTTCTATTACTCATATTGGCTTTGTGTTTAAAACGTTTAAGTCGCACCCCCGGTCACAACACACTTCACAACAAAATGATCACGAAGATATTACGAAGCCTTTGTTAACGAAATCGCAGAAAATCATTCGAAAATATAAACAGTAGGTAACCATGAGACTTGCAATACTCCAGCGTAAACAGCAAAGCACAAAGCAGTTTGTTGACTCTGTACTTAAGCACTGCAAAAAAGTCGAAGGGGCGATTTTACAAAATGATACATCAACTCAAATAGAGGAGAAACTGGTCAGCATAGGTGTTGCTTCATTATTTATGTGGCTAGTTGGACTTCTTTTATCATTAACGGGGATTGGCATTCTATTGTTTTTAATCGGCCTGGTTCTCTCAAGGGTGATTAATGCCAAAGTGTATGGCAAGACTCGCTCTGAAGACGTCTTAAATGATGAAGAGAAGCAACTGATTGAGTTTATACACGCCTACACGAAGCAGCTTAAGGGCTTGAAGATGAAAGTAGGACTAGCCTCCAAAAGAAACCACGTTCTTTTTTTAGAATACCCTAAACGTAAGACCGAACTGGCGAACTTAACTCATAAGGTCAAGGTATTGGATATTAAACACTTGAGTATTAAATACCGCACCGTTTATTCAAAACTCATAAATACACAAGATACCCTGATTACTCACCTTGATCACGCTTACCGAATTTAACGACAGAGACCATTATATGATTCATAACATTAGTACACTGTTCATCACTATCATTGCCGTTTTTTTCCTGATGAGTCTGGTACGTAAAAAGAACTATCGCAATGAATGTGTCAGCGTTGGCATTTTGGGCACCTTCGTAGGTATCACCTTCAGTTTGTATAATTTCGACTCGACCCATATTTCAGGCTCAATCCCCATCTTTATTGATGGTCTTAAAATGGCTTTCATCACCTCTGCGGCAGGTGTATCTGCTTCTATTTTTTTATCACTCAGTAAACCTGACTCAGAAGTAAGCAGCCTTGAGAAATTAGTTGAACTTCAAGAAGCCAATAACCACATACTGAAAACGTCGCTAGCAAACCTTGCCGAAAGTTCGAGTGAGGAGATTGTAAAAGCCCTCAAAGACGTGGTCGCTGACTTTAATAGCAACATTGACACTCAATTTGGTGAAAACTTCAAAGCGCTCAATGACGCATTCCATAAGCTTGTGGTTTGGCAACAACGATACACTTTGATGATTGAAAACCAACAAGATGCAACCAAGAAACAGCACGAATTAACAATGCGACGTTTGACTGACTTTGAGAAAATTGAGAATAAAAAGCTGGATACTCTGCAAGCACAAGGAGAGTCGTTTATTCAATTATTAAACAACCACGCGATTGAACTAAAAGGTCAAACGGAAGGTATTCAGAATATTATTTCAACCTTTAAAGGCCACTCTAGTGAGATTACTAACAGTTTAAGCTCAAGTTTAAGTCACGTAAATAAACGTATCGAAGACTCGGTACAACTCGCAGAGGATAACATCACTACATTGATTGGTGTCGCTAATGGGAAGTTAAGATAATGAACAAAAGCGCATCAATGGGCTTGGCCGACATGATGTCAGCGTTAATGATGACGTTTATGTTTATCTCAATTGCTTTTCTGGCACAACTTGAACAAAGCCATATGACGTTCACGAAAGAAATGAACACTGCACTTCACGATGAGTTTGATCAAGATATGGTACGCTGGAAAGCAGAAATAACCGATGACAATGTAGTGCGATTTCGCGCCCCTTTTTTGGTTGGCAGTACAACAATACCTGATGATTTTAAGGGCGTGTTAAACGAGTTTTGCCCACGCTACATTAAAGTGCTTGTACAAGACGAATTTATTGATGGCATTCAAGAAGTCAAAGTTGAAGGACACACATCCAAGGGGTGGAATAAGAACACTAGCCCAGAGAATAGCTTTATTAACAATATTGAATTATCACAGCAAAGGGCCATAAATGTATTATCATTTTGTTATCTATTAGAAGATCCGCAGATTACCCGTAAGCGCGAATGGTTAGAGAAATACTTTCATGCAAACGGCTTAGCATCCTCTAAACCTGTTTATATCGATGGTCATATTTCTACTGAAATATCTCGAAGGGTCGACTTTATGATTGTTCCAAAGCTCAATCGTGAATTCAATGCTGAAGTACCTAACTTACACAATTAAGAATAAATTATTATGATGCAAAATAAAATAATAGTAACGCTTTCTCTTACCCTATTGATGACTGGTTGTAGTTCACAAGAAAAACTTAATGAAAAATGGTATCAGCAACGCTGGTGTGACCAAAAAGATGGACGGGTAGAAGTTTACCTGAAAGACAAGACCCGCTGTGACTGCCTAACTGATGACTATGCTATCGAGGTTGATTTTGCCCGTAAATGGGCAGAAGCAGTGGGCCAGTCATTACATTATTCAAAAATGACGGGAGAACAAGCTGGTATTTTATTAATAGTTGAAGGTAATAAAGACAAGAAATACCTTAGTCGTTTAGAGAGTGTTATTGATTACCACAATCTCCCCATTACAGTTTGGACGACAAACCAATCTGAACTAGACTGAGTTTAAATATCTACATAAGATTCGGGCAGTCCAAAGGGTCAGGACTGTCATTCAGCTATTCTAAACTCAAACGTCTCCTTTGGCATGACTTCGATAATTTGATAGATAATCAAATCACCGAAACTCAATGACCGCTTTTTGTGTAGACAAAAAATCGCCATATCACTTAAAACCTCCTCAAAAAATACCTTTCCAATGAATTTCAAATGATGTGTTTTAAATCGAAAATGTCGAAAAAAGGCAAGCCCTAGATAGAAAATAATATGAAATGCTAAAGACCGCTTTTGGCCGTTCTCTGCCTAAACAGGCTCCTGCTATCTAAGGCAGCAAATGGGTTGTGATTTCAATTAGTTGCTGAAACACGCTATTTTTATTTAATAAGAATAAAGTGATCTTTTTTTGAGGTAATAGTTAGTGTGAGAAAGCAAATATTTAGACTTGCTCAAACTTTATTCCCACCGCCCCCTTATTTGTTATCACTACAAGGCTTATATTTTTGGTCTAGGTTTGAGGCGAATTGGACATTCTATCGATTTAGTACACCCCCCTTAAATGCGAGAAACAATTGAACAAGTAGTCAGAAAACAACTTCCACCGAATTTAATTATAGTAGGGCTTTACTCACTCATATCACGCTACTTTATACGCATCGAAAAATCAGAATTTGTGATGCTGTAGCCCTCTACCCGCTCTTTGTCTCTATCTAAACAATGTTATTATTTAAGGCCTGAATGGAAGGATGTTTTTACAGGACTTTAAGGTCTTGGTTCAGCCTTCATTCATGCTAAATGGATACAATTTTAATATTCAACTTACTTGAGAGAACCAAAATGTTAAAAAGGATTTTATGTTCAATTCTCGTCACCATGTTGGTGGCATGCTCCGAGCCTAAGCCAGAATTTGAGACCTATGGGTTATTTGTACAAACTATCAATGGCTATGAAGAAGTTAAACCCCTCAACCCCCAACAAAAAAACCTTAAAGGTCTGATTAAATCTGAAATTGATAAGGAAAAAGTAACTATTTATGTTCATGATCCGAAATTTGATGCTGACAAAGTGGTTATTGTGCAAATGGGCATGGACTTAAATAAAGGCAATAAAGTTGAGTTTTCGGTTACGCCTCAAGAAAAAGAAGATCTTTATGAGCTTGCATTAACCGTAAAGGATAACTCGATGCCATTATTGATGCTCAAAAGTGGCGGTATATTTTCTGCGAAGGGCTATATTCTCGCAGTAGGTGATGTGGAAGCCAGTGCCGTCGATGCGGTCAAAAACATGAAAGGCTCATCGTATAATAAACTTAAGAAAGTAAAAGAGTTTCTAAAAAGCTTTCCTGAAAACAAAGAGCTGCACCTGATATTGAAGGAGTTGGAAGGAAAGGCCGCAGAAGAACAAGTTGCAGCAAGAGAAAGACAGCAAAAGAAATATGAAAAAATGGGCTATGAAGAAGCCAAGATGAGTGAGAAACGATATCGCGAAAAAGGAAGGTGGATTGAGGCCTATCAGTCATTCTTAAAACGTTACCCAGCAAGTGATTATCAGGATGCAGCCAAACAACGAATCGAAGCAATCCAAAAAGAAATTGGCGATGTGCAAAAAGAGTATGAAGACCAGCTCTCAAAATTCCAAAAAATTGTCGACCAGTTTGTTAGTGCAATTAAAAATAAAAATCAGGGAAAGCTAAGCTCTGTGACGGTAAGCAAGAGCTCTGCTAGTCGCGCTTTAACATCGAGTAAACTTGTTAAAGCAAACTTAGCTGATATCGAAGTAGAAAAGTTCCATTATTCTAATAAGAAAACACGGGATTTTGCTTATGTTGCACTCAAAGGAACTGATCTGAAAAGAGTTGATATGAAATTTACAGAAGATAAATGGTTGATATCTGGATATTCAATATAACTTGATTATTGAGACCATGTGAGTTTCAATTGCATAAATTAAACACCGAGAGTACAAAAGTATCCTCGGTGTTTTTGAATACTGCAAGCTAGGGGGGTGACTCGATTAGTTTCAAGTACAGACTACTCCCCCCTACACCAACTATGTCATATAACCCCTACCCATTGCAGCCAGTTAATCAGCGCGGACTATTTTCTGCGTAAATTTTTTGGGCAACCGCCAACGCCTTAGCTACTTCTTTTTCAGGTATATTAGGTAACTCAATCCCCTCGAACAGAACAAAAACAGGGCCATAGTCTTCATCATTATCTGCAGTACTCTGAATTAAGTTGTAGCCATATAGCTCAGATAGATAAATCCATTTATGAGCTTCAAATGCGGATTCATTAGTATCCCCATCTGCAGCTCGACGCGCTAAAAGCTCCAGGCTACTAGCACAACCAGCTTTAGCTGCTGGTTCTAACCATTCTTTATATTCGTACCCTGTAGCCAAAACAGATTTTGCCTCACATGAACCTAACTCAGCAGCTCGAACATATAAGCGCTCTTGGTCTTCATCTGCATGTTTAGCCAGTAGCAACGCAGTCTCTGCACATAAGTTATCAGCGGTTTCTAGCAATAGTAAAGATGATCTGAATAATTGGTAATCAAGAAATTTCTTCTCGGACTCAATTGCAAACTCGGCCATATTCGCCGGAACGTTTTCCCCTGCTTGCTTTTGTTTATACCAGTATAAATCTGATTCTTTCGGCCGCTCACACTGTAGTAAAAAGACAGCGTTGCAATGCCCTTTTTTAAACATTCCAACTACAGCGTCTTTATTTTTATCACTTAAAGAATAGTCAATATCGCTGCCGTACGATATGAATAGAAGGTTAGTACTTTCGATTAATTGGAGCAGCAACTGAAATAAAGCTTCTAATTTACTCTCGGGGCATCCAAACTTTTGTGCTCGAGAATAAAACAACGCCCTATCAGGCTCAACCTCATCGTCGTCATCTAAGCTGTAGCAGTCCTCATCAATGTTCGAGAACTCGAGTATAACTCCGTCAGAATCCATTCCCGCAAGGCTTGAGAAACCAAAGTAGGCGGCAATTAATTCATGAGCATGAGATGTTAAGAGGTCTAAATTGAGTTGTTGTTTCGCTTCATTTTTGAAGCTATAGGCAAGCTGTTTTCTAGGCATAACGATTTCCTCATTAGATTAACTTAGACTCAGCTCTAATGTGTGCGTTTAATTCTCTGAGTCAGCCAATCAATGCTGAAATAGTTTGTAAATCAGAAAGTCTGTATAAACTGATGATTTTTGAAAGCCTTTTTTTACTCGCACACAAGTATGGTGGGCACCAACAAAATCAGTCTAAATAAACATATATGGTTAGTCAAGAATGCTAACTGTAGTTGTTAGCTAAATTGGTCACATGTTTATAGACAACCATTTCGCAAAAACAAAGAAAGACTAATCTAGCAATGGCTTACTTTCTTAACTTCGGCTCGGTCAACTTATATTTAACAAATACAGGCCTATGTGTAGCCATAAAACTATAAATTCCTCTATTAAAATAGACCACTCCTGGTGATGAATCAGAATCTCCAAGAACCAAATAAGGGTTGTCAAAAATAGCTAGCCTTATTTCTCTTCCAATTTTTAATTCTGCTAGATCGTGTCCCCAGCCAACATATTGATATTCTCTCTGCCTGATCTCAATATCACCTTTATCATCCTTGTGCGGATCGCTGTAAGTGATAATTTTTAACGATTCGCCAGCATCAGAGTTCCAAGCAACCGGAAAACCAAGTACTGCATCCCTTAATGCATCAGGCTCTGCCCTCTTCAAACCTTTAACATAAGTTGATATGGCAATTTCTTGCGGCCAATAAGTAAAACTAGGGTTTGATTTTTTATCAGTAGTTAGCAGAAATATCTGATTAAGTGAATCACACATCTGAACGCATGACACTCTGTAATCGAATCTCTCAGCAAACTGATTCACTCTGTCTGATAATAAGCCAGATAAAGCAGACTCTGCACTTTCTTTTGAATCAAGAGCGACTCCATGAAGCTCTTTTGGTAAGTATACTTGCCCTACCTGATCCCACTGGCCATCAAAAATTTCACCTAAAAGAACTCCCGTGACAAAAACCGTGCTACCTATTGTTTTACCTGACGAAGACCCAATCTTACCGACATGAGTATCAACAGCCATTGATGTGAGTGTTGAATATTCACTAACACCCCAACGCTCAACAAGTTCAGACTTCGAAAGCTCTGCTTCTAATTCAGCTCTTTCGTCAGACTCCAATAAGTAACGTGCCATATAGCTAACTTTATAAATTTGTTCCTGGTCATCAAACTCTACTCGCTTTGGATTATTCACCAAGTCATTGATGTAAGGACTGAAAGTACAGCCTGATAGATAAAGACATATTAACAAAACGAACGTTACTTTGGCCTGAAACATAAATCACTCCATGATTTATAGAAATTAGTTGAATGATGATAAAATAGATGGGTGACAAGTCAACTACAAGAAGTTGTAGCTAATATCCTGCGCAACATCAAATTTTTGAATTTACACAGCGTACTGATCAACTAAATTTAGAGTCATAACATCGAGTTAGTACGTCACTTTAAAATATTGATACCACTACACCTTTAGCCGTCTACGCAGAACTAGAAATGTTAGACAGGACAATAATTCTACATTTACACTTTGCCTAACAAACAATCTCAAATCATGTAAAAAAATTCCCTCTAAAACAGTTACCCGATGTAACTTAGGACACCAAACTTTTGATTTAAACTACAGAAGAGACGCGTATTTATAGATGCGCATCTCATCATCCGCCTAAAAATTTTAGTTTATAAATATTTATGAGGGTTTCCATAAACTATAACTTTGCCAATTCTTAGTACTTATTGGCAACCAACCCAGAACACCACTACGTCGTAACGCTGTATAAGCACTAAGAATTTCCTCTTTATTACCTTCCGTAACATATACTAAGCTTGAGTGATTTCGCCAATCATCTTCTGTAACTCCCCCCCATGATTTATCACTCCCTCCACCAAATCGGTCGTCAATCATATTTATAGCAGTAGCCATCTCAACCTGATTTACGTACCCCAACCCAATTAATAAATCCTTTATATTATCCATATCCCTTACATCCCATAAAAATTATTTTACCCTCACTGATAGGCAAAGGCTTAGTTAATAGTTAGCGCTTCAGACACCTGAAACTTAAACGTACATGTTGTTATGTTGCATCCGTCAAATGATGAACCTAATAATTGAGCAGTACAGTTCGATTAATCAAACCTGTAGGGTGATCATTAGCATTTTCAAGCTCGTGAAAATAATCATACAAAGCCAACGGACATACTTCAGGATGGTCCTTATAAACCACTTCAGAAACATTACGCCATAAAGATTTATTCTTTGAATTGCTTTTACAGTATTTTTGATACAGATTAAGCTCGTCAAAATATTGGAAGCTGACTATAAGACTTAGCCTAAAGGGGTAAGTGTTAATGCTTTTTATAACCTCCCTCTTTAAGTCTTCTTTTGATCTCCGGTTTAGCAGCTTGGCTTCTCTTATTTTTATAACTTGGGAGGACACCCTTTCAACTAATTTGTTGAAATCAACATTCGTGACAACACCAAGTACTTCAACCATATAGGCATATGAGGGGTGAGGAATAACTTTCGATGTAGGATGATCTAAAACTAAAGTCAATATTGCACCATCTTGCCAGTCAACTTTAATGTAGACCCTTTCTTGAGGTGACGAGCAAACAGGGAGGTATTTACCATCTTTTCTGGCGCTTTCAAATATAGATATTTGTGGGAGAGATTTTCCCGCAAAAAGTCTAGACTTAGGAAAGTAAGCGCTTAATGAAGCTACGTGGTTTTATTTCTCGGCAATTTGAGCTTTATAATTCCACGGCAACAATGCCTCAATATCCTCAACGCTCTCAGCAT
>JADGDV010000025.1:0-52967 GCA_016744695.1 Hahellaceae bacterium
ACTTACGGGCATGATGCAGGCGATTCCGTATTAAAAGATTTCGCGTCGCTACTTAAGCCTCTTTCAAGGAAAGTAGATATCATATCTCGCTGGGGCGGTGAAGAATTTTTAATGTTGCTCCCAGACACATCACTCGTACAAGCGCTAGCCATGGCAGAAAGACTCAGAGCTGAAGTAGAAGGTTATTCGTTTAATTATAAGTCCACATCAATCCCTATAACGATAAGTGCAGGCGTATGCTCTATTAGCCAACATGGAAACATCAACAGCGTATTAAAGCAGACTGATGTTAATTTGTACGAAGCAAAACTAAAGGGTAGAAACAGAATTGAACCACCGGTAAAAAAGGGCCAAAACTCATCTCATTAATACAACAATCTAAAGTAAATATTAAAACAAGTCCTGAAAAAACAAAGAACTTCCACTGAATATGACGGTTACATAGACTAACCATTTAACAACGATAAGAGCAGGGCTGGCACTTTACTTTAACACGTTAAAAGCCTATACCTAAAACAGTGGCAAGCGTAATCTATACACCTCAGCAATCACAAACCAACAGACATAAATAACAAATAGAAGACTTATATACGAACCTTATGCGACTTAGACATGTATTACTGTTTACACTGGTTTTATTTAGCAGTTCCCAGTCGTTAGCAGATCAGAATCAAACCCAACAAGGAGTCTTTCAACAGCTTATTAATGTAAGCTACTTAGAAGATGGCTCAGGCACACTTGACCTTAAAGATGTCAGAGAAAGCGCTCATACAGCTGAATGGATATCTATATCTGGGGAAACAGCCAACCTTGGATATACCGAGTCACCCTACTGGTTCCGTTTTACCATCACAAACACCGAAGCCAGCAACGCAGACAAACTAATAGTCATTAGCTACCCTCAACTTGATTCCATCGATTATTACCGTATAGAAAATAAGTCCATCATCGAGCACACCGTTACCGGGGATAACTTTCCATTTTCTGAACGTCCTATTGAACATCCATATTTTTTGTTCCCTACGGTAATCCCAGCCAACTCCACCGTCGAGTTTTTTATTCGCATGCAAACCGGCGGCACAATGAAAGCGCCCCTCTCACTCTGGGATCGTCAGGGATTCCTTATTTCCATAGGGAAAGAAGACCAAATACACGCATTTTTCTACGGTATACTTATTGTACTGGCGTTATTTAATTTTTTCGTTTACTTGGCATTGCGAGAGAAAACCTACTTATACTACTCAATCGCCACTTTCGGTTATGCCTTCTTTTTTGCCACGATGAGAGGCAAACCCTTTCAGTTTTTATTTCCGGACTTCCCTGCAGTCCATAACCACAGTTTGTTGATAATCATCCCCCTTACCACCCTGTTTTCGGCACTATTTGCTCGATCATTCCTGTCACTAAAAGAACACAGCAAACTATTAGATAACACCACCAAAGTGATTTCAGCACTGGCATTAGGGTGCATCATTGCATCTCTTTTTGTTGATTATGCTTACTCGATAAGAATCTCCGTGTTATTTGCCATTCCAAGCTATTTATTCCTACTTGCCTTAGGCCCTTTAATGTGGGGGAAAAGCGGGCAGTCAGCGCATTATTATACGGTTGCCTGGAGTCTTCTGACTGCAGGTACAACAATAACAGCGCTCAATGGCGCAGGTGCAATACCCAATAGCTTTATAAGCGAGTATGGCATGCAAATTGGTTCGGCTCTCGAAGCAACCCTGCTAACGGTTGCGCTGGCGGCAAGGCTTTACCGCGAAAGAGAAGATAAACTAAGCGCTCAAGAATCTACCATTCACGAACACAAAGAACGCCTGCAAACAGAAATGAAATTAGTACACCAGGCTTTGCACCACCCTGTCACAAAACTACCAAATAGAGCCTGCTTTGAAATGCTTATTAATGATAGCGTTCGTCGCAGAAAAAACGGGAGTTTTGCGGTTTGCCTGCTTAATCTGACTCGCTTTCATGAAATCAATAAAACGCTGGGACACAACAACGCCGACTTATTAATTCAAGAAACAGCCAGGTTAATTAATAAAACCGTACAAGCATTACCCGGCATTCAAATTGCCGAAAATAATGACAACAATCCATTTTATGCATTCTCTTTTGAAGGTGCCACATTTGGTGTTCTGCTTGATATAGCGAGCGCCGAGCAAACAAAAGAAATTGTTACCTCAGTTATTGATGAACTTTATCACCCCATTGAATTCAAGGGCATGCTAATGGAGCTAGCACCTGCGATAGGCGTTTCATTTTTCCCGGAAAATGGTCGAGAAGCATCTACATTAATCCGCCACGCCAACGTTGCACTAGAATCAGCAGAAACCAATGACCGAAAACTCGCTTATTACCAGCCAGAACAAGATAAATATAATGCCCGCCGCTTAACGCTTATGTCAGAACTCAAGCAAGCTATTAGCAATAACCAATTAACACTGTACTTTCAACCGAAAATTAACCTTAACACTAATACAGTGGTAGGGCTTGAGGCGTTAATTCGCTGGAAGCACCATCGCTTTGGTTTTGTTCGACCTGATGAGTTTATTCCTATTGCAGAACAAACAGGCATTATCAAACCCCTTACTCGTTGGGTCGTTAAACGCTCACTAGAGGTTCAAAAAGAACTATTGGCAGAGGGGCATGACTTAGATATTTCTATTAATATTTCAGCCAAAAATCTTAGAGAAGATGACTTTATTCCTTTCATTGCCGAAGCACTAAAAAGTAACCCCGACCATATAGACAAAATCACCATAGAGCTAACCGAAACCTCTATGATGGAAGACCCTCTTAAAGCGCTTCAGGTATTAAATGAGCTAAGCCAGTCAGGCGTTAAGCTATCTATTGATGACTTTGGGACGGGCTATTCATCACTTGCTTACATTAAGAAACTACCAGCAGATGTAATTAAGATTGATAAATCCCTAGTGTTTGACCTAACTAACAATAGCGATGACCAGGTCATCATTAAAACAACCATTGAAATGTGCCACCGCCTTGGGTTTACCGTTGTTGCAGAGGGCGTAGAGAGCCAGAGCATTGTAGATATTTTACGAGAACTTAATTGCGACTTATTACAAGGCTACTTTATCTCCCCTCCGCTCCCCCTAAACAAACTGAAACTCTGGCTAACCGATATTGATGATTATGCCGCGCTCGCCTAAAAAGGCGAGTTTAGTAGCTTACCTCTCATTACGATTACGAATGAGTGCCTCTTGGCACACAGAGGCAACAAGAACACCCTGCTGATTATAAATATTCCCTCTATTTAACCCCCTTCCCTGAGATGCACTAGGACTATCCATATCATATAGCAACCAGTCATCTACTCTGAAGTCACGGTGAAACCAAATCGCATGATCAAGGCTCGCTACCTGCATACCTTTCTGCATAAAAGAAACACCATGAGGATGCATTGACGTGCCAAGCAAACCAAAATCAGAGGCATAAGCCAAAATACACCGATGAATAACAGGATCGTCAGGCAATGACGATACGGCGCGAAACCAGTTTTGCTTGTATGGTTTACATACTTCTGGCTTTAGGTAATTAATAGGGTTAACAGGACGAATTTCAATAGGACGGTCACGGGTGTACTGATCTCTTACCTTTTCAGGTATAAAATCACTGTATTTTCGTCGCATTTCAAGTTCAGAGGTGATTTCTTCAGGCCCACGAGTATCAGGCATATCAAACTGGTGATCATACCCCTCTTCTTCTACTTGAAAAGACGCATTAAGTGTAAATATTTCCTTGTCATGCTGTCTACCAATAACCCTGCGCGTAGAAAACCCAGAGCCATTCCGGATAACCTGAACTTCATAATCAATAGGACAAGAGTGATCACCAGGACGTAAAAAATAACCATGCATAGAATGCGCTAGCTTTCCTTCCACCGTTTTGCTGGCAGCCATTATGGCCTGGCCGAGCACCTGGCCACCAAATACATTCCTGAAACCCAAGTCTTCACTAGAGCCTCGAAAATTCAAGTCATCAATCGGATCTAGTTGTAACAACGCTATTAACTTCTCAAGTACTTCCGTCATGCATTTTTCCTGATTTTTGGTTTGGGCATATCTTTATTTGTTCGTTTAATAGAAAACAAGATTAACAAGAGTAAACAAGGTAATTCAATTGCAAATTCTTACATAAGCACTGGTCACTTCAATAAACGGCCATCATTTCGGTAAACCCTTATAGCCGCTATTATTAATGGCATATATTATATATGACATACGCCATTAAGCAGAGTTGAGGGTATTCATTCATGATGAAAAACAAATATAAACAACAAACGCTTAATTTCATGGCCGTTATTCTGCTTTCCGCATCTGGCGTGGTAGGAGCAATGGATCTCAACTATGACCCAAGCCTTGATGCGCCAAAATCTACGTATGCAGAGTCTGAGGTTATACCTAAACAACCAAGAAGAGCCATTGAAAGTCAGTCCACACCAACATTAAACAACGAGAAACAGGACAGCTCACCTGAAGAAGGTTGGAATATTAAGGCGCCGACTATTTCATCGGATAAAACACCTTATATCAGCGATGAGCGTGAGGCAGTAAGAATATCAGAAGAACAAAGGTGGCTTAACGACGCAAAAAGAAGTGGAAAAAACTACGATGAGAATCCTCTCAACAGTGATAACTACCGTATCACTGTTGAGGCTGAGTACTCTTTTTAGTTAAATAGCGGACTAATGAGCCTCTTCCTTTTCTGCACAGTTAACACAACGAGATGAAAAAGGCCTTACTTCCAGCCTTTCAGCAGGAATACTAATTCCGCAAGCAACGCAGTCACCATAACGCCCTTCATCCATGCGAATGAGTGCACTATTAATTTTAAGTATTTCCGTCTCAGCCCCAGAACCCAGAGCATCTAGAACTTCTCCATTTTCTAATTCTACCGCTTGCTCTGCAAAATCATGATCCAAGGGCTTGGATATATCTTTTTTTATACATCCTAAGCGAACTTCAAGCTCAGAGCGTCGCTCTAAAAGTTGCGAACGAATTTCAGAATATTTTTTCATAGCGGTAATTCCTTTTTAAGGTAAACAACAACACATACATTAAATATAGCACCCAAAGCAGGTCTCGCTTTGATGCAGCTCAGCTGTTTTCAATTTTTTACGATATGACTCTAAACTGGGCTATAATGCCGCGCTGTTAACTATTAAATCATGTCTATTCATACGAACACTTAAGGGAATGTAGGAATGAACCTTAATCAACGCTGGCATACATTTAAGCGTGTTCCGTCATTTTACCTTCCTCATGAGTGGCGTGACTGGGTATTGGATAGAGGCTCTTTGACACAACGTTTAATTCAGGCAAGCCATGGTAACTTTTCTGTTAGAGTCGTTCGCCAACAATGGTTGCAACCAAACAGAGATGAAGCACTGTTATTAAACTGCCCAACAAAAGCTCTTGCACTTATCCGAGAAGTAGAACTTCTCTGTTATGGCGAAGTATGGGTTGTTGCTCGCAGTATCATTCCCTACACCACATTAACAGGCACTGAGCGCCAATTACGCGTATTGGGTAATCGCCCCCTTGGCGCATTTTTATTTAAATCAAAAACAATGAAGCGAGGACCGCTACAGGTAAGCAAAGCCACTCCCGAACGTCTTTCAATGCAGGCTGGTCAAGCCTTACGAGAGTCTCTTTGGGGGCGTCGTTCTTTATTCTTTCTTCACAACAAGCCTTTATTGGTCAGTGAGTTATTTATGCCAGCAGCACTATCAGGACACACACAACAATGAACAACTCATCTCCTCAACCTTATAATTTCAAAACACAACTACCCTATTATATTGAGCTAACCCGATTAAATCGCCCTATCGGTATTTACCTTCTTTTATGGCCTACAATGTGGGCTTTGTGGTTTGCCGCATCAGGTATTCCTTCATTAAGCGTGCTCTTTATTTTTATCGCGGGCGTTATACTGATGCGCTCAGCAGGCTGCGTGATTAATGACTTTGCAGACAGGAAAATTGATGGTCATGTTAAAAGAACCCAAGACCGCCCCCTTCCTGCGGGTAAAGTTTCGTCTAAGGAAACATTAATCCTTTTTGGCGTTATTTGTTTGAGCGCTTTTATACTAGTGCTGTTCACCAATACGCTAACAATCTACCTGGCTTTTGGCGGGGTTTTCCTGGCGGCTATCTATCCATTTATGAAGCGCCACACCTACCTACCCCAAGTATTTCTTGGCGCCGCGTTTGCTTGGTCAGTCCCCATGGCCTATACAGCAGAAACCGGAGAGCTACATAAGCAAGCATGGTTGCTTTACCTTATTACTGTGCTGTGGACAGTCGCTTACGACACTATGTATGCAATGGTTGACCGTGATGACGATATAAAAGTGGGGGTAAAATCTACCGCTATATTATTTGGTAAGGCAGACCGAATGGTTATCGCGGGTATTCAAACATTAGTTATTGCCGCACTCTGTATTGTAGGCAACCAGGCAAGCCTAGGCAGCTTCTTCTTTTTTTCAGTAGTGGTTGCAGCAACACTTTTTGTTTACCAGCAGCACCTTATTCGCAATAGAGATAGAGACGCTTGCTTTAAAGCCTTTCTCAATAATCACTGGGTGGGTTTGGCCATTTTTGTTGGTATAGCCTTAGAATATTTTTAACGATTAAAAACAAGACTGTCATATACTTGTAACATATTACCGTTGTAATAGTGGCTACTTAAACTATTAAGAATAAATTAGCGGGTCATAAAGTATGACAGGAAAAACAGTACTCATTGTTGATGATGAAGCACCCATCCGTGAAATGATTGCTGTCGCACTTGAAATGGCAGATTATCACTGCCTTGAAGCCTGCGATGCAAAGGAAGCTCACTCACTAATTATTGACCATAGCCCCGACCTGATATTATTAGATTGGATGCTTCCCGGTACCAGTGGCATTGAACTCGCTCGGCGTCTTAAAAAAGATGAGGGAACATCTGAAATCCCCATCATTATGTTAACCGCTAAAACAGAAGAAGATAATAAAATTCAAGGCCTTGAGATAGGGGCTGATGATTACATCACCAAACCCTTCTCACCACGAGAACTGGTCGCGCGCTTAAAAGCCGTGTTAAGACGAGCAAGCCCTCTAGGAAAAGAATCACCCATTACCATTGAAGGACTAACGCTAGACCCTATCTGCCATCGTGTGAGCTCTAATGATGAAGCCTTAAGCATGGGGCCAACCGAATATAACTTATTACAGTTTTTTATGACTCACCAAGACAGGGTTTATACCAGAACACAATTGCTAGACCATGTGTGGGGTGGTAATGTTTATGTTGAAGAAAGGACTGTAGATGTGCATATTAGGCGCTTAAGAAAAGCACTAGGTGAACGTCATGAGCACCTTGTTCAAACCGTAAGAGGGGCCGGCTATCGCTTTTCTACTAAAGCGGCTTAATTACTTTGCTTTGGGCTACAAAAAATAATGAGAAAAAACTGGCAAGGCTACATTCAACGCGTTATCACTGCCCTGATTTTATTGATAATTTTTGGGTTTATAACAGGGTCTGTGAGTATCGTGATAATCCTTGGCCTGAGCGCCTATGTTGCTTGGACCTTAATACAGGCAGTAAAGCTACACCGATGGCTTTATTCTACAGATGAGCGAAGAACTCCACCCGAAAGCCACGGCCTTTGGGGTGACCTGTTTGACGGCATCCATCAACTTCAAGAACGGCACAGCCTCACGCAAAGTCGTTTAAAAACGCTCATTAACAGAGTTCAAGAGTCAACTAACGCACTGAATGATGCCGTTATTATGACCAATGCAAGCGGGTCCATGGAATGGTGGAACAACTCTGCAACAGACTACTTGGGTTTTATTGAGCAATCCGATCAAGGTCAACCCATTTACAACCTAATTAGAACCCCTGTCTTTAAACGATATTTCGAAAATAAGAATTACAGTGACCCGATAGAGCTATGCTCTCCCGCTAAGCCTCATATAATACTGCGATTTCATATCACCTTATTTGGTGAAGATGACCGATTAATAATCGCTGAAGACATTACCCGCGTTCACAACCTCGAACAAATGCGAAAAGACTTTGTCAGTAATGTTTCTCACGAATTACGTACTCCGCTCACCGTTATTAGCGGCTATCTTGAGACATTCTTAGATAATAGTGATGCTTTACCTGGAGGCTGGAAGCGAGCATTAAATACCATGACTCTACAAGCAGATAGGATGGAAAAATTAATCAGTGACCTTCTGTTACTGGCAAAATTTGAAACATCAGACCAAAGTCAGGCGCAGCAAGAAACCTCGATAAACCATCTACTTGAAACCATTCGTAGTGATGCCCTAGCGCTCAGTGGTAACAAACAACACAAAATAAACATTATGAATAGCACCCACGGCTCGTTTCTTGGCGATGAAAGTCAGCTTCGAAGTGCATTCTCGAATATTATATTTAATGCCGTTAAGTACACCCCCGCAGAAGGGGAAGTTGACATCCATTGGTGGTCAGATAGTTCAGGCGTACATTTATCCGTTAAAGATACCGGAGCAGGATTCGACCCGATACATATCCCTCGCTTAACGGAGCGATTTTATCGAGCAGACCCTAGCCGTCATAAAGAAACAGGCGGGTCTGGATTAGGGCTAGCTATCGTCAAGCATGTTTTGCTCAATCACGATGGGCAGCTTGAGATAAAAAGTGAATTAGGTGCAGGGAGCGAGTTTATTTGTCATTTTCCGCAACAGCGTCACTCGATAGAAATTGAACATTAAAATCATGCCACCTCTTTTTAAAATCGGGCCATCTTTTTATTTAAAATCGGGCCATCTTTTTATTTAAAATCGGGCCATATATTTGGAAAGGTGCTCCATTTTCTGAGGGTCTTCATCTACAAAGCGAATAATAATGCTAACAAAATCGGTATCCATTCGCTTATCAACCGCTTGTAGTTGATGAACATAGCCGTTAAGGCGCGCGACCTCACCCTCTAGCTCTAAATCAACCACTGCAGAGTCAAGAATACCCGGAAAGTTCTGCTCCCTTGCCGACACGACTTTAATTTCAGTCAGGTTTATGGCCTTTATCACACACTTTAATGTGCTCTCCGCAAAACGAACTTCCGCAACCCCCTTCCCTGCGCCTTGTGCCGCACCGGCTTTTTTAGCAGCCTGCTTCATCTGCCCCATGGCTGGAGTAGACCCTGCTAACAGTGATGCAGACTGACTTGCCGCTGCAGAAGGTTTTGCTTTCGGTGCAGGAGCCTGGCCTCCGGTTAACAAGCTAGCGGAGCTTTTAAATGCATCTTGTAAAGGTGAACCCTGTACTTTAGCCGCTCCTTTTAGCTTAGAACCTAGGGCTTTAACTATACGACCAGATAACTGTTCAGGGCTGAAAGGCTTTCCAAGGTACCCGGAAACACCCTCTTTTACAGCCTCAATAACATGGTCTCGGTCTCCTCGACTGGTGATCATAATAAACGGTGTTTTTTTATAATCATCATTTTGACGAGCCCAACGAAGTAGCTCAAGCCCATTCATTTCTGGCATTTCCCAATCACACAATATCAAGTCAAAAGAGACTCGACTCATCATGCTCTGGGCTTTTTTCCCGTTAATAGCTTCTTCCATATCAATATTGGGAAAACTGTTCCGTACTGTACGTTTCACTAAATCCCGAACAAAACTGGCATCATCTACTACTAAGGCCTTAATATTGGCCATACAATTCGTCCCCCAAAAACTTGATCGATCAATACTTTATTTTCATCTTTACAGCATAGATGAGTGCTGGTGGTTTGCGTTGATAATTCCATTATTTTCTTACATCAAAGTATAAAACTAACGCCGTTTCACCTCATCAATACTACACGTTCGCCTGACGTTCCTTCACCCAAAATGCAGTTGCACCACACACTGCAGCAGGTACTGCCACTAAATTAACTAACGGTATCATAGCCACCCCATAAACCAGCATGCCAAATGAAAGCGAAGACCAACGACGCTCAGAGGCAAATTGCTTCAAATCTGAAAACGACATTTTGTTATTGTCGGCGGGGTAGTCCACATACTGTAACGTCATCATCCAGCTAGAAAAAAGAAACCAAGCGGCAGCCCCTATCAAATTGACACCAGGAATAGGAAGCACCCCTATAAGTAGTAACGGAATAGCTCTGGGCAAGTAATAAAGAAGTTTACGAAGTTCACGACCAATGCTGCGAGGTATCGTGGCTATCAACTCTCGCCAGTCATCATCACTTTCTGGGTCCTGCCCTGTTAGCTCTCGCTCTACTTTTTCAGACAGCACCCCATAAAAGGGAGAACCAATAAGGTTCGCAACCGCGACAAAACAATAGGCTAGAATCATGACAATAGCCACGGCATATAGAGGCCAAAAAAGCCATTCAAGAAACCCTAACCAATCAGGCAAATAACTCATTAATGATGTCATCCAGCCACCAAAAAGGTCATAACTAGCGGTCACCATCCAATAAAATATCAAGGTATTTAAAATCATTGGGGCTATCACAAACAACCTTAAGCCAGGCTGTTTTATTAGACGAAAACCTTCTGAGAAATAGGCTACCCCTCCAATGCCTCCTGCAGGGCTCGTGGCATTGATATTTTTAGCGACCTTGTTGTTCATTAATTATCCTTTTAGTTCAATTCGATGAATTAGATATTGGGTGGAGTCGAGACGGCATTCAAGTACAGGAATGTGTCGGTATCGTAAATCCGTTTTCAAAAGGTTCAATAAAGTATTTTTGAGTTCATCAGTGATCATTGCACCCAGCGTAACTGATTTAATAATGTTTGCAGGTATACGATGTAAGTAGAAACGGCCACCGACCTTATTAATCGACTTATCGGCAACAGAAACAGGCCTTAATATACGCCACTCACGCTCACTAGCATAGTGTTCACTTCGGTGAAAAAAAGGAGCAAACACATGTGTCTGTTTTAATCTTAATGGGCGTTCCTGATCATATTTCACAGGTTTAAATAATTGCGGGTCACCATGATATTTCGCCCCGGTAAAAAACTCATGAGTTTGGTCTAACTCAATAACAAAACCTTGATGCTTCGCCCCATAGTGTTGCCATAACATCGGGTTATCTGCTCGCTCATATAAACTAATAAACGTCAGGTTGTTTCTGGTTTTTTCAGGTATGACTAAAGGTATAGGTTGTGACCGCTGACGAATGCTGGACTCTATTGAACCTCGTTTTTGCACCGCCTGAGCCTGAAAATACTCAAATGTCATCATGCTAGATAATGATTCTGGCAAGGCGCGGTATTGCTCGCTCAACTCGGCCCTAAACTCCTCATCAGATATAGGGACGACCTGATCAGGTTCTTTAACCGCACGATTAAAAATGAAAGGATCTTGCAAAGACTCCGCATCAACAAAAGGAAGTCGCCCTTCTCTTAACCACGTCAGCCCCATATCATCGCAATAGAAAAATAGACTCACAAAACACCTTTAAAATATTGATTGTAGATGCACTTATATACCAAACTATACCCTAAATTATATGAACCGCTATATGAATAGTTATATCAAAAAAAATATGAACGGTTAAATCGACAGTCGCAATTAATCTCAATCCTCTGTATAAAGCAGCATGAACATAAATCAGATCCCCATTGTATATCAAGACGACCACGTTATAGTTGCTGTGAAACCTAACGGTCTACTTTCGGTACCCGGCAGAGCTCCAGAGCATAAAGATTGTCTCATTACCCGCATCCAGCAAGACCGCCCTGAAGCACTTACGGTTCATAGGTTAGATTGTGAAACATCTGGATTAGTTGTGCTTGCCTGCAATAAAGAGAGCCAGCGTGAACTGAGCCGACAATTTCATGACCGAGAAACTAAAAAGCGATATGTTGCCATTGTGAATGGTCTCATTTCTGAGATGGAAGGTGAGATCAATGTGCCGTTAATGAAAGACTGGCCAAACCGTCCAAAGCAAAAAATAGACTTAGAACAAGGTAAGTCAGCCCAAACCCATTATAAAGTACTCAGTCATACACATGACGAAACCCGAGTTGAACTCATACCCATAACGGGGCGCACCCACCAATTAAGGGTACATATGCTATCCCTCGGCCACCCTATTCTGGGCGACAGCCTTTACGGCACTGAGCAATGTTTGAAAAAGTCTCCACGTATGCTGCTTCATGCCCTTGAGCTAGGTTTTCATCATCCAACCACAGGAGAATGGTGTGTTTACCAATATCCAGCAGAGTTTTAGTGCTTTATTTAGCCCCAGGTTATCAAAACTTCATCAAACCGCACTGTGGTGTGCTGTTATTGCTATTTTATATCTTGCAACCACTTCGGTAGATCATAAAGTTCAGTCTACGTTTAATGACAAGTTTAACCACTTATTTGCCTTTATTGTGCTCTCTTTTCTGGCTCATATTGCATATTCTAAAATGCAAAAAATTAAATGGGCTGCCGCTTTATTTTTCTACGGGCTACTTATTGAATGTATTCAATACTTTTTGCCCCATCGTGAGTTCTCACTACTTGACCTCGCTACAGATGCCTTGGGCATAATCGTTTATCTTATTATTTTCTGTTCACTTTTTGACCGAATTATAAGTAAACAAGCTCTTAATAATAACGAGTAACGGGTTATTCAATAATTAAGAATATTACCGCGTAGGACATTATCCATTGTCTTTGTGCGAGATCTCTTACAAACATGTAGGATATCTCCCTTAATTACTGTAGTCCTGCTCTTACGCGCCATCACAAAAAAACTATCCAGTTGTTTTATATAGGTTTATTGAGCGCTCTAAAATTATCATTTATAAAGTACGGAACTATGTCACATAGACGGCTATAGCCAGCTGTTATATTTATCTCAGTCAAGGCCGACTGGGAACAAGGACTTAACTAGGATGGTTTCTTCGTAAGGATGCGAAGGGAAGCAAGGATAGATGGAATCTATTAGCTTAAGGGATATATTCAGGATGTGAAGCAAGGTCGCTTCATTTAGAGCAAGGAGATAATCTAGCTCATAAGGATACAGGACTGGCCACGGTAGGCTAAAAGGAAACAAGGACTGTTTGGAATTAAAGGAACAATACGGATATTGAAATCGTTGGACACCCAGGAAGGGCAGGAAGCCAAAGGATAAGCAAGGTTGCATTGGCGCACTGACGGATCAGTGAGATTTCAAGGTAGAAAGCTATAGGGACTTTAAAGGACTTATAAAACCTAAAATAAAGGTGGCGATAGCCGTATCATGGAAGATTGAAACAGACCTGTTCCAACGCAAGGGCAACCGTAAGGTGAGCCCTTTTATTTTGTCTAAAATTTATCGTAGTGCTGTTATTGTCTTTTTTAAGATGAAGATATTGACGAACACTAGGTTATCACCTGTATTTTCTTTATACTTCTCATTTTTGGTGTTTTGTCTTCTTAAAAGCGCTCCGTCCCTCAAACAGTGGCTAGCTATGACTAATCGTCCTAATACCGATGACTTTCTTGCACTTTTCCTGAACGATACTCCTATGATGGATGTACGAGCACCTGTTGAATATTCAAAAGGCGCATTTCCAAATACAGTAAATGAGCCATTAATGAATGATGATGAGCGTCATTTAGTGGGTATTCGTTATAAGCAAAAAGGGCAAGATAGCGCTATTGAGTTAGGCAATGAATTGGTTTGCGGAGAAACGAAAGCGCAACGCCTTGCCCAATGGCTCGCATTTACTGAACAAAACCCTGAAGGCTACCTTTATTGCTTTCGTGGAGGACTTCGTTCACGAACGACTCAGCAATGGATTAAAGAGGCCGGCGTAGACTACCCCCTGATCACCGGCGGCTACAAAGCGATGCGTCGATTCTTAATTGATGAATTAGAAAAATCAGTTAAGGCGCTCAATTTTAGAGTGATTAGCGGTCGAACAGGCACAGGTAAAACAAGAGTGCTCAAACTCACCCCTAATTTTGTTGACTTAGAAGGGCTAGCGAATCATCGAGGCTCAAGTTTTGGCAGACAATTAACACCTCAACCCGGCCAGATCGATTTTGAAAATGCACTTTCAATTGAGCTTCTAAAATCCATCCACCACCGTAGTGGGCCAGTCTATATTGAAGATGAAAGCAGGCTGATAGGTCGAAGTGCTATTCCTCAGGCATTTCGTGATGTATCTACCCTTAGTGACATTGTTGTTTTAGAAGCATCGATAGATGAAAGAATGGATATTGTTCTGCAAGATTATGTTATCGACATGACTCAGGCTTACCAGTCACATGCAGGCTCTGAAACGGGGTTTTCCTTATTTTCAGAATACCTGCTTGGTAGCGTTTCTAGAATTTCAAAAAGACTGGGCGGAGAACAAACTAAGCGCCTTGAAGGCATCATGCATAATGCACTAAATATACAAAAATCTGCAGGAAATTTAGATGCGCAAAGCGTAGAACCTCACAAAGAGTGGATACAAATACTCCTATCAGATTATTACGACCCGATGTACGACTACCAATTAAGTAAAAAGTCTAAGCAAATAATATTTAAAGGCGATAAGTGCGGTATTTTAGAATGGGTAAAAGAAACCACCTAAGCTAAAAAACACAGTAAGATACAACCCAACATTAACTATAAACCGGTAAAAAGTACTTCCATGATGAAAATTTTAACCCTACCTCTAATAACTCTCCTATTAACATGCCTGGCTTCCCCTCTTAATGCAGAGCCCTTTGTATTTACAGCCATCCCTGACCAGGATGAAACTCAACTTCAACAGCGCTTTAACAAAGTAGCTCAATATCTTGAGCAAACACTTAACGTAGAAGTGAAGTATGTTCCTGTAAAATCATATACAGCGGCCGTTTCTGCGTTTAGAAACAATCAAGTTCAGTTAGCGTGGTTCGGTGGATTATCAGGGGTTCAAGCAAGGCGTTTAGTACCCAACTCAATGGCCATCGCACAAGGGGTTGAAGACGAACACTTTAAAACCTACTTTATTGCTCACAATTCAAGTCAATTAACAAAACAAGACACACTACCTGAGCAAATGAAGGATATGACCTTCACTTTCGGATCAAAAGGTTCTACCTCTGGCCGCCTAATGCCAGAGTTTTATATTCGTGAGCAATTTAAAAAATCACCTAATGATCTATTTAAAAGTGTTGGATTTAGTGGTGACCACTCTCGCACTATTGCCTTAGTTCAAGCAGGTACTTATCAAGTGGGCGCACTCAACTTCAAAGTATGGGATAGAGCCCTTGCAGACGGTAAAATTGATTTATCAAAAGTATCTGTCATTTGGGAAACCCCTGAATACCCAGATTATCAATGGACCATTCGCGGTGATGTAAATGCTAAATGGGGTGAAGGTTTCGCTCAAAAAGTAAAGCAAGCACTACTTGATATTAAAGATCCAGAGCTACTTAAGAGCTTTCCTCGCGAAGGTTTCATACCCGCAAGTAATGAAGATTATGCCCCCATACTCGATACCGCTAAAAATATCGGCCTTATTGAGTGATCACCCCCTGCCCTCTGTTTAATTTGCAGGCACAGTCTTTAGGCTGGGGGCAGCAGTGTGTTTTAGGTTCGCTAGACCTTAGTATTTATGAAGGTGAGAACGTTGCTATTGTCGGAAAAAGCGGCTCTGGTAAAACCACACTCATTAAAGCCTTGTTCCAACAAGCACCTGACAAGGTCGCATTATGTGGTCAAGATTACGGGCTAGTGCCCTCTCTATCTGTGTTCCACAACATTTATATGGGGCAGTTAGATAAACACTCATTTATCTATAATTTTACCAATTTACTTCGCCCATTTAAAAAAGAAATTAACGCAATAAGCACCCTCACAACGCCATTAGCACTTACTGAAGACTTATTTAAGTCTGCAGAAAATCTGTCGGGAGGACAGCAACAAAGAGTTGCATTGGGCAGAGCGTTATTTCAAAACAAAGCGGTGTTTATTGGCGACGAGCCAGTTTCATCTGTAGATGAAGTACAAGCTGAAAATCTCTTACAATTAATTATGTCTCGTCATCACACCACAATACTCACTCTCCACAACATTGATCTGGCACTTCGTTTTTGTGATCGAATAATTGGGCTTCGTCATGGAGTGATTGAATTGGACAAGCCCGTTACAGACATTTCCGAATCACAACTCCGAACACTTTATCAGGACTAACGTGAGCCCCCCTTCACCACAAGCCACAGGTATCCGCAAACTTTCGCTTAGTTTCACGCTCATCGCTTTAGCGTGCCTATTTTTCGCAGATACCAGTATTATTACAACGAACCCTTGGGGAGAAGTAGGCAACATTGGGCAGGGCTTAATCACCCCATCGTTTACATCACCGTCGACACTTTTAACCAGCTTAATGAACACCCTAGCCTTTGCGCTCATCGGTGTCGTTTTTGCCGCTCTACTAGGCATGGTATTGGCTCACTTCTTTGAGTGGCGAGTCGTTCGGATATCGTGCGCGTTTATTCGTTCTATCCATGAACTTTTTTGGGCACTGATTTTCTTACAGGTTTTTGGCTTAAGCACCCTGACAGGGCTTCTCGCCATCATCATCCCTTATACGGGTATTTTTGCCAAAGTCTATGCCGAAATATTAGAAGAAAGTGATCAAACAGCCCTCCAACGGCTACCCATAGCAACCAGCCGCTGGTCTTCTCACCTCTATGCTCGCTTAATGCCTGCTTGGCCACAACTCGTTCATTACACTCAATATAGGCTTGAATGCGGTATCCGTAGCAGCTCTGTGCTGGGTTTCGTGGGTCTACCAACCTTAGGTTTTCACTTAGAGTCCTTCTTTAAACAAGGTTATTATTCAGAGGCAGCTGGCGTTCTGTATTTATTTATTGCCGTCATCGCACTCATGCGCTTTTGGGCAAAGAAAAGGTACCTTTTACCCCTGCTAGTTATTGCGTTTATCTGGTTACCATTTCAAGTCAGCGTTGATACAGACTTACTCTATCGCTTTTTCAGTCACGATATACTGCCTGCTCCGCTTCGACAAGAAGGCCCATTAACAATGGGTAGCTGGAGCCAAACATTAGATTGGTGCATTTTGTTATTTAAAGATCAAATTCTAGTCGGTAGTTGGAATACCTTATTGCTCACTCAAATAGCGTTAGTGGGTAGCGGCATAACCGCATTATTGTTATACCCTCTTATTTCTCCATTATTTTTCACTCAACGAAAAAGAACCGTCGGTCACCTCTTTCTTATAACGCTTCGCTCTATACCTGAACTTATTTTTGCATTCGTCATATTGCTTATAACAGGGCCTTCAATGATCCCCGCGATTATTGCGTTAAGTTTGCATAACGGGGCCATTATCGCTCATTTAATCGGCCGTTATACTGAAGTAATAAAACTACGAGCCGACAGCCCTACCCACGGCAACCGATACGCCTATGAAGTCACCCCCAGAATCTACAAACCCTTTTTGGCCTTTTTATTCTATCGCTGGGAGGTGATATTAAGAGAAAGTGCCATTTTAGGCATTTTGGGCATTCAAACACTCGGATTTTTTATCGACTCAGCCTTCGAAGAGTTTCGTTTTGACCGTGCACTGTTTCTAATATTGGTCACCGCCTTGCTTAACATTCTGGTAGACTCTTTCTCACGATCAATCAGAAGCAAGTTAAGACTCTCCACCTCACCTGAAGCCCAGTAGAGTCAAACAGAGAACCAGAAAATGATGAAGTTAGCCGCCCCTCAAATAACCCAAGACGTCGTTTTTATTGGTGGGGGGCACGCTCATGCAGTTGCGCTAAAAATGTTAGCCATGCAATCGTTGCAAGGCATTCGTTTAACGCTTATTTCTAATGCCGTTCAAACACCTTACTCAGGCATGTTGCCGGGCTTAATTGCAGGGCACTACACCTATGACCAAACCCATATTGATTTAGGCCGATTATGCCGTGCCTGTGGTGTTCGTTTTATTGAAGACACGGTCGTTGAACTCGACACTGACACTCAAAAAATCATCTGTAAAGATCACCCCCCATTCGATTACGACATACTCTCAATAGATACAGGCTCAACGCCTGACAAAAGTGCGGTCCCTGGTGCAAAAGAACTCACCCAAGGGGTCAAGCCCGTTCCTCAGTTTCTGGAGTACTGGCGCAATTTACAGCAGAGCATGAATGATGGAGGGTCAAACAATGACCCAATACGCATTGGTACAGTAGGGGGCGGCGCTAGTGCAGTAGAAGTATTACTGGCGATGCAACACCATCTTCAAAACATCGCAAAAAAAGAAAACAGATCACTTCCCGCGGTTGAGTTTCATGTAGTTTCAGGCTCTAAGCAGATACTGCCTAGCCACAACAATAAGGTGCGTAATAAATACAGCGAGCTATTAGAAGCACGTGGTATCACCACTCATAACGCATTCAGAGTCAGCCATATAACGCCCGTAGAGACTAATAAAAACACACAGGCAAAACAGCTATTCGCAGAAGACGGGCGAATACTTGAGTTAGATGAGATCATCTGGACAACAGCCGCTCAACCAGCAAAATGGCCCGCAAAAGCAGGGTTATCTTGCAGTAGTCGAGGCTTCATCACCGTTAACGACAGTCTACAAACACTCTCACACCCGAATATTTTTGCCACTGGTGATATTGCCGATATGGTCAACCATCCCCGCCCCAAAGCAGGAGTTTTTGCAGTCAGACAAGGTAAACCCCTAGCGATAAATATCATTCGGGCACTGCAAAAAAAGGCCCTTAAGCCTTTCAAGCCTCAAGAGAAATTTCTCAGTTTAGTCAGCACCGGAGAACAGTACGCAGTAGCCTCCCGAGGCAATTGGGCACTTGCAGGAAAGTGGGTTTGGCGATGGAAAGATCATATCGACCAAAAGTTCATGGTTCAAATTAACACCTTCACTATGAACAAAGAGCAATCAACAACAGAGTCACCTGCCATGCGCTGCGGAGGTTGTGGTGCAAAAGTAGGACAACCCATTCTGCAGCGAGTCATTAGCCAATTAACGACCCCCCTCAACAACTTAGTACAACTAGGTTTGGACGCTCCGGATGACGCCGCTGTTTTAAAAGTCCCTGAGGGGAAATTACTCATTCAATCTGTTGATGCTTTCAGAAGTATGATTGATGACGACTACCTATTTGGACAAATTGCCGCCAACCATGCATTGGGGGATATTTTTGCGATGGGAGCAAGCCCTCACTCTGCTCAAGCGATAGTAACCCTTCCCTACGCTAGCGAAGCCAAGGTTGAACAGCAACTCCTTCACATCATGCAAGGCGCAACAAAAGTATTCAACCAGTGCGGCATGACATTAGTGGGTGGTCACACGGCTGAAGGCGCGGAACTGTCCCTCGGTTTTTCTGTCAATGGCATTGCTCACCCAGATCAACTATTGAGAAAATCAGGACTCAAAGCGGGTGATAAAATAATCCTGACAAAACCCTTAGGAACCGGTGCATTATTTGCTGCAGACATGAGGGGTGAAGCACAAGGTCATTGGATAAAACAAGCCACGCAGTCAATGGTTCAATTAAACCAAGCCGCAGCCGATTGCTTAATTAAGTTCAACACCAAAGCCTGTACCGATGTAACAGGCTTTGGCCTAGTAGGCCACCTAATAGAAATGCTCAGAGCTTCAGGCGTTAATGCGAATTTATGTTTAAACGAGCTTCCATTATTAGAGGGCGCCTCGGAGTGCTTTAAAGCAGGCATTGTAAGCACGCTACAACCCCAGAATAAAAAAACACACCACTACATCAGTAATTACAATCAATTTTCTGACTTGCCCGATCTAGAGGTATTATTCGACCCTCAAACGGCGGGGGGGCTTATTGCAGGCGTTTCAGCAGATGTCGCTGAAGAGTGCATTCAAGCATTAACAGCACTAGGCTATGTTCATGCGAGTGTTATTGGTGAGGTTATTGACGAACAAAAGGGAGTAAAGCTAATCTCTTTAGTTTAAGAGAGACAGCGCATTATTTGACATAAAGCATTCACTATCCTTAACTTAATATTGATTTCACCCATATGATATTGATACTAGGAAATTGGACAGTATGCCTTGGCAATGGATTAGTCAGATATTTAACAGAGCCTCCCCAAAGAATCAAAAGCCCCTATTGGTCACCAAGGTAAACCAAGGAGGCAATGTAAATACCATTAATGAAAATTCACGTCCTCCAGTTCAACAGTCGGCCAAAGACCTCGAGCTTGCATTTTTTTGCTGGCTACTAGAATGTAGCGACGCAGATTTAAACTACGATTCAAAAGCGTTAGGCGAGAAAGAAGAACGACTTCTTAAAGCACTTGACCAAGACACACTTAATTTGAATCAATTACCCCGCCGGCCAGCATCATTCCCTATTCTTATTAAGTTGTTAAATGATACAAACACATCCCTCACTGATATATCCAGCACACTGCTATCAGACCCTGCACTCGCTACCAAAACATTACAAACCGCAAACTCACCCTTTTTTAAAATATCTTCAGAGTCTATCGATAGCGTTGAGCGAGCCGTTTTTGTACTTGGAAGCCAAGGTATTCGAAACATCATCTCAACCACCGTGATGATGCCCATGCTGAAAGGGAAAGGAAGTAAGGAAAGCCTGTTCAGCCAAAAAGCCTGGGAGTGGGCGCTTTTATCGGCCACGGCAAGTGATCAATACTCGAATATTCAAGGGCATGAGCCCGGCGCGCTTTATTTGCTGGGCTTACTCCCATCACTTGCTTATCTTGTAATATACCGGTCGCTATTAGCACATCAAAGTAAACATCAGCCATTTAAAGATATTGAACCTGCACTAGTAAAGTCAATTATTCAAAAAAGGAGTTGGAAAGTCTGTCATGACATATGCCAACAATGGGGTCTGCCACCCTCATCGAATAAATACTTGCTAGATGCAGAAAGACCTTCTCCCACCTCCACCTTTACACCGTTAAGAGATGGCATATTAATGGGGAGCCACAAGGTGTTGCAGAGCACGAATAGATCCCCAATTAATGATCTCAATGCATTTTCTTTAACCAGCGCAACAACAGCGGTTAATACACGTGTTATCGAGTATATTGAAGACCGAATGAAAGGTGAATGAAAACATAAACTACAAATGCTTCACAAAGACCTTAGAGTTTCTATTCAGGTTGTAGTTTGACTGTTTGTTTCCTGGCAAACTATCCTTTGTTGATTTCTCAAAACCTCGTTCGATAAACCAGTGCTCAGTCTGAGTCGTTAATACAAATAGTCGGCTAAAACCATGAGATCGTGCTCGCTTCTCTACCGCCTCTAGCAATGTATCTCCCCTGCCATAGCGACGATAATCTGAACGTACAGCAAAGCATGACAATTCGCCCGCACCATCTTCAGGGAAGGGATACAGGGCGGCACAACCAATAACAGCACCGTCTCGCTCATCTACGGTAAAATAAGCTATTTCTGTTTCAATTAATTCTCTTGATCGACGAACAAGCACCCCTTGCTCTTCAAGGGGTTGAATCAGCTCCATGATGCCGTTGATATCATCCAGCTTTGCGGGGCGAACTTGTTCATAATCATCCGAGTTGACCATGGTACCACCACCATCACGAGTGAATAGCTCTTCAAGTACCGCGCCATTGGTTTTATAACTGATAATATGGGCCCGCTTTACGCCGTTAGCACAGGCTTCACAGGCGGCTTTTAATTGCCCTACGGCTAGATCATCCAAGTTTTCTGATGACGCCATCAGCGCACGACCATCAGCGATGGTTAGCTCTCGAATTAAATGCCCTTTTGTATCCATAACGCCAGGCTTATCTGTCAGCATAATTAGCTTTTCAGCTTTTAGCGCTGCAGCCGCGGTACTAGCAACGTCCTCATAACTCAAATTGAATGCATCACCCGTTACTGAATAGCCTAACGAAGGTAGTAAAACCACAGCACCAGCATCCAGTAAGCCTTCAATAGCTTCTCGGTCTATTCGTCTAACCTTACCTGTATGGCAAAGGTCTGTTCCCTCCAATACCCCCACAGGCCTAGCCATAATAAAGTTACCGCTACACACGCGAATTTTAGCGCCGTGCATAGGAGAGTTAACAACGCCGGTAGAAAGTCGAGCCTCTAGTGTTGCACGTAACCGACCCGACACCTCTAGAATATGAGGCATTATTGATTCATGGGTTATGCGTAAACCTTTGTGGAATTCAGACTCAACACCCGCATCATTAAGACGGGCATCAATTTGAGGTCGAGCACCAAAAGCCACCACCAACCTCACCCCAAGACTGTTAAGCAGTGCGATATCATGAATAATATTAATTAAGTTTTCATCTTCTAGAGCTTCACCACACAGCGTAAGAACAACGGTTCGTGTTCTGTGTGCATTAATATAAGGTGATGATTGTCTAAACCAATTAACCCACTCTTTAGAACTCACCTTTTATCTCTCCCTCATTGATACAATACTGTTGAATTAGCCCTTGTAGAATAGCAACCGCGGGCTTTATTTGGTCAACGGCTAAAAATTCATCAGGCTGATGTGCTTGGTCAATTGAGCCAGGCCCCATCACGATAGTTTCCATACCTAAACGCTGTAAGTAAGGCGCTTCCGTTGCAAAAGCAACCGCATCAGAGTTTTGGCCACTTAAACGTTCACAGGCTTTAACAAACACTGAGTCATCAGGTGTTTCAAAGGCAGGCACCCCGCCAAAAAGATGCTCAATTTCAAGTGTAACCTGATGCTTTTGAGCAATAGGTGTCACTCGCTGACTAATCAATTCTCTCAGTGAGTCGATATCCATTCCAGGTAAGGGCCTTAGATCAAACTGGAGTTCACACGACCCACATATACGGTTAGGATTATCGCCCCCATGGATATGACCAAAATTCATAGTCGGTACATCAATTTCAAAAGCAGGGTTCTGATACTGGGCTTGCAACATATTTCTGAACTCAACAAGATCAGATAACACTTCAACCATACAATCTAAAGCACTACGCCCTAACGAAGGATTAGATGAGTGGCCTGACTGCCCTTGAAGTCGAATGCACTCCATCATCATGCCTTTATGCATACGGATAGGCTTTAAGCTTGTAGGCTCTCCTATAACGGCACAACGCGCTTTGGGTCTACCTGCTTCGGCCAAGGCGCGAGCTCCTGACATAGAGCTCTCTTCATCAGCGGTGGCTATTACAATCAATGGTTGTTTAAAGTCCGCCCCCACAAAGGAGCGAACAGCACTTAATATGACCGGGAAAAAACCCTTCATATCACAACTACCTAAGCCATAAAACCGGTTATCGCGATAGCTAAGCGAAAAAGGATCGGAGCTCCATTTTGACTCATCAAAAGGCACCGTGTCTGTATGCCCTGAAAGCACCAAGCCTCCAGAGCCATGCCCTATTGTTGCGATTAAATTTTGCTTACCCGAAAGTCCAGGTACATCCATGATTTCAACAGAAAAACCTAGCTGACCAAACCAGTCAGCCAAAAGTTTAATCACCTGACTATTACTTTGATCCCATGATGATGAAGGGCTACTTATAGACGGTGCAGAAATGAGCTGTTTAAGCAGCTCATCGAACTCAGGTAATGAAACATCCTTTATCATGCTATTTCCAAACACTAATCAAAGTAATATTTCGTTTCCTTAGCGGGTAACTCACTTTACCCCCCGATACAAGCTGTTCGACTTCAACAACAAATTCATCCACAGAAACAATTATACCTTCAACCTGTTTCCCGCTATCCAACTCAACTCGAACCGGGAAATTTAAGTAGTCACTTGCCTCTTCGGGCAAAATATCCTGGTAGCCTTTTTCAGGCATCTGGGGAATCGCAGGTTGCGCGCTACTGGGTGCCGTCAACTCTACATTAGAACCTGAATCACCGTAAAACCCTGCCATCTTTTTCTCTTCTAGCTCCAAGGATAAATCAGGAAGCAGACTTCCATTTAATTTAATCTGTAAATTAAGCATGCTAACAATATCGTTAGCTGAAAATAATGAAAGCGCAGAGTAATCTATATCTTTATCTGGTGTAACGCTTATATTCAGCAAACCACCATCCAGTATGTATTGGCGATAAGTATCAACTAAAGATGGGTTTAGTGTAATACCATTATCTTGAAGATCCGCATCCCACTCTTGAGCTGCTTGAGCAACATATGTTGTACGCTCTACGCCGGTCTTTTTACCACAGAAAAATGATAACCTTCGAAAGTATCCTCCGTCATGAAAATCCCATTGCGCTCGGTTGAGTATAGGCAGAGTAGGTGTTGTTAAAAGTGAATCCATTGAGCTTTCAGTCACCCCTAATTCAACCTTAATATCGCTACGCCCCATGCTTTCTGAGTCAACAATAGATGATATTGTTAAGACCTTTGTCATGGGGTCGAGTCTGTACCCAATATCACTGCTTAAAGTGAATTTATTGTAGCCCATAGATTTGAGCTCATCATTCTTCACAATAACGGTATCACCGCAACCATAAACGCCCAGAGGGTTAAAGCTGTTAGCGGAAGCGCCATCATCCGTCTCATCAAGTGAGTTCAACAAACCTGCAATTTCACTATCAAGTGGGAGTGACATATTTTTTATGCTGAAGTGCATCTGGTCTGGCAGGCGTCGTTGAGAGATATTATCTTTCAGTTTAAATAAAGCGCTTGCGTCCTCTAGCTTCAAACTCACTTCATCAATAGAAATCGTTCCTTTGAGTAAATACGGTGTTATTTCAATACCTGAAACGCCCACAGTTCCATCAAAGTCTGAGAATATCCAACTGTATTTAATACGCGCATGAGGCGCTAACTGCTCTTTAATCTCACTTAATTGGTTATACACCTGATACCCGACATAACCCTTAAAAGAAGCTACCGAAGCAATGGCAACAAGAATAATTCCCCACAATAATTTTTTCATTACTAATAAACACCCTGAAGCAGAAAAATACGATGAACACTATAGCTAAACTATATCAGAGATATCTAAATAGGGTGCTGCAAGGAGTAATATATTTTCCTTAATGCAGTGATCTAAGCAAGGAAATAATTTTTTGTAGTATTAACTCACTATGATTAGTAGTATTAGCCCTGTAAAATTATGGCATTGCCCCCTTCAACTTAGTGGAGAGGGATGGAAAAGGACAATGGCGCGAAGGGATATGGCACACCAAAGTGATGATCTTGCTCAGGCAGTACGATATTTAAAGCTTACACTCCCCGAAATGAGCAAGCGGGAAATACCCACTACACCTGAAAATTATTCTGTCTGGTACGAATACACGGCAGGAACAAACCACGACCTAAAACAATCCATAGATAGCTTAATTAAAGCCAATACGGAATTTTCTGACCAGGTCAATGAAGATCTCTATCAAAAATTTATCGGCGGCGGGCAGCAAACCGCTATTACAGAGATCCGAGATAGCGTTAGACAAGTCATTAATGACCTTCTAGCTCAGATATCCGCAGAAGGGGATGGCCTTGGTGATTATGCAAAAACTCTCGAAAGCTTTTCTGAAAAAGTCAACGACACCATTGACTCCAGCGCCGTCAACCTGTTGATCGGTGAACTGCTGATTGAAACTAAAAAAAGAGAAGAAGCCACTCATAACTTGCAAAGCACATTGGATACAATGGCTCAAGAAATGACGCAATTAAGACAAGAGGTCGCCCGGTTAAATGATGAAGCCAGTACCGATGCGCTAACGAAAGTCAGCAACCGCAGAGCTTACGACATAGCTATTGAACGAGCAGTATCTGCAAGCAAAATGAACTCAACTCTTTTAAGTGTACTAATACTAGATATCGATCACTTCAAAAAATTTAACGATAAGTTTGGTCATATTGTTGGAGACAAGGTGCTTCGCTTTGTTGCTGCCATGCTGCAAAAACATGTTAAAGGTAATGATACTGTAGCGCGCTTCGGCGGTGAAGAATTCGCAGTCATCCTTCCTGAAACAAGTTACACCGATGCACTGTCTGTGGCCGAAAATGCAAGAAAACGAATCAGCGCACAAGTGCTTTCTGATAGCGCAGAAAACATTAAGCTGGGTTCAGTAAACGTATCTATTGGTGTTGCGCAATATCGCTACGGAGAAAGCCCTGAAGAGTTCATTCACCGCGCTGACAAGTGCTTATATCAAGCAAAGAGTAATGGTCGAAACAGAGTGGTTGGCGAAGGGGATTATGAAGAACGTAAGGCACCACAACAGCAGACTATTTAAACCAACTGTCTGCTGTTGTGAAATGATTTTTTAAATCAAGCCGATCTTAATTATTAGTGATTAATGTACCAACACCTTCATCGGTAAAAATTTCCAACAAAGTAGCATTAGCAACACGGCCATCAATAATATGCGCACTAGTAACGCCATTATTGACGGCACTTAAAGCACACCCTATTTTAGGCAGCATCCCACCGTAAATAGTCCCATCGGCAATAAGACCATCAACTTGCTCTGTTGTTAGCCCTGTCATCACATTACCTTCTTTATCCTGCAAGCCAGAGATATTAGTCAGTAACATCAACTTTTCAGCATTCAGCTCTTCAGCTACTTTACCAGCAACCAAGTCGGCGTTGATATTGTATGAACGCCCATCCTCACCTACACCAATAGGAGCAATAACAGGAATAACATTGCTATTGGTAAGCATCTCAATAACGTCAGAATCAATTTTAGAGACTTCCCCAACATGCCCGATATCAATAATTTCTGATTTCTGCAGTTCAGGGGAAGTAACTTCTACTTTGAGCTGAGTGGCCTTAATTAAGTTAGCATCTTTACCCGTTAAACCAATCGCTTTTCCACCATTACGATTAATAAGCGCAACAATCTCTTTGTTAACCAAACCACCCAATACCATTTCAACCACATCCATGGTTTCACTATCGGTTACACGCATACCATTAACAAAGTGACTTTCAATATTAAGCTTCTTCAGTAATTCGCCAATCTGAGGGCCTCCGCCATGAACAACGATAGGGTTAATCCCCACCTGCTTCATAAGCACAATATCTCTAGCAAAACTGTTTTTCAGTTCTTCATTTTCCATTGCATTACCACCGTATTTAATAACAATGGTTTTACCTGAAAAGCGCTGAATATAAGGCAGCGCCTGACTCAATACCGATGCAACCTGCATCGCTGACTCTTGATCTTGATTCATCTTTTATTTACTTTCCCAATCTTTCTCGGTTTTAATTAAAAGTGCATAATTTAAAAGGTAAGCTCTAACTCAGGATCAACCAAGAGTAACTGCTCTCGGAAAACTTGCTGAATACGAGACAAAGCGGCTTCATCATCAGCCTCAAAACGTAGCACTAAAACAGGAGTTGTATTTGATGCCCTGCACAAGCCCCATCCGTCTTGGTAATCAACCCGTACACCATCAATAGTTGAAATATTACCGTCGTCAAAAGACCCCTGGGCATTCAACTTCTCTACTAAAGCAAACTTATTCTCATCAGTTACGTTAATATTAATTTCTGGTGTACAGCTATCTTCAGGAAATGAACCAAACACATCTTCTGATGAACGCTCGTCAATGCCCAGTATTTCTAATAAACGTGCAGCACTATAGAGCCCATCATCAAAACCGTACCAGCGCTCTTTAAAGAACATATGGCCACTCATTTCGCCCGCGAGTAACGCGCCCGTTTCTCTCATTTTAGCTTTAATAAGCGAGTGCCCGGTTTTCCACATAATCGGGCGACCACCATAACCACTAATAAGCCCATTCAAACGACGTGAACATTTCACATCAAAAATAACATCGGCACCTGGATTGCGAGATACGACATCTTTAGCAAAAAGCATTAACAAGCGATCTGGCCAGATAATTTTACCTTTATTGGTTACCACCCCTATGCGGTCACCATCACCATCAAAGGCAATACCAAGATCTGCACCCTCTTCTTCTACTTTACGAATCAGGTCTTGCAAGTTTTCTGGCTTACCGGGGTCTGGGTGATGATTTGGAAATGTACCATCGATTTCACAATGAAGCGGAATAACCTCACAACCTAATTCTTCTATTAATGCAGGGCCTAACTCTCCAGCAACGCCATTACCGGCATCTACAACAACCTTTAGAGGTGCCGCTACAGCAATATCATTTAATATGGTGTCTAAATAATCCCGACCTATATCTTGTTGACTCACCTGCCCAGCATTTTGTTCTACATCGAAATCTTGAAGAATAATTCGGTCATATAGTTTCTGAACATCATCTCCAGCGAGGGTTTCTCCCCCTAGAACCATCTTAAAACCATTATAATTTGCTGGATTATGGCTTCCGGTAATCATAATGCCAGAACCAGTACTTAGGTGATGTGTCGAGAAATATAAGACTGGCGTAGGCACGCAGCCCAGATTGATAACATCTCTTCCTGTTGCGATTAAGCCTCGAATAAGAGCCTCGGCCAATTCAGGGCTTGATAATCGCCCATCATAACCAACACAGATCGTTTTCTGACCACGCTTTGCCGCTTCACTACCTAAAGACAAACCAATTTGTTGTACTATTTCAGGTGTGAGTGATTCGCCCACAACCCCTCGAATATCATATGCTCGAAAAATAGACTGCGGCACATCAACAGTGGGCACGTCAACGACACTTGCCCCTGTGCCGCCTAACATTACATCAGCCTCAGCAGCCAGAGGATCAAAACCATCATCGTTTTGCCCTAAGCCTAACAGGTCATCATCTCCCTCCATCATATCGATATCAAGTACATCACTCCCTTGAAATAGAGGGTCTGAATGGTCAGTGTCTTCTTTTAGTTTTGGCTCCGCGGTTTTTGTAGCAACCGGAGTGGCCGCCGCAGCCGCAGTGACTGCTTCAAATTTCTTCTCAGATGCAACAGCCAAGCGCTGCATTGTAGTCGCCATGGTATGAAACATAACGAACTCAATCGCTGGCAGCTTTTTCCTTTCATAGTTAAAAAGGCTTTGAGCATACTGAGTAATCAGTATTGATTCTTTTCTCATGCGCTTAAACAGCGTTGTTAACGGTAGCCCTACTACCAGCAAAACAAGCAATGCAGAGCCTGCAACCAAAATCCAAAACAAACTGATATCTAGATGACTAACTACCTGTCCGGCAGGGTGTAACCTAACCTGCCAATGAGGGATAGATGTATTGAGAGAAAGCTCTGTGCCACTGCCCTGACCAGAAGAAGCAACAACCTGTTCAACACTTCCAATAACCTGAACTAAGCTAAGCTTTCCACCATCTTTAATGGAGGCTAATTTTAACGTTTCCTGAATAACACCTTTTTCAAACACAATTAGTAGAACACCGGCAACAATGTCTCCTCTACTCACAGGAACCACTGCCTGCACCAACCACCCCTTACCACTCAAAAAAGCTTCTGGAGGAGGTGTTTCACCTTTTTCTGCCCTTTTAATAAGATCAAGACTTGAGAACCCCAAAGGATGCTCTCCTGAAGAGTCTCTGCGGGCTAAACCTTTTTTGAAGAAATGAACCTTTGAAACATAAGGTAAGAAACCTTCAATGTTTATCTCCATCTGCGTTCGTGTAGCTTTATCATCAAGCGCCACAATCACATTTTCAAGGGAAGCAATACTCTCAATCTCTCGTTTCACAAAGTCGATTCTCTGATCAACCTGCAACTGAGTGCTCATTAACAGCAACTCAGACCGACTTTGTGCAACCGATTCATCAGCAGGGTTAATCACCAGAAGCTGTATTAAAAAACCCGCAATAGCGATAACAATAGCGGCTCCCGCAAGAGCCAAATACAAAGCAGGCGTTAACCGTTTAAGCGTTACTCCACTTGCTGATTTTGTTTTTTTATTTTTAACCGTTTTAGGTTGTGTATTCTTATCTATTACCGAAACATCATTGCCTTTTTTAGGTTTTCTACCTAGCTTCATAAGGTTTCCCTGTTACCAACAAAAACAGCTAATAAAATAATTAACGAACAGCAGTTAAAACAACCACATCACATGCTATATAATTCAAGATCTTACTTAGTATAGATCAGCAATTGAAGATTGCCCCCTCTTGATCAAAGTAGAACAGTTTAAGATTATACCGCTTAAAAAATTGCGATTTAATGCGTTCCTGTTGAACCAAAACCACCCTCACCACGATCACTATCACCAAAGGCTTCAACAACCTCAAAATTAGCCTGTACGACCGGTACAAGAATCATTTGAGCAATGCGCTCGCCAACGTTAATAGTAAAAGGCTCGCTACCTCTATTCCAGCAAGACACCATCAAAGGACCTTGGTAATCAGAGTCAATCAACCCCACCAAATTCCCTAAAACCACCCCATGCTTATGACCTAAACCTGAGCGAGGAAGAAGCATGGCTGCAAGACCGGGGTCTTCAATGTAAATAGACATGCCAGTAGGTATAAGAATAGTTTGACCAGGGTTTATTTCTAACGGCCCATCAACACACGCTCGGAGGTCTATTCCTGCCGAACCCTCTGTTGCATAAGTAGGCATAGGAATTTCATTTCCTAAACGAGCGTCTAGAATTTTTAACTGTAGGTTTTTTTTTGACGTATTTTTAGTTGATATAGATTTAGTAGACATAGATATTATTTAACCCAATACACGGTTTTTAAGAGTTATTATGATGCGGCTATTTGCGCCGAGATCAATTCAATTATATTTGTCGCTAGCTGAGTTTTATTCTGCAATGAAAAAGCAGTGTTTTCATCAGCCCCTGATTGTTTATTCTGCCACAATACGGTCACTTCATTATCTTCACTATTAAAGCCAATGCGCGAGTCTGACACATCATTGGCAATAATCATGTCCAATTTCTTTCTGATCAGCTTGCCTTTCGCATAAGCTAATACATCTTGTGTTTCTGCAGCAAAACCGACCACAAAGGGCTTCACCTTACGAGAGGCTATAGTCGCAACAATATCTGGATTTTTACTTAGCTCTATCACCATATCATCGTTCGTTTTTTTGATTTTTTGCTCTGCAACCTCTAACACCCGATAATCTGCAACGGCAGCCGCTGCAATAAAAATATCACAACCATTATCTGCAAGGATTTCAGCTGATTTTAACATTTCAGAGGCAGTAACTACCGACTGAAGGTCAACTCCCTCAGGTACTGGTATCGAAACAGGGCCGGAAATAAGCGTTACATTAGCACCAGCAACTTGGGCCGCTGCAGCTAAGGCATAACCCATTTTTCCAGAGCTATGGTTTGAGATATATCTTACTGGGTCAATAGCCTCTCTCGTTGGCCCTGCAGTAATCACGACATTCTTACCCTGCAAGGCACCTGACTTAAAATACCCTAGCACGTTATCCATTAACTGAACGGGCTCAAGCATTCGCCCTAAGCCTACATCTCCGCATGCCTGCACGCCAGAATCAGGCCCCCAAACAAATAGATTTGAATCCGATAAGAACGAATTAATGTTGCGCTGAGTACGTGGGTTTTTCCACATTGCCTGATTCATTGCAGGCGCGATAGCTACAGGAGCGTCAGTGGCCAAACACAAGGTACTCAGTAAATCATTAGCCATGCCCGCCGCAAACCGAGCAATAAAATTTGCCGTCGCGGGCGCCACAACGATCAAATCAGCCCATTTAGCTAATTCAATATGCCCCATACCAGCCTCGGCAGACGGGTCAAGTAAGGTATGATGAACGGGGTTCCCAGAAAGCGCTTGCAACGTTAAAGGCGTTATAAACTCTTTAGCCCCTTCAGTCATTACAACACGAACCTCAGCGCTGGACTTAACCAACAACCTTACGAGCTCTGCAACCTTATAGGCTGCAATGCCTCCCGTAATACCTACTAATATTCGACGACCATTTAGCATAAAAAAACACGCCCAAAGACAAGGTAAAAAGCAGCGACTGTTTCAGCCTACAAAATTGCAGTCTAAGATAACATCTGGACGAGAAATTTTCACGCCATGATTACATCCTGTCACCACATTCGGCTATAATTACGTTCAGGTTATGGATAACCCCGTTTTAACTATGACTAACAACAAACAAGGATGTAATCATGGCAATATCAGATTGGCCCATAAATGAGCGGCCACGAGAAAAACTACTTCAGCACGGCCCTCAGGCTCTCAGCGACGCCGAACTACTCGCGATATTCTTACGCACAGGCACTCCAGGTAAAACAGCTGTAGACCTATCGAGAGAGCTTCTTAATCAGTTTGGCAGCCTTAGAGGGCTTTTATCTACTTCATTAAAAGATTTTTGCTCAGGCCCAGGACTAGGAAGCGCTAAATACGCACAACTTCAGGCAACCCTTGAGATGGGGCGACGCCATATGCAAGAGCAAATAGAAGAAGCCGACTACCTCACCAGCCCCGGATTGACCAAAGACTATTTAAAACTCAAGTTAACAGGGCGCCCTTATGAAGTCTTTTGCTGCTTATATCTGGATAATCAAAACAAAGTACTAGCATTCGAGGAGTTATTTCGCGGCACCATTGACGGGGCATCGGTTTATCCACGCGAAGTCGTTAAGCAAACATTAAACAACCACGCCGCAGCCATTATTTTCGCCCACAACCACCCATCAGGAATTGCTGAGCCAAGCCTGGCAGATAAGCAAATCACCACAAGGTTAATTGAGGCCCTCGCGCTAATTGATGTAAGAGTGTTAGACCACCTTATTGTTGGCAATGGAGAGGTCACCTCTTTTGCTGAGCGAGGCCTACTATAATGGGTATTTTTTTCAAGTTTAGAGGTGATTCATAAAAATCAGCTTAAATAGCCTTTTTTAGTAGTTTTTTTTGCCATTAAAATTGGTTTCTGGTATAAAGGCGGGCTCCTTGACTATGACTCGTTTTTTAGTCAAGTCAAAGTACTAGTTTATGGTTACCAACACAGGTTGGAGTCGAGGTCACATTATGTCAAAAGTATGTCAGGTTACAGGTAAAAGACCAGTAGCTGGTAATAACGTTTCACACGCTAAGAACCACACAAAGCGTCGTTTTCTGCCTAACTTGCAGAGCCACCGCTTCTGGATCGAAGGCGAAAAGCGCTTTGTTAAGCTTCGCGTATCTGCTAAAGGTATGCGTATTATCGACAAGAAAGGTATTGAACAAGTATTGTCAGATATGCGTACAAGCGGTCAAAAAATCTAATAGTAAAAACTAAGGAGTTATCGTAATGCGCGATAAAATCAAATTAGTTTCATCAGCTGGCACAGGTCATTATTACACGACCGACAAGAACAAGCGCAACATGCCAGAAAAGATGGAAATTAAAAAGTTCGACCCAGTAGTACGCAAGCACGTGATGTATAAAGAAGCTAAGATCAAGTAATTGATCTGCTTCCAACCTGAACACAAGGCCTGAAGCGCCTGATATTCAGGAAAGCTTCACGCTTACAAAGAACCTCGCTTAACGCGGGGTTTTTTGCGTTTAGATCTAAATAAAAGCTGATATCAAAAAACGTTCCACCCAAAATTCAGGCACAAAAAAACCGCATTAAACAATGCGGTTTTTTCTTACCATTAACGATATTTACTTAATATCATCAACAGAGTTTAGAGGGTAGTGAGCTGGGTATGGCAACTGAGCCACACCAGAATCTACCGCCGCCTTAGCAACCGCAGCAGACACAACCGTCAACAAACGAACATCTAATGGCTTAGGAATAATATTATCCTTTCCATACTCAAGACTCTCACCACCGTACGCATCAATAACCGCTTGTGTCACAGGCTCTTTAGCAAGATCTTTAATCGCATGAACCGCTGCAACCTTCATCTCTTCGTTTATAACCTTAGAACGCACGTCTAAAGCACCACGGAAGATGAAAGGGAAGCCAAGTACGTTATTAACCTGGTTAGGGTAATCAGAACGACCTGTCGCCATGATAAGATCATCACGCGTCGCTAAAGCCAACTCAACCGCAATCTCAGGATCAGGGTTTGAACAAGCAAAAACAACAGGGTTTGGAGCCATTGACTTCAACGCCTCAGCTGGGAACAAGTTAGGCCCAGACAAACCAACAAATACGTCAGCACCATCACAAGCATCAGCTAAAGTACGCTTATCAGTCTCAGTAGCAAACATTGCCTTGTACTGGTTTAAATCTTCACGCCCAGAGTGAATTACACCCTTACGATCCAACATTAGAATATTGTCAGACTTCGCGCCACAGCTAATTAACAGCTTCATACACGCCACAGCTGCTGCACCAGCACCTAGACATACAATAGTCGCTTCTTCGATCTTCTTGCCTTGCAACTCAAGCGCGTTCAACATGCCCGCAGCCGTTACAATCGCAGTACCGTGCTGATCGTCATGGAATACAGGGATATCACACTGCTCAATCAATATACGCTCTATCTCAAAACACTCTGGCGCCTTAATATCTTCAAGGTTAATACCACCAAAAGTATCTGCAATACGACGAACTGTATCAATGAAAGCCTGAGGGCTCTCAGAGTTTACTTCAATATCAAAAACATCAATGCCAGCAAAGCGCTTGAATAATACGCCTTTACCTTCCATTACTGGCTTGCTTGCCAAAGGTCCAAGATTTCCCAAACCAAGAATCGCAGAACCATCAGAAATTACAGCAACCAGATTACCCTTAGCTGTGTACTTGTAAGCATTTTCAGCATCTTTTGCAATTTCACGAACAGGCTCAGCAACACCTGGGCTATAAGCCAAAGATAAATCTCTGGAAGTTTCAGTTGGCTTAGAAATTTCTACGCTAATTTTACCTGCCTTTGGATTCGCATGGTAATCGAGGGCAGCTTGTTTCATATCTTCAGACATTGTATCTTTTCCGTCTTGACGTTAATTAAATCAGGAAAATCATCAGGGATGTTTCCCTATCACATTTCTCAGTGAACCTGACCACTTTAGCCATGGGCGAGTTATTATCACCTGTTTCAGCCCCCCGCACAAGACCAAGCTATTCAAAAACGACCCCAACAAAAGCAGTAATACGTTAGAGCCATGTACAGGGCAACACCCCCAGAACCTCACACCTTTTACTTCTAGCTACCAAAGCTATTTAGCAGCCCTTTGAGTTTCTCTCCATTTTCACCATCTAACTCTTCCATTAGTTTTTCTTTTACTTTTGCTTCTAGCTTATCCTGCTGCTTTTCTTTAGCTTGTTTAACAATTCTATCTAGCATGCTTTTACCAATAGCCTGCCCCAACTCTTCAGGTGGCAAACCATTGCTGCCACCGATGTTTTGAATGGAAAATGTAGGCAAGGTTTCATCATATTTTTCTTGATCTAACGCCGTTAGATCCAACACAAGCCGCGTACCTTTAACAACTAACTTTTTAACCACAATTCGAACATCAGACTCACCCGAAGACGCTTCCTCCAACGCTTTAGACTCTGCCTTTTGACTTGAACCCTGAGCACTTATTTGATCAAGCAGCGCATTTAAATTGCCCTTCCCTTGTGCATCAAGCTCGTAAAGTGTCGATACAGAGTCAATTAATATCTCTTCAATGATAATAGGCATCTCGGTTATGTTTTCAGTTCCTATATCAAGCCTTACAGTATCAAACCCTATCGCTACGGCAGAGCTAAAACCCTCAGGGTTGGCGATGGAAAACCCAGTGATTTCACCAAAACCATCCAAAATTTTAATATTGACACCACCTACCTTAACGCTTGTTTGAAGTGCATTAGAACCGTGTTTCTCAATTTGCTCTTTGACGATTGAGTTAATAGACCCGAGATAGTAATAAGCCGCACCACCTAGAGCCACTATTACTAAGAGAATTGTGACGAGTATTTTTTTCATTATTAAGTCCTTGATAAAAGAAAATAGATTGCACAGTTATGGATTAAAAACTGCCCCAACAAAAGCCGCAGGGTGCTTCACTGACATCATATAAGGTTTATAACCTTTTGCTTTTTGCTTTGCACTTAGTTTTTTCTTAATCAGCCAGCCACTCACCAATATCTTTTGACCCACAAGCTCTCGCAAGGCTTGTGGGTCAAAGTACACCTGTGACGACCTAGAAACCATTAAGGCTAGCTTGCCCTCAAGCAACACCCACCAGCTTCCGTTTTTTTTGATCACGACCTTTTCAACCACACCCTGAACCAAGCGAAAACCTGTATCAGCAGAACGCAATTTAGCACTTTGTCTTGGCGAAAAATAAGCATCAGACCATACACCCCGTTTAGCACTTTTTGCTTCCTGTTGAGCGTCAGCCAAACAGGCCTGTAACAATAAGTTGGGAGGGAACACTACCGCAAAACCCAGCCCTTCCCGAATCAACACCGCCTCAACACTTTCACCCTGTGCAGTAAAAATATGAGCAAGCAAGCGCCCATATCGATCTTTTTTGTCTATCCCGAGACTTAGTTTAACCGAAGGTTTCTCACCCAGCAGCTCAACCACCCGCTTTCGCGCTTTTTGAGCAAGCGGCTCAGTTACTTTACCTTTTCGGCCTATCTCTGGCGTGTTAATACCTATAAAGCGAACCTTTCGACCATCAGAAAGTATAATAGTATCGCCATCGACAACCGATTTAACGCCAATAGTCAGATCAAACCGAGCAACATTACAGCCAACAGAACCCGTCGCCGCAACTCGCCCCACCCCAAACAACAAAACACTCAGGCACAAAAAAAGGGCGCCCATAACAGGAGCCCTTTTTTTAAATACCTTAACGCCACAGGTCATATTAAACACTGCGGAGATAAACGTATTACTACGCCTTGCTGCCAATACGGCTGCCAAAACGCTTCTTGAACTTGTCAACGCGTCCGCCAACTTCAGTACTCTTCTGCTTACCAGTATAAAAAGGGTGACAAGCTGAACAGATGTCCAAGTGAAGATCTTTACACATAGTAGAACGTGTTTCGATTACATTTCCACAACTGCATGTTGCAGTTACTTTTTGATATTCTGGGTGTATACCGTCTTTCATGTCGAGCCTCGGGTTTTCTCATGCCGCTACCCAATCAATGATCAAATCTATTGCTGGGCACCGCATTTAATTGCATCATAAGGTGATAAATCACCTTGCGGGGTGGCATAAAGCCAAAATCAGACCGCGCATCTTACCAAAAAAAGAACAATTAGCAAGATTTAATCATTTTTACTTCAAGGTAATTATTTAAGTGTCAAGTACAAGCAGCGCGATCACCCCACACAAAATACTCAGCATTGCGCTGCCGACTCCGCTTTACCGTGCCTTTGATTATATTTACCCCATAAACCATAAAGGGAATGACATTCAGCCAGGCCAAAGGGTTATCGTCTCATTTGGCCGCAGAACATTAACGGGGATCGTATTAGAAATTAAATCAGAAAGTGATTTCCCGATAGCAAAACTCAAACCCGTAACACTACTCATTGACACGCATCCCATTCTCCCACCTTCAATTATGTCCATGGCAAAATGGGCATCACAATACTACTGCCACCCAATAGGCGAAGTATTATTTGCCATTATTCCAACCGCCCTCAGGCAAGGCAAAGCAATTTGTATTGCGAGCACACGTCGCTGGTCAATAAATAAAGACAGAGCCGATAAAGCTGAGCTACTCATTAAAACAAATGCAAAAAAACAAAGTGCTCTTTATCAAGCCTTATCCCATTCAAGCGATGGCCTTTTGGAATCAACCATTCGACTACTGGGCTACACATCGACGCACATTAAAGCCTTAAAAGACAAAAGACTCATTAATGAAGAAGAATTAGATGCGCTAACCGCAGCCGCCACTGAGTACAATATAAGCCAACCAGACTGGCCTTTATCAGAAGAGCAAAACACTGCTGTCAGCACCATAGGCAAGCACATAGGAGAGTACCAAGGCTTTTTACTGCAAGGCGTTACAGGCAGCGGCAAAACCGAAGTTTATATGCACCTAGTTGATAAAGTGCTTCAAAATAACCAACAAGCCCTTATTTTAGTCCCTGAGATCAGTTTAACCCCCCAAACCTTGGCCAGGTTTCAGAATCATTTTAATTGCCCTATAGGCACTATTCACTCAGGCCTCAGCCAAAGCGAACGACTCACAAACTGGGAACTTGCAAGACAAGGTGCGGCAAAAATCATTATTGGCACACGCTCTGCCATCTTCACGCCAATGAAAAACCTAGGGTGTATTATTGTTGACGAAGAACACGATACGTCATTCAAGCAGCAAGAAGGTTTTCGCTACTCCGCCAGAGACCTTGCGGTTGCCCGAGGCCATAAAGAAAAATGTCCCGTTGTTTTAGGGTCTGCCACCCCCTCATTCGAATCAATTAACAACGCCCAATGCGGTAAGTATAAAAAAATTAGCCTCCCTTCTAGAGCAGGGGGCGCTACATTCCCCGATATAGAATTACTAGATATTAAAAGCCGACCTCTTGAGGGTGGCTTATCTCGCCCATTAATTGACAGTATCAAGCACCACCTAGACAACAAACAACAAGTGATTGTTTACCTTAATAGAAGAGGATTTGCACCAGCGATTATGTGTGAAGATTGCGGCTGGCTGGCAGACTGCAAACACTGTGATTCAAGAATGACGCTACACAAGCACCCAGCACATTTACGCTGCCATCACTGCGACTCCCGCAACGCAATCCCGACCAGCTGTCCAAGCTGCCAAAGCGTTAACCTTAAAACCCTTGGCACCGGCACAGAAAAGGCTGAAGAAATACTTGAAGCTCGCTTCCCAGACACACCGATCATTCGTGTCGACAGAGACAGCACCCGCAAAAAAAGCGCCATGAAAAATCTCGTTGACGAAGTAAATAAGGGCCTACCTTGCATATTAGTGGGCACTCAAATGCTGGCAAAAGGGCATAATTTCGCTAATGTAACCTTAGTGGCAGTAGTTGATGCTGACGGAGGGCTCTTTAGTGCTGACTTTCGCGCTCTAGAAAAAACAGCACAATTACTCATACAAGTCGCTGGTCGCTCTGGGCGCGGCAGCAAAAAAGGGCAAGTCATTATTCAGACCTGCCATGGAGATCACCCAATCCTTCAACAGATCGCAAAAGGAAACTACCAAGAATTAGCGGAAGACCTGCTTGAAGAAAGAAAAGATGCCTGCCTCCCGCCTTTCGCCTACATGACACTATTAAAAGCTGAAAACCCCTACCTCAGCAATGCCACACATTTACTTGAACAAGCCAAACAAATAGCGCCACACTTCCAAAGCAGCACCTCACACCCTATAGAAGTACTTGGTCCCATTCCCGCGGCAATGAGCAGAAAAGCCGGCGTACACCGCTCCCACCTGTTATTTGTTGCAGAGAGCCGCAGCGCGCTCCAACGACTCACTCAGCAGCTATGCAGCTGGCTTAATGATAATAAATGGGGGAAAACTCGCTGGATGATTGATGTTGACCCCACTGAAGTCAATTAAACCGGCAGATTTAATCAATCGATAATTGTTTCAGCCTGCAGATTCAGCCATAATAGCCGGTTCCTTATTTTCCGTTCTGAATGGTAGATTCTAATAGCAATGAAAGACTATATCGCAGGTTTAATCCAATCCGCCGTTGACACATTAAAAGAGTCAAATGAGCTTCCCGCAGATATTTCACCTAAAATATCGGTGGATAACACACGCGACAAAAGTCACGGTGACTTTGCAAGTAATATTGCATTAGTCCTTGCGAAGCCAGCCGGCAAACAGCCTCGCCAATTGGCCGTTCGTCTCTGTGAACTCATCATAGAACAATCTGCAGCAGACGGAAAAGGCATTGAAAAAACAGAAATAGCCGGGCCTGGCTTTATCAACTTTTTTGTCAGCTCAGCTAGCAGCTTTTCTGTTATTCCTGAAATTCTAAATAGCGGCGAGCAATATGGCCGCAGCAATGCAGGGAAAGGCAAAAAAGTTCAGGTTGAATTTGTTTCTGCAAACCCAACAGGCCCACTTCATGTAGGTCATGGCCGTGGTGCAGCTTATGGTGCAAGTGTTGCAGACCTTTTATCTGCTGCAGGTTTTGATGTTCATCGTGAGTATTATGTAAACGATGCAGGCCGCCAAATGAATATTTTGGCCACAAGCGTGTGGCTACGATACCTGGAACTACAAGGCGAACAATTCACTTTCCCTTGCAACGGATACAAAGGCGACTATGTTTTTGATATTGCTCGAGAGCTGAGCGAGAAATACCAAGACAAGTTTGCGCATTCAGCTGAAACCGTATTCTTGAACATTCCTGACGATGAGCCTGCAGGCGGTGATAAAGAAGTTCATATTGATGCGCTCATTGCTCGCTGCAAATCTTTAATCGGTGAAAGTGACTTTCGCATTGTGTTTGATTCCGGACTTGACGGCATTGCAGGAGACATAAAAGACGACCTTGGTGGTTTTGGTGTTCACTATCAAAACTGGTTCTCTGAGCGCTCGTTATCAGACAGCATTGACGATGTTATTCAACAACTCCAAGACTCAGGACACCTTTACGAAAAAGAAGGCGCACTTTGGTTTCGCTCAACAGAGTTTGGCGACGATAAAGACCGCGTAGTTAAACGTGATAACGGAGAGACAACATATTTTGCCTCTGACATTGCTTACCATAAAAATAAATTTGAGCGAGGCTTCACTCAGGTTATAAATATATGGGGAGCAGACCACCACGGTTACATCGCCAGAGTTAAAGCCGCACTACAAGCTTTAGGCCTTAACCCAGACCAGCTTACCGTTAAACTGGTGCAATTTGCGATTCTTTACCGTGGTTCAGAACGTGTTCAAATGTCTACCCGAAGCGGTTCATTTGTCACCCTGAGAGAACTAAGAGAAGAAGTAGGAAATGATGCAGCCCGATTTTTCTATGTGACACGTAAAGCTGAACAGCATATGGACTTTGACCTTGAACTGGCAAAGTCAGAAAGCAAAGATAATCCGGTTTACTACATTCAGTACGCCCACGCCCGTATTTGTAGCGTACTGAAAAAGCTAGCCGAACAGGACAGCAACTGGGATAAAGAGAACGGCTTAGCTAATATTGAAAAGCTCACCCTTGAAAATGAGCGTGACCTTGCCTCTAAAATAGCGAAGTACCCAGAAGTGCTGACCAATTGCGCCATTAACCTTGAACCCCATGTTTTAACACATTACCTCAAGGAACTTGCGTCAGACTTCCACTCTTATTATAACTCTCACAAAATGATAGTAGAGGACGAAGGCCTGCGTAATGCCCGTATCACTCTAGGAATGGCCGTTAAACAAGTTATAGCCAATGGTTTGAACCTTTTAGGTGTTAGCGCACCCGAAGAGATGTAAACCAAACTATGACGCACGACTTTGCCAAGCCTAGCACTACCCGATCCAGCTCTGCTGGGTCTAGTGCCCCAAAAAAGCCAGGGAAGCGCTCAAACGAGCGCAACTCTCCTCGCAAGCCAAAAAACCAAAAAACAAGTCAGAAAAACGTGAGTAAAAAAGCACCGGAACCACAGTCAAAAATGAAGCCTCTTATTATTTTCGTAAGCGCAGTGGTTGCTATCGCCTTTATTACGAGTTTGTATTTCCTCAACAAAGTTCCTCCCTCAAGCTCAGCACTCACCGAGCCATCATCAAGCACACAAACAAAGACTCAGAAAAAGACAGAACCCACAGCAAAAACTGAAGAGCGATTTAACTTTTACGACATACTTAAAGAAAGCGAAGTTGTCCCCCCAAAGGTAGATGAGTACAAGTACACCGAAAAAGGTAAAGCGACTAAATACCAATACATATTACAGACAGGGTCATTCAGAAGCCTTAAAGATGCCGAAAGACAACGAGCAACCATTGGTTTTCAGGGCCTGAAAGGGAAAATAGAAAAAACAAACAATAAAGGTAGTACCTGGTATCGAGTACAAGTCGGTCCGTTTTATTCAAGAAGTAAAATGAATGGTGCTATGGACAAATTGGTTGCGATTAACCTTCAACCCTTAGTCCGTCAAAGCAAGCGATAAAGGTCTAATATCAGCAATAGGTGCAACTTTGCCCGAACTACCCGAAGTAGAAACCACCAAACGTGGCATCCAGCCCTATATTGAGAATGTAGAAATACGTGCCATTGCGATAAGGCAGCCTAGCCTACGCTGGCCAGTATCCGAGGAACTATACACACTAGCACCCTCCAAGGTTGTGAGTATTGAGCGAAGAGCCAAGTATTTATTTCTCAACCTTATTAATGGTCACATCATAATCCACCTTGGCATGTCGGGCAGCTTACGAGTGGTTGAGAAATGTTGCCCTGTAGGCAAACATGACCATATTGACTTCCTGATGGCCAACGAAAAAATTATTCGATATAACGATCCAAGGCGTTTTGGTTCAATACTTTGGACAACAGACCTGAAAAACCACCCCTTACTTTCTAAGCTAGGCCCTGAACCGCTTGAGAATTTGTTTGATGGTGACTATCTATTCAAACAAAGAGAAGGCAAAAAGATAAATATCAAACAATTTATCATGGATAATAAAATCGTCGTGGGCGTAGGTAATATTTATGCTAACGAAGCACTTTTTCTTAGCGGAATCCATCCCAAACGCCCTGCCAACAAAATATCCCTCAAACGTTTTAAGCAACTAGCCAATAATATTAAGCTAGTACTCTCTGAAGCCATAAAACAAGGAGGCACCACCCTAAAAGATTTTGTCGGAGGAGATGGGAAACCAGGCTACTTTCAACAACAGTTGAATGTATATGGCAGAGGCGGCCAGGCTTGCAGTCATTGCAAATCAACACTCAAAGAGGTTCGAATAGGGCAACGATCGACGGTTTATTGCCCAAATTGCCAGCATTAACGTCAACACCAAAGATCATTCGTTTATTTTTGTAACATTACCCGCGAATATCGTAAAAATCGTCTAAAAAACAGCCGATAAGGATGGATTTCTTAACTATTTTTTAGACACCTCCGATATACCTGTTATAGTTAAGGAAACTACATATTCGCACTGTGTTAATTTTAATTTTTTAGGAGAAGTTTAGATGCGATCCAGATTCCTACGCATATGCATGGCCATGGTAGCAACATTGGCATTAACACTACCGGCTGTAGGCTCAGCAAATACAATCACTGAAACACCTTCAGCGCTTGCAATGACAGGCGATGCAATCATCGCAAGGCCAGTACTACTGGTAATGACTGTTGTAAGCTCAGCAATTTTCTTAGTCTCGCTTCCATTTTCTGCACTGGGTGGAAACGCCGGTGAAGCCGCAGACGTATTGGTCATGGGGCCAGCAAAAGCGACGTTTGTTCGCTGTCTTGGCTGCTCAATGAGTGGAAGACAGGTTTCTAAAGTAATAGAGCAAGAAGAAAGCTAATTTAAGCACTTCATTTTGCAGGGTGTGATGTACATACCCTGCAAAACATTACTGCTCCAACGCTCGCGCCACTAATGACTCCCAATCAAATTCAGCATCAGCTATCGCATGAAAGAAAGGGTTTAACAATGAGTCTTTTCTATTGCATTCCAGCGGCTTAAATTCGTCGTTATAAATAAGCCCTCCCGCTGCTACGAGTACTGCTTGAGCTGCCGCGGTATCCCACTCCGAAGTCAACGCTAATCGAGGGTACCAATCGGCCGTACCGTCTGCCAGCATACAAATTTTAAGAGAACTCCCCATACTCACGCTTTCAATATTACCAAATGCCTTTTCAGCCTCACGCAGCATCCCCTCTAGAGCATCGGCACCATGCCGTCTGCTAGCAACCACACGAACAGGATTTGCTTCTGCCACTTTGCGCGCAGAAATCACTTGAGTACCGACTGTCGTTTTCTTCCAGCTTCCCTGCCCCTTTACACCGTAATAAAAAATCTTAGTAACTGGCACGTAGACAACACCTAATACAGGCTCATGATCCACTATTAAGGCAATATTAACGGTATATTCACCATTGCGATTAATAAACTCTTTAGTGCCATCTAAAGGGTCTATCAACCAATATCGGTTCCAGCCTGATCTCTCAGAAAAGTCAGGAACACAACCTTCTTCGGATAACCGAGGGATATCGGGCGTCAATAATTTCAAACCTGCATCAATCACTTCATGAGCTGCATGGTCAGCCTTCGTAACAGGAGAGTCATCATCTTTTGTAATAATTTCAATATCTTGACTCGAATTATAAACCTGTAAAATAGCCTTACCCGCCTGCTCAGTGATATCCAGTAATTGAGGAATCCACGCCATTAATTCACTATTGTTATCATTCATAGTTTTTCCATTTATTTCGAAGAGGGTCGTATTCGTCAATCTATACTGACTATTATTTCAATGTTCTGTAAAATAACACAGTCCATAATTAAAGCACCCCAAACACTCACTTTTGAAAAATACTTTATGATTAATTGGAATAGCATTGATTCAGTTTTCCTCGATATGGACGGCACGTTACTCGACCTTCATTTCGATAATTATTTTTGGCTGACGCATTTACCTGCAAGATACTCCTCGATTAAAGGCCTGTCTCAGGAAAAGGCCAATGACACACTGTTGCAGCTAATCAAAAAGGAAGAAGGTACGCTTAACTGGTACTGCCTCGATTTCTGGACAGAAAAACTGGGGGTTGATATTCGCCAACTCAAAGAAGAAATACAGCACCTCATAGCCTTCAGACCCCATGTAAAAACATTTCTTCAATCTTTGAAAGAATCAGATCACCGCGTTGTACTTATGACCAACGCCCATCACAAAAGCCTAAATTTAAAGCTAAGTATTACAGGCTTAGATCATTATGTGGATGAAATCGTTTGCTCCCATGACCTGAAGCTACCAAAAGAAAACCCACTATTCTGGGAAAAATTACAAGACATAGAACCATTCACTAAAGAAAGGACCTTATTAATAGATGACAGCCTGCCGGTACTTAAATCAGCCAGGCAATATGGCATAGCTCATCTTTACTCAATACTACAGCCTGACAGCCAAAAACCTCCCAGAGATATCACAGAGTTTCCAGCAATCGATCAGTTTGACTATCAACCTAGAAAAACATAACTGCTATACTAAGCGTCAATACTCGACGAACGGCTTATCTGAATAAAAATGCAAAAAATAGATCAAACAGACAAAATAAGATTAGATAAGTGGCTATGGGCTGCCCGCTTTTTCAAAACACGCGCCCTTTCGAAAAAGGCCATAGAAGGTGGAAAAGTACATTATAACGATGCCCGAACCAAACCAGGCAAAATAATGGAACTCAATTCACACATTACCGTTCGGCAAGGTCTGATTGAAAAAAAAGTGGTTGTATTAGCCATTAGCGATAAACGAAGAGGCGCACCTGAAGCGGCACTTCTTTATAATGAAACCGAAGAAAGTATCATAAAACGAGAACAAGAAGCAGTAACACGTAAACAACTGATATCGGCACAAATGCCTCCTGCAAGGCGACCTAACAAAAAACAACGTCGCCAGATACATAGATTTGAAAACATAAATAACGCCAGCGACACACAAGATTAGTCAACTACAACCCCTGATACAGGTTACCCGGAATGAAGCATCTCGACACATTTCAACGCTTTTTATTTGATAATCACCAAATAAGAGGGGAAATAGTTCGCCTTGATAAAACCTATGTGGATATCAAGCAAAGACAAGACTATCCAGCCCCCATTGAAGCATTATTAGGTGAAGCATTAGCTGCGTCAGTATTGATGAGCGGCACACTAAAATTTGAGGGTGTTCTTTCAATCCAGGCGAGAGGAGACGGCCCTGTTAACTTGCTTGTAGCAGAGTGTACTCATGACAAAAAAGTACGTGCTATTGCGCAATGGGAAGGAGATGTTCCCGCTGACAACCTAACTAAACAACTTGGTGCAGCTCAACTCGCGATTACTATCGACCCTAAACAAGGCAAACGCTATCAAGGAATAGTCCCCCTTGAAGAAGAAAAGTTAGCAGTTTGCCTAACTCACTATTTTGAACAGTCAGAACAACTTAGCACCTATATACTTTTATTCTGTGATGGCAGCTCTGCATCAGGCATTTTTCTACAGCAACTACCTGCCCGAGACAAAGAGTTAAACGATGATGATGCATGGAATAGAATAACCCAGTTTGCCAGCACGCTAACTCAAGAAGAAATTTACAAGCTTGCAGGAGAAGAAGTACTAAACCGCTTATTTCATGAAGAAGACATCACCCTGTACCCTGAAGAGCCTGTCGCATTCGAATGTAATTGCAGCAAAGAACGAACAGGTAACGCATTAACCTCTCTGGGACAAGATGAAATTTACGAAATTCTAGCCGAAGAAAATATTATTGATATAAATTGTCAGTTTTGTAATGAGCAATACAGCTACCAAAAAGCTGATATTGATGCACTTTTTGGGAATAAAACCCTCCATTAATAGACATAAAGTGCCACATTCATCACCAATAATGCCAAAGAAAAATACAAGTAGTCGTTTTTTACTCAACATTTTGGCATAATGGCGCCCCATATTTTTTTAGATCACAAGTCGTGCGTCCAAAAGACGCCAATACTCGTGATAAACGCCAGCATAAAAGGTGAGACCAAAGTGAGTAACACTTATATTGATCTAAGCTCAGCTCAACTCGTCGAGCAAGCACTTGAACGCAACGAAGGCCAACTGGCTGCAAATGGATCTCTAGTTATTAAAACTGGAAAAAGAACAGGACGTTCACCATTAGACCGTTTTATCATTGAGGAGCCAAGCACCTCAGACCTCATTCAATGGGGCCCTATTAACCGTCCTTTTGATGCTGATAAATTTGATGCTCTATGGGACCGCGTTGAAGCTTACCTTGCAGAGCGAGATAGTTTTGTTTCTCACCTGCACGTAGGCGCTGATCCAGACCATTATCTTGCAGTTAAAGTCTCCACAGAGACTGCATGGCAGAACCTGTTTGGGCGCAATTTATTTATTCGTCCATCTGAATATAACCCTGCAGATAAGAAAGCATGGCAAATTCTAAATGTCGCCAGCTTTACTTGTGATCCAGAAAGAGATGGCACCAACAGCGACGGCACAGTAATGATTAACTTTGCTCAACGCAAAGTTTTACTTGCTGGCATGAGCTACGCAGGCGAAATGAAGAAAGCAATGTTCTCTGTACAGAACTTCCTTTTACCTGAAAAAGACGTATTACCAATGCATTGCTCTGCCAATGTGGGTGACGACGGCGAAACATGCTTATTCTTTGGTCTGTCAGGCACAGGTAAAACAACACTTTCAGCAGACCCTGCTCGTAACCTTATCGGTGATGATGAGCACGGCTGGGGTAAAGGGGTTGTATTTAACATCGAAGGTGGTTGTTACGCTAAGTGTATTGATCTTAGCCAAAAAAATGAGCCTATCATTTGGGATGCCATTCGCTTTGGCGCTATCGTTGAGAACGTTGTTATTGATGATGAGTCTCGCGAGCCAGACTACAAAGATGTATCTCTTACAGAAAACTCTCGCTGTGCTTACCCTCTTGAGCATGTTGAAAAGCGTGTTATTGAAAACCTTGCAGGCGAACCAAAAGCAATTGTATTCCTAACTTGCGATATGACTGGCGTACTGCCTCCTGTTTCTATCTTGTCTAAAGAAGCGGCGGCATACCATTTCTTAAGTGGTTACACTGCGCTTGTTGGCTCTACTGAAATGGGCTCAGACTCAAAGCTTAAGTCTACCTTCTCTACCTGCTTTGGCGCACCGTTCTTTCCTCGCCCTGCTGGCGAGTACGCAGAATTGCTAATGAAGCGCATGGAAGAATTTGGCAGCAGAGTATACCTGGTAAACACTGGCTGGACTGGCGGTTCTCACGGCGTAGGAAAGCGATTCAGCATCCCTACCACTCGTGCAATTATCAGTGCAATTCAAAGTGGCGACATCAACAATGTTGAAACTGAGCACCTTGACCAGCTTAACCTCGAAGTGCCTAAGCAACTTGAAGGTGTTGATAGCGAATTACTCAACCCAAGAAACACTTGGGACGATAAAGGCGCTTATGACGCAAAAGCAAAAGACTTGATTACTCAGTTTACAGAAAACTTTAAGAAGTTTAATGTATCTGACGCGATTGTGAGCGCAGGCCCTAAACAGGCTTAAACGTTAACAAAAGCAATTTACAATAAAAAGCCCCGCTTGTTTACGCAAGCGGGGCTTTTTATTGGTATTTATAAATAAGTGCAATCGTAGCCTTGATGAAGCGAAGCGAAATCAGGGTTTTATCACTGATTCCGTTGCACTGCATCACGGCTACAATGGTAGACAGTGCGTGTTATTCAGTCTTTTCAGTACACTCTGCATGAGTAGGATTTTGAGAACAACGAACCTTACGCATTAACGTGAGCATCTTCGGACTATAAACACCATCATCTCTCAAACCAATTCGCACATTACGAAACATCTCACCATAACCTGACGCTTCCACGGCATTTGGTGAGACCCAAAGGTCGTCATTAATGGTTGCTTCAGCTTCAGCTATCATTTTAAATGCTTCGTCATACTTTGATGCTGAATACGTTCTGAAATTTTGCCCAAAACCTTCAGGGAATTTCTCTGCATCAATCACAACCTGAAAGGTAAGCTGAGCCACTTTATAACTAAACACTCCACCCTTATCACCTACCCCTTTGTATAGCTCAAGAGGCTCATAGGCAACCGCTGGCGCATAAGCAAGGTCAACACTACCATTATTGAACTTACCAGCAAAATTTGCAGTACTTGAACCCACGATAGATGCACCTACATGCCTAACCATATGCATTGCAGCAGAGTCATAATCGAACGTTGCTATTTTCTTACCCTGCAACTCCCCTACGGTATCAATAGTTTTATCATTAGCAAAAAGATAAACAGCGCCGGCTGGTAAAATACCTGCAATTTCATACTTTCCTTTTTTAAGAAGCTTTGCTGCTTTTGGCTGGCTTAAAGTATCAAGGATCATTCGCATTTCTTTTTTACTTTGAATAGCCCCCAGCGCACCAATTGAACCAGAGAAGACATTAAACTCTCTCACACGTACATCGGTAATTAGAACCGAGTCGCACTGGCCTGCTTTAAAGTCTTCCGCTGCAATTTTTTCATCAGTATATGCCTTAAGCTCTAACTCCACCCCCCACTTCAAAGCGGCTGGTTTTGCTGATTTCATTAAGTTATAAAGAGGGCCATTAGCTCCAATCGCATCCCACACACAGAAATTTCGTTTAATCATTTCAGCCTGAACAGGCGAAGTAGAGATCATCGCGCCAGCAACCAATGCCAGGGCCGATTTGACGATAGTTTTGGATTTGAGTTGTTTCTTTATTATTTTCACGTGAACTCCGTTACGTTTTATTTTTGTTTTCAGACCGCTCTTAGCCCTACAAGCTAATCGTCCCAAATATCGCTATCAAATACTGTGATCACGTACAGAGTTAAGAGCTACAGCTATAAACTTTTGCTATAAGGAATTTCCTTTCTTGCATAAAAAAGGTGAGCCTAAGCCCACCTTTTTATTTAGCCAAAGAAACCTAGATATGGAAATTAATACCCAATCGCTAAGGGGGCAAACGCTACAATTATTAAAGAAAGCCCCATTACAATTAATGGCATAATAATTCTCTCATGACGCTGATAGAACGTATCTCCTTCCTGCAGCGCCAGTTCGACCTCTTCTTGACCTACCACCTGTCGAGCTAACAAGTGGTTTAGAGCAACAGGTGGGCTCATATAGCCTAATTCAAAAGCAACCAGAGTCACCATCCAAAAATGCACAGGGTGTATACCGCTGTTATAGCCTATGGTTGCTATAGTGGCACTAACCAGAATAACGGCACCAAAGGCATCCATTACCATTCCAAGAATGACTAAGATAAACACCAATAAGGCCATCGCGTGCCATGGACTATCAAAAGAGTGTGGGAACATCTCCATCACACCAGATCGTTCAATAACACCACCAATACTAACCGAGCAACCAATTAGAAGTAACAATGCCCCAATCTCAGAGGTTGTGTCATTGGTAGCAGACCGAATACTATTTTCCAGCCCTTTATGATCAAGCTCACCAGATACGTTATTATTATTGCCCCTTAACGTAATATGCTCATAAAACAAAATACCAAGCATGATTACGGGCAATACTCTAGCCGCAGAAAATTCATCAATTTTGACATCTAACGCCCAACGGTAAAACAACACTATCGCAGCAATAACTAATATATAGGGAACCAACGCCTTAAACGCCGTCACCATCGCAGGAAATGCTTCGCTTACTGGTGCCAACTGAAGTTTACTTTGTCTATTAACTGTCAAGCCAACCAATAAGAATAAGCCTGCCGTTAATAAGAAGACCCAAATACCCCAATCAAAAAGCTCATCAGTTGTTACTTCACGATTCAAATACGCAATAACCACAACGAGTAAACAAGGCCTCAAAACCACACCTAAACTACCAGACATTGCCGTAGCAGCTAAAGCTAATTGCCTTCTCGCACCAGCCTCTCGTAGTTCATGATAAATAACAGCACCCGCGGCAATAACAAAAATACCCGAAGCGCCGGTGTAGGCCGTAGGAATCGCTGCGGCAACAACAGCTACAACAGCCAACATTTCCGGAGGCATTTTCCAAGGTTTAAATAGAGCAAAAATCAAAGAAGCCAAGCGAGTTTCTTTGAGCATCATTCCCACCCAAATATACAAACCCACACTTAAGAACATATCTGATAAATCCATCATTTTATCAAGATAAATCCCGATACCGGCAACGTGACCTGAGAGTGCAAAGTAAGTCCCTGAAATCAAGCACATCGTTGTATAAAGAGGCACTGATAGTAGTGCATGTGAAAGCTTTCCGCCCGGCTTGGCATCGACAGGCATTTTAAATAACTTAACCGCACTGATAATAGTCAACAAACCAAAACCAGCAATCCATAAGTCATGAAGAATTTCTTTCGGTAAATCAACATCACCGCCGCCCGCATGAGACAAGCCCCGGAATGACAAAACAGATATAAATAACATGCTATTTGCGATGAATTGCAAAGTGAATGAAACAGTATGATCCAACTGTGTTTGCATAGACCTCATCGCAATATGGTGACGCGTCATTGTTGCTGTTGCGGCACACAATAAAACCAAAAACGCCAAAATAAAACGCTGAGCAGTAAGTCCAAAAGCAACAAGGTCAGAAACAAATAACTCTACTGAACGAAAAACCACGACGCCAGAAGAAATGCGATCTTTCAGCCCTTCAAATTCAGCATGTTTAGCGCCACAATCTTTACGGGCATTAATTAAAGAATTCCGAAGAACCGCAGGGTCAATAGGATCCTCATCAAATAGGTCCATATCATCATCGGCGGGAGCCTCTTGCTCTGCAAGCAACTGCTCTTGCAAACGCACATCAACATCAAACGTCGCATCACAGGTTGGCAGTTGAGGGTCAATTCGAAGCTTATAATATCCTCCCCAAATTTGTTCGCCCATTTTTAGCATTTGGTTATGAATATCACTTCCTGAGCTAAAAATAACAACAGAAAGCAACAAAATACAGGCAGGTAAGGAAGATATCCACTCCCTGGTAGAACGTTTAGCTAATCCATTATTTTCCATGGATCTAGAGCCCCCAAGCTTATTATTTATAAAAATCTGTTTTATTTACTCTTAAAAAAATGAGAGTCGCAAGTTATTGCGACTCTCATTTTTCGTATATACAAGCACTGTATATAGTTAAGTGCCTTTTACACATTCAAGAGAAAGAATATCACTCTCTTTTCTCTGCACACTCTGCATTAGCAGGGCTCTTCTTGCAGCGAACTTTTCTCATCAAGCGAAGCGCTTTGGCGTCATAGACACCTTCATCTCTCAATGCAATACGCACTTCCTGAAGCATTTTAGTATAGCCTTCCAAATTCTCAGGACTTGGTCTTACCCAATATTTTTCTTTGATCTCAGCTTCAGCTGTTTCAACAATTTTATAGGCTTCCTCGAAACGGGTAGACGTATAATCTCTTACTTTCTGACCGTAACCTGCAGGAAAACGATCTACATGAATAAGAATCTGGAAGTTCATCTGACCTAATGGAAAATCAAAAACACCACCATTCTCACCCAAACCTTTATAAAGCTCTAAAGGTGTATAAGCGACAGCAGGAGCATAAGCAACATCAACACTGCCATTATTAAATTTACCGGCAAAGTTTGCAGTACTAGACCCTACAACAGATGCACCAATATGACGAACCATTGTCATAGATGCTTTGTCATAATCAAGTGTTGCTACTTTTTTACCTTGTAACTCTTCAACCGTGTCGATATTACGGTCTCTTGTGTACAGGTAGACAGCACCCGCCGGCAAAATACCTGCCACTTCGTAGTTGCCGTTCACCATCAATTTAGCCGCTTTAGGCTGCACGATAGTATTCAGCACCATCTTCATTTCTTCCGTGCTTGGTAGTGCACCAATAGCTTCTAAAGAACCTGTAAACTTATTGAATTCTCTAGCACGCGTACCGGTTAAAAGGACCGTATCACACTGACCGGCCTTAAAATCTTCAGCGGCTATTTTTTCATCGGTGTAAGCTTTAAGCTCTAGATCAACACCCCATTTAATGGCACTAGGCTTAGCAGACTTCATTACATTATATAATGGACCGTTCGCACCGACTGGGTCCCATATGCAAAAAGAACGCTTCATCATATCTGCCTGAGCTACGCCGCTCAGAGCTGCGGTTGAGACTGTTGCTGCAACAGTTAATGCCTTAATGTTTTTCAATAATTTCACAATGTTACCCTTCTTTCCACTATTTAATGCGCTAGCTGGAGTGTTGACTGTTCTCTGATTATTATTAGGCGACCTTATAAAAGGTCATCCAGATCTAGCACTTCTATGTTTGATTCTTTCTTATCATCCCAAAATTTTCCGAACCCACCCATTGGTGTTCTGTGTCCAGTATTCTCAGTCCAAAGTTTGTCTGACAGCGCCATCAATTGAAGCGTGGCTGTTTTATCAATCAGAGCATACTCTGGATTTGCCGGATGCTTCTTAACTTGGTCAGCATGACGACGAATTATATCTTTCACTAAATCATTTTTACCATTTGTAAATGCAGCCATCGCATATAGTACATTAGCTAACCTTACACG
>JADGDV010000025.1:53067-63753 GCA_016744695.1 Hahellaceae bacterium
TTGGTCGTTACTCGCCCAAAGGCCATTAATAATGGAGATAAAGCTTCACTCATTGCGCAGCTCATTGCTAAATCTTCAGTGCCTAACATATAAGGTACAGTGTGCTCTTTAGCTAGTAACTGCATAACATCACCTGCAGGGGCATAAACAACCTTGTCTTTGAAGGTTTGGCACCCAACAAGTTGTAGTGACACAATTGTTAGTAATGCGCTTTTTTTAAGCAGATTTTTTATTGTCCCGATGTTTTTCACTTACTTTCCCCACGCTGTTGCAGCATTAAATTTGCTGTCTGGTTTTTTGTTGATGTTATTTTTATGAGCATCAATGTTAACTTATGTTAATCTGAGTTCGCAGATTATGGACTAGATGCAATTTCATTAGTGAGATCAACACCACAAACCTGAAAAAACACTTGGACAAATGTTCTATTTCAAACACCTAAATCTTATCTTTCCTCTACTTAGGTTTTTAATTTTTAACTTTTTCATTAAACAATAAATTACTTAATAAATTAAGCAATTAGGCTAAAAATACCTTTGACAGCGGCTGGAAAATCGCTATAAATAAGGGAGGCCAGCAATAATCGACATTTACAACAGGTTTGGTCAAAAAATAGCCCCATCATCGGGTATTCACTAATAAAAGAGGGAGAAAGATATGCGTAAACCAGAATTGGCTGCGGCGATTGCAGAAAAGGCAGAACTAACTAAAGAGAAAGCCAACGAAATAATTACGATCATCACAGATGAGATCAGCAACTCACTATCTAAGGATGACTCAGTCACTTTAATTGGTTTTGGTACTTTTAGCCAAAGACAACGAAGTGCAAGAACAGGAAAAAACCCTCAAACAGGTGCCGAAATCCAAATCGCAGCTAGCAAGTCTGTTGGCTTCAAGCCAGGAAAATCATTGAAAGATGCGGTTAATGTATAATTAACAGCTCAAATATTTTACATAAAAAAGGAGGCTACATTAGCCTCCTTTTTTGTTACTGCGCGCCAATAACTAGCCCAGTGTAATTAATACCTTAAGATCATCAAACATATCTTTCGATATTCCCTGAACCTTCAATAAGTCATCCACCTTCGCATAAGGTCTGGCATCGATCACTCTTTGACCCAGGGCTTTCCCTATTCTAGGCAAACTCACTATATCTTTAATACTCGCACTATTGATATTAACTAAACCGACAACCTCAACACCACTCACTTTATCCTGACTTAACGCTGAGGTTTCAGGCTTTTTTGCACTACTAGCCTTCTTTTTTTCTGGTGCTGACTGATCTACCAATTTTTCAGATAATTGCTCTAGCTTTTTTTCAAGTGAAACTAGCTCATATTGAATTGCAGTTTGCTTATCTAAAGCATCCCCAGTATTTCTACTAATAACCCAAAGCAGCCAAACAGCAGCAACCATTAAAACAAACATCAGAAAACACATTACATCACCTCATACTTTAAAAAACACGGTCCAGCCATGTGCAAATTAAATCTCCACATAATTAAACCTGCATAAATTAAACATAGAACAAATATAGCGTCCTGCAAACCTGAAATTAAGATACTGGAATTTTCAGCATATCTCGGACAATAGGTGTTAAGCCACTAAAGAAAAATTCAACAGCAATAACCATAACAATCAGACCCATTATTCGCATCATTACCTTGTTCCCGCTATCACCCAAAAAGCGAAGCAAACGATTAGCGCCGATCAAGCCTGCATAATTTATGGTTATAACGACAGCAATCACACTCAACAAGACCAACTTTTGCAATAAGGTTTCACCGTCATGCATAAAAATTATCACATTAGCAATCGCACCTGGACCACAAAGTACCGGTATTGCAAGCGGAGTAATGGCAATATCATTACTATAGCCTTCTATATCATCAACCTGGTCAGTCTTCATTCTTGATATTTTAGCCTGCAACAACTCATAACCAAGCATGAAAAATATCACACCACCAACAACTCGCAGACTATTCACAGAAACGGAAAAGAAGTCGAAAATGAACTTACCTAATATGGCAAATATCACCAAAATAACAAACGCAGTTAATGATGCCTTAAGTGCTACCTGACGAGCCTGTTGATGACTCATATTCGTCGTCATCGACTGGAAAACAGGCGCTACACCAAACGGGTTAATCATAACAAAAAGAGAGGTGAAACAAAGGAGCGCAAACTCCCACAAATCATGCATAAGCAATGCGCCCATCAACAAGCGTATGTTTAACTAAACCTTGCATCTCATGTTCGTCCCAAGGTGTGTTTTTACCTTTAGAGATCACCGTTTCACTGGTAACCCGCCACGCCTCATTAGTATCAAAGACACAAATATCAGCCGTATCACCCACCGCTAAAGAGCCTCCTTCAACCTTGAGCAACGCCGCAGCACCAACAGATAAAACCTTAACCAGAGTGGCAAGGGATAACTCAGACTCTCGCACTAAACCCAACAGAAGAGGTAATACAACCTCAACGGAAGAAATACCAGGCTCAGATTCAGCAAAAGGCGCCTGTTTAGCCGCCGCTTCATGAGGCTGATGCTGACTGCACACTGCATCAATAACGCCATCATTAAGACCTTTAATCAACGCGGCTCTATCTGCATGAGTTCTCAGTGGGGGCCTGCAGTGAAAACGGCTATCAAACCCACTTACCGCTTCTTCAGTAAGAATAAGATGCTGTATAGCTACATCTGCCGTAACGTTCAAGCCAGACCGCTTAGCTTCCGCCACCATCTGAACAGACTTTGCGCTTGTAAGGTGTGATAAATGTAAATGTGCGCCCGTTTCTTCTGCAAGAAGAATCAATTGTGATACAGCGACGGTTTCAGCCAATGCAGGTATGCCATTCAACCCAAGTCGAGTGCCTACTGCACCTTCATGCACGCAACCGTCTGCGGCTAGAGAAACCTCTTCTGGTCGTACAAAAATGCTGACCTCATGGGTTTTTGCATACTCGCAACACCGCTTTAGAACACTTAAATTTTCAACAGAGTAATCTCCATTACCCGCGGCAACACAACCCGCTTGCTTGAGCGAATACAGCTCACTCAACTGTTTACCTTTTAAACCTTTAGTTAAAGCACCTATAGGATATACCTTTGCAAAGCGGGCTCTCTTGGCCAAATCAAAAATCAAATTTGTAACCGCCTCGGTATCATTAACAGGTAAGGTATTTGGAGGACAACAAACAGCAGTAAACCCCCCCTTCACTGCGGCGTAGGTTTCGCTAGCCACAGTACCTTTATACTCATAACCGGGCTCACGTAAGTAAGTGCACAGATCAATAAAACCAGGGCTCACAATGCAGCCTGTCGCATCAATAACCTTTTCAGCTTTATAACCTTCGGGAGCGCAACCCAGACCTACAATTTTTCCATCAGCAATATATAAAGACTGAATTTCATCTACACCATTGGCAGGATCAATAATCCGGCCTGATTTAATTTCAATACTCATTAAAACTCACCCCCAATTCGTATTAACGCAAACCTAAGCGTCTCGGCCTGCCACATGTCCACTCATAGCCATAGACATCACTGCCATTCTCACCGCGATGCCATTAGTAACCTGATTCAAAATAACAGACTGCGGACCGTCTGCTACCGCGGACTCAATTTCAACACCACGATTAATCGGGCCTGGATGCATAACGATGGCATCCGGCTTAGCATATTTCAACTTCTCGGTTGTAAGGCCATACAACTTATAAAACTCATCTTCACTAGGTAATAACGCCCCCTCCATTCTCTCTCTCTGAAGGCGCAACATAATTACCACATCAACATTATCGAGCCCCTCTTTCATGCAACCAAACACCTTTGCACCCAAACTCTCAATATCCACAGGTAATAAGGTATTAGGTGCAATCACTCGCACTTCAGAAACGCCTAGGATTTTTAATGCCCTGATTTGCGACCGAGCCACCCGAGAATGAAGAATGTCACCGACAATAGCCACTGAAAGCCCTTCAAAACAACCTTTATGCTGGCGAATGGTCAACATGTCGAGCATAGCCTGGGTCGGGTGAGCATGACGCCCATCCCCGGCATTGATAATAGACACATTAGGCGTTACTGATTCAGCAATAAAGTGAGGGGCGCCGCTTTGAGAGTGCCGCACAACAAACATATCACTTGCCATGGCTTCAAGGTTTTGTAATGTATCGGAGAGAGATTCTCCTTTAGAGGTCGCAGAGGTGCTAATATTGAGATTCAGTACATCGGCAGAAAGGCGCTTTGCAGCTAACTCAAACGTACTACGTGTTCGGGTACTCGCTTCAAAGAACAAATTAACAACTGTTCTCCCTCTTAGCAGTGGAACCTTCTTGATTGATCTTGCTCCAACTTCTATAAAAGAGTCAGCCGTATCAAGAATCTCTGTTAATAAGGCTTTATCCAAACCATCCAGAGTAAGAAAATGCTTTAGCTGTCCCTGCTTGTTCAATTGGAGGTGATTAGGCTCTGTTACTTGCTTCATACTATTTTTCCAATCCAAAATCATTTGCAGCGCCAATAATGGCGTTCATCACTTATCAGTAATTTCAAGAACCAATTGATCAGGCCCTTTTAACTTAATTTGCTGGCTGCCTGACAACGCAACCTTCTGCCCTACAACGTCAGCCTGAATAGGAAGCTCTCTCCCTTCTAAATCTATTAATGCAACCAACGTTATGCTTGCAGGACGACCGTAATCAAATAACTCATTCATTGCCGCTCTTATTGTCCTGCCTGACATCAAAACATCATCAACCAATATGAGGTGACGCCCCTCTGTTTCAAAAGGTAGCACAGAGGGTTTAACTTTAGGGTTTAGCCCTATACGCGTAAAGTCATCACGGTAAAATGAAATATCCAACTCACCGCAATCATCTGTTATTTCTAGCTTTTTATGAATTATCTCAGCAAGCCACACTCCGCCAGTTCGGATTCCGACAACACAAGGGTTCTCAATTTTCCTTGCCGCAAGGTGGTCAGTCAAGCCTTGACACATTGTCTCAAGCAAACCTTCGACATCAATTAATTCAGTCATACATTGTTCTCGTTTAATTGCATCCACTTAATTGGCACTTACTTTAAATACTTTAGCTTATTCATCATTAGGGGATTGAGCAAACCAGCTCTCAAGTATTAATGATGCAGCAATACCGTCAACAGAATTTTCACCAAAGTCACGGCTACCACCACGTTCTATCACAAAACCTTTAGCCTCATGACTAGACAAGCGCTCATCCATCATAAAGTAGGGTTTATTAAAGCGCCCTTGAAGTCGCTTGGCGAATTTAGTCGCCCGAGCACACATATCATTTGCAGTGCCATCCATATTTAAAGGCAAGCCAACCACAAAGCCATCAGGCTTCCACTCTGACACCAATTTTTCAATAATAGTCCAGTCTGGAATGCCATCTTTGGCAGCAATAGGGGCTAAAGGACTTGCAGTACCCAAAAGACTGCGTCCTACAGCAACGCCAATCCTTCTTGTTCCAAAATCAAAGCCCAAGCAGGTTTTTAGATGTGTAGACAACTGAGAGTTCCCGAGTAGATGTTAGGCATGTCCAGCCTGATCACTTAACTGGCTTAGATCAAACCCTAAAAGCGAAATGGCTGCATTAAACTTTTTACTATAAGGCGTGTGAAATAGTATTTCTTCATTTGAAGGGCATGTTAACCAGCAATTTTCTGCAATTTCCTGCTCTAATTGCCCAGGCCCCCAACCGGCATACCCTAAAGCAACCAGATTGTCTTCAGGGCCTTGCTCATCAGCCATCGCAGCAAGAATATCCTTCGAGGTCGTGAGGGAAACCCCTTCCGAGATTTTAAGGGAGGACTCCCAATCACCTTGAGGCGAGTGTAGAACAAACCCTCGCTCCATTTGCATAGGCCCGCCATCATAAACAGGGCGACCAATATGTCGTCCGCCCAATTCTAGCTGCCCTAAAATCTCACCCAAACTTAATTCCAATGGACGATTAATAATAATTCCCATCGCACCATGCTCATTATGATCACAAATAAAGGTGACGGTTCCATCAAAATTAGGGTCCCGCATCTGCGGCATTGCAATCAAGAACTGATTACATAATGACTTCATTTGTTCACTCATACTATTTTTCTCATACTACAAGTATCAGCCATGCCTTTAGGTTTGGCAAAAATCAGCCCCCCTTAAACTCCAGGGTCCGAATTAACTCTATTATGTCGCGCTCTTTTAAGACTTCTTCGGGAAATACGGGAAATGGCGCAGCCATGCGCACAATCCTCAAAGCCTTGTCATCCAGCACTTTATTACCCGAAGACCCCATAATAGCAAGGTCCCTAAGTGTTCCATCAGCCTTAATTGAAATTAAGACTCTGGGGCGACCATAAACCCTAGATCGCGCTTCCTCGGGGAAATTTAACGAACCAATGCGTTCAATTTTGTTAACCACTAACGACATATATTGAGCGTCAATGGCCTTCATTGTTGAGTTTGCATTAAACCGAGTTACTTTCGGTCGTTTAGAATACTCTCGCTGCTGCCTCTGCAGTTCAGCTTCAAGACTGGCAATTTCTAGACTTTTAGCCAAAAGAGACACTCTTGGCTTTTTTATCTGATCGGGCTTAGGCGTTTTTTTGTTTTCTATAATCGGTGCTTTTTTCTTAGCAGGTGCCGCCGCCGCAATCACCGTTTTCTTTTTTACAACAGGCGCAGGTCTACTGGCAGCCTCTCTACGAACTTTTGCAGTATCTCTCACTACGGTGTCGCGATGCTCCGCCTTCTTTGGCGTACTTAACTTAGACACCTCTTCTACGGTGCCGCTGCCTTTCTGGTTTGCTTGAGCAAGAAAGTCGGCCTCTTCGGGCTTTTCTTCGTCGTCATACTGGGCCAGAGTAATTTCCATAGTCCGGGGAGCGGGGTCTGGATCCTCTAAGCCAAACGTTATGCCCAGCACAAGAAAAGCATGCAGAGCCAAGGCTAAAAACACCGTAAAACTTAAGCGATCCCCCGCACCGGCGGTTACAACTGCTACTGACATTAACTTTGCTTGCTCATTAATAAAATCCGCGACATAAATTACAATGCCAGACAGTCTGAACGCACACCCTCATTTTGTCCAGCATCTTAAGATTGAGCGCTTAACTTTTCTTCAATCTTATCCATTAGCTGTCCAGCTATATCCAAGCCAAAATCACGATCAAGCTCTCGAATGCAAGTAGGGCTTGTGACATTAATTTCAGTCAAATAGTCACCAATCACATCTATCCCTACAAAAAGCAGACCTTTTTCTTTTAACGTAGGTCCAATTTGTTCGCAAATCCATCTTTCCCGATCCGTCAATGGACGCCCTTCACCCCGGCCTCCCGCAGCCAGATTCCCTCGATTTTCACCCTTAGCAGGAATACGAGCCAAACCAAAAGGCACCGGCTCACCATCAATAAGTAAAATTCGTTTATCACCGTTCGATATCTCAGGAATAAACTTTTGAGCCATTACCTGATGCGCCTCATGCTGAGTAAGCGTTTCTAATATAACGCCAATATTTGCATCCCCCTCTTTCACTCTAAAGATATTGGCTCCACCCATACCATCAAGCGGTTTGAGAATAATGTCTTTGTGCTGTTCAAAAAAAGCCTTTAGGCGAGCCTTATCACGAGAAACCAAAACATCAGGACAACACTGAGGAAACTGCGTAGCGAATAATTTTTCATTGCAATCCCTAAGACTTTGCTGACGGTTAACCACCAGCACACCATCATGCTCGGCACGCTCAAGCAAATGAGTGGCATATAAAAACTCCTGGTCAAACGGAGGATCTTTACGCATTAAAATGACATTAAGCGAACTAAGCTCTAAATCTTCACTTTCAGACAATTTATACCAGCCGTCTATATTCTCTTCTACAACCAGCTCTTTCATAGAAGCTTTAACAACGCCCTGCTCAAGATACAAGTCTTTAAGTTCCATATAATAGAGCTCCCAACCACGGCTTTGCGCGGCGAGTAACATAGCAAAAGAACTATCTTTAGAAATCTTTATATCAGCAATGGAGTCCATCACTATTCCAAGCTTAATTGTCATAAAATACCTATTAACCTACTAAGTTATATTTTTTGTACTAACATTAAGTCATTAAAGAGAAAGTCAGCTTAATTAAACATCAAAATGGGGGCTAGTTATCATTTCATCAAGGCCTGTGACATTTTAATACAAACTATTTCTTTATAATATTTACCAAATAAACTATAAATAATAATTGTTTATAGAATGCTTTAGAATTCTATGTTAAAAAGATGGGCTAAGATATTGGCCAACATGGAACTAGTATATTGGCCTCAACTGGATTTAGCAGTCCGCCCCATGGTCACAAAAAAAGATAAAATGTCGTTATAAACGCTTAGGGCAGTTGGACAATGGAAGACAATTTTGAAAACCTGAAAGTCATGGTAATTGATGACAGTAAGACGATTCGTCGTACTGCAGAAACATTATTAAAAAAGGTTGGATGTACAGTTATCACCGCTACCGATGGTTTTGATGCCCTCGCGAAAATAGCGGACACTCACCCAGATATCATTTTTGTAGATATTATGATGCCTCGGCTGGATGGTTATCAGACCTGCGCTCTGATTAAGAATAACAGTGCATTTAAATCAACACCCGTCATTATGCTTTCCAGTAAGGATGGCTTATTTGACAAAGCTAAAGGTCGAATTGTTGGATCAGATCAATATCTAACAAAGCCTTTTAGTAAAGACGAGTTACTTGGCACTATTAAGACTTACACGCCAGGCAACTAATCTTAACGTTTTGCACACACTTTTGAGCACACTGTTTAGATAAGGTAGGCTCAGAGTATTCTTATTGTAGTCAGGAGATTCATCGGGGGAACTATGGCTCGTATTTTAATTGTTGATGACTCGCCGACCGAAGTCAGAAAAATTTCAACCATTCTAGAAAAACATCAGCACGAAATAATTACCGCTGACAACGGAGCTGACGGTGTTGCCACTGCACGCGCAGAGCAACCTGACTTAGTATTAATGGATGTGGTAATGCCTGGTTTAAATGGCTTTCAGGCAACAAGGCAGCTTACTCGTGCTGCTGAAACTGCAGAGATCCCTGTTGTAATTGTTACCACCAAAGATCAGGAAACCGATCGAGTGTGGGGGACAAGACAAGGCGCAAAAGGCTACTTAGTTAAACCGGTTAATGAAAACGATTTAATTAAAACTATTAACGAACTTCTCTCATAACTAAGCGAGTGCCCGAAACAATGCCTGCACAGATAGCCCCTTTCGCCGTTCTCTCAGATATCGCAAAGAGAAGTAAATCTTTTGCTGAAGGCCTTCCTGCACAGGAAGAAGTGGTCGAACTATGGAATGGTATTGGATTCACACTAGCAGGAGAGCATTTTGTTGCGCCAATGGGTGAAGTAATTGAAATTCTTCATCTTCCTCGCGTGACACAAATCCCCGGAGTTAAAAACTGGATGCTTGGTTTGGCCAATGTACGAGGCCGACTTCTTCCAGTAATGGATCTGGGGCATTTTTTCAACCTAACTAAAACATCAATGTCTAGCAGAAATAAGCGAGTACTCGTTGTTGAACATGGCGAAGTGCTTAGCGGCCTTGTTGTGGATAGCGTACAAGGCATGCAATATTTTTCAGCCGATCGTTTTCAGGATACCGTTGAAAATGTAAGTCGTTCAATGGCACCGTTTATTGACGGAGCTTATACGAAAAACAATGAAACTTGGAAAGTCTTCAGTGCATTTACACTCACTGAAGCAGCTGATTTCATGAACCTATCCCTTTGGGGCTCATAGGTTTAAAAACAAAAACATATTTAATCTTGTACTAAATAAGGCCGGGAGCCAGAAAATGAAAAGTAAATCTGGAAAGTTTAATTCAGGACAGGGCAACAATAAGCTCCTCCTTGGATTAGGTGGAGTATTGGTTGTCCTGCTACTCTTTCTTGCTTATGTATCATTCATAATCGTAAGAGATAGTAACCACGACAAAGAATATGCCGGTCATGCAAGTGATCTTCGAGTATTGTCGCAGGAAATTGCAAAAAACGCGTCCGAGGCATCGGGCGGTAAAGCAGAGGCATTCGATCAGTTAAAGCGATCTCGTGATGACTTTGTAAATAACCTGAACTTAATTGTTCAAGGTAACCCCGCAACGGGCCTTCCTTCTAACGAGCTAGCATCAGAAACAGGTGTAATAAAGCGCTGGAATGAAGTAAAAAACAATGCAGACCAAATTCTTGCTAACCAAGATACGGTTCTTTCTTTACACCTTGTTGCTGAAACATTGAATGAAACTATTCCTCAGCTACAGGTTGAGTATGATGATGTTGTTCAAATCCTTCTGGAAAGCGAAGCACCCTCAGATCAGATAGCGGTAGCTCAGCGCCAGTCATTACTTGCTGAGCGTATTGTTCGAAGCGTTAACAACGTACTCTCTGGTGACGAAGATGCCGTCATTGCTGCTGACCGTTTTGGTCGTGACGCTAAGCTGTTTGGACGTGTTCTAAACGGAATGGTTGAAGGCAACAACGTAATGGGCATCAGTAAGGTTGATGATGAAGATGCTATTTACGGTCTTGAAGCCATTGCAGAGATGTTTGAATTCGTCAACGAAAACGTAGACGCGATTCTTGAAACATCACCAGAACTCTTTAAGGTTCGTAAAGC
>JADGDV010000026.1:0-10830 GCA_016744695.1 Hahellaceae bacterium
CCGATATTGAAAGTGGCAATACTAGTTTATTAAAGTATTTTTTCTTGGTGCTGAAAATGCCCATAAGGACCTCTTGTTAGATATTCAATTATAAGTTGTACTTACAAAGGGGTGTAACAAGTTGCGTGCCATTTAAATAATAAATACTTAAATAACAGTTAGATACATTATTTTTTTGTTGTTATTTTCTGGAGGGTTATGTACTTATAAAGTAGTGGTTGTGCGAATTTAGATGTCTAGTATCTGTGGGTGCACCAAAGGTGTGCGGGCGTCGTTGGCTCAATAATAAGTATATCCCCCTATAAATTTTAAAAACGAATTGCCGTAATATTCTACGCTAACTAGAACTTAGAATTAATGACCGGAGACATTCATGGAGACCTATAAGGTGGTAGCAAAAGACGGCAGGTCATTTTTTATCTGCGCCTATACCTATTCAGATGCATTTCAACAAGCTAGCGAGTTTTGTGGGAATACATTGATGAAGTCTATGGATGAAGTTTAGTTTCATTAATTAAAATTCATGTGGTCATAAATTTATTGCCTGTGGTGTCGGTGATGGTAACCTTGTTTCTGAATGGAGGGTTTCATGGCTAAGATTACATCAGAGGAAAGTGTTAAAACGGGGTTCAATTCAGTAAGCGCCCAATTTTTTAAGAGTACGTCTCAAAAACTCTCAGAGCTGAGTGATCGACGTTTTTGTATTGGTATTACTGGCCTCAGCCAGAGTGGCAAGTCGACCTTTATTACTAGTCTTATTAATCAATTGCTACAGCATGAAACCTCAAGCTTACCGGGTTTTTCCCCCGTGCTTAATAAGCGCTTATTAAATGTAAAAATGCATCCTTTAGAAGATCTAGCCCTACCGACATTCCCTTATGATGACGCCTACAAAGGACTTACCGCTTCTGAGCCACAATGGCCTGAGTCAACCAAAGATATTAGTGGTTGTTTATTAGAGTTAAGGCTGGCTAAAAAGGTGAATAAGCTGAATCCCTTTGGTCGAGAGCAGTTTTCACTGTTTCTTGAAATTAGAGATTACCCGGGTGAATGGCTGCTTGACCTTCCTATGCGAGAGATGAGCTATTCCCGGTGGTGTGCGCAGTGCAATGCACAATATAATCAGTCGCCCCGCACTGAATTACTGGGTGATTTACTAGAAGATCTGCAACAGTTAGATCCTTTAGCTGAGGCGGACGAAGACATGCTGGATGCCTTAAATACGCGTTTTGTTCAGTTTTTGCACGAATGTAAAAAAGAACTCAGTCTCATCCAACCCGGCCGTTTTCTCATTCCCGGTATCGTGAATAATGCGGATGTATTGCGGTTTATCCCACTGCTTAAATCGGGGACTTATAGTGAAGGGCAGTTGGCGACAGCGAGTACTAATAGTTATTTCAAAGTTTGTGAACGACGGTATCAGCAATATATTAAAGAGCTTGTAGAGCCTTTTTATAAAACGTTCTTTCGTCGCATTAATCGGCAGCTAATTTTAGTTGATGCGGTGAGTGCACTGAATGCAGGACCTGAATATCTCGATGATATGCGCCAGGCACTGACCAATATTACAGACAGCTTTGCTTATGGCAGTCAAAATCGTCTATTACAGTTATTTAAGCCCAAAATAGATAAAGTAATTTTTGCGGCAACTAAAATTGACCAAGTTGTATCTGAAGATCATGAGTCTGTGCGAAAACTGTTATCGCTTATTGTTAGTCAGGCTTATAAAAATGCACAGCATGAAGGTGTTAAGCCCGGTTGTGAAGCAACGGCGGCGGTGCGTTCTTCAAAAGAAATTGACTATCAGGGAGCAAAGGGGATTACCGGAACGGGCTACAATGGTTCACCTATTGGCTACACGCACCCGACTATACCCGCAAGAATACCTGAAGGGGACGAATGGACACCTTTTTTGAACTGGACAATACCTGCCTTAAAACCGCCTAAAGGATTGTCGTACTCAAACTCAGACTCTATCCCTCATATCCGTATAGATACCGTATTAAATGCCTTGATAGGAGATAAGTGCTCATGAGTATTCGTCAGGCAAAAACGTTTATCCCCGAACAAGAAGACGCTTTAAATGAAGTGCCAGAAGCCATTACATCAGGAGAGCGCTTACCCCATGTATCTGAATACTCAGGGATTCGTTTAGACGCGCTACCCCTTAGAGGCTTAAAGTCATTTTTATACGGGGCGGCATCATTACTTATGGTGTTTGTGGCTTGGGAAACCGTTATCGTTTTCAATAGCGCCCTGGATGTTCACTGGGCACTGGCGAGTACGTTTCTTGCGCTCATTATCGTGGTGACAGGGCTTGGGTTTCGTTTGTTATGGCGTTACATGGGCGATAGAGAAAACCTAGACGTATTGGCGTCTATTCAAAAACAAGCAAGTCGCTTAAGCAATATTGATGACTTCGGTAGCGCTAAAGGCTTTGTTCATGAACTGAAAACATTTTATTCAGGTAAGCCACAAAGTGTATATCTTCAGCAGTGTATTGAAGCACTGCCTGATTACAGTAATGACAGAGAAGTGATTGATCATATTGAACGGGTATTTTTACAGCCATTAGATAAAGAAGCCTTAAGAAGAGTCTCAAATTTTAGTTTGCAAACGAGTACTGTGGTGGCAATAAGCCCTTGGGCTTCTTTAGACATGCTGCTGTCTTTATGGCGTAGTGTAAAAATGATTGATGAAGTTGCTCAGGTTTATGGGATGCGACCTTCGTTGATGAACCGTTATAAACTATTGAAGCAGGTTGTTTATCAACTGGCATTTGTTGCCGTTAGTGAAGTGGTGATTGATCAACTAATGGAAGAATTTGGGTCATCTACATTAACGAGTATTGCGAGTGCACGATTAGGGCAAGGCTTGGGTGCCGGAATTTACTCTGCAAGAATAGGCATATCTGCTATGAAAGTGAGTAGACCGATTCTATTTTCAGCAGAGTGCCAGCCAAAAACGAAGTCTGTGATTGTCCCTATGTTGGCTAAATTAAGTGAAAAGATTAAAAAATAATCACTTTTTTGTCCTACAATTTTGATTTTTTGTGGTATGGGTCGTGCAGTTTGATGAAACAAGCTTTATACTAGCCAATAAATGCAACGTTAATAATGCATTTGTAGCAACAAATTGTGAATAGAAACAGGACTTACTATTTGCAGACAGTTGTTAGCTAAAAATCTAAATGAATTAGATGTTGTCACTTAGACAATGATAAAACAGGGAAGTGAGTCATGAATATTAAGCCGAATATCCACCAATTTGATTCTTATCGGAATCATGTCAATGAAAGGCTAGTTAATGAAGTAAATGTACTTCAGGAACGAGTCAAACAGTTACAATTTTCAACCAGTATAAATCGTGAAGAAATTATCTCTGTTTATCAAAAAATGATAGATCAGAAGCAGCATTTTATGCGTGACTGGGAAATGGCTAAGGGCTAATAGTGTATTGAGCGTTAGTCAGAAGAAAGCGGTGCGCATGGCGCACCCTACGAAAGCATCTTACATAAATTATAATTTAAACTGAGATGTGGATTCTTTCAGTGAATCTGAAGCGCTGAGTAGCTTGCTTGCCAATACGGCTAAGTCATCGAAGGATACTTCGGTTGATTCAACTGACTCTACCATTGCCGTAATAATTTCACTAACGCTGGCTACAACCATGGTTTGTTCTTCGGTTGCTGCTGCGATGGTCATGTTCATACCATTAACCTGTTCAACCTGAGTTTTAATCTGCTGAAGATAATCACCTGTTTCGACTGCGCAATTCTCACTCATTTCTGATTGTCCTTTTGCCTCCTGCATGGCGCTAACCGTTGAGGAAGCCGCGTCTTCAAGTCGGTTTAGAACACTTCTAATTTCAGTGGTGGCATCACCTGTTTTAGAGGCTAGTGCACGTACTTCATCTGCAACGACTGCAAAACCTCGTCCTTGCTCACCGGCTCTTGCTGCTTCAATCGCTGCATTGAGTGCCAGTAAATTGGTTTGTTCTGCGATGGATGAGATAACATCAAGAATGTTAGCTACATTTTCGGTGTCTTTTGCCAGCTTCTCAACTAAGCCTGCAGCACCAATAATTTGCGAGTTAAGGTCTTTTGAATTTGTGATGGTAGTGGCTACAATTTCAAGGCCTTTATTCGTTTGATCTTCAGTATCTTGCATGGCATTACTGGCGTCGGAGGCAGACGTGCTTATTTCTGAAATTGATTGTGTTATTTCATCCATTGCCTGCTTTGCTTCTCTTGCTTTTACGCCCAGTTCATTCGTTATGTTACGCACTTGCTGAGTATTAGAGTCAAGGTCATTAGCCGTTTCGAGTAACGGGCTTGAAACGTTCATAACGCTACGCACAATACCGCTTAGCTTATCCATAAAGCTATTAAAGTTAAATGCAGTGGAACCTAGTTCATCTCTTCCGTTCACTGGGATCCGCTGACTGAGTTCGCCTTCTCCTTGAGATAGCTCTCTAAGTGAACCGCTCAATTGGTTGGCGGTACTACTGATGGCGCTCGCTATATAGGTAATAAATAGGGCTAAAACAATAAAGAAGACCGCACTAATTGCACTACTTTTATACAGTGCATCTTCACCGCTAGCGACCGCCTTGCGGATAGTTTCTTTAAATTCGGTATCGATAACTTTCTGATAGTTTGATAATGCTTTGTTTGTTGCTTCGAATAATTCTGCTTTGGTTTTAATTTTTCCTTGAAGTGCTGAGAAATCAGCATCATCACTTAACATCGCTTCAACTAAGGGGACGGCAATAGCTTTATATTTATTTACATTGTCTTCAATGTTTTTTAACTCCGCCTCACGGGATGCGTCTAATTGTTTAAGTTGGTTAAGATTCTTAACCAATTTCGTGATGCTGTCTGCACCTTGAACTTTAAGGTCATCTTCTGAAAAGCTAACGGCTTGAGTGAGTAGCTCATCTGCGCGTTTCAATAGAGGTTCATTAGCTGTTGCTAATCGGACGGAGTCGTATATCTTTTCTTCAAGTGTGATTAGGTGAGTCTGAGTCGATAATAAAGATTTGACGCCGATACTTGTGTTGATAGCCAGTGCTACAACATAGACTGCAAGAATCAACATGATCTTGTAAAAGATCTTAAGGTTTTTGAACCAGCTCATTGAATATCCCGAAATTGAAAAGGTACTTTTTTTATGAAGTTATGTATGAAACGTAGTTTATTAAACGTAAATCGTCCAATAAATGAATGAAAAACTAGAGGGTTTTCATTGACAAAACAGCGCTTGGCTACTTTCCTGTAAGGTGATGATGATGGTGTTTTTAAGTTTAATAGTCAGGAGTACCTAATGTCCACCAGAAGAAATATTCTGCCAGGGATTGCGCTTTGTGGCGTTGCCCTTTCCTTGCCTGTAGCCGCTTATGATGTGGAACAAATCTCTATTAATGGATTTGGTTCTATCGTTGCTGGTCAGACACTGGATAGTGATGAAACGCTTTATGGAAATGACAATGATCTGTCATTTCAAAATGAATCTCGATTTGCTCTACAGGTGGCAGCGCCTATAGGAGAGAAGTTTTCAGCTACGGCACAAATTATGGCGCGAGGTGCAGATGACTTTGACCCTGATTTTGAATGGGCTTATTTAAGTTATCAGGCAACTGATAGCCTAATTGTTATGGCGGGTAGGCAACGCTTTAATTTGTATAAATATTCTGATTATGTAGACGTAGGTTACGCATATCATTGGATCCGCCCACCTCAAGGGGTTTATTCACTGCCCTTTAGCTCAGGTAACGGTTTGGGGTTTTTGTATAATACAGCCTTAGGAGACATTGATTTTAACTTCACTTATAAATTTATTGGTGAAGAAATTTCAGATTATGTTCCATCGGGAACAACGGGTATTGAGCCTGCAAACTTTAAAACAACAATGAGTCATTTGGTAAACTTTGATTTTACCTGGAACGATTTAAATTTTGGTGCTAATTATGGCTTAGTGCCGGAACTTAGTTATGAGGCTCAGGCGTTTGATTCGCTTGCCGCGGTATTACAAAATCCAGCCGCTGCTGGTTTGCCGTCTACGGGTTTAACGGCTGCAGAAACTGAAGCCGTTATGTCTGAAGTACGAGCAGATGAAGAAACGGTCAATTTCTTTGGAACGTATATCGGGTATGACCCTGGCGCGTGGTTTGTTTTAGCTGAGTATACGTATTATGAGTTTGATGATGCTAACGCATTCTCTGATCAAGAGTCGTTATACGTCTCGGCCGGTGTGCGGATTAATCAGTTTACTGTGCATGCCACTTACGGTATGGATGACAACGATCCCAGTTCTGATGTATATAAAACGCTAGCAGATCCCTATCTACAGGCATTGGTAAAAGGTGCCGTGTCACAACAAGAAGAAGATAGTGAGACGTATTCCTTGGGTGTTAGATGGGAAGTGGAATCAGGCATTGCACTTAAAGCTGATTACACTACATACGATGATGATCTTGATGATGCAGCCGATGCAGACTTGATATCTGCCGGTATTGATTTTGTATTTTAAGGAGGATAGAGCATGAATAGTAAATTATTTAAATTGATTATAGCAGCCCTATTCTCAACGTTATTTGTTGCCAATAGCTGGGCTGAAGTGGTTGTTATTGTGCACCCATCCGTTTCGGATACTGCTTCAGTTAAAGATATTAGTCGGGTCTTTTTAGGCAAATCAAAGAGCCTGCCAGGTGGGCACAAAGTAAAGCCTGTTGGTTTGGCTAGTGGCAATTCAGCAAGAGATGAGTTTAACGAAAAGGTGCTTAAAAAATCAGATAGCCAATTAAAGTCTTACTGGTCTAAGTTAATATTTACTGGTAAAGGGCAGCCACCTAAAGAGCTAGGGAGTGATGCAGATGTGATTACTAAAGTCTCATCAGACCCTGGTAGCATTGGTTATATCAGCAAAGAAAGTGTTACCGATGCGGTTAAGGTGTTGGCTAATTTTTAGCGCTTAGACATATTGTTTGTGAGCTATTACTTGAGAAGTATATAAACCCGACCTTTGTGTCGGGTTTTTTATTGAGCCTTGATCTGTTTGTGTAACATTGCCTCACCTTTGACTACCAAATACTACACAGGGTTACCGTTTAATGTTAACTGAGTCCCGCTTGACTTCAATGTTGGATATATAATTTTTAACAGGTAAACCTCAGGAGAATTAAACATGGGAACAATGACAACGCTTGATGCGCAAAAACAACGCTTGGTCGAAGAGCTCATTAAAGCTAAGGAGCAGATAGCCTTAATAAAGGCACAGCCCTGTCCTGATTTCAAAATATTGAATTATTATATGGATGTTGTGAGTCGAGATACTCAATTAGTAGAAATGATTGACTCTCATCTATTTGGAGAGCGGCAGCCTAAAGTCAGCTCATGGGTTTGCTAGCTATTCCTTAGGTGTCATTCGCTCTCTTGCTTGTTGAGATAGGCTTTTACCGGATGATTTATCTAGTATAGCCACTTTATGGTGCAATGCTGTTTTAGCCAGCATATGAGCGGTTACCGGTGCGGTAATTAAAAGAAATAAGGTAATTAGCAGCTCATGTAAACTTAGGTAGCCTTGGCGGTAGGTGACAATCACCATCGATGCGATTAACAAGCAGCCCATACCCAACGTTGTGGCCTTGGTTGGCGCATGTAAACGGGTGTAAAAGTCGGGAAGCTTCGCGAGCCCGAGTGACCCAATAAATACAAAAATGGCGCCTGTTACCAGAAATATCGATACCGTTAGTTCAATCCAAAATTCCATGATTACCTCTATTCAATTTTTTTATTCATCATTCAATGATGTCGCCACGTAATAAATATTTGCACATAGCCGTTGTGCTCACAAACCCTAACATAGCGATCAGCAGTGCTGCCTCGAAATACAGAGCAGAACCTATTGAAATACCAAATAAAATAATAAGCGCGATGCTGTTAATGTACATCGTATCTATTGCTAGAATTTGATCTGATAAATCAGGGCCTTTGACCAAACGCCAAAGATTTAATAAGAGTGAAATACACACCAGTGTACTGGCGATCACAATAGCACCATTTAACATTTAAAAATCTCCTTTAATGGCGCTTCGTAACGTTGCTTAATTAAGCTGATGAGTGCTTCTTCATCGCTAAGGTGTAGTACGTGCACATAGAGCCAGTGTTCGTTAGAAGACACTTCCGCGCTCACGGTGCCAGGCGTTAAAGAGACGGTGCTGGCGAGAATAGTAATGGGAAATTTATGCTTAATATCAATTGGGATTGCCACAAAACCAGGCGTGAGCTTTCGGTTTGGGCCTAATACCAATAAAGCGACTTCAAAATTAGCAACAATAATATCGCCAATGACTCGTAATACATATTTCAGACACAACCAGGGTTTTTGGAAACTAGGTTGAGGGTCTTGTAACCTGTTGGTCAGCAAGGGAATAGTGAGTGCAAAGAATGTAGCTAACACAATGTGCCCTGGTGCTACGGTATTGTTGAGTAGTAACCAGACAACGAACAATAATAAAGAATGAGCAGGCATTGGAAACAATCGAAACTTAGGTTTCTCTTTCATGATTTACTGTCCTCCTGCTTGTACTGTTTGTTCATGAGTCTGAACACTAGTGTGCAATTCCACTGCCGCTGCTTGCGTAAATTGAGTAACAGGGCCGCCAAAAATAACCAGCAAAGGAGAGGCGGCTAATAATAAATAAACGGCACCTAGCTTCAGTGGGGGTAGTTTATCTTGGCTGATTTTCTCACCACTGTGACGCCAAAATAGTGTGCTGCCAGCGCGTGAAAGTGAAATAAGTACGGCAAGGCTGCTCACTAGAACAAAACTCCAAACCCAGCCCATCTCAAGCCCACTATAGGCGGCTTGTAGTAATAAGGTCTTTCCAATAAAACCTGATAAAGGGGGCATTCCAATAACGGCTAAAGCCGCAATGAAAAAGGCGATGCCGATGGTTTTGGCCTGTTTCATCTGACGAGCGACAACATAACGATCTTCAGCTTTGCCTCGCTCAGTCTTTACGATGTCAGAAATTAAGAATAAAGCACCGGCTATTAGCGTTGAGTGCACCATGTAATACAGCGCGGCAGAGGTCGCTAGTTCACTGTTAAGTGCAATGGCTAATAATAAGGTGCCAACTGAGATAATAACGAGGTTTGCCGTTGTTAACCTGAGTGAGGGGCTGGCAATTACGCCAATGGAGCCAATAGTTAAGGTTAACAATGCTAAAGGCCACAACCAAGGCAGGGCTATATTAGCTAATGCACCGGCATCATCACCAAAAATAACGGTATGAACTCGAAGAATGCTGTAAATACCTACCTTGGTCATAATGGCAAATAATGCGGCTACCGGGGCGCTAGCGGCTGCATAGGTGCGCGGTAGCCAGAAGTTCAAAGGCAGCATGGCTGCTTTGAGGCCAAAGACCACTAGGAGCATTAAACCGCCGGCTTTAACAATGGACTGTTCTTCTACTGATAAAGCGCGCACTCGAATAGCCATATCAGCGATGTTTAATGAGCCAAGCGTACCGTAGAGCATGCCAAGGGCAAATAAGAAAATACTGGAGCCCACTAAGTTGAGTATTACATAGTGCACACTGGCTTTCGTTTTTTGCTTGCCTCCGCCGTGTATAAGTAGCGCATAAGAGGCCATGAGTAGTATTTCAAAGAATACAAATAGGTTAAATATATCCCCGGTAAGAAACGCACCGTTGATACCCATTACTTGGAACATAAACAATGGGTGAAAATACATACCTTTGCGATCATCTCCCGCGCAGGCATAAAGCTGGGCAGCTAGGGCGAGAATGGCTGTAAGTAGCACCATCATGGTTGAAAGTCTGTCAGCCACCAATGTAATGCCATAAGGTGGCTGCCAATCACCCAGAACATAGAGCTGCGTACCTTGCTGGTCACTAACAAATAACAATGAAGCCGAGATAATGACTAACAGTAAGCTAGTGATTATTGTAACTGCCCGCTGACGCTCGATAGAGTGACTGAGGGGGGGGAGTAATAAGAATACGCCTGCTAATAGCGGAAGCAGAATAGGAAGTATTGCTAAGTGCTGCATTAACTCTTCCTCTTATGGCGGGAATATTCTGAGGAAGAAGGCGGTGTGTTGCCGTCTACGTGATCATTGCCTTGATCTGCCCGAGACCGCATGGCAAGTATGACGACGAAGGCTGTCATTGCAAAACCAATCACAATAGCCGTTAGTACAAGTGCCTGAGGTAATGGGTCACTATAGCTGCTTGATTGACCGAGTACAGCTGCGCCATCTAGTTTTAGGCGACCGCTGGAAAAAAGAAACAAATTCACCGCATAAGACAGTAAGGTGAGCCCCATAACCACTGAAAAGGTACGTCCACGTAGGGTGAGAAATACACCGCATGTGGTTAAAACTCCAACACAGAGCGCGTAAACTTCTTCCATTAGTTTTGCTCCTTATTGTGTGTATCATTGTACGTAGTCGTTCTCATTCGCTCACTGGTGCTCATTTTGCCTAAGTTTGCCAAGATGAGCATGGTAGCGCCTATCACTGTGAAATAAACCCCTAAGTCGAATGCCATCGCGCTGGCGAGTTCAAATTCACCTACCCACGGAAGATGAAAGTGATCAAACCAGGTAGTTAAAAATGGACGGTCAAATAGCCAACTGCCTAAACCTGTCATGGTTGCTATGAGTATTCCTCCGGCAATGAGCCATTGATAATCAAGCTGTAACCTAGATTTTATCCAGCTCACACCATGGGCCATATATTGCTGAATAATAGCCACAGAGGTGATAAGACCTGCTATAAAGCCACCACCCGGTAAATTATGCCC
>JADGDV010000026.1:10930-61824 GCA_016744695.1 Hahellaceae bacterium
AGATTTTATCCAGCTCACACCATGGGCCATATATTGCTGAATAATAGCCACAGAGGTGATAAGACCTGCTATAAAGCCACCACCCGGTAAATTATGCCCGCGCAAGAAAATATATGCAGATATAAGCAAGGCTAAAGGAAGCAGGCTCTGAGATACCATTTCCAACATCATAGGGTGGGAGTCATTGCTCCAAGGGCGTTTTTTCTCATCGCTAATAGGCATATAAAGGCGCATGCCTGCGATTAACTTAAAGATACCTAGCGCTGCAATGCCTAAAACGGTGATCTCACCCAGGGTATCAAACCCTCTGAAATCAACCAAAATAACGTTTACCACATTGGTGCCCCCGCCTCCAACTTTACTGTTAGCAAGAAAGAAACTTGAGATGCTTTCTTGTGGTGTGGTCATGAGTACATAGCTGATGGTGCCTATTACACCGCCAACCAAAGCCGATATGATTGCATGTCGACTTAATTGGCCAGGGCTTGATTCTCTGGGGGTATTCTGAGGTAAAAAGAAGAGTGCCAGTAACAAGAGAATAATCGTTACAATTTCGACTGTCAGCTGTGTTAATGCTAGATCTGGCGCTGAAAAATAAGCAAAAGCCACAGAAACCATCAAACCAACAACGGAGAGAAAGATGAGGGCAACCATTCTCGATCTATGCCAGATAACCGTGGCTATAGCGCTGAATATTAATAACAGGGCGCCTACTAGTGCTGTTGCATTAAGGGGAAGTTGGGTTTTGGGGCCTATACTGTTTTTGAGCTCTAGTAGCGGGCCAGCAGATACGACTAAGGTAAAGACTAAGAGCAGAAACATATATCGTTGCAGGGAGTCATTTTCCAGTTTCTCTATGATGCGTTTAGAAAATTTAACGACAGATTGAATGGCGCCCTCAAAAATATGTTTGGCGTCAGGCTCGTCAAAATGTGATTGAAACTGAAATAAGTGGCGACGGTTATAATAAATCGTAATACCTGCCGCCATGGCAAAAAAGCTCATAAACAAGGGGATATTAAAACCATGCCAAATGGCGAGATCGTAATGAGGTACATTTCCACCCAATACGGCATGTGAAGCTATATTTAATAATCCTCCTACAACATAGCCCGGGAAGATGCCTACCAACAAGCATAAGGCCACCAATATCTCGACAGGTATTTTCATGTAACGAGGAGGCTCTTTAGGTGTTTTGGGTAAATCAATGGGCTCGCCATTAAAGAAAACATCATGAATAAAACGTAAAGAATAAGCGACGGCAAAAGCCGCACCTAAGGTCGCTAATACCGGAATCATCCACGATAGCGAACCCAAAGTACTTTGATTTAACGTTTCAGCAAAAAACATTTCTTTGGAGAGAAAGCCATTAAGTAATGGAACGCCCGCCATAGATGAGGCTGCAACCATCGCTAAAGTGGCGGTATGGGGCATATATTTCCATAAACCGTTTAGTTTACGCATATCACGTGAACCGGTTTCATGGTCAATAATGCCCGCTGCCATGAACAACGATGCTTTAAAGATGGCGTGGTTAATAACATGGAAAATAGCAGCCACAGCCGCCATTTCAGAATTGAGGCCAAATAATAAGGTAATAAGCCCTAGATGACTGATGGTGGAGTAAGCCAGTAGCCCCTTTAAATCATGCTTAAATAGGGCAATATACGCGCCGAACAGCAGCGTAGATAGGCCGGTTAAACTCACAATAACAAACCAAAGGTCAGTGTCTGCTAATACCGGGTAAAAACGTGCCATCAAAAAGATGCCTGCCTTTACCATGGTCGCGGAGTGTAAGTAAGCACTTACTGGTGTGGGTGCCGACATAGCATGAGGTAGCCAGAAATGAAACGGGAACTGGGCTGACTTAGTGAAGGCGCCCAAAAGAACGAGAATTAAGGCCACAGGATACATTGAATGAGAGCGAATTAAATCGCCATTAGCCAATACAGTATCGAGATCATAACTATCTACGATGTTACCGATTAACAGTAAGCCCGCCAGCAAAGCTAGTCCGCCTGCTCCGGTAACGGCTAAGGCCATTCTGGCACCTTTTCGAGCCTCAGATTTGTGGGACCAAAAACTGATTAGAAGAAAGGAGCTTACACTGGTGAGTTCCCAGAACATCCATAGCTGAATCATATTGTTGGATAATACAATGCCCACCATCGCTGTCATAAATAGAATCAGGTAAGCATAGAACCGCCCCATGGCGTCTTTGGATGATAAATAATAGCGAGCATAAAGGATGACCAGTAAGCCGATGCCCAATATTAAGAATAAGAACAACAGAACCAGACCATCAAGCCTAAATGATAATTCCAGCCCCATTGCAGGAATCCATTCAAATGATTGACGAAGGGTTTGGCCGTCAAAAACATCCCCCGCAGCGATTAACACCAGAATCAATGCCGCAGCCGGTAACACCGCGACAGAAAAGGCACAAAAACTTCGACCAAAGCGCTCGGTAAATAGAGGGACTAAAGTACCCAAGAGGGGCAGTAGTACGATCCAGAGTAAACTCATAAGGGAAGGATGTTCCTAAATATAAAGGAGTAAGTCTAATAATAGACTGATTTATACTAGAAAACCTAAAAATGGTAAAGAATAACCGATGGCTATAAGCCAAGTGATCGATTTCATTCATACATGACATTAGTTTATAGCTGTTTTTTAATGTTTTAACTTTACGTATATTAACAGTGATGTAAGTACAATCAAACCGTTAACTGCGCAGCCCGATATTAACGACCCCATTTATACCCGCGCGGAGATTATGTTTTGAAACTGGCTGTCAAATTGCTGAAATATATTTCTATAAGTAGTAATCAATTATTGTTAGAAGGGAGAACAAAATGAGAATTTTCAATAAAAGTAATAGCCCTATCATCACAACTGGATTGGTCGTGAGTAGTTTTCTAATCTCTGGCTGCTCTGGCACAGAAACACAAAAGGAAGCATCTATTGCTAGCGCGGTTGATACAATTCCTGTGACGATTGAAAACTATAAAGTAGCTGAGTCAGACGTCGCATTTGGCGGTACCGTTAAACTAGGAGGGGAAAATAAATTCGTCCACCTTCCTGTAAAAGAATTTGATTTGAGTAAGCAAGTCGTTGTCCGAATGAATCAAGATACGGTGTACAGCGGAGCGGTAGTTGATGCTTCAAAAGGTGTAAACATCACTTTGCCAGAAACCGATGGTCGCTATATGTCTGCACAGATCACACAAAATGATCACTACGTTAATGACGTTTACATTGGCGCAGGTACATACCCAATTATAAGCGATACAGACAGCGATTTTGTTCATATTAGTGTACGTACAGCCATTGATCTGAGTGACCCCGCAGATGTTGAAAAAGTAGTCGCTTTACAACAAGCCATAAAGCTAGACGTTAAAGGCGATAAAGTCTTTAAACAACCTAATTATAATATGGAGCAACTAGAAACGCTTAGAGTCAAACTTGCTAATGAAGCGTTAGCCATGGATTCAATGAATAATATGCAAGGAGCTCGTGGTACGGTTGACGATCATTTGCACTTACTCGGCACGGCTGCAGGGTGGGGGTTGTTGCCTGATGCCAATGCGAGATACATCGGATATGTTCAAGAGGGTGGTGATGGCACCGGTTGTTATAGCGCAAACTATAAAATACCTCCATTTAATAACCCAGGGTTCTTCTCGATCACTATGTACGATGCTGAAGGCTGGATGTTTGATGAAAGAGCGATTTTGAATAAAAACAACATTACTTTTAATGACGATGGTAGTTTTGATGCTAACTTCGGTGAATGTGGTGAGAATGCTAAAAACAACTTACCCATCACCCAAGGCTGGAACTTTATCATGCGGGTATACGAGCCAAAATTAGATCAATTGGACGCCTATAAATTACCAACAGCAGTCAAGGTTAAATAAATAATATAGGAACGAATGTACTACTAAAAAGTGCATTCGTTTTTCATTGTTTGCGCCTATAAAACAAAAAGGTAATTGAGCTGAAATTAGCATCAAATTAAAATATGGAGATGAAATTATGTATAAACTAAAAAAGATAAAAGCATTGATTGCTATCCCTTTAATGGGAGTTTTGGTTACGGCTTGCGAAAAACCAGCAGAGTCTAAGCAAGTTGTTCAATCAGTAAAATCTGACTTTGTTGGGCATACCTTACCTTTTCCTGAGCCAGCGTCAGCAAGTACGGCCGGGAAAACCCTGAAAGATTCAAAACACCAGTGGCGCAAAGCAGAAAATCATTTGCCGGCAGATGCACCCAACATCGTTATCTTTATGACGGATGATGCCGGTTTTGCCAATTCAAGCGCCTTTGGTGGCCCTGTTAATATGCCAACGATGGAGCGCCTTGCTAAATCTGGCATTAGCTATAACGCATTTCATACAACCGCACAATGTTCGGCTACGCGTGCAAGTTTACTTACTGGGCGAAACCATCATCGTGTAGGTGCAGGGCAAATTGCTGAATTCGCTTCAGACTGGGATGGTTATGTAGGTGAAATCCCTAAATCGACAGCAACCTTTCCTCAAGTGCTTTCTGATTACGGCTACAACACGGCGGCATTTGGAAAATGGCATAACACACCAATAACTAATATTACAAAGCTAGGTCCATTCGACCGATATCCAACAGGAATGGGGTTTGATTACTTTTACGGTTTTATGGCAGGCGAAACCTCGCAGTTCGAACCGATGTTGTTTGAAAATACCAACCCCATTAACGTGCCTCACAACCCTAAGTATCACTTGACCGAGGATTTAGCTGAAAAAGCGATCCAATGGATGAGAACAAGCAGAACGCTAGAGCCTGAAAAGCCATTCTTGCTTTACTTCACGCCTGGTGCTGTACATGGGCCTTTTCATGTATTTAAAGAGTGGGCTGACAAGTATGATGGAAAATTTGATGAGGGCTGGGAAGCTTTACGTCAGGTAACCTTTGAGCAACAAAAAGAAATGGGATGGATTCCGCAGAACGCTACTTTGAACCCACTGATGAAAGGTATGCAGAAATGGAGCGATATTCCAACATCACAAAGAGAGTTTCAAGCTCGCTTGATGGAAATCTTTGCCGGCTTCCTGGAACATACCGATGTTCAATATGGAAAAATTGTAGATGAGATAAAAAACCAGGGATTACTCGATAATACATTGATTATTTATATTAACTCCGACAACGGCCCTTCCGCCGAAGGTTATAATGGTACTATCTCCGAACTGTTGGCACAGAACACAATGGAGTCCACCGTTGAGCAACAAATTGAGGTTCTCAACACAGAGTATGGCGGTTTAGATGCACTCGGTGGACCAACACTTGAGGTGATGTATCACCACGGTTGGACCTATGCTGGGGCGACACCATTTCAGGGTGTAAAATTACTCGCAGCATATATGGGCGGAACCCGTACCCCGTTGGTAATTTCCTGGCCGAAACAAATTAAGCATGACGGTAAGGTGCGTAATCAGTTTCATCATGTGAATGATATTGCGGCGACTATTTACGATGTATTGGATATTACTCCGCCTAAAGTGGTTAATGGTGTGGAGCAGCAAGCCTTAGATGGAAAATCGATGCTTTATAGTTTTGATAAGCCTGAGGCTAAGGGAACTAAAAAGACGCAATATTTCGAGCTAATGGGCAGTCGCGGTATCTATCATGATGGATGGTTTGCAGGAACCTTTGGTCCCAAAGCACCTTGGACTTCAGATCCTTCGGGAGTTGTTAATTTTGAGCCAGAGAAAGATACCTGGGAACTGTACAACCTGACTGAAGACTTTTCGCAGTCAAAGGATCTCGCCAAAGAACACCCAGAAAAACTGGCTGAGATGAAAACTATTTTTGATAAAGAAGCCACGGAAAATCTTGTGTATCCTATCGGAGCTTCTTACTACACCGTATTTTTTAGTCCTAGCGAGATGCCTGCTTCATCCCTGACCGAATGGACGTTCTATGAAGGTCAAGACAGGATTCCTGAAGCCTTAGCACCCAAGTTTTTGAGTGGGCGCTCTTCTATTGCCATTATCGATGCTGAAATAAATAAAGATGCCGAAGGCGTGTTGTTTGCGGTTGGAGGAACATCTTCCGGGTTCACAGCTTATATGGACAAGGGACTATTAAAGGCTGAGTACAATGCAATGACCCTGAATCGTTATAAAGCTTCATCAACATCTCCGATTCCAACGGGCAAAGTTAGAATTGAAGTGAAAACTGAGTATGACGGTAATGAGCGAATCGGTCCTGCAACACTGACCTTAACGGTTAACGATAAGCAAGTGGCGCAAATGCGTATTGAGCGATCCGTTCCATCACTACACACGGCATCTGAAACCTTTGATGTGGGTATCGATTTAGGCTCACCAGTTGCTATGGATTACCTCGATAGAGCCCCATTTGAGTTCAACGGAAAAATTAACAGCATTAATATTAAATATATCGATTAAATGTAGATAAAAATTCCGATGTAATTCCTGTTTACCCATTATGGCTAAACAGATGGTGAAAAAAATATTATTATCGTTTTAATCAAAAAGGAAAAAAGATGAATAGCACTAGAAATATTTCCTCTATTGCGCTTACATTATCAGCCTTGATGCTTGCTTCTTGTGCATCTACGACCGATTCACAAAATACAAAAGCGCCCCAATATGCTGCGGATGTACCTGAATATTTACTTACCCCTGATAAGGTAAAAACCGATTTACTGCGTAATCTCGAGTTTTTCGATGGTATGCCAAGCGATGCTACCGTAAAAAAAACCTATGACTTTCTTGATGTATCACGCGGTGTTGAGGCTTTTCTTAGCGGCATGCCCGCAGCTTCCATTTATGCGATGCTTGAAGGGCTGAAAGAGGCAGGTTTAGAGCCGGGGGACTTAGCGGTTTGGGCAGACTTATTGGATGCACGCGGCCTATTATTAACGGCGCAATCAACCACGCCGTATGCCTTTGCTGAGATTGATTTGAAAGGTGGTCCCATTGTCGTAGAAGTACCGCCCGCTGTTCTTGGCACACTTGATGATGCCTATTTTCGTTTCGTGACTGACGTTGGCCTGACGGGACCTGATAAAGGTAAAGGCGGTAAGTATCTGTTTGTCGGCCCTGACTATGAAGGTGATATTCCAGAAGGTTACTTTGTTGCCAAATCAACGACCTATCGTCACTGGTTATTAATGCGGGTTTTTGTGAAGGATGGCGACTTGAAGGCATCGACAAGAGGCCTAAGAGAATCGTTTCGAGCTTATCCTCTAGCGCAGGCCAATAATCCACCCAAGCAAAAAACATTCAACCTTTCTGGTAAGCAGATTAATACGATTCATGCGAATGATGAACATTTCTATAAGGAGCTTAACGCGGTTGTTCAATATGAGCCTGCCGATGCTTTCAATCCTGATCTCGTTGGGCTATTTGCGTCTATCGGCATTAAAAAAGGTAAGCCTTTTGCCCCCGATGCACGAATGAAGAAAATCCTGAAAGATGCGGCTGCAATCGGTAACGCTACCGCTCGATCTATTACGTTTCAACCGCGTAAGAAAGCAGCCTACTTCTACCCAGATCGTCAGTGGTATACCTCTTTCTCTGGTGGTCACGACTTTATGGATAACGGCGAACTGGTTTTAGATGATCGCATTATGTTCCATTATGCCGCTACGGGTATTACACCTGCGATGGCAACGCCAAAGGTAGGCACAGGCTCAGCTTATGCGGCGACGGTAAAAGATTCGAAAGGAAACTACCTAGATGGCGGGAATACTTACAAGGTGACATTACCTTCGCCCATCCCTGTCAATAACTTTTGGTCATTTATGGTGTATTCAGGTCAGCATCGTTCGATGTTAGAGACAGACCAAAAATCAGCCGGTCTTGACAGTAATATGCCAGCAGTTAAACCCAATAAAGATGGATCGTATACCATTTGGTTTGGGCCAAAAGCACCAAAAGGTAAAGAAGGTAACTGGATTCAAACGATGCCAGGAAAAAGCAACCTTACCATTTTACGCCTTTATGGACCGCTAGAACCTTGGTTTGATAAAACTTGGAAGCCAAGTGATTTCGAGCTAGTAAAGTAAGTTCTAGATTTGAAATAGTAAAGTGATAGCTATTGCTACAACCACCGCTATTGCACTTTTGCAGAGCGGTGAGTAGTTTTCCATTTGACATGCATGAGAAACGAGAATTGAAAATGAATTTTAATATGCAGCAATTCCTAAGGATAGGATTAGCGTTTTTGACAGTAGGTGTTGTCTCGTTAGAGGCCAAGGAGGCCGTATCTGACTCCCCCAAAACAATCCCCGTTACTTTAGAACAATTTCCTACTGCTGAGACTCATCACATGATTAATGTTTCAGTTAAAACTCTTGATAGTTTTGGTAAATGGACGCATGTTCGCGGCTTTACACCGCTTGATGAACAAAATGTTGTTCGCATGAACCGCGATACACTTTACTCCTCATTAGTACTGGATCTTAACGAGCCTGCGACTCTAATTAAGCCAGACTCTAAGGGGCGGTATCAGTCTATCTTAGTCATTAATGAAGGGCATTTTTCTAAGCTAACGGTCTATGAGGCTGGCGAGTACAAGCTGACGAAAGAAAATATGGGCAGTCGTTATGTTGCGATTATCGCGCGTACGCTTGTTGATGCAGAGGATCCAAATGACCTAGATGAAGCTTACAAAATCCAAGACGGCTTAAAAGTCATTCAGAAAAATAAGGGCGAGATAGATCTACCTAATTGGGATCCTGTTGCACTGGGTGAAATACGCGAAGCGCTTAAAGTTTTAGGAAGTTATCAACCCAATCGCGACAAAGCGTATGGTGCCAGCAGCGAGAAAGTTAACCCTATCAACCACCTTATTACCACCGCAGATCAGTGGGGTGGCTGGGAGCCTGAGCACGCGACGTATCAGTCGTATTTTCCGCAAAAAAATGATGGTAAAACAGCATACACATTAACCCTAAAAGATGTTCCCGTACGTGATGGCGCTTTTTGGTCAATCAGTGTTTATAACGACGAAGGGTATTTCCAGCAGAACGAATTTGAAAAATATGTCGTCAATAGTCGCAAAGCAAAAATAGATAAAGATGGTGCAGTTACAATCCATTTTGGTGGTGATTCATCACAGACAAATTTTTTACCTATTATGCCTAACTGGAATTACATGCTGCGAATCTACTTACCGGATACGTCATATTTTGATGGGACTTGGAAGGCTCCTGAAGCGAAGGCAGTTAGATAAAAAAAGAAGGAGTAAAAATGAGAAGCAGAGAATCGAGTTTCAGTTCTTTGTTTCTTATGTTTTAGTTCTATGCACAAAGAATAGTATTGAAAAGGACGTTTCTATGAAAAATAAAAAAATTCCGATGATCCAAAGTATTTTGGGTTGTGTGGTTATTTCGTTGTTAACAAGTTGTTCAAGTTTTAATACGAAAAATAAACTTGAACCTGTACCCGAAATACATCCAGGTATTTTACAAGGGTATTTACCGGTTAAGACATTGCCTAATAGTTTGGCATTAATACCACCGCCCCCTGCAGAAGATTCTGTTGCCTTTGCTCTTGATGAGAAAGTGAATTTCGAAAGCCTTGCATTACAAGACACTCCTCGTTGGAAATTAGCAGCGCAAGATGCTGATCTGAGCTTTCCTGCAGTAGCTGGTACTTTCTCGTGCGCATTAAATGCCCCTATCTCTGAAGAAGAAACCCCGCAGCTTTATAGGCTGCTACATCGAACCTTAGCGGATGCTGGACTTTCTAGTTATTCAGCAAAGAACCACTACGATCGAACGCGTCCGTTCGTTCTGAATAAGCAGGCTACCTGCAGTCCAAGTGACGAAGAGGCGCTAAGAAATGATGGCTCATACCCTTCAGGGCATACGGCGATTGGCTGGGCTTGGGCGCTGATTCTTACTGAAATTTCTCCAGAGCAGACCGATGCTATTCTCGCACGAGGCTGGGCGTTTGGCCAAAGTCGGACTATCTGTAATGTACATTGGCAGAGCGATGTATTAATGGGGCGTATAACAGGCGCTTCTGCCGTTGCACAGCTGCATTCAAATCCAGAATTTCGTGCGGCAGTAGAGGCATCAAAAATTGAACTTGAAGACGTTCGGGCAAAGGGATTAAAGCCTGTGCGAGATTGTAAGGCGGAAGCAGATGCGCTGTTGGAATATCCGCAGTCAGCACCTTGGCCAGCTAATAAATAATAACTATTAATAAAATTGATATTAAATGCATCGATTAATAATACGATTTAAATTAAGCGTGATCTTTGTTATTCAAAGATCGCATTATTAACCTTTCATGATGTTCATAGAGGCACACTATAATGAAACGAAAAAATATCAGAGCGCTTATCGCTATTCCTTTACTAGGAATGCTAGTCAGTGCATGCCAAGAGACAGCAGATACTCAGACGGAAGTCAGTCTGAAAGGCGATGATTCTGGCAAAGTATTGCCATTTCCAGAGGCATCTTCGGCCAGTACTGTGGGTAAAACTCTGGCAGATTCAAAACATCAGTGGCGTGCCGATAAATCACGCCTGCCAAAAGATGCACCAAACATTGTTATTTTTATGACTGACGATGCCGGCTTTTCGAACCCTGAAGTTTTTGGTGGCCCTGTACATATGCCAACCATGGAGCGCCTGGCTAATACAGGTGTCAGCTACAATGCCTTTCATACTACGGCTATGTGTTCTCCTACAAGGGCTTCCTTGTTAACGGGGCGCAACCATCATAGAGTAGGGGCAGGACAGATTGCAGAGCTTGCTTCGGATTGGGATGGTTATGTAGGAAAAATTCCCAAGTCGACCGCAACGTTTGCTACGGTACTTAATGAGTACGGCTACAACACTGGAGCGTTCGGAAAATGGCACAATACACCGGTAACGGATCTTACAAGAGTAGGTCCGTTTGACAGGTACCCTACAGGCCTTGGGTTTGATTACTTCTACGGCTTCATTGCCGGTGAAACCTCACAGTATGAACCTGTACTGTTCGAAAACACCAATCCCATCGAAGCGCCTCATGATTCCAAATATCACCTGACCGAAGATATGGCTGAAAAAGCCATCCAGTGGATGCGTACCAGCAAAACGCTCACTCCGGATAAGCCATTCTTTGTCTATTTCACACCGGGTGCGGTTCATGGTCCTTTTCATATCTTTAAAGAGTGGGCAGACAAATATGACGGCAAATTTGATGAAGGCTGGGAAGTGCTCAGAACCATGACCATTAAAAAACAAAAAGAACTGGGATGGATCCCTCAGGATGCCGTTCTCAATCCGCTACAAAAAGGCATGCAGAAATGGGATGATATCCCTAAGTCAGAACGAGAATTTCAAACACGATTGATGGAAATCTATGCCGGGTTCCTAGAACACACTGATGTGCAGTACGGAAAAATTGTTGATGAGATAGAACGACAAGGATTGCTCGATAATACCTTGGTTATCTATATTAACTCCGATAATGGTCCTTCGGCAGAAGGCATGAACGGCACTATCTCTGAATTATTGGCTCAAAATAGTATGCCATCTACCATTGATCAGCAGATTAAAGTACTCAGCAAAGATTATGGTGGAATGGATGCTCTGGGTGGTCCAAAGCTCGATGTTATGTATCACCATGGATGGGCTTTTTCAGGCTCAGCACCATTTCAGAGCACCAAATTGGTCGCCGCACATCTAGGTGGAACCCGCACCCCGCTTGTTATTTCCTGGCCTAAAAAGATCAAGCACGATGGAAAAGTCCGCTCGCAGTTTCATCATGTTAATGATATTGCGGCAACGATTTATGAGATACTTGATATCACACCTCCTGATGTTGTAGATGGTTTCAAGCAACTGCCACTTGATGGGGTTTCCATGGCTTATACATTTGATAACCCTGATGCGAAGGCTGCTGATAAAACCCAATATTTTGAGATCATAGGTAGTCGTGGGATTTACCATGATGGTTGGTTCGCAGGAGCTCAAAGTCCCAGAACGCCTTGGTCGACCGACATCTCTGCCGTTTGGGACTGGGATCCAGCGAAAGATGAATGGGAGCTGTACAACCTAAACGAGGATTATTCTCAGTCAAAGAACCTCGCCAAAGAAAACCCAGAAAAACTGGCTGAGATGAAGATTATTTTTGATAAAGAAGCTACGGAAAACCTTGTGTATCCTATCGGTGCTTCCATATACACATTACTTATTAGTCCCAGCGAATTACCCTCTTCACCGCTGTTGGAGTGGACCTTTTATGAAGGGCAAAACCGTATTCCAGAAGCAATGGCTCCAAAATTCACAAGTGGGCGGTCTAAAGTGGCTGTGATTGATGCAGAAATCGGAAAAAATGCTGAAGGGGTACTTTATGCCCTTGGTGGTATTTCATCAGGGTTTACTGTTTACATGGATAAGGGGGTTTTAAAAGCTGAGTATAATGCGATGACTCTGAACCGTTACAAGATTGCTTCACAAACAGCCATCCCGACCGGTAAGGTGAAAATCGAAGTAGAGACAAAATATGATACTCAAGAGCGTATGGCTTCAGCAACTCTCACCCTAAAAGTTAATGGCAAGCAAGTTGGACAGGGACGTATCGAACGATCGGTCCCAGGAGGTCATACTGCGTCAGAAACCTTTGATGTAGGTATGGACTTAGGTTCGCCAGTAGCACTGGATTATTTTGATCGCGCGCCGTTCAAGTTCAACGGAAAAATTGAGAAAATTGATATTAAATATATCGATTAACAATAAGGGATGGTAGCTCGGCGTGATTTCTTTAATGCAGAGATCACGTTTTTTATATTCAATTACTTATAAGGATGTATTATGATAAAGAAAAAAATATCAGAGCACTTATCGCTATTCCTTTACTCAAAAGAAGTAAAATCTAGCACTGAGGAAGCACCGCTTACCGCTAAAGAAATTAAGGATCTGGTTGCCGGCTCCTGATGGTCCTTTTTATGCCGTTATGAGACTTTACGGTCCTAAAAAAGAAGCCCTTGAAGGTAAATGGGTTAACCCGCGCTTGTTAAAAAATAAGCGGGATTCATTTTCTGTTCTGCCCACCCGACAGCTGTTGACTATTTGAATGCGTAGGCAACTCCTGTTAACTCCTCTGATACTGACCAAAGCTTCGAGGCAACCGCTTTATCTTTTGAACGCTTACTTGATTGAACTTTCTTTGGATACCCTCTCCAGCCAAGGACTCTTGGGCCTATAAAATTGCCCCCTTGAATATACGGGTTAGTTGCCGCGTAGAGTGTCGGTAATGCCCCCATTTCAGCGCTTTGGGCAACACAGGCATTCATCGACTTCCAAAGGTTCTCTTGAAATGATGAGCTTTCCATTTGTGCTGACACTAGTTGAAGGTTAGTGGATGCATATCCGGGGTGGCTAGCAACGCTAATTGCTTTGGCTCCCGATGTTTTTAATTTTCGCTCAAGCTCGTAGGTGAATAACAAATTGGCTAACTTGCTTTGGAAGTAAGCGCCCCAACCAGAATAGCCATTACTCCAGTGGAGGTCATCAAAGTTAATTTTACCTGGGATATGCATCAGGCTACTGGTAGTGATGATACGTGCACCTTCGGTGTGAGCGATTAAATCCAGCAAGCGACCGGTTAGTGCAAAGTGACCTAAATGGTTCGTTCCAAACTGCATTTCAAAATTTTCAGTGGTTTTGCGGAATGGGATATCCATTACACCGGCGTTATTACAAAGCAGGTCTATTGCTTTGAAGCGTTGATGTATTTCATCAGAAAATGTTTTGATTGAATCCATACTTGATAGATCGAGCGCTATTATTTCAATTGATGCGTTTGGGTAAGCGCTTTTTATTTCTTTTGCTGCAGTCTCTGCCTTATCGATACTGCGACAAGCCATTACGACATGGCATCCTTTACCGGCTAGCTCCTTTGCAGTAATTAAACCAAGACCACTATTTGCTCCGGTAACAATCGCTGTTTTTCCGCTTAGGCTTTGAATGTCGTTGCTTGTCCACTTTGGCATAATCGCTGTCTCTAATTTTATGTTGTATATGGAAGGGGTTGTCTCTACTGACCACGGGTCATATGTTATTATGACCCGTGGTCACTTGTAAAGCGTAGGAATGTGAAAAGAGATTTTACAAAAATATATAGACTATTATAAAGTAGTCTATATATTGTGTTTAATAACGATTATTGAGTGTTTTTCGGCGAAGATGATCGCTTTTGTCAGAAGTTATCGTTATTGTGTGCAGAATAGTGAATTTGGCTATCTTGATTTTATCACCATTGTGAACCATATTTTAAATAGCGACTCGGCAGATAAGAATCGCTCAGTATTGAGCTTGGAAGGTAGGTTTCCGCTAGTCTTAAATGCCGAGTCCCAATTGTGTGGGGTGATTGCTTAGTATCGTTCGGACGTGTGTGTGGCACCTTTATTGTGTAAGTATCACGTAGAGTACTCAGCCTCTCCTGCACAACTCAGTTTTTCGACTTCCTCCACTTCGACCTCCTCCATTTAGTTTTGATCAAAAATCATGCATTGATTGGATATCGATAATTAGTCAAATCTAAATTCATTGGTTTCACTGTCATCATTCTGACTCATCTTATTCGTAAGCTTCCAATTATCAACTGTATTGTGAGGTAATAATGACTGAATTAATCAGTAACATTAAATCGAATAACTCCGCTCAAGCTTCAAATAATGTTTTACAGTGGCTGGCCGTTGCCGCGCTGGTTTATTTGCTTATTTGTGCGGTTAGTATCATTGGTGGTGGCTTTAAAATGGCTGCAGGCGGACATGCAAAGGAGTTGTTTGCATTCGCCAGCAACCCATTTGCAGGTTTGGTTATTGGCACTATAGCGACGGCATTAATCCAGTCGTCATCAACCGTCACGTCTATCATCGTTGGGCTAGTTGCTGGAGGGTTGCCCGTTTCAGTCGCAGTGCCTATGGTTATGGGGGCAAATATTGGTACCTCCATTACAAACACCATTGTTTCTTTAGGCCACGTTAAAGAAAAGAAAGAGTTTGCAAGAGCTTTTTCTGCTGCCACCGTACATGATTTTTTCAACGTGTTATCAGTTGTTATCTTTTTACCATTGGAGATGGCATTTGGGTTTCTTGAGAAGTTTGGGGCCATGTTAGCCCACATTTTTTATGGCGGTAATGAGGCATCTATTAGCGGTTTGAATTTTGTTAAAGCAGCCACGTCGCCTGTGGTTGATAATGTGAAGCATGCATTACAATCATTGGGCGATCAGAGTGGCGGTATTGCTTTGATTATCCTTGGGATAGTACTGATCTTTATTTCTATCACGCTGGTGGGTAAGCTATTAAAAGAACTCATGGTCGGAAAAGCGCGCACCATTATGCATACTGCAATTGGACGAAGCCCTGTTTCGGGTATATTTTCTGGAACATTGGTTACCATGCTAGTGCAATCATCATCTACGACCACCTCACTCATGGTGCCACTGGCGGGCTCTGGTTCATTTAGTTTGAAGCAAATATACCCGTTCACGTTAGGTGCTAATATTGGTACCTGTGTAACAGCTGTATTGGCTGCCACCGCAGTCACCGGGAATAGTGTTGCGGCCCTGCAAATTGCATTTATTCACCTGACATACAATATTTTAGGTGTCATATTAATATACGGGGTGCCATTTCTTCGCTTTATTCCTGTGCGCTGCGCCGAGTGGATGGGGCGAAATGCATCAGAAAACAAGATGGTAGCTTTAGTTTATATTCTGGGTGTGTTTTTTTTAATACCCGCGTTATGTATTGGTATTTCAAACGTTTTTTAGTAAAGAGTTAATTAATATGACTGATTTTAATGTACTAAGCACTGAACGTTTACGTGCTTTAATTGCAGATACTGAAGGCACGCTCAAAAAACTTACTGAGGAACTTGAACGACGAGAGTTTTTAGCGCAGGAAAATGAAATTGAACACCTAGAAGAACATATGAAAGGTGCTGAGTTAAGCTTAAGTACTATTAAGAAGTTTCTTGCATACCTTCTCACTGACTTGCAAGGTAGAAAATAAAAGTTTTATATCTTTATCACAGCTTAGGTAGGCCCTCAACGTCAGTAATGTGCATATAAATGTTTATATGCACATTTAAGATATTGAGATAAATATGAAGTTTTCCTCACATATTAGGATAGTTAGGCCCACCTCCTCCTTCTGGTGAAACCCAATTAATATTTTGTGTCGGGTCTTTAATATCACAGGTTTTACAGTGCAGGCAGTTTTGCGCGTTAATTTGTAGTTGTTGCTCCCCTTCATTCTCAATAATTTCATAGACCCCAGCAGGACAGTAATGTTGAGCGGGTTCTCCGTAATGAGGTAGATTGTGATTAATAGGCTTCTGCTTATCGTTGAGTTGTAGATGGCAAGGCTGTTCTTCTTCATGATTTGTATTTGAGATAAACACAGAACTCAACTTGTCGAAGCTAATTAAACCATCAGGTTTTGGGTATTCAATGGCTGAGCAGTTTGATATTTTTTTGAGTGACTTAAAGTCTTCTTGCTGATCTTGTAAGGTGAATGGTAGTTTTCCTTTGAATATCCCATAATCTAAAAAGGAGAAAACAGAGCCGAGGACCATGCCAAATCGATGCATGGCCGGCGCCACGTTTCGAGATTCATGAAGTTCTTTGTAAACCCAAGAGCGTTCTATAGCAGGCTCGTAATCATGCAGTGTTTCTTGTCCTTTTGAGCCATTAAATAGTGCGGTTACGATGCTTTCCGCCGCCACCATGCCGGTTTTCATCGCCGTATGAGAGCCCTTAATTTTAGGGTAATTCATAAACCCTGCTTCACAGCCCGATAACAACCCGCCAGGAAAGCTCAAGCTTGGTAATGACTGAATACCCCCTTTATTAATAGCCCTCGCACCATAACTAATGCGTTTTGCGCCTTTTAGAATGTGTGCGATTCTAGGGTGGTGCTTCCAACGCTGCAATTCATCAAAAGGGCTTAAGTGAGGGTTGCTGTAGTTGAGATCGGTAATAAGCCCTAAACTGACTTGATTGTTGTCTGCGTGATAAAGAAAGGCACCACCTGTGGCCCCATTTTCAGATAGCGGCCAGCCAAAGCTATGGATGGTTTTTCCTGGGTGATGGTGCTTAGGGTCAATTTGCCAGAGCTCTTTTATGCCCAATGCATAATGTTGAGTGCCGGAATCTTTATCTAAATTAAACTTTTCGATGAGTTGCTTCCCTAAATGACCGCGACACCCTTCAGAAAAGAGTGTGTATTTGCCATGTAGTTCAATGCCTGGCTGGTAGCTTGGTTTAGCTGACCCGTCAGAAGAGCGCCCCATATCACCTGTTGCAACCCCTGTTACTTCACCTTGCTCATTATAGAGAACCTCACTCGCAGCAAAACCGGGGAAAATTTCAACGCTTAGCGCTTCGGCTTGTTCTGCCAGCCAACGGCAAACATTGCCCAAGCTAATGACATAATTGCCTTTATTGTGAATCACTTTGCTAGCGAGGGAGGAGGGAAACCGAAACGATGTGTTTTCCCCTGTGAAGTAGTAAATATCATCACTACTAACGGGGGTGTTTAAAGGCGCATTGCGTTCTTTCCAGTCTGGAAATAACTCGTTTAGGGCCGTTGGTTGCATCAGTGCTCCAGACAAAATATGAGCACCTACTTCTGAGCCTTTTTCGACCACACAAACGCTGATGTCTGTATTGTGCTGAATGCTTAATTGCCGGATACGACAAGCGGCAGATAAGCCAGAAGGTCCTGCTCCTACAATAACGACATCGTAATCCATGTGGTCTCGAACGGTGTTTATTGTTGTCATAATAAAATCCCTCAAATGCTGATCTTTATTGTTTTATAGGGCCTCCATGTGTTGTTTGGAAACGCCAAGATCAGTCTATGGGGCATGTATGGCATGTACATCACCTCTAGGGGTGAAATGAGAGGGGTGAGCTTAAGTGAGGTCAGGTGTGCTATTCATTTTCACTAAAGCCTGAGTACGATTTTCAACACCTATTTTCCCATATAAATTCCTAATATGGACTTTTAAGGTATTGAGAGAAATATGAAGTTTCTCTGCAATTATTTTATTGGAGTCCCCCTGAGTAACTAGAGCGAGCACTTCTTTCTCGCGCTGGGTTAAGGGCTCTGCTCCTTGTATTACTGAGGTGGTTTCCGTTAATAGAGGGCTATGTATTGAATTTTTAGCCTGCAATGAGACAATTGTTTTTGCGTGTAATGGTGGTAAGCAACTACGCCAGCGTTCAAGTTGTGCCGAGTCTATGGTGTTCTCTGGATCGCTTGCGAGCGTTTGAATAAGCGTTGTTGCTGGAGTCCATTGCTCACTTACAAGGTGTTGTTCAATAGCCTCTTCAAGGTAGCCAGATTGTTCATACCATTCAGCTGCACAGGCATGATAGTAGTGTTGTTGCTTTGTATTTAGCTGTTGAAATCGTTGCAGCAAAAACTGCCGGAAAAGGTCATGGTAACGGTACCATGTACGGTGGTTATCAAGGGGGACTAAAAACAGATTTGCCAGCTCTAGTTTAATCAATATAGCCTGACTTTTATCGCTATCGGTGATTTTGTTCGTTAAGCCTGCACAAAACCTAGGTGCGAGTGAGGTTTTTATCAAAAATGATTGTATTTCGTTTGTTTGACGAGAAAAAACCTCTTCAAATAAGTAGTCTTCAATATGGCGATCAAGTCCGGTATTTTTAACCAGCTCTTCTGTCTGGGTGTTACCACTTTTTAGAGACAACGCTGCAAGCTGTAAACCCGCAACCCAACCTTCAGTTCCTTTTAACAAGGTATTAACGGTACTTTCTTCAAGCTCCAATGCCATCGCGTGGGTAAAAAATTGTTGAGATTCCTCAAGGCTGAACGCAAGCTCTTTTGCTGTAAAAGTGACTAATTGGTTGCTGGCTCGGCGTCTTGCTAGTGCTAAAGGAGGTTCTTCTCTAGAGGTGATTATTAGGCGAATCCCGGACGGTTGATGGTCGAGAAATAAATTGATTAAGCTTAATAATTGTTTGTTTTCAAGTAGATGAAAATCATCAAGCACCAATGTTATTGCACTATTTACTGTGCCATCTTCGTTTAACTCGACATGACTACTGAGTTGGTCAAGGTCATTGAGTAATGAAACAACAATGTCCGAAACCTGAAAAACGGCTTTCTCTTCTATTAATCTTTTTGCTTCAATACCCACGGTAGGTTGTATGCTTTGAAGTGCGTTCAAAATATAGCGCCAGAACTGTAAAGGGGCATTATGGCTACTATCGAGCGTGAGCCACGCAAACGTGTGGGGGAAGTGATGCAACCACTGGCTTACCAATGTTGATTTTCCATAGCCTGCGGGAGCAGCAATGATCATTAACTCACCGCCGGAAGATGTGTTTAGTCGATCGATAAGCGATGACCGGTAAACAGATTGTTTCCGTAAAGGGGGTAAATAGAAGCGGGTTTTAAGCAGCATATAGGTCAATTCAGTCCTTGATGAGATAAATCTACCGGAATCTACTGATGAGATAAACTATATTTTTCTAACCCAATGCCCATATACAGTAACTACGTGTGTAATATAATTAGGATGATGTTTTACAATTTTTTTAACAACGTAATGCTTAATAAGGGTAAAATCTTGTTAATAAAAGACTGATAGAGAAATTTCTTGCTGTGGTAAAAAACAATCGTACTAAGCGCATCAATAGGCATCAAAATTCTAACGGATTTACGTTAATAGAGCTGGTTCTTATTATTGTGATACTAGGCATTCTGGCCGCTTTTGCACTACCCCGCTTCGCAGACCTTCAGATAGAAGCACAGCGCTCATCGGTTGAAGGGGTTGCCGCCGCTTTTGATGCTGGTGTTAGGAATGTTCATTTACAATGGAATGCCGCTGGAAGCCCTGGTGCTGTATTGAATTTCATTCCAATAAACGACCCGACTGTTGGAGGCGACCTCAGCGTCAATGCCGCTGGCTGGCCTGCAGATACTCGGGGTGTTAGCTTAACTCTTAATAGCCAAGCGGATTGCTTGGATGTATGGAGAGCTGTATTAAGCTCAAACTCCGAGCAGGTCAGTGGTTCTGGAGTAAGCGACTATCTCGCAACATACAATGGCTCTAATCGTTGCACATATACCTACCAAGAAAATACTGCTTTTACGATTCGTTTTGATTCGAATACCGGTGACGTGGTGCCAAGCACATAGCGCATGTTGCACGCTATCCACCCTTATACTGTTAGAGCCGCATAAACGCTGTTTCCGTTCCTAGATTATCTGCTTTAAATTCAATTAGCTCAGCTTCCAAAACGCATTGACCAAGGGGTTTTTCAAGCTCTTCTTAAGCGTAAACAAGCCAACATCATAAGGTTCAAGCGTGGGTTGTACCTCTAATGTTCGTACACGGTCTGCCATGGGGCTATGGTCGAGTACAATTTTTGGCACAACACCAATGCCTAGCCCTAAACTCACCATGCTAACAATGGCTTCATTACCGGCTACTTGGGCATAAATACGTGGGTTAATATCCATTTTTCGAAACCAGCTGTCTATTCGTTTACGAGCAATGCCGCCTTCGGAGAGTATCATCGGAACCTGCGCCCATTGTGCGGTTGACGTAGGTGGGATAATGGGAATATCTGGATCACTCTGTTCAAGGGGAGCAATAAACAGTAAAGGGGATACGGTAATGGGCTTAAATACCAGACCTCTAGGTAGTGTCGGAGGATGAGCCGCAATAGTAAGGTCTTCTTCACCTGCGATCACTCGCGCAATAGCGTGTTCCGGGTCGCCGGTGTGTAGTTTTATTTCAACCCCCGGGTTATCGTGACGAAAGCGATTAAGTAAGTCGAATAAAATACTGTAACTTGCCGTGACCGAGCAGTACATGCTGACTTTTCCGTGAAGCTGATTACTGTTGTCTGTCAGTTCGTTACGAATTAAGTCCCATTGAGCTCTGGCCTCTCGCGCATATTTTTGAAATTTTTGTCCTTCAGGTGTGAGTGCTACTGTACGGTTGTCTCGATTAAATAATAAAACACCTAACTCATCTTCCAGTTGTCTGATGTTGCGTGACAAAGCGGAAATGCTAATGTGGCATGTATCGCTGGCGCGGCCAAAATGTAAGGTATCGGCTAGTGCGAGAAAATGCTTGAGAGTACGTGTATTCATATCGTCATGTCTTTGTTCATGCCTTGGCTTATACTGATGCATGGTACGCATTATAGCTCATATTTTGCAATATATGGGACGTTGTGTTGCATTTATTTCAATTTACGAAAGGGTCTTTCTACTATAGAGTAGGCGCACTAAAAATAAAGGCTCAATTAAAACCAGCCTTTAACATATTCAATTTTAATACATACAACGATGGAAGCTTCCACTATGTCAAATAACTACTTTAATACTCTGCCTCTTCGTGAGCAGCTTGAGCAGCTCGCTAAATGTCGCTTCATGGACATTTCTGAATTCCCAGACGGTGTTGAAGCACTGAAAGGTAAGAAAATTGTAGTTATTGGTTGTGGCGCACAAGGTCTTGCTCAGGGTATGAACCTGCGTGACAGTGGTTGTGATGTGTCTTATACCTTGCGTCAGGCCGCTATTGATGAGAAGCGTCAGTCTTGGAAAAATGCAAGCGAGAACGGCTTTACTGTAGGTACATACGAAGAGTTAATTCCTACGGCTGATGTTGTATTAAACCTTACACCTGACAAGCAGCACACACCGGTTGTTACTGCGATTATGCCTCTTATGAAGCAGGGCGCTTGCTTATCATACTCTCACGGTTTCAATATCGTTGAAGAAGGTATGCAAATTCGTGAAGATTTAACCGTCATCATGGTTGCACCTAAGTGCCCAGGTTCTGAAGTACGTAACGAATATGTGCGTGGCTTTGGCGTACCTACGCTAATTGCTGTACATGAAGATAACGATCCTAAAGGTGAAGGTCTTGCTCTAGCTAAGGCTTACGCAGTAGGAACAGGCGGCCATAAAGCTGGCGTTCTTATGTCTTCTTTCATTGCTGAAGTTAAATCTGACCTTATGGGTGAGCAGACTATCCTTTGTGGTATGTTGCAGACAGGTTCTTTGTTGTGCTTTGACAAGATGATTGAAGAAGGCATCGACGCTGGTTACGCGTCTAAGCTGATTCAGTTTGGTTGGGAAACAGTAACAGAAGCGCTTAAGTACGGCGGCGTTACCAACATGTTAGATCGTTTGTCTAACCCTGCTAAAATTAAAGCGTTTGATTTGGCTGAAGAATTGAAGCTAATCATGCGTCCGCTATACAACAAGCATCAAGATGACATCATCGACGGTACTTTCTCTCGCGTTATGATGGAAGATTGGGCTAATGATGACGTTAACTTACTAGGCTGGCGTGCAGAAACAGCAGAAACAGCGTTTGAGAAAACGCCTGCTGGTGATGTTGAAATCTCTGAGCAAGAGTTCTTTGATAACGGTATCTTAATGGTGGCTATGGTTAAGGCGGGTGTTGAGCTTGCATTTGAAACGATGACGGCTGCGGGTATTGTTGCTGATTCTGCTTACTATGAGTCTCTACACGAAACTCCGCTAATCGCTAACACGATTGCACGTAAGAAGTTGTACGAGATGAACGCGACAATCTCTGACACAGCTGAATACGGTTGTTACCTTTATAACCATGCATGTCTTCCTTTACTTGCTGACTTTATGAAAGACATCAAAACAGATGTAATTGGTAAAGGTCTTAACCTTGAAGATAACGGCGTAGATAACGCACGTTTGATCGAAGTAAACGCAGCGCTTCGTAGCCATCCGGTTGAAGCAATTGGTGGCGTTCTTCGTGGTCACATGGCTGACATGAAGAAAATTGTTTAATTGTTCTTATTAAGAACAATACCCTGTCGGTGCTAATGCACTGATAGAGTAGAATAAAAAAGGCTGAGGTTTATATCTCGGCCTTTTTTTTAGGTGTTTGTAAATCAGTTTATTTTGGATTTCTTGTGATGACTAATGGCTTACCTATTCGTTTGGTTGATCTAACCGTTAATTTTGATGATCGCTTTCAATTAAACTCAATCAACTGGCAAATTGAGCCTCAACAGCATTGGGTTATTACCGGCGCGAATGGTGCAGGGAAGTCTGCCTTGGCCGCCGTGCTTGCAGGGGTGCTTGATAAGTCTGCTGAATGTGTATCTGGCAGCATTGACGGTTTACCTGCGCGGGTAGGGTTGGTGTCTTTTGAAGCTCAGGCTGAGCTGATTGAGGCGGAGAGAAAAAAGGATGACGCCGATATTATGGATGTTATCTCTGAAGGGACACCCGTTAGTGAAATATTATATGAAGACTGCCAAGATCGTGCATTGGCAGAACAGTTAGTTATTAAGTTTGGTTTAGAACCTTTGTTAGACCGGGCATTTAGAAAACTGTCTACCGGGGAGTCACGCAAGGTTATGTTAGTTAGGGCGCTGGCTAGCAAGCCTGACTTATTAGTATTAGACGAGCCCTTCGATGGCTTAGATGCCAACACCTTAGTGATGCTGCAAGAATACTTGCAGACACTGATCAATACCGTACCGATGGTCATGGTATTGAATCGCTTTGATGAGTTTCCTCGTTTCATTACTGATATCGCCTATGTAGAAAATGGTGAGTTACAGCACTGTATCAGCCGAGATGACGCTAAAGCATATAGCGAGCTTTATCAGTTGTTACACCTTAAAACGACAGACCTTTCTATTCCTGAAGCAGACCCCGAAACAGTAATACCTTGTTTAGACCCAGAGCAGCCTTTGGTTCGTTTAAATGGAATCACGATTAAATACGATGAGACCGAAATCATCAGTGATTTAAACTGGACCATTAACCCGAACCAGCACTGGCAACTCAGTGGCCCCAATGGCAGTGGAAAAACCGGTTTATTATCATTGATTACCGGTGACCATCCTCAATGTTATGTTAATGATATTTTTGTCTTCGGCTTTCAGCGAGGCAGCGGTGAAAGTATCTGGCAAATTAAGCAGTTTATCGGTTATGTCTCTACGGCATTGCAGTGGGAGTATCGGGTAGGTACAAATATTCGTAATGTCATTATCTCAGGCTTTTACGACAGCATTGGCTTGTACAGTAAATGTACGGACAAACAACGTGCTATTGCCGATGAATGGCTGGCTTTATTAGGCATGCTTGATCGCGCAGACCAGCCCTTCAATAAACTCTCTTATGGCGACCAGCGTTTGTTGTTGATTGCGCGAGCCATGGTAAAGCATCCGCCATTATTGATACTTGATGAGCCTTGTCTCGGGTTGGATGATATGAACAGGCAGCTTGTATTGGCGTTGATTGAGAAAATTTGTGCAGGGAGTATGACGTCAGTGCTGTACGTGAACCATCATCCAGAAGATAAGATTAAAGGTATTGAAAATTACTTGGCATTAGGGACGTGATGCATAAAGGCAGTGAGCTGCTCCCTCATGTGAAGGAGCAGGCTTTCTAGCAGTAAACGATAGGGCTATTTAACGCCTTTTTCTAGCAAAAATGCACTGTATTTTTTGTCTGTACCATTAATGTGATTGATGAGCCAGTTCTTCAAATAATCTAACAAATCTTCAATTGTTTTTTCATGATCGTCTTCATATTCTTTAATTTTTTGCACTACTTGATCGGTCATGTTGATGTGTTGCTGCTTGTGAGCATCAAAATCGGGGTAGCCATTCTCTTCCATCATTTTTTCTTCACGAGCGAAGTGAAATTTGGTGTATGCAATCAGTTCATCTAATGCTTCTTTGTCGAATGCTTCACCTGTTTGATAAATAGACGATGTTTGTAGGCGATTGATCAGTTGTAATAGTTTTTTATGGTCGGTATCGATTGATTTAATACCTACACTATATTCTTCTTTCCAAGTAACGAATTGGCTTTCAGTCATTTTCTTGTTAAGAACAATAACGATGCCCAAGGCCACTATGAAGACCCAAGGCAAGGGGTGAGTCAAACCTAGAGTGAAGCTTAAAATAATAGCGGTTACTAAGGTTAAAAGCAGGAATGCCAGCGCAAATGCTTTTAGCTTGTTCATGTTGTTCATCGATGTCTCCGTATAGATAAAGCCGATTGGTAAGCAAACTTATGATTAAAACTGTTAAGGTAAATAGTATATTAATCTGTCATTCAACTATAGCATTGGTTTAGGTCAATTTAAGGTGCTAATTTTAGTATTGTGCCTTTGATATTAATTATGGGGAGTTAGCAGTGTAGGCATATGTTTTGGGTTGGGTGTTACTAGTTTCAGGTTGGTTGGTTAGTGGTAATTTTTTGACATAACTGTTTTTTAAAGAATAAATTCTTCATGCAAGCGAGGTATGATTACTTCAGTATCTCCCAGCGTTTGTGCGAAGGCTTCCATAACCTCTTCTTCACCGTGAACTAAGAATGTACGGGCTTGTCTTCCCACCTCATGATGCCATGCTAATAACTCTGCCTGATCCGCGTGGGCTGAAAACCCGCCTATGGTGTGAATGTTTGCGCATACTTGTATATCTTCACCAAAAATATGCACATGCTTGGCTCCGTCTACAATATGGCGAGCCAAGGTTCCGCGTGCGGCAAATCCGACGAATACGATGCTACTGTCTTTACGCCAAAGGTTGTGCTTAAGGTGATGTCGTACTCGTCCGCCGGTACACATACCTGAACCTGCGATGATCACTGCGCCACCACGAATATTATTCAAGGCGATAGAGTCAGCCGTATCACGGATAAAATGCAGGCCCGGGAAATCAAAAGGGTCTTGGCCGTGGTGAAATAAATTGTATGTTTCGTCGTCGTAACACTCTGGGTGATGACTGAATATTTCGGTAGCGGAGATAGCCATAGGTGAGTCTAGAAACACCTGCATAGACGCTGGCAGCTCTCCACTTTTTATACCTTCCCGCAGGTAGTAGAGAATCTCTTGAGTTCGCTCTAAAGCAAAGCTAGGAATAATGACATTTCCGCCACGATGAAAGGTGTTAGTAATAGCTTGGAACAATTCTTCAATTGAGGGTTGTAGGTTTTTGTGTGCGCGGTCACCGTAAGTGGTTTCCATCACTACAACATCGGCTTGAGGAGGGGGCGTAGGGTCACGTAATATAGCTCTATCATTGTTGCCAAGGTCACCCGAAAATACCAATCGTCGTTTTTCTTCCTGCTCTTTAAGTTCAATAAGAATGAAGGCGGACCCCAGTATGTGGCCAGCGTCAAAAAAAGTGACTTGAATACCTTCGTCTAGCTTTATTGGCTGGTCATATTCTGCCGTTCGGCCGAAATAATCTAGGCTGTTGAGTGTATCTAGAACCGTATAAAGAGCTTGTTTATTATGGCCCTTTTTTAGTTCTCTTTTCTTTGCTTTTTGCCCTAGGCGATCTAACTTTCGGGCATATCGCTTTACCTCCGATTCCTGCAAATGTGCGGAATCAAGAAGTACTAATTTGGCTAGTTCACGACTGGCAGATGTGGTGATAATTTCGCCAGTGAAGCCTTGTTTTACTAATAAAGGAATACGCCCGCAGTGGTCTAGGTGGGCATGAGTCAGTATCAAATAATCTATCTCGGATGGGTCAAAGCCAAAAGGTTCCTGATTCTCTTTTGCCAGTTCGCGACCGCCCTGATAAAGACCGCAGTCGATTAGTACCTGCTTATCTCCACAACTGACTAAATGGCAGGACCCTGTTACACCGCAATCTGCACCGTGAAAAGAAATTTTCATTATCTACTCCTTCGTCTTAGACCTAGCTCGGTACCTTTATACTAACTTAGGGTTACATTTAACGCAGCAACTCATTAAAATGAGCTGATTAAACCCAATTATAATTATCTCTGAGACTCTTTATGAATAAGAATTTTCTTTTGTTAGCGTTTATTTCTTTAGCTGGTTGTCAAACATCAGGCCAACTATCAACGATGGCTTCTAGTGGTATGGAGGCTTTTTCCTGCGATCAAATTCAAACTGCGTTTACGGCTTATGATGGAGATCGACAGTCGGTTGATATGCTAACAAACTTGGGGAAAATGATTAATGTTGAGTATGGCGAGCTGGCGGAAACCGCAGTTCAATCTTCAGACTCTTATTATCAGGGTGTTAAAGATGCGACTAATATTGCGCTTACTATAAAAGGCTGCCCACAGTTGTAAGTGTTTATATTTTGGCTCACTCTATGCCTATAGGCTGTTGCATAAAGTGAGTCTGTTACATTCCTTACCTACCTACGGTTTGATCTAGAATTAAATGTACACTACGCAACCACTCTTCTTGGTTTCTTTAGCGGGATTGGACTTGGGCTAAAGCTAGCGTTATACAAATAACATCATTGCGTTATTTTACCAGTAACAGGGATTAGTCTATTCTACAAATATGAAAGACTTACTTGAGGCGCACAATGTTTAATAAAATTCTGATCCCCGTTGATATTGAAAATGTGGAGTTTGTAGAGAAGGCAATGGAGGTCGCGATTAGGCAGGCCAAAGAGTACGATGCGTCTCTTCATGTAGTGACGGTTATACCAGGCTTCGGAATGTCTATGGTAGGCTCTTTTTTTCCAGAAGATGCTATGGCTAAGGCTTTAACAGCCGTTACCAAACAGCTTAAAAAGTATGTTGATACTAATATCCCTAAGGAGATTAACGTCAGCTTTAAAGTACTTCAAGGTAAGTCGCACAAAGAGATTTTAAAAGAATCTAAAGCCATCGGTGCAGATTTAATCGTTATTCCTAGTCATAACTATAAGAAGGTTGACCGTGTTCTATTAGGTTCGTGTACCAGCCGAGTGGTTGAGCGATCTAAGGTATCCGTTATGGTCATTAAGCCTTAGAGTCGGTTGGTTATTCCCACTCTAAGGGCTATTTTAAGTGCGCTTTATTATTGATGACTCATTGGGCTCATTATGTTGTCACACGCATCAATACATAGTGCACAGCTAATACATTCGTATTGCAGCCCATCACGAACATCAATGCCTGTTGGGCATACTTGCACATATGCAGACCTGTTAGCCTAGCATCTTCTTAACACCCATTAGCAAATTAGATACTTTGTAATAATTTGTTGGGAGTAATCTATAGAGCACGTCGACTAATTTTGCGTCTGCTCCGATTAACACCCTAAAGGTTTTTTTGCGCATACCTTTTTCTATCACTGCGGCCGCTTTTTCTGGGCTTGTGCGCGCCATAGTCTGAAAATGGTTAGCAAAATCGTTTGGTTTATCGTTGTCTGTTTCTGCAAAATTAGCAATATTAGTTTTAATGCCTCCAGGCATTACACATATGACGTCAATATTCTTTTTACCAAAAATAAGGTCTTGTTTTAATGCTTCACTAAAGCCTCGTACTGCAAACTTTGATGCATGATAAGGTGCCATCATTGGCATGGTAATGAGACCAAAAATAGATGCGACGTTTACTATTAGACCTCGCTCTGATTTCTCTAATAGTGGAAGCATTTCACGGCAACCAATAACAACACCGTTTAAATTAACATCCATTACTTTATCGAAGAGTTGTTCTGAAGTTTCATGAAAGAAACCAAATGAGCTCATACCTGCGTTATTGACCAATACATCAAGGTAGCCAGGGCCACTATTGATGTCTGACATCAGGCTTTGCCAATCGCCTTTCGAGCTGGCATTAGCCGTTTTTGATATCAGAATTGCATCACCCAGTTCTTTTGATGTTGTTTCTAAATTGTCGGTATTGATATCGGTTAGAATTAATTTAGCACCTTGCGAGGCAAGTAAGCGTGCGAGCGCTTGCCCTATGCCTGAGCCGGCTCCAGTGATTAGAACTATTTTACTTTGCCATGTAGTGGTCATATTTGCTCTCTAATTATTTGCTGAAACAGGTTGTTTGTCTGCGTGTAGCCAGCCAAAAATAGTGCGTTTAATCTCTGGGAAGTAGCTGCCTCCAATGGTCCAATGACAAGCACCTGGCAATACTTTTAAGGTTGCTCTGCCAGAGTATTTCATCGCAATTTTTCGTTGGATTTTTATAGGGGTTATTTTATCCGCTGTACCGCCAATAATGAGAACCGGACAATTAATATTTTGGTAGTTTACCGTGGTGGCAGGCTTTCTAAATAAGAGCCACATACTGATCTGCATAGAAGCCCAGCCAGACTCAAAGGTGCATTTTTGAATAATGTCCTGTCGTACAAAGGCTGTTTGTGAATTGGCTATACCGTAACAAATATTTTTCAGTAATAAATTGGTCGTGGACCGCCATAAGGGAAACTTGAATAAATTGTGCCCAAAGGTTCGCATGACCGACCAGCTCCAGCCATTAATTCCTGCAGGTGCTGCTGATGAAATTAAAACAAGCTTGTTACATTTATATTTAGCTGCAATTAGTTGCGCCAATAACCCTCCCATGGAATGCCCCACAATAATGGGCGGCTCATCGAGTGTTTCAATTAACTGGCTTAATGATGCAACATAGTTTTGAACGCTAGATCTAGCTAGGGCCTTTCTTTTGACTGCATTTAGTTCGTTGCGTGGGTAATGAAGTGGCAACCTAGGTGTATGGACCCGGTAGCCTTGATCTTCAAACGCATCTTTCACATCGACTAATGCGTCTGGGGTACTCCACATACCGTGGATTAAAACGACGGGAGGGGTAGTGTTCATAAATCTCCTACGCCGCCGATTTGGGTTTGTGGAACTCGGCCAAGGGTGCGTTATCATCAAAGCGCAATACATCATCTACCAATTTACTGTGCTTAATCGCAAAGATATCTTTGAAATACAGGTCTTTATTGCACCATGGGAATTCTGAACCTTGGCTTGGTAGTCTATCGAGTGCTCTTAAAACATAGCCTGAATTAAGGCCAACGATGGTCTCGCGTTTTGCTTCTGGGTCTCGAAAAGGGTAAACACTCTGATGATTATTTTGTTCCATATAATCCAATAATCGACAGACATAGTCGAATGTCAGCTCTGCTTTTAATGTCCAGGAAGAGTTTGTGTAACCGAAGACCCAAGCAAAGTTAGGTAATTGACTAAACATCATGCCTTTGTAGTTAGTGAGTGTATTTCCCTCCACTTTATGGCCATCTACGCAGAGATTGATTCCGCCCCACAGTTGTAAATCTAAACCTGTGGCGGGGACAATAATATCGGCCTCAACGTTCTTTCCAGACTTCATTAATAGACCGGTTTCGGTAAAACGTTCGATATGGTCCGTAATAAGGGTTGTTTTACCTTCATGCACTGAGTTGAATATATCTGCATCAGGCACCAAAGCCATTCGTTGGTCCCAAGGGTTATAGCTGGGTTTGAAATGTACATCTACATCAGCCGCGCCGGCTAATGCTTTGGCGTTCATGTTCCTAATATTCTTTCTGACATAGTCAGGAAATTTCTTTGAAAGTACAAATACCATTTGCTGGAGCGTAGTGTATTTTGCACGCATGATTTTATTGGTAATGCCTGCCGGGAGTATACGAGATAACACTCTAAATAGAGCATCTGATGCAGGGCGTGAATAAACATAGGTTGGAGAACGTTGAACCATGGTGACATGAGCGGCTTTTTTCGCCATTGATGGCACAATGGTAACGGCTGTGGCACCACTGCCGATGACAATAACGTTCTTTCCACTGTAATCTAAGTCTTCAGGCCACTTCTGAGGGTGAGCAATGATACCTTTGTAATCATCATAGCCTTCGAAGTCGGGTAGATAACCGCTTTCGTAGTTGTAGTAACCCGTACAACAAGTAAAAAATTTAGCCGCAATGTGATACTCAGAACCGTCACTTCTTTCAATAGTCACTAACCAGCGATTTTGTTGCGAATTCCAGTCTGCTACCTTTACTTTTTGTTGAAAGCGAATGTAGCTATTTAAACTTTCATCTCTGACCAATTCGTGAAGATAATTCTGAATACGTTCCGCTGAACCAATATATTCTTTATCTGTCCAGGGTTTAAAAGAGTAGGAAAATGTGTACATATCCGAATCTGAGCGAATACCTGGGTATTTAAATAAGTCCCAAGTGCCACCAATATTTTCACGTCCTTCGATAACGGCAAAAGAATTATGAGGGCGTTTCTTTTTTAGGTTGTAGCACATACCTAGGCCGGAGATTCCTGCACCAACAATTAACACGTCTAATTGTTCGTATTTTATGTTCATGTCAATTTGCTCGCCCATGTTTTTTCTCTTTATTATTTAGTAAATGAGTGCGTATGCATAAGATAGAGACTCGTAGTCGTAAAGAATAGGATTAAATCTCTCCATAATTGATATCTTCGGCCATATTGACGGTTAGCACCACCACTAAAGCATCTTCCCTGCGACATCTTGTCACTTCTTATTTTTTTAATTATAGCTACACTCCACCGCTGCCTAAAATCGTTATAAGGACAGATACGTGGAAAGCTCAAAATTTAGTATTACCAAAACCCGTAATGCATTGAGTGTTGCCGTTTTTTTCGCTATTCAATCAACGGCGACTTACGCCGAAAATAGCACGGTAGAAAATGCCAACCAGATTGACCAACTAGACACTATCAGTGTTACTGCCAACCGAAATGAAGAAGCCTCTTTAGATGTTCCAGCCAGTATTGGTGTGGTAGACAAAAAAACCGTTGAACTGGCACAGCCTAATTACCAAAAAGAACTGCTCAACAGCGTTGCCGGTGTAAGAGTAACCCAAACGGGTTCTACATTAGGTCATAAGACCAGTATCCGAATGCCACTTAATACCGGGCCTTATTATTTGTTTTTGCAGGACGGTATTCCGGTTCAATCATCTGGTTTTTTTAATCATAACGGCTTGGCTTATACTAATTTCAGTTCTGCAGGTTCGGCAGAGGTGCTTAAAGGGGCAGGTACGGCACTTTACGGTTCGGATGCTGTAGCGGCCACGATTAACATTATCTCAAATGACCCCTCACAAGCTGACGGTTATAAGATAAAAGCGGATACAGGCAGCGATGGTTTTTATAAGTTGGGCGTTGAAGGTGGTGCACACCTTTCTGAAGACTCTAGTGTAGGGGTTGCGCTGTCTCATACTAAAAGTGATGGCTGGCGGGATCATACCAGTTCAGAAAGAACCGAAGCCACAGCCACACATTTTATGTCTATTAATGACAAAAACGTACTTAAGACGGTGCTGTCAGTCAATGCCACAGAAGCGGATATGGCCGGTAGCCTCATAGGATTGGATGAACTTGAAAATAATCCTGAGTCTGTGGGGGATATTGCCGATGCTTTAGATGCGGGCATGGATGTGCAGCGCAAATTCAATTTTGCTCGATTGAGCTCGGAGTGGACTCACTTTGCGAGTGATTCGGTAGCGTTAAGTACGATTGGTTATGTTCGTAGCAATCGTAATCAGTACATTGCTACTTGGGAGAGAAATCTTCCGAAGAATGATAGCAAAGAGCACTCCCTAGGCGTGATGTTTAAGGCAGACATCGACAACGACGACACTCGATGGACATTGGGTACGGACTTTGAGTTAACCAAAGCTAACCGCAGCTATGAGCAGTTATTCGACTATGTGCCTAGTAGCTATGGTTCTTCTGTTCCTGCCGGTGATATTTATGATTACGATGTTACCTATGTTGCGCTATCTCCTTACGCTCAAGGCGAAATAGACTTGTCAGATAAATGGCAATTGGGTGCTGGCTTACGGTACGACCAAAGCATGTTTGATTACACCAATAACTTGGAAGATGGTCAGTATGCTAATTCGGGTTATTCTCGGCCGAGTAGTGATAATGATCCTTCGTACCATCATGCGAGTCCTAAGCTGAATTTGGTTTATAACATTGATCATATGCAAAACGTATATGCCCGATATGCTAATGGTTTTCGTATACCGCAAGCCTCGCGCTTGTACTCATTAAAAACCAATAATATCGATTTTGATCTAGATCCTGAGGTAAGTGATACCTTTGAACTGGGTTATAAGTTAGCTGCATTCGCCCACCGCCTTGATTTGTCTTTTTACTATATGACAATCGACGACACCATTGTGAGACGCGAAGATAGCAGTGGTGATAGGTACTATGTGAACGGTGGGAAGACCGAACACCAAGGTGTTGAGTTGGCTTGGTTATATAAAATGAGTGAGCAATTTTCTACGCGCATTGCTTACAGTTATTCTAAGCATGAATATGTGAGTGATGATGTTTACGGCGATAACGAACAAGCTAACGCACCCAATGATACCAGTAACCTTAAACTGATTTACAACCCCACTTATGTGCAAGGTCTGAGCACTGAATTGGAAGTGGTGTATGTGGGAGAATATTGGTTAGATGACAATAACACTCGTACTTATGAGGGTTATACTTCGGGCAATTTGAAAGCCATTTATCAGGTTACTGAGCAGCTTACATTGAATGCAAAAGTAAATAATATTACCGATGAAGTGTATGCTGAAGATGCAAGCTTTAGTTATGGCAAAGAAAAATATACGCCTGCTGCCCCGCGTCAATTGTTCGCCGGGATTGAATACAGTTTTTAGGATGAGTCATGAAGTATTTCCTTTTAGTGTTAATGATGTTTTTTGTACAGTCATCCTCAATGGCGGCGATGACTCACGGCAAACATGGTGCATCAAGAGCTAGCCTATTACCTGCATGCCAAGAACCGAACGCGTTGCCATCACCCCATTGTGGTCTGGTGCCAACGACGGTGTTTAGCAAAGGCCCCAATGATAATGACGTGCTTTATGCTGTTTTTAGTCAAAATGGACATATCTACCTCGCTACCTCTACGGATAAAGGTCAAACCTTTACGTCGCCAACTGCCGTAAATCGCACACCTGAAGCCATTTATGATGATGGTGAAAATAGGCCCAAAATTATCGTGAGCGAGAAAAACGAAATTTTTGTTTCGTGGACACATAAAACACCAGGGCGCTACTCTGGCGATGTGCGTTTTGCGAGGTCTCTTGATGGTGGTCAGAGTTTTGATAAGCCCATTACTGTGAACTCAGATAGGGCCTTGATCAGTCACCGTTTTGATGCCATGTCGATAGATAGCCAAGGACGACTCTATCTAATTTGGATTGATAAAAGAGACCAGAATAATCGTGGGGCGGCGCTTTATTATGTGGTCTCTGAAGACTCTGGCGCGAGCTTTTCATCAAACCGAAAGCTAGTGGATAACAGCTGTGAGTGCTGTCGTATCGCGGTTGATCAAGATCATCAGGGGAAGATAGTAGCTTTATGGCGTCATGTGTTTCCGGGAAACATACGTGATCATGCCATCGCCTATGTTTCACCCGAGGCAAAGCCAGCAAACAGCCAGTTACTAAGAGCAACTAATGATGACTGGATGATTGAAGGCTGCCCCCATCATGGCCCCGATATATCTATAGATTCACAAAACATCGCTCACATGGCTTGGTTTACACAAGGCGAAAAGCATAAGGGTTTGATTTATGGTCAGTATGATTTTAAAACACAGAGTACAGGCTACGAAAAGGTTATAGAGGCGTCTGCTGGAGCATCGAGACCACAAGTACAAGTCATGGGCGATGCGGTTTATCTCATGTGGAAACAGTTTGATGGAAAGGCGATGACCCTAAAAGTCCAGCGTTCCGAGAACGGGGGTAAGACATGGAAGGATAGTGAGTCAATCGCAAGCACGCTTAATGGTTCTGATCACCCTGACTGGATTACTTCCCAATCAAAACTTTATGCCGTGTGGCACACTCAATCTGAAGGGTTACGGCTGTTTGAGGTTGGTCAATGAGGTTATTCAGAATTAAGACGTTTGTCGGATTTTTACTGGTCGCTTATTGCGGGATGCTTCATGCGGCCTCCGAAGACGTTTTGCTAAAATCATTTGGTTCAGACAGCCTTGTTGATATTACTTCAGAAAAATCAGACCAGCCTTTTATGATGGTGCTATGGTCAATGGATTGTCCGCCCTGTATGAAAGAGTTATCGCTTTTCAGAGATTTTCAGAAGCAACTCTCTAAAGACAATATTGTGCTTATATCTACTGATGGGTCGGAGTCGGTATCTGTTATAAAACAGACCCTAGCTGATCACCAGCTTGGAAAATTAGATAACTGGGTGTTCTCTGGCGAAATGGCCGAGCGAATACGCTATGCCATTGACCCAGAGTGGTATGGTGAGCTGCCTAGAACCTATTTTTACGGTAGTGAAGGGAATAGAGATGCCCATAGCGGGATTCTGACTAAAAAATTGTTGAGTCAGTGGCTGCAGTATTCTGAATCACTACCAAAGACAGAAAGTAAGTGAATGAATGTTTCGCCTATTTTTCGTAGAGGCCTTCTCATATCCCTTGTAATTCATGGGGGCGTGATAGCGGGAGGGCTTTTATCGGTAGATGGAAGTGACAGATTGATAGCCAATACAATTGAAATTCATCTAACTATTCCAGAGCAGGTCCCTAGCCTAAAACCAAAAGAAACACCCATGCAAAAGGACGCTTTGGTTTCTATTCCAAAGAATGAAACGTTTGTTAAACCCATCCCTCAAGTCTTACCCGTTATTGTAGCCAAACCTAAAATTGAATCTAAACCGTTACCTGAGCTAGAGCCTGAACCACATATCGTCGAGAAAGTGCAACCAATACCAGACATTGCTTTAACGCCAGATACCCCTTCGGTAGATGCTACAGAAGCAATGGTTCAAGTAGCGGCTATTGAATCGCAAGATGTGATTGATCAGAAAGAGATAGATGCCATTATCGAAGCGGAAAGGCATTACCGAGATGAAGTGATTCGCTTAATCGAAAGTAAAAAATATTACCCAAAGCGATTACAAAAAATGCGTAAAGAGGGCGATGTATTAGTGGCGTTTACACTTAACAGAAATGGTAGTGTGCGGGCGTTAGAAGTAGTGAATGCAAAAGGGGCTGCCTTATTTAAAAAGGCAGCACTAAAGGCTGTTCAATCAGCGGCTTTATTTCCATCATTTCCAGGGAAGTCTTCAAGGGAAACGTGGTCTTTTAGAATCCCTCTAAGCTACCGGCTTCTGCGCTCTTGATATAACACCTAAGTTATCTTCCTTTTAGCGGTTTTAGAGGGCATAATATTTAATTACTGCGAGTTAGAAAGTGAGATGCACAAGTAGCTAAACTGGGAAGTTGTTTTAATTTAGTAATCAAAATGGAGATAGATACATGATTAAAAAACTAATAAGTATGACAATTGCACCCGCACTTTTTTTAGGAATGGCGTCCACAGCTTTTGCTGCTGGTGGCGGCGGTGAAATAATAGCCAGTGACCCGACTAAGCACTTCGATGCAAAAGGTAAAATGCCTTCAAAGTATACAATTGAATCGCAAAACGGACTTCGTAAAAGTCTTCCGTTTGAAGACAAACGTGATTTTGAAGAAGCGAAAAGAGGTTTTCTTGCTGCCCCAGATTACAAGCAAATAATGGCTGAAGCAGGGCACGTAGCTTGGGACATGGGAAGTTATGAGTTTCTACTTGAAGAGGGAAAGAACTTCGACAGTATGCACCCCTCGCTTCAGCGTCAGGCTATTCTTAATATGGCCTATGGTTTATATGAAGTACTACCGGGAAAAATCTATCAAGTACGTGGTTATGATCTAGCCAATATTAGTTTTATTAAAGGTGATACAGGCTGGATTATTTTTGATCCGCTAACGACAAAAGAAACGGCTGCCGCCGCACTAAAATTTATCAATGAACAGCTTGGCGAACGTCCTGTTGTCGCCGTTGTTTATTCGCATTCACACGGAGATCACTTTGGTGGCGCTCGTGGTGTTGTCGATGAAGCCGATGTTAAAAGTGGTAAGGTAAAAGTTATTGCATCAACAGGTTTTATGCATCATGCAGTTTCTGAGAATGTGATGGCGGGTAATGCCATGACTCGACGATTATTCTTTCAATACGGTGCTCTTCTGCCCCGCGGTCCATTTGGTCATGTTGATCAATCTATTGGTAAAAACATTGCAAGCGGCAATGCTGGCTTGCTTGCACCGAATGTCATTATTGAAAAAGACTTCGAGACCATGACCGTTGATGGTATCAAAATGGTCTTCCAAAATACCCCTGGCACCGAAGCACCAGCCGAAATGAATACTTGGTTTCCAGAGATGAAAGCGTTCTGGGCAGCCGAGAACATTACAGGCACCATTCACAATATTTATACTTTGCGTGGTGCGTTGGTTCGTGATGCGTTGGAATGGTCTAAGCAAATCAATGTGGCACTCTATAAATTTGGCCAAGATGCTGATGTTATGTTTGCATCACACAGTTGGCCTCGTTGGGGCAATGAACGTATTCAAGAAGTGATGCGCACCCAGCGTGATACTTACGCCCACTTAAATAACCAAGTTCTGCATTTAGCTAACAAAGGCGTGACAGTTAATCAGGTTCACAATATATACAAGCTGCCCGACAGCCTGCGAAACCAGTGGGCTGCACATAGCTACCACGGATCTGAAGAGCATAATAGTCGCGCAGTTATTAACCGTTATTTAGGCTATTGGGATGCTAACCCTGCTACTTTGATGCCTCTGTCACCTGAAGATTCAGCGCCGTTGTATGTTGAAATGATGGGCGGTGCCGATAAAATCATCAAAAAGGGTCAAAAACTCTACGATGAAGGCAAGTATTTTTATGCCACCGAAATTCTAAACAAGTTGAATTATGCCGAGCCGGAAAATCAGGCGGCAAAAGACTTGTTGGCTGATGTGTATGAGCAAATCGGCTATCAGAAAGAAAGTCCGAGTGTTCGTAATAGTTTCCTTGCGGCGGCTTACGAATTACGCAATGGTATGCCAAGCGGTGCATCCCCCTCAACGGCTGGACCTGATGTGATTCGTGGTATGTCTACAGCATTATGGTTGGACTTTTTAGCGGTGCGCTTAGATGTTAGTAAGGCTGAAGGCAAGCATTTCGTTATTAACTTTGTTACTCCGGATAATGATGAGAAATACTTGATTGAACTCAGCAATTCTGCATTGACCAATATTGAAGGTGTTCAGTCACCAAAAGCCGATCTTACCATTACCATGAATCGCTCCGATCTTAACGATATAATGATGGGCAAAGTAAGCTTTGATGACAAGATCGAGGAAGGTAAGGCTAAGTTAAAAGGAGACCGTAAGCCTTATGATGAACTGGAAAGCATGCTGACAACGTTCACTATAGAGTTTGAACTGATACCTGGCACTTTGTCAGGTGCAGTATCGATACCTTCTAATAACAACCCTTTTAAGCAAGCTACTCCCGCTGACTCGTCAGGAGGTTAATGCATTTCTAATTGTAGTGCTGGCATTGCAATTGCAAGCAATTAACATCTGATTAAGTGGACGGCGCAAAGCCGCCGTTGAATCAGATGTTAATATGGCTACTTTGGGTGAGAGCTTGTTATATTGTCTTCATTATTTAAATCTACGGTTAAACCATTCAAATCTTTATCGTTTCTTTCACCGATAAGTGATTGTCACAACTAAAGCACCTTGGACGCTGTGTCACTGGGTCAATAAATTGAAGCTCCTTTGCCAGTAATTGCAATGGTGCTGAATAGTTATCCGCTGATAGCGGCTGTAATTGCGGGTAGTATTTGTCATTCAGTATTGGCCAGCCCAGTGTCTGCATGTGTACCCGCAATTGATGTGTTTTTCCTGTCACGGGGTTTAATTCAAATAAGGCCTTCTGAGTAGATTGCTGTAAGCATCGAATCACTGAGTGGCTATTGGCTTTTCCCTCGGTCACACACATGCGAAAGTGTGGTTCGGATTTCACTATACGATTTTTTATTTCCCACTTTTGACCTATAAGATTTTCATCGCCACTGATTTTGGCAATAGCCTGATAGGTTTTGTGTATTTGTCGAGTCTCAAATAGATGATGGTAACGATGGCGGGTGTCAGGGTTAACAGAGAACATGACCAAGCCTGCTGTCACTCTATCTAATCGATGCAATGCTTGTAAGGTATCAATACCAGTGTTGCGTCGTAAACGATTTTGCAGACATTCATTTACATAAATGCCACCGGGGGTTACTGCTAAAAAGTGGGGTTTATAGGCTACTAAAATATGTTGATCTTGAAATAGTATCGTTTCTTTAAAGGGGATGCTGGGTTCGCTTTCGACTTCTCTGTAATAGTAGACTCGTAGCTGTGACTGAAAAAGTGATTGTGCCGTTATTAGCGAGCCATCGTGGCAGTGTACTTTGCCATCGGCGATGCGCTGACGCCAAATCTGAGCATCAATATAGGGGAATTTAATGATCAAATATTCGAGCACCGTGGCTACGCCGGGGTTAGTCTGCGGTAAACTCAGCTTTGATGGGTACTCCGAAATTGCCATTTAGTGGTCCAAATTTTTGACTATAGTATGAGCTTAATAGCACTAGGCTGTGAGGTTTGTCAGCGCGCCCATTTTCTGTAAAGATGACTTGATATGGTACATTTTTATTAAGCTTACTGCCTATAAAGTCTCGAGCTCTTCTCAATTAACGAGTTAACTACCTTATGCTAAACATGGATTTCAGTAAGAATGTGGTCATTAACACCGCTGAGCAACCTTGGGTTGCCAGCCCTCTTGCCGGCGTATGGCGTAAACCGCTTGCTCGTGAAGACGCCGAACGCGGCCATGCGACCAGCATTGTCAAATATGATGCCGGAGCTAAGTTCACTTCTCATGAGCATCCATTAGGTGAAGAAATCTTAGTGTTAGAAGGTACCTTTTCTGATGAAACCGGAGACTTCTCTGCTGGCACCTACTTTAGAAATCCGCCGGGCTTTCGCCATGCACCCTTTAGCAAAGATGGCTGCCTGCTATTGGTAAAATTACATCAGTTTCTACCTAATGATACACAACGGGTATGCATTAACACCCGCGAGCAGCCTTGGCAACCCGGCATTGGCGGTTTAGAAGTAATGTCGCTGCATTCTTTTGAAGGTGAGCACACAGCGCTAGTAAAATGGCCGGCTAACGAAGTATTTCAACCACACTCCCACTTTGGAGGTGAAGAAATTCTAGTGCTGTCAGGGACTTTTCAAGATGAACACGGTAGCTACCCAAAGCACACATGGCTGCGCAGTGCCCATATGAGCCAGCACCACCCGTTTGTAAAAGAGCCTACCGTTATTTTTGTGAAGGTAGGGCACCTAGCGCCTTGTGATTAAGCATTTACATTTATCGTTCAATATTAAGTTTTTTTATTTTAGAACGTAGCGTGCTGGGTGGCAGGTCGAGGATTTCTGCCGCGCCTTGTTTACCTGCGATAACCCAATTTACAGAGTTGAGTATGTTAATAATGTGTTGCCGCTCGGCATCCGCTAGTGTAGCTATGGAGGGAGATGCTATAAAAGCGGGGGCGACTTCATTTGAGGGCTGGCCTACAATAGCTGCTCGTTCAAGGATATTCTGAAGTTCACGGATATTCCCCGGCCAATGGTAATTGCATAGGTACTCAAGAGAAGACTTGGATACTGACTTAAACTTTTTACCCATTTTTTGGTTTAAGCGTTTAAGAATATGATCGACCAATTATCTCTTCCATTAGGTAGCGGTTTTCAGTTTGTAGCTTTTCTTTGAGTTGTTCGACCTGAAGTCTAGTTGCTTCTAGTTGCTGCTCTGATTTTTTGCGTTCTGAAATATCTTTGAAAACGATGACGGCACCAATAATTTTATCATCACGCAATAATCGCCGTGCTAACGTACTCCACGGGATCGATTTGACCGTTTTCTTTATAGGTCAGTGATATTGAGCAAGAGGGCGTCGCTAGAGCGTTATTGCAATAGAGTAAAAATAGAAGTGTGATTAGAGGGTATTGCATCACTGTGGCTAGTCCTTTATACACGACATTAGATAAAAAACTAGCATAGATTAATATGTCTTACCAACTTAAGAGGATGCACTTTTGCTGATTATTTAAATATAAGCTGAATTTGCCCAGAAACCTTTACATTAATGGTGCTATTACCCTCTTCCACTGAAGGCGATGCTGAATCTGATGCCATGCTCATTTCAGCTCTCATCATTGTGCGTCTAACTGGAGGGCGTTGCATGCCAGTATTTACATTAATAGCAACCACTTGATAGCTATCAGCCCCCATGGTCTTCTGCATTAATGTTGCTCGTTCTTTAAATTGATTGAGTGCTTCAACGGAAAGTACATTTTCAGTTTTTTGGAGAACTTTTTTGCTTACATCAAAACGCATCGATGAAATTTTCAGTTCTTCTTGTAGCTTCCCCACAAGGTTAGACAGCTGGTCTATATCTGAACTCTTCAACTCAATTTGCTGAGAGGCTTTCCAGCCTACAATTTGTTGATTTTGATAAACGGGCTGTGTTTGATAATTGCTTGTTTCGTAGTGTATGCCCTTTGTTGTTTTTACCGTTTTTAATGCTGAGGCCATTTGTTTGTTAACGACTTTATTGGCCTCTGATGATTGTAGTGCTTGATGCAACGCGAGGAGGGTGACTTTCATTATGTCATTGTCAATCTCATCTTCTGCATCTGCTGAAAGGTGGTAAAGGTTATAGTTAAGGTCTTCCGCATATGACGGAAGAGAAAAAGCCACGGCGAATAGTAGAGTTATTGTTATCTTCAGTGCATATTTCATAAAAAACTCTCGTATATTTTTCTGTTGATTAATGCTTGAAATCAAGTGTTAGTTAAGTCGTTATAGGTGAATCCTAGCAGCTCTTCATCGCTTCGAATAGTAGGTATTATCTCTGATCGAATGTCGATGTAATGTAGGCTACTATTATTGCTTCATCTGGCGCAATGATGGCTGTGGTTATGTTGACGGATATTTCAACTCACTTTGGCTGAGTTGGCAGTATAAGCAAAAGATACATGCTGTTCGGCCATACTAATTTGACCTGCTGTGTACAATTATTGAGCGAATTATTTAACCATAAGGATTTGCTCAATGAACTTGTTTCTAAAAATACTCATAATCTTTCAGTCTCTGGTTTTATGGGGCGTATTTTCAGTGTCTGCTCATGCGATGGATATCAATGGAATAAGAATACAAGATACTCTTAGATCGCATGCTGAGCAGCCAGAGTTAACACTTAATGGAGCCAGTATTCGAAAGGCATATTTGTTTGTGGATGTTTATATTGGCTCGTTATATTTGGAACAAAAATATAACGATGCAGATGCTATCTTTAATGATGATGGCTATAAACGCATGAGCTTTTATATGTTAAGAAATGTGAGAGGAAAGCGTATTGCTACAGCCCTTAAAGATGCTATGCAGGTCAATCTCACAAGGGAAGAAATAGATGGGTTTAAAAAGGAATTTTCGCTATTAATTAAATATATGGATCGAACAATGAAAGAAGGTGAGGAAGGCATTGTTGAGTACACACCTGGGAAGGGCTCTAAGTTCATAACGGGCAATGAAGTAAAAGGGGTTATTCCAGGAAAAGCATTTTTTAACGCTATACTCTCTTCTTGGATTGGGAAGCAGCCTGTAAGCAATGTAATGAAGCAAGAGCTGTTGGGTAATTTTAATAACGCTGATTGATCAAAATGCCTGATTACCCTGTCAGATTCGACATGGTAATCCATATATCTCTTCGGTACTCTTGTTCTACTAATAATTGTGCGGGAGTAAGTAGTTGATGGACGTAAATTTGTATCATCACTTTGAACATGGTGTAGACGAGGTGTTTAAGCATTTTTTCAATATCGAAAAAATTGAAGAAAAAAACAGGAGTCTGGGCAATAAAAAGCTAAACGTAGAACATTGTGAAATTCAGGGCGATACGGGAAAAATTCGTATTTCTCGAGAGATCCCCCCTGCAGGTGAAATTCCATCTGCATTAAAAGCATTCCATAACGAAAAAAACCGCGTTACTCAAACTGAGCATTGGATAGTGAAAGATGATGGCTCATATTTTTGTGAATACGATGTTGAAATTGAAGGGGTTCCTGCAAAACTTCAAGGCAAGATGCACCTGGTATCAAAAGGAGAGCATGCAGTTAACAATGTTTCTTTGAATATAAAATGCAAAGTGCCGTTTTTAGGTAAGATCATCACGGGGTTCCTTGCTAAGGATGCGACGCTTCAGATGGATACCGAATATGAACTTATCAAACAGCAGTTGATTGCAGACTGATCTGAATGTTTTTTAAAAGTAAAAAGCGTTGCTCTGTTACTATGAACCGTTCTCCTATCTTCAAAACTTGTCTATTCAATAATAGGGTTGATTTAACTCTCTGGTGACGGAATACTAGTCTGATCAAACTTAGTTGAGGATAAATTAATGTCTAGTGCAGGTATTGCTGCGGTATTAAGTCTAGTTGTTCCTGGTGTGGGGCAAATTTATAATGGCTTCTTTCTGCGAGGTATTTTCTGGCTAATTATCACGCCTGGTTTTTGGATTGGCTCTGGCGGTATGCTAGGGTGGGTTTGTCATCTGATTGCAGCTTATACGGCCTACATCAAAGCAGAAGAAATCGCTTTGTTCGAAGTGAATAATAAGTCGAATAATGCTGATAATTAGCTACACTAACCTTATTAAACTTTAACAAGGTTAGGAGTCATTAATGAGTCGTGGGGCAAGGTGTTTTGTTCTGTTTTGCGTTGCACTTATAGGCAGTGTCGCGTCCTTCTCATTGCGTGCTGAAGTGTTTACTTTGTACACCTATCATGACAAACCCCCTTATTATCATAATCAAAATGCACAGGCCCATGAGCAGAGCATCTACGAAGATTTTGTTGCTTACCTGAATGAAAAACAAAAAGAGTTAAAGGTTGAACTTTTCTTTAAACCACGGAAACGATTGGAAAATCAGCTAAAAGAGGGGCAGCTAAACGGCGGTATTATCGGTGTAAACCCGCTTTGGTTTGATGACCAAGAGAAAAAGAAATTTTTGTGGAGTTCTGCCTTTATGCTTGATAAAGACGTTGTAGTGACTCAAAAAGGAAATTTGTTCGCTTACAGGCACCCCAATGATTTGGTTGGTCTGCGCTTGGCTTTATCCAGGGGGCTTTATTATTGGGGAATCACTGAACTTGCGGTTAATAAAAAAATAATAGTATACGAAACAGGTTCGGATGTTCAAAACCTTGAGATGGTTTTGCTGGGAAGGGTCGATGCTACAATTACTAGCATGCTGACCTTTAATTATTTCTCTAAAAATAAATTTTCGCCAGCTGACTTTTCTGTACTTGAAACACCTCATGATCAATATGAGAGAATGGTGTTGATCCCTCAGCATTATGAGCGCGCCCACCATACTTTAGAATCGATTATTCGAAAAGCAAGTGATGATCCTGAATGGCAGAATCGATTAAAAAACTACTTTTAAAATTTTATTATGATGTTGAGTTAAATCACTTATTCTTGTGAGGTTAAGGTGCATGTTGCATTGAATAGTGAAAAAAGGATATGCAAATGAGAGTTATATTTACGTTAGTCTGTTTGGTTGTGGTGCTTACAGGGTGTGCAGGAAATAGTCAGCAAACCAGTGGTGGGCATAGTTCAACAACGGGAGAGATAGGGGAGCCTATTCGGGAAGCTTCAGCGTATGGTTTTGTTACTCAGATAGCTATTGAAAAAAGAGTGATGACTATAAAGCATGCCCCTATTCCAGAGATGAACTGGGCGCCGATGGTGATGCCTTTTAGTGTTGCCGATGATGTTGATTTATCTCTATTTAAAAGAGGGGATAAGGTTCAGTTTATTCTAGAGATTGATGAAGCCGATAATTACAGGATTAAGAGTGTAACGTTGATAGAAGATGATCACACATAAATTGTTTTATGTGTGTTCAAGTAATAATCACAGAACGCCTGAAAGGGTAAGGGTTTGCTGTATACATAGCCTTGTACCATATCGCATTTTAGAGAGTTAAGAAGTGCTAGAGTTTCTTTATCTTCCACGCCTTCAGCGATGACTTTGAGGTTCAGGCTGTGTGCCATCGCAATGGTGGATTTAACAATTTGTGTTTTTTTGGGTGAAATATCCATATTGGTAATGAAGTCTTTATCTATTTTTAATGTATCTACTGGTAACTTGCTTAAATAAGACAGGGAAGAAAACTCTTTCCCATAATCATCCAGAGATATTCCGAACCCCATGCTGGAAAGTGTTTCTACACATTGAATCGCCCTGCGTGAATCACCCATAAATGCGCTTTCGGTAATTTCAAAGTCAATATCAGATGAGCGAATATCCATGTTTGTTTGCAATAATGAAATCTCACCAGGAAGGTTTGCATCTTGAATATTCCTGGATGATAAATTGATTGCCATCGTGATATTGATTCCCGTCGCTTTAAACTTATTCTGGTCATTAAACGCAGACTCAACAATCATTAAAGAAAACGATTTTATTAGACCTGAATGCTCAGCGATTGGAACAAACTCTTCTGGTGAAATAAAGCCAAGGCTTTCATGATTCCATCGGGCGAGCGCTTCAATTGATACGATTTTCCCGGTAGCAATATTTATTTTTGGTTGATAGTACAAAACGATTTCGTTCTTTTTTTCGATGGCAATTTTAAGGTGATTAAATAACAAAACGCGTCGCTTGTTATTGGGGTCGAGCTCTGCGTCGTAAACGCAAAGGCCGGGTACTGTTTTTTGTGCGGCCCGTGTTGCTAGCTCAGCCTTTTGCAGAAGTTTTATAGGGTCAGTTTCATGTTGTGGGTACGTAGCCACCCCAATACTTCCTTCAATTGAAGTGAGTGTGCTTTCTAATTTTATTGTTTTGTTTAAGGTATATTGTATTTTTTCGGCAACTTGATAAATATCATCGGCGTCTGTTAAAGGCAAAAGAAAGGCAAATGTGCTGTTTGATATACGCGCAAGCGTATCTGATTTTCTTAAATCCAGACGAAGTCTTAATGCAATTTGTCTAATAAGAAGGTCTGTGTTCTGATAACCAATAGCTTCATTTATTTCAGCTAGATGTTTTATTTTTAATACAAACAATCCGTAACATGTTTGGCTTCGTTCAGAAACCAATGTTTGCTGGTGTAATCTATCTTCAAACAAAATGCGGTTGGGTAAACTGGTGACTTGGTCGTAAAGGTAATGTCGTTGTAATACCAGTTCCGCATGCTCTTGTACCTTTAGGCTTTTGATCATGGGCTTGTACAGGAAAAAGAAAATACACGGCAGTATAACGAACGATGAAAGTAGCCCATGTAGTAACACTTCATAAAAATGGGGGAGTGGGTGAAGTGGTAAAAGAGTTATCTGAACTGTAGATTCAGTAATAAATAGAACCACCAAGGTTATAACTATGAAGCGTCTTGGTTTAAGTGCTGGTATGCTTTTAAAATCGTTAGAGGTCTTATGGTTAAACATTTATCTTACAATCCACATTAATATATTTATTCCATTAACTTAATGTTAGCAGTGATTTCTATTAAGTGTTTGTAAGGATTTGTAAGAGTTGCGTTATAAAGCACTGGTTCGGTGTGTGTTGTTTTGGTTATTAATTGCTTATTGATATCTATAGTGTACGACTGTACACTGAGGGTTGGGTTTACAGGTTTTATTAAGAGAGTATTGCAGCAATGGATGAGCCAAATAGCACAGATAAGATTGATGAGGGTAGCCCAAAGCCACTCAACCTTGACTATAAACGTTGGGGAAATATAAGCCGAGCGGTACTCAATGGCGTGGTGGGAGACTATCTTGTTCAACAGAATAACCCTTTGGCCATAGATATGGGGTTTTATCATGAAGGCGCTCCATTAGAATCTTTTGAACCCTTGTCGAAGTCTAATACAGGCTATGGTCTAACAAATAAGGTTGTGGTTCTTCTGCATGGTTTGACTAACCTTGAAACCATTTGGGATATTGAAACAGAAGAAACGGCGAGCGCTGAAGCTGACACTGCCCCTGTTGTAAATTATGGTTATCATTTACAGAAAAACTTTGGCTATACTCCTTTATTTTTGCGTTATAACACCGGCCTGAATATTGAAGAAAATGGACGTCAGTTTACGAAATTAATGGATAAACTAGTGTCTACTTACCCTAAGCCCATTGATGAAATCGTGTTTGTAGGTTTTAGTATGGGTGGCCTATTAATACGTTATACCCAGAAAGAAGCGAGTGAGGCTGAAGCGCCTTGGCTTTCTAAATTGAGTCACTGTTTCTATGTGGGTACCCCTCATGAAGGTTCGTATTTTGAAAAGTTTGGCCATTTAGCAAGCTCTGTTGTTCGCTCCATTCCGAAAGATTATATTAGTCATTGGGCCGACTGGATTGATGTGCGTAGTGAAGGTATTCAGGATCTTAAGCACGGTTTGGCTCATTTAAGAAATGCTGATGCTGAAGAAGAAGAAAGTTACGGGCCTTGTGGCAGCTTTCATAAAGATGCACTGCATTACTTTATTAGTGGATCTCTATCAGAAGAGCGTAATAGCCTATTGAATAAAGTGTTTGGTGACTCCTTAGTTACACACGGCAGCGCAAACCCTGACTCAGCACCTGAAAACAGTAAATTTGCGCATTTTGAAGGGATTCCTCATATACCTCTTGCGCATACCGAGCGTGTATACCAACAAATGAAACAGTGGATTATAGAAGCAGGGGAGCCAATTGAATTAGTCACTTATAATGATGAAGATATTGATTTTAGCGCTCAGGTAACGCCGCTGTTGATAAATGGAAGTGATATACCCTTAACCGACCAAGAAGTAATTTCTCCGTCAAAACAAGAGATGATTGCCGGTGCTCTCGATCTAATCGCAGTGGGTTTTGAAAAAACAATCGATGCGGTTGAAAAAGTACACCTTTCTGTTGCCAAAGAGCCTCATGTAATACTTAAAAGAGTGCCTGTGGTTGAGAAAGTATCAAAAGTAGTTGATACGACACATATTGGTCTAACAGAAACAATTTACCACTCCATCAGACAGGGTGGAAAGTTAATTCAGGTTGCTGCTGATTTGATGAAAAAAGGCCAATCAAATAACCATTAATTAATTTTGTGTAAGCTTCTTCACTTATTGGATTGAAAATAAAGCGGAATCTCAAAAAATATCTATACTTTTTATGGGTATTTTAAGAATAGTTTTTGTATTGAGAGCAATATGAAATGGTTAGCCGCTTTAGTTTTTACTTTCAACTTTGTCTCGCTCTCTTGGGCTGGGTTACCGGTTATTACCGTGTCTGGCTTGGATGTTGAGCCCTACATTATAAAAACAGAAGATAGCGAGCTCCCTTCAGGTATTATTATTGATATCGTCGACGGGGTTATGTCTCGTATAGGGTATCAACCAAAATATAGTATTTCTGTGTGGGCTCGCGCCTTCAACGATGTTTCCAAGGGGTTCAATGATGCCTTGATTCCCGCTATGAAAACAGCAGATCGAGAGCAGTCACTTTGGTATCCGGAGGAGCCACTCCTTTCATTACGAATGTCTTTATTTAAATCAAAAAATGAAAAGGTCGCGTGGGATGGGGTAATGGGCTCTTTGCAGAATGCTCGCATTGCTGTGGTGAGGGGGGCTAAAGTGAGTCCAGACTTTGACCACGTTATGGATAGTGACTTGTTTAAGGTAGAAAAAAGAACAAACTTTGACTTGGTTATGATGGCTGTGGCTGCGAGACGAGTGGATTACGGAGCGGCAGACCAGCTAATGGGGCTTTGGGCTGCGAAGAATTATGGGATTTTAAATCAGGTTGAAGTAGCTAAGCCCTATTTGGAGTCGGTGCCTGTTTATATTGCTTTTTCTAAAGAGAAAGTTGATGCTGAGTTTGTTTCTCGCTTTAATGATGAGTTATTGATGTTTAAAGCGGAGGGCGGAGTTCAGAAAATTATAGATTCTTACTTTAGTAATAGTGTTCTTGACCGATAAATAGCTATGAATGTTTAAAATAGAGCTGCAATGGACCTTGCTTTCAGGCTTAAACACAATATATGTAGTATGTGATAAGGGTGCCGTGTTAAATGAATATCAAACTTTTTGTAATTTCGTTGCTAGTTTCATTGTCTGTCATTGGAGGGCTGTGGGTAGGTGATTCATATTTAATTGGTTTAATTATTGCTGCGCTTGTATCTTTTTCTGTGGCTTTTATTGATAAAATTTTACTTAATAAACAATCAGGCATTGCGAAAGATTTAGTAAGTGAAGCTGAAGAAGCCCTGAAGAAAGAAATGTTAAGGGTGGCAAGCTTCACCAATCAACTCGCTTTCAGTTCGTCCAGAATTGCCGATTCTACCGATGCAACGAATGAAAATGTAACATTACAGCAGTCTGAAATTGAGCAAATTGCAACCGCGATGGAAGAGATGAGCTCTACGGTGAATGAGGTCGCGAGCAATACAGTAAGTGCATCAACAGCCTCACAAGAAGCCAATGACGCGGCACAAACCGGGCTTCAGCAATCAGAAGCTACACAACAGAAAATAGCGGCTCTAGTTGAACAAATACGGGTTGCGTCTGAGGTTATTGAGCAACTTGGTAAGCAGAGCGAGTCTATTGGCTCTGTACTGGATGTAATAAAAAGTATTGCGGAACAAACTAACTTACTCGCCTTAAATGCGGCCATTGAGGCTGCGAGAGCGGGTGAACAAGGACGAGGTTTTGCGGTTGTTGCGGATGAAGTACGCACCCTGGCAGGGCGCACACAGGTTTCAGCGGAAGAAATTGAGGCGATGATACATGGCCTTCAGCAGCAGGCTCAGGGTTCTGTGTCTGCAATGGTTTCGGCTCATAATGATGGTAAAGAATGTTTAGAGCAGGTTGAGCTGATGCATGTTTCACTGAAAGATATTTCAAGTAATGTTGAAACAATTAATGGCATGAATATCCAAATTGCAACGGCTTCAGAAGAGCAAAGTGCGGTGGCTCATGAAATAAGCCAAAATGTTGTTCGTGTTTGTGATCTTTCATCTAACACCTCGCTGCAAGCGAGTCAGTCCCGTAAAGATACAGAAGGTTTAGCAGAGGTATCATCACAGCTAACGATGTTAGTAAAAGCGAGTGGTGTTGATACCGGTGAGCTACTAGATTTATCATCGGCCAAAGCTGCACATCTTAACTGGAAAACAAAGCTGCGTTCTTACCTTGATGGAAAATCTACCCTAAAAGAAGATCAGGCGGTTTCTCATAAACATTGTGAGTTTGGTAAATGGTATTATTCCGATGGGCTAAGGAAATTTGGTGATATCAAAGCGCTAAAAGAGGTAGAGGCGCCTCATGAGCAACTGCATGCTTTAATTCGAGAAATTATCCAGTTAAAACAACAGGGCGATGTGATCGGAGCAGAGAAGAAATACCGTCAGGTGTCCGATTACTCCAATACGATTGTTGAGCTGTTAGATCAAACTGAGACTGCGGCTAATCTTAATGATTAGCTGTATGTTTTTTAAAAGGTGCCACTTTTGTCTCTCGAAATTATTTTTCTATACGGCCTATTAGCGCTTACGGTTTTCCTTTTTGCTAGTGATAAAATTCGTTTAGACATTACGGCATTAGGCGTTATTTTGGCCTTAGCCTTAAGTGGCATTCTTACCCCCTCAGAGGCTTTATCTGGCTTTGGTGACCCTTTAGTTATTCTGATCGCAGGCTTATTTGTAGTAGGCGAAGCCTTGTTTAAAACCGGACTCGCAGGCCTGGTGGGTGAAAAAATTGTTCAATTAGCTCAAGGCAATAAAGTATTGGCTTTAGTGTTAGTTATGTTGGTTGTAGCTTTCCTTTCTGCTTTTATGAGTTCGACGGGGGCTGTCGCTATTTTGATTCCTGTTGTGCTAAATATGTGTAAGCGTCTCGGTTTAGCGCCCTCTGTGATCATGATGCCCCTAGCATTCGGTGCCTTGATGGGTGGCATGTTAACGTTGATTGGCACGCCTCCAAACTTGGTTGTTTCTCAAGCTCTGGAGCGCTCAACAGGGCAGGGTTTTGGTTTCTTCGATTTTGCGCCTTTTGGTGCTGTTACCTTGCTTCTCGGGGTTGTTTATCTGTTATTGGTTAATAGGGGGAAACTAAAGCAG
>JADGDV010000004.1 GCA_016744695.1 Hahellaceae bacterium
ATAAATATCGTAGTCAGAGCTTACAGAATACAAATGGATAGTTTTTACTGATCTAGCCATATCTGTGAATGCAAAATGCAAGACCTGACCCCGATGGTTTTACAAAATGCAAGACCTGACCCCAATGGTTCTTGCAGACCGAACTGGCTTCATCATTAGCGGCAACAAAGTACGTATGGTAGTCAGCCACGGTTAAGTTAAACGCTTTTAATGTCTTCGCTTCTACTTTAACCGAAACCACTTCAGCCCAAGTGTTATCATCATTCAGCAGGCGATACCCCAGTTTCAAGTCAGCCGCATCTACCCAAGCACCATTACTTATTTTGCCTTGATAAATGTGACCTTCTGAGGATGCTACCGCACCAGCTGAGGCTGGTAGTTGCACAAAGTATGGGTGTATTCGGTTTGAGATAATGGTTTGTTCAACGGCTGTATCTTGATCACGAATGGTGACGGATACAGTTTCTTCATAGGGGTTGGAGTATTGGGCTAAGATAGCCTTAAAGCCCATTTTACCCGTGTATTCATCGCGCGCCCAAACAGAGTCACCTACCTGCACGTCGCGAATAGGAAAGAAACCATTATTGGTTTTAACCAGAGTGTCACCGTCGAATGAACAGGTACTAGGGGTGTACTTTTCTCTACGCGCTATTTCAATACGCTCTATCGCTTCTTCCGATGTCTTTTTGGCACGATTAGACATCGTCTTGTTTTTAAGCGCGTGAATTAAATCCCCTGCTTTATTAGCAATCCTTGAAAACTTGCCAATACCTGCAGTAGCAAGATCAATAGCCAAGTCTGTTGCGGTTAATATTTTTTAAGAGTGCCTGTCCTTGTTATCTTTATTTTAAGAGTGCCTGTCCTTGTTATCTTTGTTGAGTACTCTTTTAACCATCCTGCGTACGCGGCTAAATCCTCCTCAGAACAAAAGCAAATTTGACGGTTATTTCCACGTTGGATGATATATTGTGGAATGCCCTCTGGGCATAGTCTAGATAATTTTGGCATGGTTGCTTCCTTGTAACCAAATAAGATAGTGAGATTGTTAGGCGATTATCCATCATCACCAGAAATTACGCCTTTGCGACTTTCTGTATTAAACTCAAGAATACTTCCTTTCATTCTATTTTCTCCAATATCTTCAAATAGCTTTTATCATCACTTTATAAGAGCAATCACTCTGCTAGTAACACTACAGCTCTTCAAGCAACCAGTCACGACTATACTCCACCGAGCTGTACGCAATATATTTTGTACTTTGCCAGCGGTTCTAAACTAATCATCACCGTAAGGGCCGTCCTGGCCAAAAGGAAACGTTTGAAGAGACGGGTCTGGGTTACCTGTTAGAAGGTAGGCTATAAAATCAGTAAAGCTCATCCAGTGAGCATACTCTTTTCCTTTAATGTCATTTGAAAACCAAACGACTTGCCCAGAACGAGGAGAACCTTTACAAAAAAGAAAATAATACCCGCCCCCTCCTTCTAACTGTAAAATAACACCATTATCAGGAACTAAATTAAAGCCATTATCTGTAGCATAATTTTTATATCTTTCTTTGTCTTTTAGTGTGTCTAAAAGGTCACCTCTACGCACAGCCCTTCCATAAAGTTTATTACAATCAGGGGCGTCGGCATTACTTTTATCTGGAATCCCTCGTATAGTTTCACCAAACCACAGTGCTACACCGTAATTACTAAGAAAGTATCGGTAATCATCAGATAGTTCGACACATAATGTTTTTTCCACATTAAAAATTTCTTCTTCGGTTGCCCCCCCGTCTCTGCAAAAAAATGGTTCCTTCTCCTTATCATTCTTTACCAGTGTCATTAACTCATCAATATTCATTACGTTATATCCTGTTAAGGTAGGACTTCCAGATCCAAATTAGGTCCATCACCATTAAGGTAAGGGTTTGTCCCCTCCTCGTATTTTTTAAGAGTGCCTGTCCTTGTTATCTTTGCCACAAATCTATTGCGTTGGTTCTTTGTTGCCTTTACCGTAATGCTCAAGTATTTTTTTATGCCAATTTTTTGAGTTAACCTGTTTTGATACTTTTAATAAACAGTTAATGATATCTGGATCTGGGTCCGCAAATTGAATGCCTAATAAAATATCAGTCTCAAAGCCTTCTCCGCTGAAAGCGCCCTCTGATTTAAGTCTATTTAAAACTTTTATCATTACATCTGCATAAAACGCTTCGATATACTCGTTAAAGTCTTCGCCCTCTGCCATAAAAAGATCATTCTCATTCAAATAATCCAAGTATTCATTTGTTGACTCAAATACATCGCTATGACGATACATGTAGCTCCATTCTGCACCAGTCACCTCAAACCAAGAGTAAGGTCGTTTAGCTATGTCCTTGGCTTTTATACAGTGTTCCTCCAGCCCCTCTCTGGTACATGCAACAACACTTATACTGTCAAAACCAGAATATCCAGATATTGCGTAAGCGAATATTGACTGCCCCTCTAGATCTTTAATCAAAAGATCTAGATGCTTTGCGCAAGCGTCAAAAATATAATTACCCAACTTTTCTTTTAATTGACTTGTTTTCACTATCCCCTCGCTGCAGATATTTCTGCCCATTGTCTTAAAACACCAATTATACCTTCTCTATCACCCCTTACAGGCAATAATAAATCATTAAGATCTCCTTGTGGTATTCCTCCGTGCTGACCCGTCACATTATTAGGAGCCCAGGTTAAGTTTTCCCGATATAGGCGCACGTCAATGCCCACTTCAGCTAATATTTGCCTATTTTCTATTGCAGCAGCACTTTGACTAGCTTTCTCTACTAGGTGATGCGCATGGCTTGGCATGCCAGGGTATGTAATTCCTGATATCTCTTCATAATATTTTCTCCAACCATTCACGCCAAAGATATTATTTCCGCGCTTTAATGAGCCTTGGTATACCGCTTCCCGAATAAATTCCGGCGTTACACCTTGATCTAATAGATTGTTTTTCCATGTATTATACGCACCTTGGCCACTTGGCAAGTCGACAAATTCATTTACACGGCTATTAAATAAAGTCGGATCAATTCCCAGAAAAGTCAACAAGGACACACACTATTAAATTGACATACTAACACGTTAAAACTAAGCTAACCCAACATCACAACACATCACCATTCGCAAAAAGGATTTTGCCATGGCACAAGCCAGAGACACCCTCATATCTATTGCTGACACACCCTATTATCACTTGATTTCACGCTGCGTCCGACGCACATTTTTATGCGGTGTAGACAATACAACAGGCAAAAGCTACGAACACCGCAGGCAGTGGATTGAAGATCGTCTGCGTATTTTGTCTTCCCTGTTTGCTATTGATATCTGCGCATACGCGATTATGTCAAACCACATGCACCTTGTAGCAAAGCTTTGCCCTGAACAATCTGATCAATGGAGCATAGATGAGGTTCTTCAGCGTTGGACGAGCTTATACAAAGGCCCTTTACTCGTTCAAAAGTGGTTGAAAGATGAAACGATGATTGATGCTGAACGTAAAGTTGTTTCTGAAATGGCCGAGGTCTACCGTAAGCGCCTATCTTCACTTAGCTGGCTAATGAAGTGTTTGAATGAACCCATTGCTCGTGCAGCGAATAAAGAAGATCAATGTACTGGTCACTTCTGGGAGGCGCGTTTTAAATCACAAGCGCTGTTAACCGAAAAAGCTTTATTAAGTTGTATGGCGTATGTGGATTTAAACCCTGTTCGCGCAAAAATGGCTGCCACACCAGAGTTATCTGAACATACCAGTATTAAAGAACGACTAGACCCAGCGTTTAATATTGAAAAAGCGGTTGAGCAACAAGTACAGCAGCAATCGTTACAACATTTTAATACTCATGCAGGGTTGTTCATCAAGCCATTAGCTGCATTTGAAGGTAATATCAGCCAAAAACAACAATCTGGTATTTTGTTTTCTTTAGAAGACTATCTTGAGCTTGTTGATTATACTGGGCGCATATTACATCCTAATAAGCGTGGTGTAATTTCTGAGTCACTACCGCCTATTCTTGATCGTTTAAACCTGAATGAAAAAGAATGGATTGAGCAAGCGACTCAATTTGAATCGTGCTATCAAAAACAGTTTGCAAAAACCAGAGCGAGTAGAAAAACCCACTCGGCTTAGTTACATTTAACATCCCCTGCCCCTCCTTTCTTCATCTTGTTCGTCAAGGGAGACAAACTCGCCTGAAAAACTAGAAGCTCTTATGAAAACAGTGTTTCTCAAGCAGGCGGTGCGCATTATCTTGTAGATGATAATTAAATGATGTTTTGTACTCTGAATTTTGGTTCGCTTGATAATTTATTTTTAAGAGTGCCTGTCCTTGTTATCGTTATCCCTTGTCCTTGTTATCCCTTCAGTCAGAAACTGAGAGTAAATATCAACTCAGGATATGTCGTGGAACAATCAGACAGTTGATCACAATCCAAATACTCCTCATAAACCACGCCGCCTCCAATATAAACGCCGTTATTTGCACTGAAATAAGCACCCGTACGCCCACCATATGAACCTTGATCATCAATACTTCGCCCTTTGTAATCACCATAGAATGTTTGGCGATAAAACGCGCCCACGTAAGGCTTGATCACTTTTGGTTGAGTAAATACGTAGGTAACCTTGGGGGTAATCTTTGTTATAGAAGGGTCGCCAGACATCCAATACTGCGCATCAATGCCGAGTTCAAGCCCTTGAACTAAATAGTAACCGACGCCCACACCCAGAATAAGGTAATTATCATTGAAAGCGCTCCCCGAACCCACCACAACACTTACACTGGTAGAGTCTTTTGAAAACGCCGTACTGACACCACCAGAGCCAACACTGGCGGCTGTAACGGTTTGGCTAAGGCTAAACGCCATCAATAAAACGGCCATCTTATTCATTATTTTCATACCACATCCTAAATATTTTTGTTGTTCAGCACAGTCTACTACAAGCAAAGGACTTTCTGAATCCATCGTCAGTGGTTGGTCGCTATTATGAACACGTTGAACATTTACGCTTGACCACATGGCACCTTACCGAAAAGCTAATAAGAGAGGCTGACAAAAGTCCTTTCCCAAGTCTAATAAGGATGATATCAAAGGCATCATTATATACGCCTATACTTACCATTATTCCATTCAATACACTCATCGAGTGTAATACCACTACCACCAAATATATCCAATGCGCTGCCAACCGTGAGGTTTACTTTACCTTTAGACAGCCTGCGTACAAGCTCTAGATCATCAATAGAACGAGCGCCTCCCGCATAGGTAATCGGTATAGTGGCAATATTGCTTAACAGTGTAACAAGCTCTTGATCAATCCCAGCTTGCAAACCTTCTACATCAGCCGCATGAATCAAAAACTCGGAGCAATGACCCGCCAGCTCAGATAGTGTCGCTTTATCAATTTGTGTACTCGTCACCGTTTGCCATCTGTCGGTAGCTATATTCCAACCTGAGTCTGTTCGGCGACAACTTAAATCTAACACTAAACGCTCAGAACCGGTCTCACGCTTGATAGCCTCCAGTCGGCCTGAAGAAAGCTGGCCATTTTCAAACAGGTATGAGGTAACAATCAGATGCGATGCGCCCGCATCAAGAAATTCTGCCGCATTTTCATTATTCACACCGCCACCAAACTGCAAACCTTGAGGCCAAGCGGCTAATGCTTTTAATACCGCATCTTTATTATCAGGGCCTAGGGCAATAACATGGCCACCCGTTAAACCATGCTCTCTATAAAGTTGAGCATAATAGGCTGAATCATAAGGGCTAATAAAATTAGTGTCAGCACCTTCGTCACTAAGGCTGCCGCCCACAATTTGCTTTACTTTACCTTGATGAAGGTCGATACAGGGACGAAACTGAGTCAAAGGAAACCTCGGGGTTATTGGGTCATATTTTTGGGCGGTTTTATAGGGCTTATTATAACTAGCTTTGTGTTAGTAAAATAGCAATCAAGAAAATATTATGTAATAGTCATTACACGATTAAAACGGCGAAAGGTTTTCATGAATATTATATCTAGGGCTTATCTGCTAGCCATAAAAGTAACATTTATCCTCATCGCCGGTCACTCTGCTTTTGCTCAGGCTCAAGAAGAAAGCCTTTTTCAACATCAAAAAAATCAAAAACCGCTTTTTTTAGATATTCGATTTTGCTCTTGTAAGGCTTTCGATATTGAGTCTGAGTCAATAACGCCATTACCCGAGTTTTTAGATAAAGCGGCTTCAATTAAAGTAGGTATTTCAGAGAGTGATCTAGGTTTTGTATCTGCTGGAGGGCTAAGATTTGATTATTCAATTGCTCCAGATAAAGAAACTAATTCGTTTGTACTCGAGTATTCAGGGGAGTATATCAAAGGAAAAAAATCATCAAGCTCTCAATCTGTCATTATCGTTGATCTTGATAATTGGGTTACTATCATGGGCTACGAGAATATATCTGATCAAGGTAATGACTACTTCAATGTAGCCATTAAGCTTGCTCATAGTACAAAAAACTACTGAATTGATTAAAAAATAATTTGACCAAAAGCCGCAACGGGCTCCGTACTTTTATGTAAAAGATAGTTCTTCTTTTCTATTTTCACCCCCCTATAAACCCTGAACAACCGCTACACCTCGGCCACGACTAGTCACAAGTACAGGCCTCCGAGTGTCTTTATATTAAATTACGTCTTCATAATATCCCCAACTGCAACTCAAACAACATCTCTGGGGTATCTCCACTGTCATCGACCGTTAACACCATTCGGCTTTCGCCGTTGGGGGTAAACCCTGCATCATTGGTTTGTTTATATAACCTTGCCCATGCACTAAAAATGTCTGATGCAGGCCCTGTGTAATTATAATAAGTACATTTAAACTCGGGAGCCTTCTTAGCTCGGTAAGGCCCTTTGTTTTTTGGTTTCCCTTTATAGGGGAAGGCTAATCGAAACTTAATGGGCTCGCCTTCAGATAGCGCGCCATCAAATAGGATGTGTAATGGCCCATTAATCGTTCCACCCGTTTTCACCAGAGACACACCGGTTCTGAATGCTTGATTTTTGATAGACGAGGCTAGATCTTCCGGTTCAACCGATAATTTTATGCCGTATAACGATTGAGAAGGCACTGTTTTTGTATTAACAGCAATAACTTCACTACTTGATTCAATAGGCGCGTTAACTATGGGTTCGGCTCTCTGAGGAGCATTATGTTTAACATACCTCACCTTACGCTCCTCTGGGTGACAAGGGCCGGTGATCGCGCGCAACTCATCACTTTCGGGCCTTTCGGCATTCATATATTTCAGCCATGCTCGGGCTTTATCCCCTGCTCCGCTGATTAATGTTGAGTTTATAAACGATGCTCTAGCATTTGTTTTATCACCTAGCTTTAGCTGGCTCACACCCAGCAATAAATTGGCTCGGCTCACATACTTATCATCCAAGGTTTTCTGGCAGGCAAAAAGCATGGTGCTATTCATGCCTTGCCAGTCTTCCTGTTCCATTTGTAATTGAGCCAAGCGTATAAATAATTCAAAATCCTTAATATGTTTTATCGCCCGTTTTAAGGTCTCTGTTGCCTTTTCGTTCTCTCTGGCTTGTAGCCAGTATTCAAATAATCGTTTGTTATATTTTTCGTTATTTTCAATTTCACCGGCGGCAATAGCCTGTTGAAATAATCTTGCCCCTTTTTCTGGTGCACTATTGGCTACATATAAATCTGCTAATAATAAAATATCCTTCGTGCCAAATTGGAGTTGTTTTTGTCGGGCTAATGACAGCTGATCTAAGGCGCGCTTATGTTTATTTTGCATTAAAAATATTGACGTTAACTGTTGCCAATAACTAAATATTTGTGGGGCACGATTAATCAGTGTTTGAAGAATTTTCTCACTTTGAACGTAGCTTCCTGATTTATAGTAAAGACCTAACATTTGCTTAAGTTGTAAATCAGAAAGAGTATGACCTTGAGGCATAATCTCATCTAAGGTTTCAACAACAGAGAGATAGTCACTTAAGCCATAGTAGGCTTGTGCCCGTAAAATTATGATGGATGTATCTTGTTCTTTAATAGGCGTAGACGAAAGCTGGTCTAGGCTGCCTATCGCCTCTTTGTATTGTTTATTTAATACATAAATGCCCGCTAACTCTTTTAATAAAACATCATTAGCTACACCAGACAAGCCTTCGGCACTTAACGCGGTGCGGTAATACTCAATGGCTTTACTATAATTTTTTCCGTTTACATAATGACGTGCGAGATAACGCCCCGTACTCGATTTACTGTAAGCATTGGTCATTGAATTAATCTGTAGTTCCAGATCTTTCAAAGACAACTGTGACGACTCACTTAACTGTTTGCCAGGGTCAAGAAAAAGCTTACTCCGGTATTGTTCCGCCAGCACAATCTGGCAAAGAGAAACCAATAAAATAAAAGCAAAAATACGCATCACTAATGAACCGTATTATCAGGGTAATGCTTCCAAGAGAGTGATATTTTCTGGGTTAATACCATCTCCCCTGTACGGCTCTTTAGTGAACTCACATCATAACGCCAAAATGAGATGGCTTTTTGCACTTCCTCTTCAAAAATACCTTTTGGGTTAGCATCTAAAATACGAATATTGCTGGTATGCCCCGATGCGGTAACCGTGAAGACAACAAGCACCCAGCCGTTAATTTTATTCTCCCATGCAAGCAGGGGAATATTCGGCCGACGCGTGGTGTAAGGTACAACTTCAACATAGCCTTTGTTGTCTTTTCCATTATCCAAGGCTTCGAGGGGCTGACCCGAGACAGGTATGACCCATTGCCCTTCCGCTGACCCGACATTAATAGATAGGGACCCCATATCAACATTTGGCATGATAGGGTCAACACTCGTAAGCGGCTCAACAGGCGAGGCGACAGGGGTATTCATTTGCGGCTCTTCTATTTTTTCGGGTACCGGCTCAGGTTCAACCTGTGTTTCCGGCTCTACTTCAGGCTTTAATGGCTGCTGATAAAGTTCAACAACGGCGGCTAGCTCTACAGCGTCTAATCGTTCGGGATCTGATGAAATTAAATGCTGCATAAATAAGAAAATAGCCAGAGTCACCAGCATCGCGATACTAAAAACGAAAAGGGCTTTAATTATCGCATTTTTCACACTTTTCACGTTTTTAACACCGCTCACGCTTTTCACAATGCCGTATTGTTTGCAGCGATAGCAATTTTTTCAATGCCCGCTAAACGAATTTGATCCATCACAGCCACGAGCGTTCTGGTTGCCGCCTCTTGATCAGATTGAATGACGACAGAACCTTCTGGGTTCTCTGCATGTAAACGTGCAACCACGGTTCTTACTGAGCGGATGTCTACCGGGCGTTTATCAATCCATATTTCACCACCGGCATTAATCGCTACAAAGACATTGGCCTTTTCTTGCTTAGAGGCCGTTTGCGCTTTGGGGGTATTAACGGTAATACCCGACTCTTTAACAAACGAGGTGGTGACAATAAAAAATATCAGCATAATAAAAACAATATCGAGCATGGGCGTCATATCTAGCCCTGCTTCTTCTTTATTTTTATTGTGTCGCCTTGCGGTCATAAGGTGCCTATCAATTTTTCAGTTATAGCAGCATTAATTTGTCGGCCAATTTACTCGTTTCACTGTCTGCAATTTGCTTTAAACGTACAGCAAAGTAGTAACCCGATAATGCCACGACTAAACCTGACATGGTCGGAATGGTGGCACGATAAACACCGTGCGCCATGCTTTGTGCATCACTTGTTCCGTTTACTGCTATCACCTCAAATACATTGATCATGCCGGTCACCGTTCCTAATAACCCAAGTAAGGGGCAAAGTATAATTAAGGTTTGTATCAAAGATAATCGTGCATGTAGCCGCATACGTACTTCAGAAATAATCTCTTCTCTGATTTTATAGGCCCGCCATGACTTATGATCATTACGCGCTTGCCAGTCGGCGATAATGCTATTAGCAAAAGAGGGGAAAGTAATTTTACAAAACCAGTAACGATCAACAATGCATAGCCATAGCAACAAGCAGGTGAAAAATACTGCCCAGATAACAGTACCGCCTTGGTCAATAAAGCCTTGCACCTCATAAATTAACCACATACGAAGTCTCTAATCTTCATCCGATGTATTTGATTGAGATTCCATTGATCGAGCCATAATACCTGCGCTTTGCTCATCTAATCGCTGGATCATATTCCCTGATAAGGACGAAATCAAGCTGTGGCCAAATAACAAAGGTATAGCCATAACCAGACCTAATACAGTGGTTACCAGCGCTTGAGAAATACCGCTCGCCATTAATTTAGGGTCGCCACTGCCGAATAAACTGATCGCCTGAAACGTCACAATCATGCCCGTTACAGTACCTAGCAAGCCTAATAAAGGTGACATTGCCGCCAATAGCTTTATCAGGTTATGGCTACGTTCAAGGCGAGGTACCTCTGCCAGTACGGCTTCATCAAGTTTATATTGAACTCGGCCACTCTCTTCTCGACTACTACCTTCTCGCCCGGCATCTTCTATAAACCCTTTTGCACTCAGCAAAACCCGCCCAAGAGGGTTTTTACTGCTGGGTTGATCAAGCTGGGTTAACTGCCGACGCATTGATACATGAATAACCGATAAATAGAGTATTCGCCACAAGGTCATCAACAAGCCGAGCCCACCGAGAACAATAATAATAAACCCTATCACCCCTCCCTGCTCTACTCGCTCTTGTAAGGTAGGCACATAACTCATCATCCCCATTAGGCTACCGCCTGTGGGGTCAACAATAATCGGTAATAGCTCTCCCCTTGAGGCTTCAAACGTAGCCGCTTCTCGCCCGAACCGACTTGAGGGCTGGCGGTTCAACTCAAGTAACTCACCTGTCTCAGGTACATAGCGTAAAAACTCACCCTTACTGCTCGCCGTAAAGGTGCCAATGCGTAATATAGCTTGTGTTTCAACATGGCCTTCACGGGTAACAACAGGGCCCTCATAGCGAGCCACTTTACCGGACTCTGTCATTTCGTCCTGTACGAGTAACCATAATGCTTCAAGGTCTTGTATGGTTGCCAAACGCTCTGTTTGCATAAGCGCTTTTAACTGCTCATTACGCTCAGGTTTTTGAGTCGTTACCATTGAGTCTTTCAGTGCAGCGGAAAAGTCACCCGTCATTTCAGTATAAATGCTGAATATATCCCCCATGTCTTGCTTCTTTTCAAGCAAGGTTTGCTGGGCTTGTTTAATACGTTCGGCATTTTCAAGGGTTTGTTTTTTTAAGGGGTTATTATGTTTTTGTGATTTTTCAAATTTTTTCTTAGCTTCAGTCAGGAGAGCCTGCTGACGACTCTTCTGTTTGAGGAATGTCTGCTCCCTCTGCTTATTTAACTGGGCTTCTTGCTGCCGATTATCTTTCACCGTTTGCAGTAACTGGTCCAGATTCATGGCCGTTTGTTCCGCCAGCAGTATTTGTGGCGTTAGCACTTGCACCATGAGCAACGACGTCATTACTAAGGTTTTCAAAAACAGGGTTTTCAAAAGTAGGGTTTTCAAATGGCTCATTGGGGGTTCACCATTGGCAATCTTAATAATTGCGGTGCCACCTGATTACTAGCTACACGAATTGCATCAGATAGGTTGCGATCGAACGCGTCAGGTAAATCGTCCCAGTCGTTGCTCTCTGTATTCCAACGTCCGCTAACGTGGCCATCTAATGTTCTGTAATAAAGAGCGACACGGCCAATCCGCAAGAATTCAACCGATAAGGTTTCACCGTTTAGTGACAAGCTATCTCTATAGCTTTCCACTGTGCGACCATAGTTATTCTCAATTTGAAACGCTTCTAGCAGCAAACGATATTTTTTAGGCAAAGACAAACTCGGGTTACGTAAATACTGCTTTAACTGAATTACACTCCCCACTCGATCTTCTTGATGAAAGGGTAAGTCCAGCACCACAAATTTCTCTAGTGAATCAGCCATGCTGTTCATCAATGGCATAATACGTAATTGCGTCGTGTTGATTTCATCAATTTGTTTTTGCAGAGAAGCAAGTTCCGTTTCTTGGTCTTCTTTTAATTGCTTAAGCTGAAAATTATAGGCATTTTGATAGTCGGTATTTTGAATGATCTGCTGATATTCTTCTAACAGCTTCTGAGATTGTATAGACAACTGGTCAATACGCTGTTGGGATTCAATGGCACTTTTATTGGTTTTTCTAACAACGGAGAGGCTGTCATCAACGCTGGCAGCCCACAAAATAGAAGGGTTAGAGATTAGCAACAAAAGAGCAACTAAAACATTTTTCATAAGATAATTTACACCACCTAAAAGACCAATATCATCGCATCATTAAATCTAATACTAGCAGCAAACCCTACTAACCACTCACTTGCTGTAGCTTGTTGTATCTTTTTTTCCGCCAATCCAATAATCAAATAGATGTTCGAGTGTTCTATTTTGCGTTTTCATTAAAATCCAGTTGCGCATAAACAACTCAAATGCCCTGTCATTTTTATTAATAGGGAACGCCATAGATAAAGCGGGCTGTACAGGTTTAGGGGCAATCACCGTATAGCCTGGGTTTAGCAATGTCCAAGCTGAAGCCGCAGGGGCACCAAACAACATAGCATCGATGTGTTTGTATTTATCACGAAAGAAGAGTCGAGGCGTTGATATTTGCCAGGCTTTTCTATGCTTAAAATGACGATCGACCGCATCTTTATAAAAGAAAGATTCAGGTATGCCGATAATCAAGTCTTCACGCTCGATAATATCAATCCAGTTAACAAACTCTGCACGTCGCTCATCTTTAACTAAAAAAGCGAGTGACTGAGTGCTATACGGAACCGTTAAAGTAAATTTTTTCATGTTATCAGGAATAACCGGAATACCCGTCGTGATATCCAAATACTCTGAGGCTAATAGCTCTGCCGCTTGCTTACGATATATCTTCACAAATTCAACAGACACACCAAGGTCGGCAGCCAATTGATTCATTATTTCAATATCAAACCCAACGAGTTTCCCTTCATTATTGTTGAATGAGTAGGGTAAATCATCCCGAAAATAACCCACACGAAGAAAGCCTCGCTGCTTAATACGCGAGAGTACATCAGTAGAGGGTTGCCCCACTACACTGTGCTCATCAGGTAATTCAAGGTAGGTCGTTTTTATATCACCGTAAACAAAGTCACGCTCAATAAATTTAGTATAGCCCTCATACTGGTGACTAATCGCATCAAAAGTGAACCGTAAAGCAATAAAAGCGATAATTGAGATCAAAGGAATAAGCAGCAAATAGCGACTAAATTTACGCCAATTAAAGGTAAGTTTTTTTACAGTGCTCGCGGCAATCAATACCGGTAAACACACCGCAAATACAACTGATAACACAGCAGATAACCGACTAACAATGAGGTTCTCCGCAACAAGAAAAAAGTCGAACATGCCGCCCGATACATTAAACAATTCTAGCAAGTTTGGCATGGCCAAAGTGGTTGTACCAAAGAGCTGAGGAATACCCGCGCCTAGCAATATAAAATAGTCACCAATAGAGATGTAAGCACCTGAAAACCAAGCCGCAAACAAGGTAAAGAGAATCGCGAGTAGCTTCCCCCCTGCCGGCAAGCTGAACGTAATCGGTACGATAATGCCCGGGAGCTTATCAAGCTCTTTGTCAGAAGCACTCAGTTCAGTCACTAAACCTTTTGTTTTTTCAACAATAAGGGGAATAACCACAAAAAAACTGCCCGTAGCAAACGCAGTAACCATCGCCTCACGAGACGCTTTAATCACTTTTCGGTAGCCAATAGGCGTCACAACCGCAACGATTGAAGGCAGTACAATAAAAGACAGTATAAAAACCAAAACAGCAGCGGTAACAATGAAGACAACCAAGCCATCTACGTCAGAAGAATCAACCGTTGCCGCTGCACGTAAAGCAATGCAAAAAACACCAAGAGGCGCAAAACGCATCACCATTTGGTTCACATTCGCAATCGCCATTTTTAGGCTTTCTAAAAGCAACAAGGTTTGATTTTTTCGCTTTAACCCCATCAACCCAACACCCACAAACACACTAAACAACACCACAGAAGGTATTAAAGCATTAGCAAAGGCATTAAACGGGTTGGCAGGAATAAATAAACTTACAAAATCAAACTCAGCATTCACTTTAATCATATTCGCACTATAAAATTCAGCATTTTCCCAATCAGGGAAAGCAATAGGCGCGAATAAAATAAACACAAGAATGGTCAACATTAATATAACTAATATCAGCAAGCTTTGTTTAAATGTACTGCGTGCTTCAATAGGAGATAAACCACCAATACCCACAATAAGCGATAATGATATGTAGGGTAGCGCCGTCATTTGCAAGAGCATGACAAAGGCATCAGCCAGAGCCCCAACCCCGAAGAATACCGTCGAGCTATAAGCCCCTATAGCAAGCCCTGCAAGCATGGCAAGCAAGATGCGAACAGACAAAGGTATTTTATTAAAGATCATAAGAGCCCTGATATAAGCGCCTGACTAGTTAATTGTTATGGCTTATTAATAGTGTGCCCTGTTATACAAGTTCGCATCCTATTAATCAATGGAGACATCGGCTCGGTTTTTTATTTTTAGCGCAAGAATGCACCCTGCAGCAAAAGGTCGCATTTTGCGATCTTTTGATGTACTCTGGCTTTACTTGTTAACCAAAGGTGACACTAAATCATGGCAAAATCTGTACGTTTAAGTGATGAGCTGGTCAATACAGCAAGCCAAGAAGGTCGATTTCTAAAACGCTCAGCCGCAGGTCAAATAGAGTACTGGGCTGAAATTGGAAAATTGGTTGAGCAAACAGGTTGTTTTAGCCTTGCACGAATTCGCGGATTTCAGGAAGGACAAATATCTATTGATGACTTAAGTCCAGATGAGCGTATTGCAACGTCCCGTAGCTTATTCGATCAAATTGCAGAATCACCCAACCGTGAGGGTGTTATTAATGAGTTAAAGAACTCTGAACACCCCTATTTTTCAGCCAAAAATGGCCATATTATTTCCTCAAAAAATGAATAAAGGAGAAAGACATAAACAGTAAACCGGTCCTATGGGTCATCGTAGGAGGTAACGGCGCGGGTAAAACCACCTTTTACCGACACAACATTGCACACTTGAAAATCCCCTTTATCAATGCAGACCTTATAGCAGCAGAGCAACACCCAGAAAACCCTGAAGTTTTCTCATATCAGGCTGCGCGTCAAGCAGGTAAACTGCGCGAGCAATATATAAAAGAACGACGTTCTTTTTGCTTCGAAACCGTATTCTCTCACCCGTCAAAAGTAGATTTTTTAACTCAGGCCAAACAAACAGGTTATGAAATCACTCTGGTCTTTATTCACGTCGAACTTGCTGAACTTAACAAGAGACGTGTAGAGCACAGAGTTAAGCACGGGGGACATAACGTACCGGATGATAAAGTTAAATCTCGAATCCCCAGAACCATTGAACATGTAAAAGCAGCACGAAATATCGTTGATTTTCTCTATGTGTTTGATAACTCAAGTGCAGAATCGCCTCACCGTTTTTTACTTAAAATTGAGAATGGGGAACTTATTCAAAAACAAGCGCCTTTTCCATCATGGGCCAGTGAAATATTTCCAGGCCTATAATCCAGGACTACAACTATTTCTCACGCCTCATCTCTGCAATGCGCCGCTTCACCTCAGGATCATTAGGTGCAATAGCCGATAGCTTAGATAAGTACTGTAGGCTTTCATTAGCTCTTCCATCTTGCTCTAAATACATAACCAAGGTGAACAACAACTCATACTGACTTGGCCATTTATCGTTCGCTTTCTGCAAGGTTAGAATGGCTTCTTTAAGGTTTCCAGTATTCTCTAAACCCACCGCGTACACATAAAAATAACGTGCCGTTTGATCATCTTGCTCAGTCGCCGCCTTAAGATAGGCTAATGACTCCTGCATTTTTTTCTGTCTCACCCAGTACAAGCCGTAACTGTGCTGTAAAGCCCCGCTATCCGGTGCGGCCTTAATTCCACGATCAAGCGCTTCTTTGGCTTTCACTTCATCGCCCATGCTTCTATATAAGTCAGCAAGATTAAGCAATGCAGGGGCAAAATCAGGTTCTATGTCTAATGCTTTATTAAGCGCATTGAGAGCCCCCTCCGCGTCACCTTGAGCTAAGGCATAAACAGCGATAGACGCTTGCCCTCCAGGCATATCTTGGGATAAAAACAACTGCTGTTCGTACTCTCTAAACAATGCACTTAGCGCTGTATAATCTTCACCCTCTACATGCTGAGCATAACCCGCTAATTGATTAGCCACCGCATAACGTACTGTGGCTGAAGGGTCTTTAACAAGGGGCTTTAATAATACCCAACGATGTTGCAGGGGAATAAAACCACTCGCTTCAACCGCCGCTCGCCTCACCAACTCACTATCAGAGCTAAGTTGCTTTTGTATTGTTTCAGCGCTCAGTCGAGATGGCACACCACTCGTCAACGATAACAAGGTCGCACGCCGAATATCTGAATGACGTTCATCATCAATAAAAGCAGCCATTGATCTCAACGCTAACACATCACCGTTGCGCGCTTTGGCATTAATACGCCCAAAATTATCGTTTGTTTCTTTTCCCCAGCTTTCTATTGTTTTTGCTGACCACTCACTCGATTGTGCTTTATGGCACCGGTTACAGGCATTAGGTGTATCCAATTTTTCTGAATGCTGAGGTGTCGGTATGCTAAACGAATGATCTCGGCGATCGTCCACCTCCATATACGTGGTAGCAGGCATGTGACAATTCACACACTGCGCACCCTCCGAGCCTTGTTTATGGTGAGCGTGTTGTTCAACATCATACGTAGAAGGCAAGTGGCATTGAGTACACAGCGAATTATCCTGTGCTTTCACAGCTCCCGTGTGAGCATTATGGCAATTAGTGCAGGTCACACCGGCTTTATACATTTTACTTTGCATAAAAGAGCCTAATACAAACACCTCATCCTGAATCTGACCATCGGCATGGTAGAGAGGGTCGATCAGTAAACGCAGTGAGTACTGGTCATGGTAGTTATTGGCTGGGCTAATATCACCAATCACCTGACGGCGAGAGTGGCAACCACCACAGGCATTTATTTGTGCTTCAGTTGTCTCGCCCTTTGGTGCTGCAATAGACTTTCCATCTTCAAAAACAAATTGTCGTGTTTGTTTAAGTGCACTATCAAAGCCTGTGTCAGTGCCTTTTTTATACTGCCCCGAAGTCACCCTATTAAGGTGCTTACTGCCACCGCCATGACAAGACTCACAGGCGACATTCACTTCACTAAACGTGGTGTTATAACGACGATATACTGGGTCATAGCCTTTGTTCAAATTTGTAGAATGGCATTCAGCACAGCGACTGTTCCAATTCTGCACTTGTCTTGTCCAATGAAAAGGGCTTTCAGTACTGGTATCTTCATTAGGTAACAGCTTAAACCAACGCTGCCCCCCCTCTTTCTGTGAACGACTGTCCCAGGCAATATCAAATGCCTGCAACTTACCATCACCTATATCAATCAAATATTGCTGTAATGGGGTATAGCCAAACGTAAATTCAACTTTATAGGTCTGCTGCTTCTTTTCTGCATTTTGGGTGTTTATATAATAACCCTGCTCATTCTGGGTAAACCGAGTAGTGATACCCTTAAACGTGACATCCTTATTGTTAAAGTCACCCAATATACTATCAGCAGAAGGTGGCAGCATCGATTTAGCATGGTGCGATTGCTCCCATTGTTTCGTTTCTGCTACATGACACTGAGCACAGCGTTCACTACCTACATAGTTCTCATTGTTTTTTGCTGTAGGCATGGCCTGCGCATTGAGCGCTAAGCCAATCATTATTAACAATATAAAACGCATCAGTATCCTTCTTATGGCAAACAATTAATTACATGGGAGTGTACTGGGTTCGGTATAGAAATAAAGAAAAAACGTCGCAGATAACTCGCCGTAGAGTATTGTGCAAAGGTAATTATTGTCGAAAAAGTCGCTTTCTATTAGTTTAGTCGCAATTCAATCGGCTTTATCAACTTATCTCTCACTAACGCGGGGAGTGTTACTCCCTTGGCTGACTTTTCAATCTCTGCTAATAGTTTATCGAATACCTTGTTATCGTCAGTCTGTTGACCGTATGCACGTTCTACTAACTGATTAAATTGACTCTGAAGTTGTTTTTCTTCTAACTGAGATAACCATTTTCGGATTGATATAATACCAACCGTTGTATGGTTGTTGTGCATAGCTTGGAAATCGAGCCACTGATATAACAACGACACAGCTAGTGAGTAGTTTTTACTCTGGCAGGCTTCAACAAAGTTAATTTTTAATTTTCTAGCTACGCCGTCAAGCTGTTCAGGCTTAGCCTGCCTACGTTTAAACCAATGTAGAGCGATGACTGTAACTAATACAATAATGAAAACAGTGGCAACTATCTTCAATAAGAAGTTCGCGGGCCATTCATTCGTCAATCCGCCCCTTGAAATTGACAGTATTTGCTCTGGAAGCACAACTGTTTTAATTTGCTGAGAATTTAAGTCCCACCAGTAAAAGGTCAACTCAGGTAAGCTATATTCTCCTGATTTTTCGATAACGTAACTAATAGATTCTAAGCGCTCAGCAAAATAATCTCCTCGGTTTATTTTGTCATTAACAAGCGGTGGTTTTTGATAAATAGATACACCTTCGGGGGCCGCAAATTCAGGTGCAGGTAACATCATGGCAGCTACATTATCGGCCTTAAAATGCACCGTTCTTTGAAGTGTGTCGCCTACACGAAGCGCCTCAATATCTTGAATATACGCTTCACTCACTTCAAGTAGAGGTGTTGCTAGCCAGCTTAACTTACCTTCTGTTTGTTGTACTTTCGCCATGACCTCGGTGGGTATACTCGCATTAAACGTAAAGGAATGAGAGTGAAGGGTACCCGTTACCGGCTTATTATCCTCGCCTGATACAGTCACTGTAATGGGAATATCGGGGACAATAAATTCTCCTTCTCGTTGAGGGTAGACGGTTAAGGTCCAGAGCTGAACGGCCCAATTTTCGCCCGCTTCCCGACGACTACTATTAACTGCAAAGTTATCTCGTCTTAATACAATAGCGTCATCAATTTCTAGCAAGCCAATTTTAGTGCCACCCATAAACCAGCGATGTGTAGCCACTTCTATATATAGATTAACCTGCTGAGAAACCACTATATTATTTTCAGGCTCAACCCACACCTTTAGGGATAGCTTACGATCATCAAACAATGAATCGGTAGATTGTTCTAGTGCGGATACAGACAGACTAATAATGCAGGCCATGCTTGCCCAAAGAAAACAAACTAGTTTATTCTTAACAGTCTGACATCTAATCATTATTGTCACCTTGGTCTAGCTGCATTTGAAATTTCACACGCAGAAAACGCGATGGATCTTGCTGAATCTGACGCATCCAAAGGTCTTGCAGTTGCTGATCGGCCAATAGTTGTTCAGCACTATATTGTTTAATCGGCGTATCAAACGCCTCCTGCTTATCAGCACCTTCTGCTCGCTTTGGCGCATCACCTAATTCATTAATAGCCTCTCCCATTTCTGGCTGTTGGCTTTCACTCATATGGTTTATTTCATCAACAATGGCCTGCACAAAGGCTTTATTTTTAGTCGCGCCCACATGCTCTGGTGAACCGTTGAGCACTCTGTCATAGGTTTTCAAAGCATTGGGATAAAGTTGACCTTGTGCTTGTGCATTCGCCAGATTAAATAAGCCATCAGTGGTATCTATTTGACTAAAGAGTTCAGCGGCCGCTGTAAAGTTCTCATCATAATAAAATGCGATTCCCTTCCATGCGGTGTCTGTAAAGTACTTCGATGCCGCAGCATAATCACCTTGTTCAAAAGCGAAGCGACCTTGTTGATCAGGTGTTAGCCAAAGATTGACGAATGACTGTTTTACCTTGTCATAAATAGATGGCCCCTCCGAGTCTGGTGCGGCCATGCCTACAGGAGAGTAAGTCGCCACATTCACAAAAAGTAACAACGCACACCAGTGCAAGGTCCACCCTTTACGAAACCAGAATAGAAAAACTAAAGCAAAAGGAAAAAGTAAATAATAGCCCGCATCGACCCAAGGGCGATTACTGTCTTCGACGTTAGCCAAATGGTTATTCACTCGACGGTTAATACGCTCTACATCGGTCTTATCTAATGTGAGTGACTGGTAATTCCCACCACTCACACTCACTAGCTGTTCAAGCTCTTTGGTTTGTAAAGGCAGATGAGCCCCCTCAAAAAGAGTTTCACGATTATCTGAATCAGTTAACGTTTGCAGCCCTACTCCCAAGATCAATAACTGATGCTGCACGGAGTCAAAATAATCTTGAAACAAAGACGATGTTTGCGGAGATACGCCATCAGCCACGAATAATATTGTTCCTGGGACTTGCGACTCTTTTAGCATTTGGTCAGCGATTGGTAGAACCTTTTCAGGAAACTTACCCTGACGAGGCATCATTTCGGTTATCACTGAACTTAAGAACTGATAAATTATATCAGGGTCATTAGTAAGCGGAATAACCCTATGGGCAGAGCCGGAATAAACAATTAACCCCGTTCTGGCGCCCGCTCGCAATGCCAATAAATCCATTACTTTTTGTTTAGCTCTCTCCAACCGAGTGGGCTGGACATCGGGCTGATTCATACTATTAGATAATTCCAAAGCAATCACCAACACGGCTTCGTCTTCAACAAAAGGGGACGCCTTACGCTCCCAGCTCGGCCCTGCTAGCGCAACCATACCTATAGTCATAGCCAAAAGACAAAGATTGACCGGATTAAACCAATGTCCACGGCTTCCGTTAACCGTTAAGGCTTTCAATAAATGAGGGGCGATGGTTCGCTGCCATTCAGCCGTTGGTTCACCAATATACCGTGTATAGAGCATCGACAATAATAGGGGTACAAGCCCGACCAACCACCATGGACGTAAAAAATGAAAGGCACTTAACTGTTCAATATCAAACATCAGCAGCCTCCCGCCTTAAACGGTACGACATTGCAGTCATCACTAAAAAGAACAATAAATACCCTACCGTTACCACTGCCAGAGGATAGTAGTGCAAACTTTTTTTGGGCCTGTAACTCAATGAATCAAAAAGAGTCACCTCAAGTGAGTTAATACGTTGATAGACTGTTTCAAGCTGCGCTCTATCTAATGCTTGGTAGTATTCCCCCCTTGTAATTTCAGCAATTCGTGCCAAGGTCTCAACATCGAGTGCTTCTTCACCCACTGTTGAGGGGTCTCCAATAGCAATCGTATAAACAGTCACATTAAACTGTTTTGCAACCTTGGCAGCGTCAATCGGGGGTACTTTACTCCCTGTATCATTACCATCGGTCAACACAATCAACACTCTATTGGCTGTATCACTATTAGAAAACGATTTTAATGACAGGCCAATCGCATCACCTAGCGCAGTGCTCATCCCCGCCATACCTATTTTTGTTTCTTGTAATAAGGTAAGCCAGGTTTTATGATCTTCTGTAAACGGTGCCTGTAAAAATGGCGCATCGCCAAACACGATAAGCCCCAGTCGGTCATGTTCTCGCTGCTCTACAAACTCCCCTAATACCGACTTTACCGCCACCAAACGATCAACGTATTCACCGCTGCTATCAGCAAAATCACTTGCCTCCATTGACCCTGAAAGGTCAACCGCAACCATTAAATCTCGCCCAGACTTTTCAACCACAATAGGCTCCCCCACATGCTGAGGTTTAGCCAAAGCAACAACGATCAACCCCCAAGATATCAAGAGCCATATACGCTGAAAATGCATACGCTCCAATACAACGGCACCTTTGCTAGGTTTCTCTCCTGTTAAGTCAACCAACCGTTTAAAAAATGGGACTTTAATCGAGCTCTTTTGCTCTTTGTAGGCTGGCAGTATGAAGTAAACCACTATAGGTAATGGTGTAATAAGGAACAACCAAGGATAAGCGAACTCAATCATGATTCACCATACTTAATTGATACATGATGGTTTGAAATCCAATAACGCACGTCTTTAATGAGTGCCTGTATATTCGACTCAGTTAAGCTCCAACGATTGTCTGGCAGGTAAGACAACTCTATTAGCTGCTGACCTGTTTTTTCAAGAAATGAAGAGCCAGTACAGTGGTCATCTAAAAAAGCTAGCCATTGCCTACCTGATAATGAGGCTATTTCATTTCGACTATACGCTTGCAAAGCCGTTGCTTTAAGAAGCTCTGGTAGTGTGCGAGCCACCTCTTTCCAATCAGAGGCAGAAGACTCCAATACAGTTAATTGCTTTAGTGCTTCTCGTCGATAGCGGTTACCCCACCATTTTCTAAGCACTCTGAAAGCCATAACCCCCAATACAAATACAGCGACTAAGCCCAGCACTTTCCAACCGATAGTCTGTGGCATCCAAGTAATGGGGTCAGGTAGGTGAACTTCTTCTATTCCATGAAGGATATAGTTACCAAAGGTACGTGAAATTTCTTTATCAGCGCCCTCCATTAGCTTCTCCCTTGGTGTCCTAGAGCTTTACGCACTTGATTGTGTACAGGCTGTACGGTATCAATCGGAATAACGGGCACGCCATATTTTCTAAGTTCACTCTGCAAATAGTCAACCGAACTGGTAAATTCATCTGTAAACTGTTGCTTAAGTTTTGATTGACGAGAATCAATCGCTATTTGAGTATTGCCATCACTCACTACTAACTGTTGCTGGTCAGGCAGTTCTTTTTCTAGCGCATCAAATACTAATGGTACGATTAAGTCATTATGAAGGGTCAAACGTTTTATACGCTTAATGGTCTCCTCATTCCAGCCGCTCATGTCACTAATAATCACAACCAAGCAATCATGACCACACAGCCGTTCGGCCTCTTTTAAGGTTCGATTGAGTTGCTCATCATTCGCTACATTCTTTTGCTGTGCATGTAACTCATGGTTCATCATCACGGCGCTATGAAGAATCTGTAAGGCCGTATTATGGCTTCTTTGAGGTTTAATTTCTTTTATGGTTTGGTCATTAAAAAGCAAAGCCCCTACGCGATCACCTACTGAGAGGGTACGCCATATTGATAGCGCCGCCATTTCAGCCGCCACAACGGACTTCATTTTTATCTGGCTACCAAAAAACATAGCCACCCGCTGGTCTATTAACAGCATCACACTGCGTTCACGCTCTTCTGTATAAACCCTTACATGCGGTTTTTTGGTTCGATTAGTTACTTTCCAATCGAGTGTTCGAATATCATCCCCTGAACGATAATGTCGAAGTTCTTCAAAATTCAACCCTCTCCCTCTTAGCTTTGAGCTATGTCGCCCCGACAAGATACTATGCACGGCCTGCTTAGGTAAAAAACTAAACCCTGTCACCAAATGCTGCATAGCCACTAGCTGGTGAAAATCAGCATACACTTTGTGATCTGGCTTGTTCGTCTCCCCCATAATCAACACCTAGTTAAGCCACAGCTACCTGTCGAATTATTTCTTCAATTACCTGGTCACGACTAATCCCTTCAGCCGCTGCTTCATAACTCAGCACTAAACGATGACGTAATACTGCCGTCACCACAGACCTTACATCATCAGGGTCTACAAAATCTTTACCTTGTAACCAAGCATAAGCACGTGATGCTTTATCTAAATTAATCGTCGCTCTTGGGCTAGCCCCTACGCTGATCCACTCCGCCAATGGACTCTCGGGATAACGATCCGGATGACGTGTTGCCATAACCAATGCAACCATATAACGCTCTATATTTTCAGATATATGTAGTGCATGTATTTGCTGTCTTGCTTCAAAAATATGTTGCTGAGATATTGTAAGAGGGTCTTCTTTTTCCTTTGGGTCCTCCTCTCCTCTGACTAAACGAATAATGCCCAGCTCAGCTTCATCATCAGGGTAATCAATATTCACCTTCATTAAGAACCGATCCATCTGTGCTTCAGGCAGTGGATAAGTACCCTCTTGCTCTATAGGGTTCTGTGTCGCTAATACCATAAACAATTCAGGTAGAGGGTAGGTTTTTCCGGCCACGGTGACTTGTCGCTCTTCCATTGCTTCTAATAAAGCGGCCTGCACTTTAGCAGGGGCTCTATTAATTTCATCTGCGAGCACTAAATTGGCAAAAATGGGCCCTGGCTGAAACGTCAACTGTTCTGCCCCTCCATCTGAGTGATATACCTCCGTTCCGGTCACATCTGACGGTAGTAAATCTGGGGTAAATTGAATACGACCCAGCTCAGCTTCCATAACACTCGCTAATGTTTTAATTGATCGCGTTTTAGCTGTTCCAGGTAAGCCCTCTAATAGCAAGTTACCATTGCACAACAAGCTAATGATGATCTTTTCAACCACATCAGACTGCCCAATAACGGCACTTTCCATTGCTTTTTGAAGTGTTCTAACTGCTTCCAAACACTGCGTCATATACCCCTCGCCTATTTTTGAAACGATGACTGACATAAAAAAACCGCAACGCACTCACTAAAGTACTGTTACGGTTTCTGTAATACACCTTAAGTATTACTTGCCTTCAGACTTACTTAAAAACTTATCATATACCGCCTCAACAGACCATGAACCCGGTGCCTGGCTAGGTGGATATTCCTTGAACGTTGATAAGAACTGAGCGGTCGTTGCAAGACCTAAATAGGTATACGGTGCTTTATCAATCATCCAATCATAATAAGAGTTAGAGTTCTCCTCAGCACGGCCAAATGGATCACGTCTAAGATTGGTAATTTTAGGCATACGCAACATGGTAAAGGGCTCAGTCCAAAGTGCCATTGTTTTACCGCGGTTCTCAGCGTAGGTCATTTTCCAGTCACCTACACGAATAGCCACAGGAAACGCCTCATCATTTAGATAGTGATAAACTTCACGTGGGCCTTTTTTCTCTTTACCTGTTAAATGAGGTAAAAAATTATAGCCGTCTAAGTGAATTTTGGCTTTCTTGCTGCCAAATGCCTTGCCTTTCAGCATATCTTTTTTCAGGTTAGCGTCACCGGTTGCTGCAGCGAATGTTGGCATCCAGTCAAGATGAGACATGATTTCATTTGAAATAGCCCCTGCAGGGATTTTACCAGGCCAGCGAACCATGGCAGGCACACGATAAGCCCCTTCGTAGTTACTATTTTTCTCGCCACGGAAAGGCGTTATACCCGCATCAGGCCACGTATTAAAGTGAACGCCATTATCGGTTGAGTACATAACAATAGTGTTATCTGCAATTTTCAAGGTATCTAACTGGTTCAGCATCTCACCCACAAGTTCATCATGAGCAACCATCACATCGTTATAAAAACCTTGGCCAGACTTGCCTACGTTTTTCTCAGCAATGTGAGTACGGAAGTGCATACCCGTTGTATTTAACCAAAGAAAGAAAGGCTTTTTATTCTTAACCGCTTTATCTACAAACTTTTTAGCCGCTGCAATAAACTCGTCATCCGCGGTTTCCATACGTTTTTTAGTTAAAGGGCCTGTGTCTTCAATTTTGCCATCAGCATAAGTATGTAAAACCCCGCGTGGGCCAAACTTTTTCTTAAACTCAGGGTCTTTCGGGTAATCAGGATCTTCAGGCTCTTCTTCAGCATTCAGATGGTAAAGGTTACCTAAGAACTCATCAAAACCATGATTAGTGGGTAGGTGGCCATCTTGGTCACCCAAATGATTTTTACCAAACTGCCCTGTTGTATAGCCTTTAGCTTTAAGCATTTCAGCAATGGTTATATCTCGATCCTGAATACCTTCAGCAGCACCCGGCAAGCCTACCTTTGTCATCCCCGTTCTCAAGCCTGATTGACCTGTAATAAACGTTGAACGGCCCGCCGTACAGCTTTGGTCACCATAATAATCAGTAAAGCGCATGCCTTCATTCGCTATACGGTCAATATTGGGCGTGTGATAACCCATGATCCCATCACTGTAAGCACTGATATTAGTAATACCAATATCATCACCCCATATAACCATAATATTAGGCTTATCATTGGCTGCTATAACGGCACCACTAAGGGACAATAACATCCCTGCAGTGGCAATAGACTTTCGAATAGCTCTCATTGTAGCATCCCTTTTTTAGTCAGACTATTGTTATTACTTACTTTTAATTAATACGTAAACCATCTTAAAACAGATCACTCAGATTTAATCGAAGACTTCACCTAGCACATCACCAAAAGCCCCAGAGGGCGCTTTTATACCTAAATAAGCAGATAGCGTAGGGGCAATGTCTACTGTATGAATTTTACGCGTTACGTTCTCTGCATCTAAACCAGCCCCTGCAAATACCACAGGCACATAGGTGTCATAATTCCACGGTGACCCATGAGTTGCAGCGACATGAAGCCCGTCAAAATCATTAATGAACCAATTGGGCTCAAATACCACGTAAATATCACCCGATCGTTCGGGGTAAAAATTATTAAGTACCGCTCGATATAACGGTGTATCAGGTACGTTTCCACGCTGTAATGAGGCACTTGATATAGCCGTTGAGGTGCCAGGAAAGCTCGCAAGCTCCTTCACGACAGCCTCTTCTAAGGCTTGTAGGTTAATCTCTTTATTATCAAGCACTGATTGGCTTAGGTATAAATAAGGGTGCGTATACTGCGCTATCAACTTGCCATGAATATTAAATTCTTTTTTCAAGCGAGTAATAGCCGCCTCTTTCTCCCAAGAATCAGGCTTTATGTAGCCAGCGGGGATATTAAGTGATTTTAAGTACCCTGGAGTATCTGGCCCACCATGGTCAGCAGAAAGTACAATAAGTGTATTTTTGAGACCGACCTGCTTGTCAACAAATTTAAACAGTTCCGCCAAGGTACGGTCTAACCTAAGTATATTGTCTTCTGACTCAAGACTTGTGGACCAAAGATATGCCCTACATAATCAGTTGATGAGAAGCTGACACTTAGGTAATCGGTTACCTTGTCCTCACCCAACTTCTCTTCAAGTAAAAGGGTTTTTGCAAAGTTAAGCGTGATTTCATCACCTGCAGGGCTAAGGGTGAGCTGTGTTGTGTAATACTTGTCATCACTCTTAGCATAGGAATGAGGAAAAATACGCCCAAACCCACCGACATCAGTCTCCCACTCTCGATCATCGGTGTCGCCAAACAAATAACTCGATTTGTCATGCAATAAATCCCATGATTTACCGGCATACTGCTGAGCTATTTTTTTGCTATTCCAGTTCGTCACCCATTTTGGGTATTGGTCAAAGTAATAGTTACTGGTAACAAACTCACCATTAGCTTTCGAAAACCAAAATGCTTTCCCTGCATGGCCCGCCATAGACACAGCACCACGATCTTTAACCGACACACCAAATACTTTCGCCTTGCCAGCGGTATTAGCCTTTAGCTCATCCCCAAAGGTTGTAACAAGTATCGCGGCTGGAGAACGTCCCTCACTCCTTGCAGCTCGCTGAGTAGGGTCAATTTCTGTTTTAGCATCAACGTCGGCACCTTGACTTAATAAGGTGTAATTAGCATCTTCAATATTGTACGTCGATTGACCTTGTTTACGGTCTAACCACAGATTACCCACCATACCATGCACGGATGGTTGAGCGCCTGTTGCTAATGTAGTGTGACCAACGATGGTTTCTGTATTGGCATGCTCATGATGCGCATTGGAAAAAACAATGCCTTTCTCCCAAAGATATTTGAAGCCACCCTCACCTAGTCGATCATAATAACGCGTAGGCAAATCACCACGCAGTTGGTCTACTGTAATTTGTAGTATCAGTTTGGGTTTATTTTTAGTGGGATTATGATCATCAGCGATAACACCTTGAGCCACTAATAAAGAAGAGAGCAGTAACAGACCTACTGTTAATAGCCGTACTTTTTTGCAACGTTGCATAATTAGTCCCTTAAATATACTTTAAACAGAAACACTAACTGCTTGTATATCAATTTATACGCACAACCAATCATAGAACGAGAGTCTATAACTTTCAAGAAAATGTTGAATGATATTCAAATAGTTAAGGCTCGTTTTTACTCATTTCCTGAGTCTCACATAAATAAGCACTATAAACCCAGCCAGCAAAGCGAACAACACCATTAAGAACATGCTCACTCCTCACCGAGGGAAATACATCAAATGCATGTTGTGCCCCGGGAATCTCAGCATAAACCACAGGTTTGTCAGAAACCTGTTTTAGTGAGTCAACGAAATAGCGGGTTTCATCCGTAGAAACCAATGTATCTTTATCGCCCTGAACCACCATAAAGGGCGGAGATTTTTTATGGATATGATTAATAGGTGATGCCTGTCGATATAGCCCAGGATTATCTTGTTTTGACGCCTTTAAAACAGACATCTGTAATATCTGCTCTAATGCTTTATGGTATTGCAGACCTTTTTCATCATAGAAATCATAAATGCCATAAAATGGAATGCAGCCCTGTACCGAGGTATTTTCATTCTCAAAGCCTGGTTGAAACGGAGCATAATTCTCAGTAAGTGATAACAACGAACTTAAGTGTCCTCCTGCAGAGCCACCCGTTGCCAAAATAAAATCAGGATTACCACCATATTCAGCAATATGCTTTTTTACCCACACCAAGGCTTTTTTGCAATCTACAATATGATCAGGAAATGTCGCCTGTGGGCTTAAACGATAGTTAATAGCCACGCATACCCAGCCCATTTCAGCCAGCCGATTCATTAGTGGAATCGCCTGCTCATTCTTACTTCCCATCTTGTGCGTCCAGGCTCCACCATGTATTTGAAACAAAACGGGGGCATTTTCAGGCTGATTTCTGGATCTTCGTATATCCAGCTTTAAGTTAAAACCATCAACCTGCTCGTAGGGTATATTTTTAAGACATTCAACCTCATTAGAACGGAGCTGTTTAAAGGGTCTAGCCAATTGTTTTTTATTTAGCGGTTGTACATCATCATAAATAGCGTCTGGTTTTATTTGAGTACGGTAATCAACGCCTAAACCTTCTTGTAAACTGCGCTCAACCTCACCTTCTGCCTGATCAGCCTGTAGATGATATTGGGTTATTCCCCACCAAGAGGCCAAAAACAGCAACAAACCTGCAGCCCCCAAAATACCATCAACAGCGCCTACACCAACAAATACAATAACGAGAATGACTTGAAGTATAAGATGATGCCAAGCTAACTCTCCTACCAGCCAGCCAGAGATAAAGCTGATAAGAACACCCTTAGGATGCTTATAAACAGGAAAATATAAATTGTAAGTGGCCCATGCACTCAGTGAAGCTAAAACCAGAAAAACAAACGTCATATCATCTACACCCTTACCGAATTTCTTAAAACAGCCATCAGTCTACTCCTCATCAGAGCCCTGACAAGCTATTAATACAGCTATACTGATACATATTAAAGAGGATTGACGATGCAAAAACAAACCACAACCCACAGTGCTCTTGACCTCTTCTCGATAGGTATAGGCCCTTCAAGCTCACATACCATCGGCCCAATGCGTGCAGCCCATTTATTTGTTCAAGGACTGGCTTACAAAAAAATGAGTCGAGTGGAGTGCACGTTATACGGTTCTTTAGCATTAACAGGTAAAGGCCATGGGACCGGTGATGCCATTATTCTAGGGCTTTCGGGTTTTCAGCCTGAAACAATAACCATGACAGAAAATGAATCCGTTCTAACTGATGTTCACGATCAAGCCTCACTTCAACTAAACAAGCAATCAACTATTCACTTTAACCCGGAAAAAGATATCGTCTTTCTTAAAACCCAGTTAATGCCAAAACACTCAAATGGACTAACGCTTAAAGCCTACTGTAACAATGGCACACTCATTAAAAGTAAGGGCTACTACTCCGTTGGAGGCGGCTTTATTTGTGATGAGAATGGGCAGGCTATTGATCTGGTAAAACAACCCTTAGAATGCCCCCATTCATTTAATATAACGGCTCAACTCATTAAATTTTGCAAACAAGAACGTTGCTCCATTAGTCATATTATGTGGCAAAATGAATGTGCATGGCGTTCAAAAAGCGAGCTTAAGAAGCAGCTATTGAATCTATGGGAAGTAATGAATGACAGCATTGAGGTAGGCCTTCAAACAGAAGGCGTACTGCCGGGAGGGTTACAGGTAAAACGTCGAGCCCCGAAGCTTTATCAAAAGCTATTGTCCTCAAACGATAACGCCAGCAACAAAACAGCAATACTTGATTGGCTGAGCGTGTATGCCATGGCCGTAAATGAAGAGAATGCAGCCGGAGGCCGTGTCGTGACAGCACCCACCAACGGAGCAGCCGGCATTATTCCCGCGGTGCTTAAATACTATTTCGAACACCTTGCACCCTACAACGAACAAACCGTTATCGACTATTTACTAACGGCAGGCGCTATCGGTATTCTTTACAAAGAAGGCGCCTCGTTATCTGCCGCAGAGGTGGGGGGCCAGGGTGAAGTGGGTGTTGCCTGCTCTATGGCAGCAGGTGCACTAGCCGCTATTCAAGGTGGCTCTATTTGGCAGGTTGAGAACGCGGCAGAAATTGGCATGGAGCATAACCTTGGCCTAACCTGCGACCCTATTGGCGGGCTGGTGCAAATCCCCTGTATTGAACGCAATACAATGGGCGCGGTAAAAGCGGTTAATGCAGCGCACCTTGCGTTAAATTCAGATGGCAGACACTTGGTTTCTTTAGACAAAGTGATTGCAACCATGATGCGTACAGGTAAAGATATGCAGCATCAATATAAAGAGACCTCTTTAGGAGGGCTGGCAATTCAGGTCAACATGCCTGAGTGCTAATCAGCCAAGAGGTACATTCTTAACAATAAAACTAGCCTTACAGACAGAGAAAGCCAAGGATGACTCAACGCTCCACAACCTTCATACTCATTTTTTTATTACTATCACAACTCACAGCCTGCGCCGCACCCAGAGCCGATCGCGATGTATATGGCGATGGCCAGTTTGATAAAGGCTTTGCTCACTTTTCTGAATGGGGCGATCGAAAAGTAGCTTGGCTGGAACGCGGTGATGTTAATGGGTTTCCTGTGTTCTATGCTCATGGCAACCCGGGTTCTCGTTTAGAGTTACTTTTTCTTGATGAAAAGGCTCTGGAATATGGTATTCGCCTAATCGTACTGGACAGACCAGGTCTTGGTCAGTCAGATTATGTGTCCGATTATGATTTATTAGACTTTGCTTCTGACATTGAAAAACTGGCGGATGAAAAAGGCATTGAACAATTTGGTCTAATCGGCTGGTCTAGTGGTGGCCCGCCAATACTAGCTACGGCTCATCAACTGCCTAAACGGGTTAAATTCGCTATATCAGTCTCAGGTTACACTAATTTCGGTGAGTTTGACGAAGCAAGAGAGTTAATGAAAAGCTACGACCTGAGAGGACCAGAGCTGTCAGAAAAACGCCCTCGTTTATTTAATCAGGCGGTAAAGCTGGTTCGCTGGACGGACTTACAACTGCCCAATTTTTACATGAAAATGGCCGAAGCTGAAATGCCCGCCGCAGACCGAACAATTCTGGAAGACAAACAAATAGCAGAACTGTTTATCCGGAACCAACAAGAAGCCTTAAAACAAGGTGCCGAAGGGGCTATTCAAGACCTTGAAGTACAATGGGCTCCTTGGAGCTTTAGCCTCAAAGACATTAACGTGCCGGTGTATATTTATCAGGGCAAGAAAGATACTTTTGTTCCCTGGAAGTTTGGGCAGCACTTAGCAAAAACGATTCCCGGTGCTTCATTAATGCTGATGCCAGATGCAGGGCACTTAATGCCATTAGATCCCGTATTTCAGGATGAGCTATTTACGATGGTACTCAGGCATATTGATTAAGCAGCCAGTAGACTTATTGCTTACGAGAGAAGTGCTCTAGATCCAAGTTGATTCTGAGGTGAAGTAGCTCCATCACCACCTCTTTATCGACACCAGGTTTGGAGGCAAAACGTTTGATTAATGCTTCACAATGAGGCCAGGTATATTCAACGAAATCGTTGTTTAAACCTACTTTAAATAGTCGTACGCGGAGGGCTTCTTTAATCTCATCGGCACTTTCATGTTTTGGTATTCGAAAATCGATTACTTCACCCATAAAAGCACCTCTAAAATCAATTTATTACCCCGCCCTTATTTACAAGTTTAGTCTATAGAGTAGAGGTTTATCGTTAATCATAGATGGGTAATATTATTCAAACTCAATAGCAGACATTCAGTCTTGAAATAAAAGCCACTGATTCAATTGAGCTCATTTAATATCGATTATAAATAAATTAACCAGCAGGGATGGTAATGACAGGTAGGTTCCCTTTAGGCCCGGATAATATCATTCCGTTTGATCTGCGAAGCCAGTTGATACAGCACTGCGTATACAAAACTAACTGCCAGCATTTTGGTTTTCTGATAGGTCAGCTCGCAGGCCCCTCTACACTAGGTTTAGTTGGTTTTTTAATGCAGCAATCACCGGATGTAGGTACAGCACTTCACTCGTTAGTTCGCTATGTCCACTTGCATGTACGAGGGGCTCTTATTTCTTTGGAAGAAAAAGATAATCTGGTATTCCTAGGGTATAGTGTTTATCAACCCGAAGTAGAGGCAACAGCACAACTTGAAGACGGTGCGCTTGCAATCGCATTTAATCTTATGCGTAAACTGTGTGGCCCTACATGGCGACCGCTAAATATATTCTTTACGCGTAATACGCCAGAACATATAAGCCCTTACACTGATTTTTTTAACGCACCTCTGAACTTTAATGCCGACCGCAATGGGTTATCATTTTCAGTCAAGTGGATGAAAAACCCTGTAAAAGGAGCTGACCCAGCCCTTAAACATTTTCTTCAAAAGCAGGTAGATCAACTTGGTAGTAGTCATGATGTTGATTTTGTAACCCAAGTACAGCGAGCTTTGCACTCAGCTCTACTGGCTCAGCAGGGAAATATCACTCATGTCTCGGCGCTATTTTCCATGCACCCCCGTACGCTCAGTCGGCGACTTAAGTCTTGCGGTGTTAGCTTCCAGGAGCTCCTTGACCAAGGCGGTTATGAGGTTACTCAGCAACTATTGAAAAACTCTTCAATGGGGATTAGTCAAATCGCTGCCACCCTAGATTACTCCGACGCAAGCGCATTCACTCGTGCATTTCGGCGCTGGAGCGGGATGACTCCGGCAAACTGGCGAAAGAAAAACGAAGTTCAGCAGTCTTAGGCCCAGCATTCCATACGCTGAATTTGTGTATTTTAGAATTACAGAAGCACGCTAAGATTATCTAGTAATTATAAGCAATGGTTGCTGCACCAAAATTAGTTTTACTCTTTTGCTCCTCAAACTGTGAGGTGCCACGTTGAGTGGAGAATATTAAGTTCCAATGTTGCCAGCCGAGGGCTATAGAAGCACTGATAAAGCCCTGATCATGAATTAACTCGACTGAATGGCTATCTTTAAAGGTATTACCATCTATCGTTATGTCATTAAAAACATACTGTCCATAAGCAGACAAACCCAGCTGCCAAAACACTTTCTGAGGAGGGGCTTCTGCAAAGGTATTAACCGATCGGGCACCCAACGGCTGATAATAGGCGAAGTTTTGAGCGAGGTAATTACCCAGACGAAGCCCCAGACCCGCACCGACGTTGCTGCGCCAGTTGCCAATACCGGCCTCTCCCATCGCAATCCCATCTACGGAGAAATTACTTGCTATATCCCAGTCAAACAAACGCCTGACGTGTTCAGCCTCAACACGAAATACCGGTTCATTACTAATCTGGTTATCCCAGCCATTTGGGGTTCTGGCTCCAATAATCTCATGAATAAAGGTCTGACTTTGTTCAGCCAACGCAGCAGGGCCCACTATCCCCAGCGTTAAACTTAGTGTATTTGAATGTCGTTCTTCAATGCTATATAGCCTGGATTTCCATAGTAATGACCCAACATAGGGCCGGTCATCAACAATAAGTTCTTCCTCTTCAATATCTGCAGGTGTATACATACCCTGAGTAACACCATAAGAAATAGCATATCTATTTTCATCACCCTAGTTTAAATAGGTCGCCTGAGTCAGCTTACGAATCCAGTCGGGCATTTGGATAGCGTCATAACTGTCAACTTTGTCATAGCCCCAGGAAAGACTGATGCCATTGCTATAACCATCATCGCTTGTATCAAGTACTCCGAAGGCGTCATTCTCTACTGTTAGCGCGAACCACCCGGAGCTATCTTCTGCTTGATCCTGAGGAGGCTCCTCAGCTAACACGTTATTAGAAAATGCAGTAATAGAAAATATTAAAGAAACTTTCATTAAAGCGTTAATTGGTTTTATCTGCATGATACTTGCTCACTGATGATAGCGGATATCCTGATAGACAAGACGTTTATGGTTAACCTGGATACCCCTAGAATAATTGGATTTAGGCGATCGTATCATGGCCGCACCTATGGTTCAGGTGATCCAGATCATGAAATTCTATATACTTAAGTCAAGTATCCTGAATAGCAGACGACTGCTATTAGCGGTGAGGTCTTGTCTTTGAATAGGTTTAAAACATAAACCCAAATAACAAACCACCACGATCAATGTCAACACGGTCTTTGTCGAGTACTTTAACGTATTCAAGGCCTATCATTATCATATCGAAATAGTAGATTGCACCAGCACCGTATGAGAATGAAAACTCATCGTGTGTATCTTTAACTTCAACACAGCGAAAACCGCAAACACGTTGTGCTGACTCGGATGATACGAAGCTGGCACCTAAAAGTGCATAGGTATTAAGTCGACCAAAGGTGTGCTGTGGTTTTACATAAAAAGAAACATAATTATCAAGAGAAAACTTACTAAACCCAGAGCTGTCGCTGCCCCCAAAACCTAGTCTTCCTTCTATGCCAAGATTGGGGTGGAAGTTGATCCCGCCAATAAGGTCAAAAGTGTACATTTCAAACTGATTGTTTTTGTTGCTTTCTTCAATTTCAACCCAGCCTTGTGCAACACCAAAGTAAGTTCCAAGTATAGAGAACTTATCGCTAGACGTAGCAGCTACAACCACTGAAGATGTGAGGCTAAGCAAGGATATTAGTACGTAAAGAAAGTATTTCACAATCGTATTCCTTTTAATATTTTTGTTATTCCGTTTTCAATTATATTGTTTACTAGATGCAGTCTAACACATACCCACCGCCTTCAACTGCGGTTTATTTTAGAAAGCATTTTCAATTTGTTAAATACTTTACCCGACTGAATATTTAGTCGGTAAACATTTAAAAACGATACATCATTCCCAAGGTGAACTTTGCAATATCAGCATCATAAAAATCAATATTGGAATCAGCGGTAGCGCCGGCTAAAGAAGCCATAGCCGACCACCCTTTTAAATCAAAAGGTTGATGATAAAAGCCTGTGAAAGACAAACCATAAGTATCAACCTTTTCGGTTTTATCATAAATAGGATTCATACCATCATGATTCGATTTTGCATAAGATATTGTGCTAACTAAACTATACCGGGGTGTTTGTAATGCATAAGCTAACTCAAGATCAAAACGCTCACGGCTCATAGCCGCACCATCAAGATCAAAGTTGTTGTACCTGATTTTAGGAATAAAAGCCTGCCCAGGTGCCAAGCCAAACTTATAACTTGCATCAAATGTAATTTGGTCACCTTCACGACTTAACTGCTCTATCTCTTCAACCGTTAAGCTTGGAATAGATTCCCCACTACGCTCGTCGTCAATGTCTTGCTTTCGATGGCTAAGGTTTACTTCCAGAGCAGTCCCCATAACAGATGACCAACCAAGACGGCCACCACTGGAATCTCTTTCAGTGTCTTCTCTGTCCTCACCGGTCAGGTAAGGGTCAGCCCAGATATTAGTAGGAAAACCAGAAAATAATATCGAACCAGACAAAGTGCCCTTATCAGAAACCTCCTGACGTATTCCACCCTGAAAAGCAAAGTCATATCTCACTAAATCTTCTAGCGTGTTACCCAAAAATAGCTGAGTACGCGTTTCAGCAAAGGTATACTTTAGCTCACCCGTAAAAAAACCTCCTACGGTATGTTCACTACCAGGAGACTCGGTGTATGAATCAATACGGTCAGTGCCCACATCACCGGCATCACTTCCCTCAATCATGTTGCTAGCAAAGTCGGTATACGAAGCCCCCAATAGCACAAACCCACTCAAGCCATCTTCTTCTGGGATTTTATCCATGGCTAATGCATTTCCAGAAATGGTTAATGCAGCTACCATAGAAGTAGAAGCTAACGTAAAGCGTGTGTTGCGGCGAGTTACTTTCATGAAAACCCTTAAATTGACTATTGGAAGATATATTCTATATAAAAACATACTTTTATTATTTAGTTAATAAGAACAGTAAAAACTTACCAATAATGACAACCACCTTGAAAAACACCAGGCACAGTAAGGATATGGAAAAATTATTTAAAAACCTTTTTGGTGTAGGCTTCATCCTATTAGTATTAGTCATCACTTGGGGCAATTTGTCTCAAGCGCAAAAACACTGGGTGATGGATCTAGTGGGTGTTAGCTTTGATAGAGCGCAACCCATTACACGCCTTATTGAAGCTCCCAATAACGCCAAAAATCCTTTCACAGCCATCAAAAATACAGTCAATAATATTGCTAACAATGAAACAACTCAAGAGCAACAAACAGAACTCCAACAAGTTACTCGTTCGTTTGAACAACATGCCACATCTAGTTTATGTCTAAAAACCAAGACCCGCTCAATTAATGCAGTAGATAAGACTAGCATCTACCGATGGACAGACAAAAACGGTCAGGTTCACTTTTCAGACAGCAAACCAAAACAACAAACAAGCAGAGAAGTCACCGAACGCTACGCGTCTAAAACACAATATTTTCGATTAAATCTGGAAAGCCCCGAACAAGGTTTACCTACATTATTAGGGGAACAGCTACAGCGTGATGTTAATGCCATTTATAGTTATTTATCAGACCGAATGGCACTACAACATTTGCGGCAAGTAGACCTTAATCTAAAAGTATTCAATAGTGCTGCGGGTTTTGAAAGCTATCGAAAAATACACGCCCCCTCCCTTAACGCTGTGTCAGGGTTCTATACATCACGCAATAACGAAGCCGTAGTCATGCAGCAACGTTATGATCAACAAACCCGTGCCATCGCGCGCCATGAAGCCACGCATGTAATTAATGCAGGACTATTTGGCCGTTCGCCCATTTGGTTTAATGAAGGCCTTGCCGAATATTTTGAAGCTTACACCTATGCCGAACTAAAAAATAACATAACACCCGCCAAGCAATATCACCTTAACCATTTATCATCGTTAATGAAGCGCAATCAACTCCCTCAATTGCATGAGTACTTACAGCTTTCTAATGCGGAATGGCGCGCTAAAGACCAAAAAACCATGTACGGCATGGCGTGGTCAATTATTTATTTGTTACAAAGTCACCAAGAAGGCGAGCAGTTAATGAATGCGTTAATGGCCCAGATGGCAGAAAGCCCTTGCAGCATTATTGATGCAGTAAGTTTCTGGCAGCAGCATTACCCTGGAGGCTTAGCGGCCTTTGAAAGCCGCTGGAGAATCATGTTGCTGTCTAACTAAGAAAGCAAGGAAGAGCTTCTTTTCATTGATGGTAAGTAATACCCAAAGAACCAAAGTTGGTTGGGCTTTCTTGCCCTTCGTACATATCTCCACCCCGTTGAGTTGAGAAAATAAAGCCCCAGTTCGTTGATTAGATCCACAGAATGATTATCTTTAAAGGTAGTAGCTATTACCATCACCTTGCTTGTTCGCGCTATCAGCCACCCTCGCGTGTACGACGTGGAATAACATGGAAGCCATAATAACAACAGAGAATAATATTCGTACTTTATTTGTAGGTTTCATATTTTTCACTATTTTCGTTAAATTTCTATGGCGCACGTATAATTAAAAGCCAAGGGCAAAGTACCTAATTAAATACATTTAATTTTATGTAAAACCAAGCATTTAGTGCTTCGCACACTAAGTGTTATTGCTAACTCTCCACACTTTAAGAAACAGATCAGCTCTTTAGCTTTTAATAAAGTATCGTTGCATTTATAGTGTCGATAATAAAAAGGAAAGCATCATGACGATAATGCAAGTCGTATACTGGTTAATAGCTAGCTTGGGGAATCTTTTTTTTCTCTATTTACTCATTCAAACGGGTAGTCTTTTAAATGCGATTCTGCTTATTTCAACCTTGTGTTACACCTTTATAGGTTTTTACGACCTTAAGTTTAGCCCCCATAACTTAAACAGACTATACCCAGTTGTAGCCTACATCAGATACTTTCTCGAGTCTTTTCGAGTTGAGATTCAGCAATACTTTATTGCCAACGATACCGAAGAACGACCTTTTAGTCGTGAGCAGAGATCTTTAGTTTATCAAAGGTCCAAAAACATACGAGACACCATCGCCTTTGGCTCCCAACAAAACCTGCTAGAAGAAAACTATCTTAGTCTTTGGCATTCTCTGTCTCCCAAGGCCATCAAAAACGATGTAAAGAGCATACGCATTGGGGGCCCTGACTGCACACAACCCTACGAAGCTTCTTATCTAAACATTTCTGCTATGAGCTTTGGGGCTTTAAGTGCCAATGCGATAGAGGCGCTGAACTTAGGTGCAAAAAAGGCAAATTGCTACCACAACACTGGCGAAGGCGGTGTAAGCCCCTACCACCTAAAACATGGAGGCGATATTGTCTGGCAAATAGGTACAGGCCTATTTGGTTGTCGTGATGACGAGGGTCACTTTAACCCTGCACTTTTTGAAAAGACAGCGTCTAACCCTCAGATAAAAATGATAGAAATTAAACTCAGCCAGGGTGCTAAACCTGGCCACGGTGGAGTATTACCCAAGGCGAAAATCACACACGAAATAGCCAACATTCGTCATATCCCAATGGATAAAGATTGCATATCACCCGCAACGAACCCTGAATGCACGACACCTATGGCATTATTATCATTCATACAAAAGTTACGCACGCTTAGTGGTGGTAAACCCATCGGTTTTAAACTCTGTATCGGAAACCCTGCGGAATTTCTTGGTCTATGCAAGGCCATGCTAAAAACAGGGATCACCCCTGACTTTATTACGGTAGATGGGGCAGAAGGTGGCACAGGAGCCGCCCCGCTAGAGTTCACAAACCGCTTGGGTTTGATGTGCATGGAAGGTACTTATTTTGTAAATAACGCACTCATTGGTGTTGGATTAAGAAATAAAATTCGTATTATTTCTGCGGGGAAAACAGCATCCAGCTTTGACCTATTAGCCAAAATTGCCGTAGGTGCCGACACCGTCAACGCTGCTCGTACTATGATGATAGCGTTGGGATGCATTCAGTCACGCCACTGCAACACTAACCTGTGCCCCACAGGTATTGCTACTCAAGACCCCGCCAGAGCTAAGGCCGTAGACGTAGAAGGCAAAAGTGAGCGGGTTAAAAACTTCCATCACAACACCCTGAAAAACTTTTATGAACTAGTAGGAAGTATGGGGCTTGATGACCCCGCGAAATTGACACCGCAGATGATAAAGCGCCGCTCACCCAATGGTTTATTAATGCCTATTGGCAGCTTAATCGCCCCACTAAAAGCAAATGCTTTAATAAATGGAGAAGTCAATGAAGAGCACTGGAAGCAATGGTGGGAGCATAGCAGGGCAGATCAGTTTTTTGTTGATGATCAGAGTTTAACACCAAGTCCTGAATGATCATAATACTCCACTGTGTTAATACAGTTGGGGAACTATTTTTAGCATCATCGCCAGCGGATAAAAAAACAACGTGCCACTTTCACGGCCCGCTGCTTTTTCTGCATTTAAACGTACGGCAAACTAATCAGCTAACATATCAAGGGGCATCGTCCGAATAGTATCTGGTGTTGCCGCCCCCCATGTTAGTCAGTCCAAGTTATTCAGCTTTGCGACGCCTAATTTCAATGCTTGTTGATAGCTAATCTCTTCTGAGACTAAACTTGCCAACGCCGCATCAGACAGAACTAATACCGCTGAAGGTATGCTGGGTCCTGGCACATGTATTTTTAGCCTGTGATCTCCTTCAACTTTCGCCCACAGACGGCTATCAATCAAATAAATATACGTACCTTCAGCCAGCTTGCCCTTCTGCTCTTTAGCGAATACTTTTAACCACCAGTTTGTTCGCCGAAGTCCATTCATCCCTTCGAGTTTATCGAGCTTATTGATTGACCCACTTTGAATCCCCCTCTGAGTTGCTAAAGCAACATCGAACGACCCAGCATAGCTTTCAGCAAAAGGATTGGGAAAGACACCGTCAAAAGAGCAAGCCCACAAGGGGCTCACACTGAGTGAAAGGTAAATTAGGAGTGTTCTTGCTAAAGTATTCATTACCTACGGAGTCACTATATTGAACCAGAATTTAAAGTCATCCAGCATCCCCATGAAATCTTTGAATACCTGTGCATCCCCTTCGATCACCAAATCTCCATCTGCCACCGCACTTTCCAGTGTCACGTTGCCCAACTGAACATTATCAAGCACTGTTTTCGACAAAGTCAGGCTAACATCAGAATCTGTGATAGCTTCACGGGTGTAATTAAGCACAGAGTTTTCCATTGAAAGCGTATAAACCTCTTCCAGGTCGGTGAAAGTAATGTTGATCGTGAATTCTTTTCCCTCGGCTTTCTCAGGCAGAATACGCACTGACAGGAAGTCAAATAACATATCAGGACTCATCGCCCGAATGGTATCTGGCGTTGCGGTCACTAACCCACCAAGCTCGGGCGTACCGTTACGCAACTCAAAGGCACCTTGCAAATAAACTGAACGCCATGGGCCTGATTCAGACTGATAACCTAACTGCTCTAAGCTATCGGCTAACAAATTTTTGGCCGCAGCACTCTTCGGGTTAGCAAATACGGCGTGCTTCATCACCTCTGCAACCCAACGATATTCACCTTTCTCAAACGACTTTTTCGCCATTTTAATGACTTGTTTTTCGCCGCCCATAAATTCCATGTATTTCTTAGCAGCCATTTCTTGTGGCAGATTATTCAGGTCAGAAGGGTTGCCGTTATACCAGCCCATATAAAACTGATAAACCGCACGACTGTTGTGCCTCAACGTACCGTAGTAACCACGGGTTGCCCAATTGTTTTCAAGTTCGGCTGGCAAGGTGATCATTTCTGAAATTTCTTCACCGTTATAACCCTGATTCATCAAGCGTACTGTCTGGTCATGAGTAAACTTATAAATATCACGCTGTTTTTTAAAGTAAGAAGCAATATCTTCATTACCCCATAGTGGCCAGTGATGACTCTGGAACTTAACGACCGCTTCATCACCCCATGTCTCAATAGTTTCATTCAGAAAATGAGCCCATTTAAGTGCATCACGCACTTTAGCACCACGAAGGGTTAAAATATTGTGCATGGTATTGGTGGTGTTTTCTGCCATCCATAAGGCTTTCCACTCCGGGAACCAGGTATTCATTTCAGCCGGCGCTTCTGTGCCAGGTGTCATTTGAAAAACCATTTTCACACCATCGATGGTTAACTCTTCGCCGGTTTTTGTTATCTCTTGGGTCGGCACAATAAGCCCACCCAAACCTGTTGAAGTAGTTTGCCCCAAACCGCCATTAACACCACCTTTGGCATTACGAGGTAATAACGCACCGTACATGAATATCGCACGCCGTCCCATCGCATTGCCGGCAATCACATTTTCAGATACGGCATGTTCTGTAAAATGTAGAGGGGCGATAATTTTTACTTTTCCTGACTTAACATCTTCAGCAGAAACAATACCCGTCGCGCCACCATAATGGTCAAGATGACTATGGCTGTAAATAATAGCCACAACAGGTCGTTCTCCCAACTCTTTATTGGCTAAATCTAATGCCGCTTTTGCCGTTTCAGGTGAAATTAATGGATCAAATATAATCCAACCTGTTTTGCCTTTAATAAAGGTAATATTGGAAAGGTCATATCCTCTCACCTGAAAGATATTATCAGTCACCTTAAACAAACCATTAATCATATTAAGCTGAGCATTTCGCCACAGGCTTGGGTTAACGGTATCAGGAGCCGCCTTATCTAAGGTGATATATTTTTTGTATTCTTCAAGGTCCCAAACCGGTTTGCCATCTGCTGTGGTAATGGTGACAACATCAGACGTAGCAATCAAACCACGCTGAGCGTCTTCAAAATCTTTTTTATCTTCGAAGGGAAGGTCTTTTAAAACTTGAGCATTGATGGTCTTGGTGTATTCGGTGGCAGGCTTCGATTCAGTCTGTACGGGCTTGTCTGCCGAGACACAACCCAAGGGTGCAACCAGCATTACACTGGAAAATAGTAACATGAGCTTTTTATTCATATTAGTCCTTTATATATTTTGAGTAGTTAATGAGCAAGCACTGAGAGTATTGTATTCATTATAATTATTAAATTTTACTACATTAAACAGTTTTGTTACCGCCGTAAGATGGTAGTATAAATTAGTCACAATGAGAATTTATCACCAAGGTCGTTGTAAAAGTATGCAATTTCCGCAAAAAAACAATAACAGTGAACAAATAAGAAGTATTTCAACATCCAACATTGAAGCCTTAGCTCAATTTCAAGTCAATAAAAATCGACACTATACACAGCTTCAGCCTGGCTCTCTGGTTGGTGACTATTCAGAAGTCAACCTTGGCGATGTTCAGATTTTTCGTGAGAGCCTGACCGCTGGGGCTAGAATTGTAGCAACACCCTCAGCAACGTTTGTTCCTTTTGCGGCTATATCTCCTGAGTCTGGAAACTATCGGTTTTGTGGTAAAGAGTCTAAAAACAACACACTTCTTCAGGCTACAGGGGGTGAATGGGATATCTGTTTCAAAAACCGTTTAGACTATGTTTGTGCTGCCTTTAATCGAGAAACCCTGAATACTAATATTGAGCTATTAACGGGCCGGGAGATACCGGCTGAATGGCTTGTAAGTAAAGCTAGTGTAACCAATCTATATGAGCGTAATTGCTATGCACAGGGTGTGGCAACCATATTACAATCGGTACAATGCCGACCAGAGATTTTACAAAACACCTCCTCGCAACGCATGCTGAGTGATGCGACCTTGAAATTAGCGCTTAATGCGCTTATGCCAACAACCCAATTCATTGAAAAACTTAAACCTCAGGCTCGCCGTATTCAAGGCGTACGTCGTGTGATCGATTATCTTCAATTTAATGCAGCCCAACTGCCCACTATTCCCGAACTTTGCAAAATTGCTAAGCTAAGTGAGCGCAGTCTCGAATATGGTTTTCGTGAGTACCTAGGAGTTACACCTGTACGTTACTTAAGACTGGTGCGTTTAAATGGCGTAAGACGAGATTTATTAGCGGCTACACCAAAAGAAACAATAGTGAACATAGCACTAAACTGGGGCTTTCTCGAATTAGGGCGCTTTGCAGGTGAGTACCGCCAACTCTTTGAAGAATTACCCTCAGAGACCCATAAAAAAAATTGGAATAAAGTATAAGCGTTACACTTCACTTAACTCCGTTGAAACATTTAACCTTGACCGATACCAAGCTATAACAGCCAGCATAATGGGTGTTTGAACCACAAAAAATACAGCGGCGAATAGCAAGTATTGGCTGTCGTTAAAAATACTCACTGCGATCATTGCTGTCAGAGCTAAATTTCTAACAGGAAACTCTATAATCACAGCGGCTTCATCAGATTTTTTAAGTCGTAATGCACGGCACAAACAATAAGCTATTAAAAGTGATAATAGCGAGAACAAAACAGCTAATGTCATCAATGAAGATAGTTGTTCAATAATCTGTTGCTGAAATTGGAAAAATATCGCTATTAATAGCGCCAGTAAGCCTAACGCTCCCATACGTTCAAAAGCAGGCATTGCTTTTATCATTAGCTTTGGCTTCATGTGCCGCAACACCATACCAAGCACCACAGGACACAAAAGTACTAATAATAGTTGTAGTGATTGTTTTTTCATTAAACCATTAATGTCTGTACCTAGGTCTAATAATGTAGGGAAGACAGTTGCTATTAATATAGGAAGCGCTACAACAGAAAAAAGGCTGTTCATAGCCGTAAGCGTGACTGAAAGTGCAACATTAGCCTTTGCCAGAAAACTATAAATATTAGACATCGCACCACCTGGGCATAACGAAACCAGGAGCATGCCGCCGGCTACCGAAGGCGCGGGTTGAATCAACATTATCAACAGCCATGCAGCGAGAGGAAGAAGACAAACCTGCCCCAGTGTCGCAATCAAAATAACCTTAGGCTGCTCTTTCAAACGCTGAAAGTCAGCAGCGGTTAAGCTGGCACCAATGATAAACATTAGTAAAAAAACTAGTATTGGAATTGTTTTTTCAATCATTTTATTTAATAACAATCAGGATTGGGGGCATTTTTAACACATAGTCACTCAAGCTGGCATTCCCTACCAGAGAACAATGCATTTAAAGCGGAAAAAATGGACTTCCGTAAAAATGATATCTATTATCCTCTCAGTTAATAATGACACTAAATAGACTATTAATAAGGCTACCATATGCTTGATTACTTCGCCCTAGGTATGTTGTTTTTTGTTGGAATCACACTGTTTTACGGTGTAATTGTAATACATGACATACCCTATGAAATTGCCAAAGAACGTAACCACCCTCAACAAGATGCATTACATGTTGCTGGCTGGGTCAGCCTGTTTACACTACATGTACTTTGGCCATTTCTGTGGATATGGGCAACACTCTATCGCGAAGATCGTGGCTGGGGCTTCAGCCAAAGTGGTAGCACTCACATTGCTAATGAGAGCGAACTTGAAATTTTACGTCAGCAACTTGATAAATTACAAGACCGCATTGATACATTGGAGAACAATCAAAAAAGTGATGAAGTCACCCCTGACAACAGCAAAATGAATGAGGTGGTCCGCTAATGGATTTATTATTAATTTTAACCTACATTGCTGTTAGTACTGCCATTTTTAAGATTTTTAAAATCCCTCTTAATAAATGGACTGTACCATCGGCAATGCTCGGCGGTATATTATTGATTGGTGCTCTCATTGTAACCATGAACTACAACCACCCCTACTCAGAAAAAAGCCGCGAATATTTTTTTACTACGCCTATTATTCCTACGGTTAAAGGTCGTGTAACCGAAGTTGCCGTACAAGCCAATGTGCCAATTAAAAAAGGTGACGTCTTATTTAAGATAGACCCGCAACCCTTCCAATTTAAGGTTGATGCACTTCAAGCTCGCTTAACAGCCGCTACGATAGATAAAGGTCGAGCTGCAGAGTTGATGAAGCGTAAAATAGGCAAACAGCGCGACCTTGATCAAATGGTCGCCTTGGTTGACCAACTCACAGCAGAACTTTCTAGTGCACAGTACAACCTCGATGAAACAATAGTACGCGCCCCTACTGATGGCTGGGTAACTCAGATGGCGCTGCATTCAGGTATGATGCTTGTACCTATGCCCCTTCGCCCGGCAATGGTTTTTGTTCACGATGAAAATTACTATTATGTCGCCTGGTTTCGTCAAAATAGCACCCTACGTCTTAAGAAAGGCTATGAGGCAGAAGTTGCCTTCGACGCAGTGCCAGGCAAGGTGTTTAGGGGTGAGATTGACCATGTATTACCCGTGCTAGCTCAAGGTGAAATGCAAGCTAGAGGGAACCTGATTAGCAGCGAGTTAGAAAAACACGCAGGCAGAGTGCCCGTTGTTATTAAAATTACTGACCCCGGCTTTACAGACTACGAAAAACAGATCCCAGGTGGAGCCTTTGGGCAGACAGCGGTTTACTCTGACCATTTTCACCATGTGGCAGTAATGCGTAAGATTCTATTGCGTATGTCAGCTTGGATGAATTACTTATTCCCATTTCATTAGTCAATGGTAGGACCTGAGGGACCTACCATTTAGCAACTACAATGCATTCAGCACTTGCTGAGAAAACTGTTGTAGCAATTCACTTTGCGCTGTTACAACAGTTTCAATATCAGAGCCTGCTTGTAGGGTTTTAGAAAAGTTTCCCCCTGCATGCAGCTGCTTCTTTTTGTCTATCCATGCCCAGGAGGCTTCCAGCCTTACCTCCCCCTTCAAAGCGGCATCAAACCTTAGCACGTCAACTCGAAGGTTGTATTTGCTTTGGGTTGCCAAAAAGCTTGGATACCGAACATAAGCTCTTTGCTCATCTAGAGCCGATAGGTTTTTTAGTAGTGCCATTTGAAACTCATTCTCTAAGTTACCAGCCCATTGATCAAGTTTAGATACTTCATATTTATGACCTGAGACCGGAGTAACAATAGACGCGCGTTTAAGGTAGTCAGCCATTGTAATAGGGCCCACCACCACTAATTCAGAACTCAAATCTAGCGACCGGTGGGGCAATGGTGACGACGAAAGCATATAAAATTCACTTTCAGCAGAAGGCACGATAGAACAAGCTCCAACTAGTAGCAGTAGTGTTATACCTATTACCATGCGTATTTTCTTCATTGTTGCCCCTGTTATATTTTAATTAGCGTTGTTTGCCAGTTAGTATCGACTCTGGGTTACGCTGTAAGGTTTCAGCCAGCTGACGTACTTGCTCAGAGGCGCGTTCAAATGACTGTAAGGTCTGAATTAAAGTAACACTAAGCTCTGAGCCTGGCTGTACTAAGTGCTCATAGGTCTCTAAAGTTTTACTGGTTTGCCCTAATAAACGGTCAATGTTTTTAAAAGAGTCTCCTGCCGCTGCAATGAGGGGTTCACTTTTGTTGGCAACATCAGTAAATGAGTCAGCCATTTCTCTAAGGGCTTTAGCCGTTGCAAGCATTTCACCGGTGATTACCTCTTTATCTTTATCTAACCCTTCCATTAGGTGGTTAAAGTGCACTAAGCTTTGTGATAAATTTACCAATGCGACCTTAACTTCTCTTGAGTTTACAAGCGAGTTGATCCCCTCAGTCGTAGCCGCAAGGTTATCTGCAATTTCCTTAATGGGTAAATCTTCAAATTTGTTCACGAAAGCCTTCACCGTCTCCCCCAGTTTTTCAATTTCACTAGGCACCGTTGGCAAAACGGAATACCCAGAGATACTAGGTGGAGCATAACCTTTAGAGTCTTCCAAAAATTCCAATTGAATTTGAAGACGGCCTGTCACTAAACTTTCCTGAACTAGTTGTGCTCGAACCCCTTCTTTTACAAGTTTATCAAACATGTAGTTAAGCTTATCGCCGGAACCAAAATAGATATTGCGATCTGATTCCTGCTGAACAATAACCCCTATCACTCTAATATTAATATCCTCGCCATATTGAGCAATAGTGATTTTTTCTACCTCCCCTATACGCATACCACGATAGGTAATGGATGAACCGACATAAAGTCCTTTAACCGACCCGGTAAACACCATTTCAATACGATTTTGCTCTTTAAACCAATCCCCCGAACCGAAAACTAAAATACCGATAACAAACAGTATGATTGCCCCGATGCTAAACAAGCCAATAGTTCTTGCGCTTACTTGCTGAGACATACTATCTCCATGCTCTTATAAAACATTAGCCACCTCTCCTCGCCTCAAAAACTGTTGAACTTTCGGTAAATGACAATCCGTTAGTAAGGTATTTGGATTACCCGTAGTTAACATCGTTTTTGTTTCCGGATCTAAAAATACTGAGTTATTTCCAATTGAAAAAATACTCGCTAATTCATGTGTTACGATCACAATTGTCGCCTTCATACTGTCTCTTAGCTCTAAAATTAAATCATCAAGAAGGCGCGCACTCACAGGATCTAGGCCCGCAGAAGGTTCGTCAAAAAAAAGTATTTTAGGATCTAGCGCAATAGCACGCGCCAAGGCGGCTCGCTTTAGCATGCCACCACTAATTTCCGATGGATAATAATTTTCGAACCCAGCAAGACCAACCATTGATAACTTCAAACGGGCTAATTCTATAATTTCTTTTGGCTGTAACTTGGTGTATAGCTCCAGCGGCATGCCTACATTCTCTGACAACGTTAAAGAACTTATCATCGCACCCGCTTGATATGTAACACCAAACTGCCTCATCATCTTTTGCCGGGTTGCTTCCGTTTCGTCCCATAAGCTAGAGTCATTAACAAAAATTTGACCTTCGGCTGGCTGATACAGACCAATCATATGTTTTAACAAGGTACTTTTACCGCAGCCACTGCCCCCCATAATAATAAAGATATCATTATGGTTAATATCAAAGTTCAAGTCTTGTTGAATCAGCTTATCACCATATTTCATCGTTAAGTTACGCACGCGAATATGGGCGCTAGTGCTGCTTTCATCATTCATGCTTTACACCCCCAACACAGTGGTAACAATGGTGACCAATGAATCAAACACAATAATCAGCACAATACCTAATACCACAGCGTTAGTGGTGGCCTGACCTACGGCACTAGCGCTTCGCCCAGAGTTCATGCCCATATAACAGCCTGACAATGCAACCAGCACACCAAAAATAATACTTTTAAACAAACCAATAAGAAAATGCTTGAGTGGAACCGTAGCCATCATCTGTTCAATATACATTGACCAGCTTAAATCCAACATAATCATAGCCACTAAAGCCCCCCCTAAAATACCCATCACATTCGCATAGACGGTTAGCAAGGGCATCATACACACCAACGCAAGAGTTCTGGGGAGCACTAAAAAGTCGAAAGGCGACACACCCATTGTTTTAAGCGCATCAACCTCTTCATTTACTTGCATGCTACCTAGCTGAGCGGCGTAAGCCGCTCCGGTTCGTCCTGCCATAATAATCGCCGTCATCATCGCGGCCATCTCCCTAGCCATGGCCAGACCAACCAAGCTCGCCACGTAAATACTTGCACCAAACTGCTGGAGTTGAACAGCACCAACGAAGGCTAGAATCATGCCCATAAGCACACTGATAAGTGTCACGATACCTAATGATGAAGGACCGTTATCTTGAAGGAATATAAACAGGTCTTGGCGTCTAAATACAGCCGTTCCTTTTACTAAGCGTGCGATAGAAAGCAGGGTTTCGCCGAAAAAAGTAATAAAAGCCGAAAGCTGCGCGTATACATTAATAAGCCTGGAGCCTAGGTCATCAACAAATACCGGCTTCACCTTATTTTTAGCAGCACCTTCCCGCTCAGGCACAGCCTCAGCCAAAGCGACTAAACGAACGATGCCTTCTGGCAACTGAGTAATATCTATTTTAAGGTGATGCTCTTTCGATAATGCATTGAGCGAAACAACGTAACTAATTAGAGAGCTGTCCCAGGCACCTAGTAGACTTGCATCAAACTCTACATGAGATGTTTCAGGGTTAGATTTAATATGAGCAAGAAAACGCTCTGGATTCTGCAGACCAAAAGATATGTTCCAGTCGCCTTTGATTAGCACTCGCAAAATACTCTTACTTTGACGATGAAATGTAACCACGTCTTCAGCCACTCATCACTCCTGACTTGGGGTATGAAATATTGGTTAATAACTTACTTAGAGTTAACTACGAATCTAACACGGTATAATAGAAAGGCCAACGAAAGTATCAACTCATTCAATAAGTTAAATACTAACGAAGGCTCAACTTCACGCGCTTTAGTCATTTAATTAAAATTTATACCCGAAACTGACACCCAATACATAAAGCATAGCGTCAGAATCAAATTTAACCGAGTCTCCAAGTTTCACACCATCAATACTAGCCAACTGCTCAACCTTTGCATCACCCAAAAATTCCAAAGAGAGAAACCCCTGAACATTTAGCTGTTCATTAACTTGGTAAATAGCACCAAAGGCCGTTTTAAAAATATCATCTACTGGAATATCGGCCATTCTGTCAGCGTTATCTACCGGCGACTCGTCATAACTGAAGCCTAGCTGCAAAGTAACTCTTTCATCCAAGTCATACTCTCCACCTATCGCATAACGGTTAGCATCTTTGAAGTTACGGTCTATCCGCATCGTGTGAAAACCATCCATTCGTAAATCAGTGCTTTTGAATGAATCAAAGAATACTCGTTCAAAATCCCAATAAAGTTCTAAGTCATTAGTCACTTTATGAGACCCACTCACCACTAGGCGCTCCGGCATATCCCACGTTAATGTCATATGTGGGTTCTGGGAGGTTTCACTGGACAATAACTGCCCATTAATTTTTGCACTACCTTCAAAGGTAAAGTCTGATAAATAATGGTAAGCGAGCCCTAATCGATGACCTGGAACAAACTCATACGTTGCTCCAACGGTTATTTCTGCACCAATGTCATCGCCTTCAAGATCAACTGTTGTGCCTGTTTCGCCGCCCATATAACTGTTTAAACTATTTAGTGTGTCAGCGGCCGAAACAGGGTTTAAACCCGATTCAACTAATGCTGCCGCACGACAAGCAGCTACCACCGCAGGTGGCCCACTACATTCTTGTGCTAACCCAACAAATTCAACAACGCTGGTGATGTCATCAACAGCTGTATCACTCAATGAAGGCAAGTCCTGCCTTTGCTCAAAAGAGCCATGTAAAATGCCAAGGCCCACACCGAAAGTCCACTGGTCATTCATGCGCCAGGATACCGAGTTCATCAACTCAACGACCTGAAGTTTATTCTCTGTAACAATAGGCCGTGTTTTAAATTTATTCCCATACTCCATGCCCGCCCCAGCTATCGCTCCCAAACCTATTCCCCAGGTAAAGTCATTATCCATTGGCCTGATTAGTCCAACAGTAGGAACAACAGCGATGGGAGAAACATTGCTGTCTGCACAGTTCCCTTCAGCCTTACAATCCCAGCCTTCATTAACTGACCAGTCAGGTACAATAAGGGTAAAGTTGCCACCTACCTGCTTTTCATTCATTAACGACATCGCTGCGGGGTTATTACTTATCGCTACGGTGCTTCGGTCATAAACAGTAGACCCAGCATTAGCCATACCCGTTATGCTCGACGTTGGATTGATCATAAAGCCTACAGCAAGCGCGTCTTGGCCTATAAATAACGTTATAGCAGAAGTGAGTAATATTTTTTTGGAGAGCAAAGATGAGGGGGACGACATAACAGAATTCCTTTTATTTTTATTTAATAAATTCTCAGGTGCAAGCTACTCATGAAGTGTAGTTTAGAACTAACAAAGCACAAAATTCACCCAACTTTTCACTTCTCCATTAATACGAATAGATAACTTATGCTCACCTGGGTAATGTTTGCGCGTACTCATTTGTCGAAAGGAATGCTTTCGTTCAAAAAACAACGCTTGCTGTTGATAATCTGACTCTGAAGATTTAAATACCTTAGGTGAGCAACGCCCATTGGCTTTCACATAGTCAATAATGTATTCAACTCTTAATTTGGAAAGCGCCTTATCTTCTGTCGATAAACTAAAACTGAAGTAAAGGTCATCACCAACCTTTAACGTCTCATTTTTAATATTCAGGTCATTAACGCTTATAGAGGCCGCAGAGGCATAACCAAATAACAGCAATGCTTCGGGGCACGCTTTTTTCAATAAGGTCCGGCAACCATGCTTAATAACCCAGTCGGTGTCTGGGTGTTGCCCAATATTAGCTTTACACCAATCCAGTACAATACCAGGGTTATCTTTTGCAATATCGTTCAAGTTATTAGCGACTGACCGCCTAACATAAAGAGACTCATCTTGTTTTAGCTCATTTAAAATCGGCAAAATCAAGGCGGGGTTATGCTTAAACTCAGGAAGAGCCATTGCCCAAGGTAACCTAGGCCTGCAGCCTTCTGTTGCAAGACGGCGCACATGATGATTTTCATGAGATGCCCAGCCAAGCATGGTCTTCATCATTGTATTAGCATCACGGATAATCATCGGCCGCACGGCAAATTCAGCGCTTGAATACTGTGTAAGTTGCTCTAGGGCCTTAACCGATAAGTCCCAATGCTCTGCTCCAAATTGCTCGATGTAATCAGGAAAAAACATTCCTTCAAACCCACCAAAGCCAGCGGAGGATCTTAACAAAATATCAACAGACTCTGGGAAAGATGAGGGCAGACAAGCTCTCATCATTAGCGAGATATGCTTCATTCTTGCTTTCAGCTCTTTGTCTTCCCATTGGCTATCTAACACCTTAGAGATAAAAGTAGGCGCATCAAATGAAGGCCATGCTTGCTTAATACTATTAGCTAAACGTGTTATGTATTGTTGGTTATAGGCATTTTTTAGTGGTTCTGGCATTCTATCTCCTTAACTATTTCCTTAACCCTTTCCTTAAGGTACACATAGTAACCTGATTCAGGTAACCTTAACCCTAACTGACCGACGGTACAATTTAAGGTTCTCAAGGTGAAAAAAAAATCCACATCATTATCTCCCAGAAAGCTATCTCTTTTAGGTGATTTCGCAGGCAAACGCTGGCTTAAAATAAGCTTACGGACACTTCATATTTTCAGCATTATTGGAGTGGGTGGAGCGATTCTATTTGAGGTGCCGTTTAGCAGCTGGATATGGTATTGGTATGCCGCGGTAAGCACGGGAGTATTAATGGTGGCCATTGATGCGCTCTCAAACTTTTTATGGCTCGTGCAAGTTAGAGGCATCATTATTTATATTAAGTTAGCCTTGCTTATGTTGCTTGGTGGCAACATGTTGGTTAATCAACTGGTATTAGTTACGGTGGTTATTATGTCTGCCGTTATTTCTCATGCCCCAGGCGATATTCGTTACTATTCAGTTATTCATCGTCGAAAGATCATGTCTTATACCGATAGCAAAGGTTAACGTAGGGTGCGCCATGCGCACCGTCATGTTTTTTGGTGCGCACGGCACACCCTACATAGAATTTGTGGAACAAAATGCATTCAACATTAATTGATGATTATTTTAACGAATTAAACGCCTGTTCCAGTAACGGAGCAATTATTGACCTCGCTTGCGGCGAAGGCAGAAATGGCCTTTTTTTAGCAAGAAAAGGTTTGCCTGTTATTTTTGCTGACCGCTCAGAGCCCTCTCTACAAACTATAAACCATGCATTAATGGCCATTAATAGTGAGAGCAAGACCTGGCTAGTCGACCTTGAGCAATCTGATATAAATCCATTTGAGGGCAAACAATTTTCAGCGGTGCTTGTTTTCCGTTATTTACACCGTCCTTTAATGGCCGCCTTGCGTAACGCCGTTGCTCCAGGTGGTGTTATTATTTATGAAACATTTACTATTGATAATAGGCAGTTCGGCCGCCCTAATAACGACGCTTTTTTACTACAAGCTAATGAGTTGAAAAAATACTTTAATGACTGGGATATACTGCATTATTTCGAGGGCACTCTCGCTAACCCAGATAGAGCCATCGCACAAATTGTTTGCCGTAAGCCTTTTTTAAAATTATGATTAATTGGATTCATATGAGCACCAAAAACCTAAGGTTTTTTATTACCTTCATATTAAGCACTTTATTATCAAGCACACTGTTTGCCGAAACAGGTGATACGAAAGAGATCTCATCGCCTTGGATTGTTACTCCCACTATTAGCAGTGATCCTAAACTAGGTACAACAGCTGGCATTATGGCCGCTTATTTATATTCTTTTGATGACGAATCTCCCGTTTCAATGTTTGGTACTGCAGGTAATTATAGCTCTACGGATTCAGTCACAGGAGGCGTATTCGCCAGGGCCTATTTTGATAAAGGCACCCAGAGACTAATCGCATTTTTTGGTGGTGGAAATATTAAAAATGAGTACTCTGACTACCTAGGTTCAGGGCTCCCCGTATCAACAACCGATGACCTCAATGCCTTTGTAACAAGATACCTGCACCAAGTAAAAGGCGAATGGTTTGCGGGCTTTCAGGCAGCGAATACCAATTATACAATTTCTGGTGATGATATTATGAGTCAGGATATTTTAAACCGAATTGGTTTAGTTGGGTTCGACTCCGTAGGCGTAGGTCTTGCAGCTCACTATGACAGTCGAGACAACCAAAATTCACCCACTTCAGGTCACTCCGTTGAGATTAACAATCTCGCATATCGTAAGTCATTCGGGGGCGACACAAGTTTCGATACCTATAATATGCACCTAAAATCATTCCTTGAACATGGCGATCAAAATGTATTGGCACTGAAAGTATCGGGAAGGTGGACGTCTGGCGCCCCGACAAGTGGGTACTCATCCGTTGACCTTAGAGGCTACACCAGAGGGCAATACCTTGCACCACATATGACATCAGTTGAAATAGAAGAAAGATATGTTCTCTATAAACGATGGACCGGTACACTCTTTACAGGCGTTGCCTGCCTTTATGGTGGAAGTGCAAGCTGCGACGACAGCGGCAACTTATACCCTGCGGCCGGCGCAGGCATACGTTATCTAATGAAACCTGAAGAAAAAATGGTAGTCAGGATGGACTTAGCTTATGGAAAATCAGGTAACAATGGTTTTTACATGAGTTTCGGTCAGGCATTTTAATTCACTAGGAAATATATAATGGCCACTAGCTGTAAACGATGCAGAATTATTCGTAGAATAGTGCTACTAGGCACTATCACTATTATTCTAATATTAACCAATTTTGATAGATTAATAAGCTAGGCTTAAACACAGAACTCATACTAACAATACAACAATAAGGAGAACAGTTTGAAATTTATAAACTCACTGATTTTATTAGCCATGATCATGCTGACAGCAGCCTGTAGTGAAAAGATTACAATTGAAACAGAATACAGTAAAGCAACCAATTTTAATGACTTTAAATACTACAGCTGGCATCAAAAGGCGTTTAAGACTGACGCGAAAGAGGCCGCTAAAGCTGAAGCAACCGGTGACCAAACTAAGCCACCCAAAGAAATGGACAAGCTTCTAGATCAAAATATTCGCTTTATGATTGACCAGCAACTAGCTAAACAAGGCATGATTAAAAAAGAAAGTGGTCAAGTCGACTTTCTTGTTCATTACAATATTGCAGCCAAAAGCGAAGTCAATGTTGAGCAACAACAAGTATACGATACTTACGCAACCAACTATCAGTCCTATGGTGGCGGTTATGGTTACGCGGGCCGTTATTATTCAGGGGTCGGCGTAGGTATGACAGTAGAATCATCCACTAGAGAAGAAATGATGGTGGATCGTTATAAAGAGGGCATGATGAGCCTTGATTTTCATGAACCTGATAGCAAAGAACTCATCTGGAGCGCGACAGGTGAAAAACGCTTAGCTTATGAGAAACTGGAGCCCGCTGAACGCGATAAACTCATTAAAAAGATGATCGGGAAATTACTAGCTAAATTCCCACCTAAATAATCCATAACGTTAATAACTACTTTTATTTCAGCAGGAGCTAAAAACACAATGGCTAATCAAAAAATAATCACGATAAAACGTACCGGCGCAATTTTCGGGGCTCTGCTCCTGCTGTCATTAACAGGGTGCCAAAGCATGGGGAAGCACGAAGCAGCAGACTGTGCTGAGACCGTTTCAGCCAAGGAAGTGGGCGAACAAATAATTATTGGTGCGGTGGAAGAAGTAGAACTACCTAATCATAAAATAAGTTTGACCGCCCGTATTGATACTGGAGCAACCACCACCTCTATTAATGCCCAAAATATTAAGAAATTTGAACGAGATGGAAAGAAGTGGGTAAAATTTGAAATTCATAATGAAACCGGCAAACTAGTGGCTCTTGAGAAGCCCGTTACCCGAATGGTCAATATCAAACGTCATGGTGCAGAAGACCAAATAAGATACGCCGTAAAACTCAAGTTAAAATTGGGTAAAGTAAATACAGTCAGTGAAGTAACCTTAGCCGACCGCTCTAAGTTTACTTATCCTTTATTAATTGGCCGTAGCTTTTTAACCGATATGGCCATTGTAGATGTTAGCAAAGAGTTCACGACTAAATAATTAAAGGAATAATCATGTCTTCTCGTTCACAGGTATACCTACTTGCTGTCATATTCTTTGCCCTTGGCATAGGACTAACCTTATACAAAAACCAAAGCCTGGGTTTTCCATTACTGCCTGGTCAATCAGAAGAGGTCTGGACGGTTGAATCTAAAGTAACCTTCGAAGCCACTGGCGACCCTATTACGGTATCCATGATTTTGCCTCAAACAGGCTCGAATATGACGGTGTTAGCTGAAAGCTTTTCAGCACCAAATTATGGGTTTCGTGTAAAAGAAGAAAATGGTCAACGCAGAGCCATATGGACACAGCGTTCAGCACAAGGGCCACAAACCATTTACTACAAGTTAGACGTAGTAAAAAATGATGAGCCTTCTTCTTTGGCACCACCATCACAACAAAAGCCAAGTTCACTAACACTCACCGCAGCGCAAGAATCTCGTGCAAAAGATTTTCTTTCGAAAATAAAAGCCAGTTCTGCAGATAACCTGAGCTTTTCTATTGAGATGGTTAACCAACTCAAAACATCTAAGGAAAGCAACAACAGAAGTGTGAACTCTGAGTTTAAAAAGAAATCTGTTTCTGAACTCTCATTAATTTTACTAGAAATGGAAGGCATCCCTTCTCGCCTTGTTAGAGGTGTTTCTCTGGAAGACGGCCGTAGAAAGCAAAAGGCGGTTGATTTAATTGAGATTTATAATGAAGGGCAGTGGATCATTATCAACCCAAAAAATGGTCTGGAAGGGACACCTGATGATGTCTTTGTTTGGCAGCGTGGTGGTGTATCTCTATTAGACCTTGAAGGGGGCGTAAAATCAAAAGTACGATTCTCAACCATTGAAAATGACCAACCAGCTAAAACAGTGGCATTAGACAAAAGTAATATCGAGCAAAGCGCCTTTATTGATTTCTCTATCTACTCTCTACCGACAGAATCTCAAAGTGCATTCAAACGCATTTTATTAGTGCCCATTGGCGCCTTAGTGGTTGTTTTACTCCGTATCATTGTGGGTCTTAAAACCTCTGGTACATTCATGCCTATCCTTATCGCTCTGGCGTTTATTGATACGACCCCCCTTACAGGTTTGGCTATTTTCTTAAGTATTGTGTCTGTAGGCCTTTGGATTCGAGGCTATTTAAGCCGGATGAATTTACTGCTCGTGGCGCGGATATCTGCCGTCGTCATTATTGTTATTGGGCTCATGGGTTTTATGAGCGTAATCAGCTATAAGCTAGGCATGACACAAGCATTAACCGTTACCTTTTTCCCAATGATCATTCTAGCTTGGACCATTGAGAGAATGTCTATCATCTGGGAAGAAGACGGCCCTAAAGAAGTGATGATGCAAGGTGGCGGAAGCTTATTTGTTGCACTGTTGGCTTACTTCGCAATGACCAACCCCGTTATCGAGCACATTACCTTTAACTTCCCTGAGATGTTGTTGGTGATACTTTCTATAACGCTGGTTATTGGTCAATACAACGGTTACCGCTTAACGGAGCTATACCGCTTTAGAGACTTGGCGAAAGGCCAGAAAGGTTAATAAGGGGAGCACGATATGCTATTTGTTAAACCAAGTTTATTAAAAGAGCGTGGCATTATCGGCATGAATCGACGTAATGTTGATTACATTGCCCGTTATAACGACCGTAAGCTTTACCCTATTGTTGATAACAAATTAATTACCAAAGAGTACGCTAAAAAACACAATATTGCGGTACCTGAACTCATTAACTCAATACAGTACCAGTTTGAAATTAAACAACTGGAAAAAATACTGACAGGCATTGATAAGTTTGTAGTCAAACCGGCACAGGGTGCTGGCGGCAAAGGTATTTTGGTTATTACTGACCGAAAAGGCGATATCTTTTATAAGCCATCAGGTAAGGAAGTGACCTTTGATGATATAAAACGTCATATTTCCAATATTCTCAGCGGGCTTCACTCGCTGGGGGGGAAGACCGATGTGGCTATGTTTGAAAAGCTGGTCGACTTCGACCCGGTGTTTGAACCTTATAGCTATGAAGGGGTACCCGATGTAAGAATGATTGTTTTTCAGGGTTACCCAATAATGGCAATGTTACGCTGTTCAACACATGAGTCTGACGGCAAAGCAAACCTTCACCAAGGCGCTGTAGGCGTTGGTATCGATATTAAAACAGGTCGTAGTCTTTTTGCCGTGCAAGATGGCCGAATGATTGAAAAGCACCCAGATACAGGGAGTGCCTTCTCCGAACTTCAGGTACCTCACTGGGAAGAAATTCTTCCTTTATCAGCCGCCTGTTATGAGATGACGGGGATGGGCTACCTTGGTTGCGATATCGTTATTGATAAAAATTTGGGCGCGCTGATTCTTGAAGTTAATGCTCGACCTGGTTTGGCTATTCAAATTGCTAACGATGAAGGATTATTGAAACGTTTAAAAATGGTGGAAGAGCACGCACCTAAATCGACCTCTCCTGAAGAAAGGGTTAAGTATTCTTTGGAGCACTTCGCAACGGATTAATAATCAAAGCCATTAACTAAAACGGTGCGCATGGCGCACCCTACGGATCTTTAGTGAAAAAAAATATTATTGCTTTTTTATCAATCTCTTCCTTGTTGTTCAGTTCCACACTACTTGCCGCTCCTGAAAAAGACCAACAAAAACCACTCATTATTCTAGACACCAAAATCCAACCAGGTAGCGACACAAGCCTGCAGTGGAACTCTGGCCAAAACTTTAACAGTCTCGACTGGAACACGCCGGTCATTGTAAAACACGGACTTAATCCTGGCCCAATAATGTGCATGACCAGCACGCTTCACGGGGATGAAATAAACGGTATTGAAGTCATTCGTCGCGTATTTAAAGCACTCAATGTTAATGAAATGCATGGCAGTGTTGTTGGGGTTCCCATTGTAAATCTTGATGGTTTTTTACGTAATACCCGTTATTTATCTGACCGCTCCGACCTGAACCGTTTTTTCCCTGGAAAAGAGAATGGCAGCACAGCCCAAAGAGTCGCTTATAGTTTATTTAACGAGATCATTACCCGCTGTGATTTGCTACTTGATCTGCATACTGGTTCATTGCATCGTAACAACGTGCCTCAAGTGAGGGCAAATTTAAAACTAGAATCGATTAAAGAAATAATAGATGGCCTTAGTGACCTAACCATTGTTCATAGTGAAGGTAATGCCGGTATGCTGAGGAATGCGGCTAATGATATTGGCATACCTGCGGTTACACTTGAAATTGGAGGCCCCTTCTTGTTTGACAGAAAAGGCGTTGAAGAAGGGACAGAAAGTATATTAAATTTGATTTCGTATTTAGAGATCACTCGTAAATTTTCATTCTTCCCTCAAGCCAAGGCCACATTTAATATATCAACATGGGTTAATTCTGATTATGCGGGCATTTATATGTCAGACGTTAGCATAGGGCAGAATGTTAGCAAAGGTGATATCATCGGTCGAGTGGCAGACCCTATCAGCAACAAAGAAGATATTATTGCATCACCCTTTGATGGGAAGGTTATTGGCTTAGCGCTCGATCAATTTATTCATACTGGTTTTGCTATTGCGCATATTGCGAGGCAAACAGATGAGAAAGAAATCGACAGCAGCCCGAAGCTTGATGAGTCGTTACCTATACCCGATGTAGAGCGGGATGATTAACAAAGAAAACGTGCATTTTTCTATAATTTATCTAAAATTAATAACACGTTAAGATAAATACACTGACAACACAGAACCGTTTCAGTTTAGCCTTTTATGGTGAGTAATATGCTCGCTTAAATAGGCTTTTAAATGATGGATAATTTCACTTAGCCAAAAACGCTACCTGCTATGCCTTTAAGATACGTAGCAATACACGTTTTTTGCTAGACATCACGAGAAAAATTAAGCGAATGAAATCTATTCATCTCTTATTACTGGCTATTGTTTTGGCACCCTTTACGCTATGTGCTAACGCAAATGATACGCCTGAGGTACAAGAAATTTCTTTGGGCTATATCGAATTTCCTCCGGTATTTTCTACCGATGAATTAGGCAACCCTAAAGGTTTACTCATTGAACTTGCTAAAATGGTTATACCTAAAGCCGGCTATAACTGGACCGCTCACTCACGGCCAACTAAACGTATGGCTAACGATATCGTTACCGGCGACCTAGATTTATGGATCGGTCTATCAACCTTACCTGAGTTTGAAGACACCACGCTTATAGGCAAACCCATCGTTTCAACTATTGAATTAAATTCTTATTGGTTAGGTGAGAAACCCGCTATTCACACAAAAGAAGACCTTTCAGGTAAGCGTGTTATAACACTTCACGGCTATAGCTATGGTGGTTGGATAAAATATATTCAAAACCCTGCGAATAACGTCACTGAATGCCGTTCATTTAGCCACGAACAAGCGGTGAATATGCTTAAATATGACCGCTGCGACTATTTGTTAAATTATGCCGGCCCGATGAAAAACATGCTTCAGTTAATCCCTATTAAAGCACTTAATAAAACACGCATTTCAGCATTAGAAGCGCGCTTTGTTGTATCTAAGAAAACTAAAAATGCACAGAAGTTATTAGAATCACTGGTTAAGTCTTATTATGAGCTAGTTGATGAAGGTCGCTGGCCACCTGAGTAAGGTGTGCTAGGCTCACATCATGACTATAAAATATCAAAGTAGTATCGGTAATAATCATACTGAAAACACTCCACAGACGCCTTTCAAGCCAACAGACCACCCAGCGTTTACATTTAACTCTCCGGTAGGGCTTTGTAGCGACCAGTACAAACGAATATGGGTTGCAGACACCGCTAATAACCGCCTTATTGTGCTCGATAAAAGCATGACAAAAGTGTTGAAAGTATACGGTGAGCCTGGTGAAGAACCAGGGCAATTCAATATGCCCTTTCGCTTACTTCACCACCCCGAAAAGCCTCTAATTTATGTTTCAGATTTAGCCAACCGCCGTATACAAGTACTGCAATACAGCAAAAATTTAAGCATCAAAACAATTAACATATTTGGCAATACAGGCCCTCTGCATGAGCACCTTCAAGGCCCTAATGGGCTCACTTTTTGCGAAGGAAAACTTTGCGTTGCTGATGAGTTTTTTGTCAATGAAGAAGGCGGTGGTCGCATCGCTATCTTTTCTGAATCAGGCGAATTCATTAATGATATTCAAACCATAAGCGGCGCAACAGACCCAGGGCTATTATGGCCTCAAGGTTTATCCAGCGATGATCAAGGCCGGCTGTATATTGCAAACACAGGTTTCTACAATATTGTTCGCTGCGATCTATCGGGTAATGGAATTCCGTTTTCCGCTACAGGAACACCTGAAATAGAAGGCCTGGACGTAAGTCGTGACGTATCCATAATTAACAACATCCTTTACGTTCCCGGTGGCTCCGCCAATCATATTAATCGCTATTCTATCGATGGTGAGGCACTGCTTCCTCTTGGCGAATTCTTTGCACCTATTCAAGTACTCGCTCACCCTGATGAACCAAGCAATATTGTTGTTACAGACCCTATTATTGCATCGGTCAGCCGATATGCGGTGATCGACAACGCCCCCTTAGCTATTCCCATTCAAGTTACAGGGCCGGCACGTAATAACCCAGGGCAATTATATTTTGTAACGTCAGCCATTACTGAAGCGATTCGCCCCAATAAAACGAGTTCAACACAGCAAAATACAGCGTCGCTTGATAATGCATCACTATTTAGTGGCTACAAGAACCCTTTTGACCCGTTTAACTGGATACCGAATAGCTTAAATTTTTGGGAAAAAAGCTGGAACAGCGTTACACACTCACCCTTTAATAACTGGTTCACTCCCAGCCCAAGACCCAAAAACAAACGGGAAGATGCCTGGTTACTTGATGGGGCAAATCATCAAATTAAACGCGCCCCATTATGTAAGAATAAAGCTAAGCCTGATGTTCAAGCCCAAGCAGAAAGTCTCTTTCCACTTATGCCTGGCGCACTGGGTATAGATGCCTTTCACCCATCCGTTTCAATACCTGGACAATTAGCGCCTGGCACCGCACTTTTTTTGGTGACTAATTATCTGTCAGGTTTTGTAAGTGTATTGCAATACAACCCTTATCTCGATGACCTTGTGCACTTTAGTTTTTTTGCAGGCTTTGGCTCAGCGCCCTGGCACCTTAAAAACCCTCAGGGCATTACTGTTAATGATGCTACCGGAGATATATATATTGCCGATACAGGCAATAACCGAATTTCTCATTGGCGAATTTCAAAAAATGGCATCATTGGATTTATAAATACATACGGAGAACAAGGCAGCGGCGATGGCCAATTCGCAGGACCTTCTGATGTGTCTGTTGGCCCGAAAGGTCAACTTTATATCACTGACCAAATGAATAATCGCATTCAAGTATTGAATAGTGAAGGACAATACCTTTACCAGTTTGGACAACAGGGTTACGGGGAAGATAATGATAATTTCTTACTGCCAACCAGCATTCAAGCCACTGAAAAATGTGTATTCATTAATGATTTAGTTAACCGTTCATTAAAATCATTCACTCATGAAGGCGTATTTGTAGATTCATTCTCAGGCTTGGGTGCCAAACCAAACACGGGCCAGCTTTGGATGCCTTATTTGCTACACGCAGATAATGAGCGATTAATCGTGCCTGATTGTGCAACTAACCAAGTGCATATTTATTCTACGTTGGACACATAATGAAAATACTAGAAGCTGCAATAAAAAAACGTTCAAAAAAATCACAGCAAAATACGATACCGCCAGAAACAAAAGAGAAGCTTGAGCAACTTTTTCATAAGGCTACAACCGAAAGCGATACAACCACGGCCGCCAAAGAGCTAACACAGGCGCATGCAGAGCTACATAAACAGTCACCCCCTCCCATTACACCCTAAACGGTTAAAGCCACAATTAGTGAAGGTGTACCGCCATTCGTCCTCGACGTTCCGGTACTCTCTTCCCACTTAAGCCTGCTGCGACTAATAATCAGAGTGAAATTTTTTATTCAATAATCGCCCCCACCAATAATTATAAGGATGCACGACAGAAACAGGTTTATCCCCTTGATACACAGGGTACCCTTTATTCGCCCACTCAAAAATTGACCCCTCTAAATTATAGATATGTGTATACCCACGCTGTTGAAGTTGGTCTACAAGAGAAGCCGAACGATAACCAACAGAGCAATACAGAATGGTGATGCGGTTCTTTTCTTGTTTATCTAAAACAGCCATCACCTGCTCTATCTTTGGCGTTAGCTTTGCACCGTGAATTTGGCTGACTGAATATTCATCCGGCTCTCGTACATCTAACAACAAAGGCAATTGTTTCGAGGTATCGGATAACGTTTCACGAAGTTGCTCGATAGATACATGTTGTACCGTAGGATATTCATCCAAAATCTTCTTTTTTATATCAAATAACGGATCATCTTTTGGGCTAGCTAATATCAATGTGGCTACCAACAACAAACTTAAAAGGGATATGCTACGTAACAATATACGGCGACTACTACGAGCACATGCGTAACTCATATGGGACCTCACGTGTGATCAATCCACTCACGAATCTCTGGTTCAAGATAAAGCTGGTCATATAAATCTTCAGCCCACCCTTCTTTATCCTTAAGCCTTTCCAGCACTCTAACGGCCATAACCTGCGCCACAGGAACAGCAGACCATACCGCAGCACTTAAGCAATGCCAGTGATTAGCATCCATTTGTTTAGGATGTTCAATTTGGCTTGTGCAGGCTTCACAGATAAAGAGGGTTTTATCAATGTCAGGGTCTGTCGGTACCGGTGCAACTTCATAAGGGGCAAGACTAACACCGGTTGCAGCACATAACTCACATTTTGAATGTGATCGACGGGCTAAATCTCTTCCTAGCATGGAAAGATCATTAACTCGCTTAAGGTGTTTTTCATGGCTTTTTGACATGACGATCTCTCTGTCCATTTTCTATCAATTTAAAGTTAGAATAACCTAAGAATAGGCACCCTGCACTCAAATAGGTAAATCAAACAATAAGTGCCAAGCGTAAAAGTCTTTACCAAAGCGGTAACCTACGCCCAAGCGATCAAGAGTCAAAAAAGAATAGCCTATTGGTTTTTCAGAGGCAAAGGTAAAACCCACTTCATAACTACTGCTAATAGAGACGTCTTGGCTGCCTGGGGCATCAAAAGTAAGATCAACAAAATACCAATAACTTACAGCGAATAATGTTGGCTGAATAGAACGTCCTAACACATCAAATCGATTGGGAAACCCTAAATCAAAACCTGTTTGAAAGGCGGCATACCCTTCTATATTGTTCGCATCAAATGTGTAATAACCAGCATAATATAAACGGTTAACCCACAGTGGATCAAAGGCGCCACCACTTAACTCATACAGTGCAGATATACCTGAAGAATAAACCGCAGTATCACTACCCGTTGTTAAGTTTCCAGCCCAGCCAAGATCAAAATAAGGGGTTATTGTAAGCTGGTCGTTATAAAGGTAATCAAACTCAACACCAGGCACAAAAGATAAAGTGTCTAAAGTGGTAGGGATGCCATCGTCAGGAATATCGTTAATTTCAAAATCAAAAAACCCAACCGACACAGGCAAACGGAGTTTCAAATCTATACCGTCATCACGCTCTACCTGATACGAAAATGGCATATTAACCACCGTTGCATTTTGCCCTGAGGTTCGATAAATACCGCTCCCTAAGTAGTTAGCAAAGGCATAGTTCGCAGACTCGGTCTCATCAGCGGCATACGTGCTAGGTACACTCAGGCAAAAACACAAAAAAATAATTAAAAAACATAATGAGTTAAAAAACAATATTCATATTACCTTATGAGTTAAATTATCTGTAAAAAGACAAACCATAATAACCGATATTAATCTATAATTTCATTATGCTAGAATGACCTTTGTTCGAGAAACGTGTTTAAAACTCAAGGATAGTAACTAACTCCATGATACGCGCCACCCTTATCTACTTTATTATTTTTCTCACGGTCATCACTGCTCCATCGGTTATTGCAGAAACAAAGACCACAACAGCGATTGATTCGCCTAAAGAAAATACTGAACCTGAAAACCAAGACAGTAATGAATATTTAAGTCCTGAATCATTACAATGGGTAGACGAAAAACAAAAAAAAATGTCCAGCGATGTTGTTAAAATCGGTTCATATATTGACAACTTCATGGGTGACACCGACACCATTCAAGACACAAACAAAAGCTATCTCAAAATTTATTTCGATCTAGATGCATCAGAAGATGACGGCTTAGAAATAAAACCTAAAGTCAGGTTTAGCTTAGATCTCCCTATCACCAAAAAGAAATTAAGACTGGTTATTGAAAGCGATCCAGATCAAGATCGAAGTATAGAAGAGAGAAACCTATCTCAACTCCCCAGTACAAACCAAGAGGACAGTGATGGGCTCTATGCCTCATTTCGTTACTTATTCGACTCTGAAAAATGGCAAAGGCTCTCTTTCGGCTGGGGAGTAAAAGCAAAATGGCCCCCCGACCCGTTCGCACGAGCCAGAGCAGTAAGACTTTGGGATTTAAGTAATCACTGGGATATGATTTACTCCCAAGAAATATTCTGGTTCGAAACAAAAGGCCTTGGCGCCTATACTCAGTTTGATTTTGACCGTACTTTTGAAAAATCAGAAGACTTTTTATTCAGGTTCACTAGTGCCCTTGACTGGCACGAACGAAAAGAGCAGTTTGATTTATTAGAGCAGGTATCACTTTATCAAGATATAGATGATAAAAGAGCTATTCAATATGCAGTGGGTTTCACAGGAGAGCACCGGAAAAACCACAGCATCATCACCAACTATTACACCAAAGCTACCTATCGGCGAAGGCTCTATAAAGACTGGTTTTTTTATGAGTTAACACCCGGCATTGAGTTTCCAAGAGAAGAAGACTTTAAAATTAATCCATTTATATCTCTTCGATTCGAAATACTTTTTGCGGAAGATGCCTCCAGGAAGCTCACGACTAAACTGTATTAATTAAGTCACCCGCCTCCCTTCTGTCTAATTGTGAAACAAGTTAGTAAATCACAACCTAACGCTATGGTTATTCTACCGTAGCGATTCCACCTTTTAGAAAATAGTAATTCTCATAACCGTACTTGTTTAAATAGTACTGTAACCACTTAACCTGTTTACCAACGGCATCAGCAATATAAAGCGTTTGGTCTTTGCCGTTCCCCGCGATTAACCATTTGTGAAAACGATCAACCGGCACAGAGCGAGAGCCTTGTAAGATGTTACCTTTACGTTGAAAGCTATCACGCACATCTATTAACATCGCATCACTGTTTTTAGCTTGTGATAAGAATTTGTCAGAGTCCAATACATGCGCCAAATATTCTGATTTTGGTATCAACTTGCTAAGATCTGCCGGTTGACTCCCCAATAATACTGACTTCTCAGGGTTAGCCTGTATCCAGTCAAAAATCCCCGCATCAAAAGCATATACATTTTCTAACCCGGCCTTAATAAGGCGGCGTGCAGCCTTGTAAGATTTCTTACACGTATGGCCATTACAGTACGTAATAATTTTTGTGCCCGCAGCCTGCTGCTTTTGCACTTTAGATTCAAACCCTTGATTCGATATAGAGATATTAACGGCATTCTCTATATGAACAACATCAAATTCTAGCTGAGAACGAACATCGACAATAAAAACCTTGTCATACTCACTTATCAAATCAGATAGCTCAATTACAGGAACATCATTGTAGGTCCCTCGATAAGGGAATGGATCATCCGCATGAGCAGACAAGCTAATAATAGCGAATATAGGAAGACTTAGCAGAGCAATAAATTTAAACAGTAGCGTCATAATTAGTAACCTTTTTATTTTTTATATGCACTTAAATTATGGTCTTGTTCTGGTTATTTACAAGGTGAATAGCTTACTCAATTCTTACAAAAAAAGGCGCATCATTTAACTGATGCGCCTTTAGCTTTGTACTATAACGTTAGAGCGGTACTACAAAGTGTTTACTTCACCTTTGCAAAAGATCTTTTAACCGTTTCTTGGAACTGCTTACTCTCAGGTCTAAGGTTGGTAATGCCTTCAAAAGGAACACCGTGACGGGTAGGCGTAAATGGATATCTAGCATTCATATTATCATGACGTTTTTTCATCATATCAAATGGTCCCCAGGCCCAAAGGAATTGAGCCATCATGCCACGCATTTCACGAGGGTCTTGGTATAAGTCAAAAAAGTTATTTTTAACTAAACCAGGACGATCACCAATCCATACACGCTTGTATTGTTGCTTAATGGTTGCTGCGTGTGCAGGGCCTGTATAAATATGAAGATAATCACGACGACTGTTGCCATCACCATCTAAAAGCATTGCTGTTTGATCAATGCCATCAATAACACGGTCAGTAGGCACATGCTCCATTGCATTACCTAAACGCGCAAAGGTGGTAAATAGGTCATGTACTGAAACCATGTCTCCAATATATTGACCTTTTTCAATCATGCCAGGCCATTCAGCAAATGCAGCAACACGAATGCCACCCTCTTTATAGCTACCTTTACCGCCATTAAATACATTCTGGTACATAGCGCCCGCAAGCTCTTCCATTGGGCCGTTATCAGCCATGGCTACAACCAGTGTATTTTCAGAGATACCCTGCTTTTTCAATTCAGCTAAAATTTCGCCTACGTAACGATCTAAAAGCTCCATATTTTGAGCAAAAGGAGTACTGTTGCTGGTCGTTATTTCTTGGCCTTTTCTCATTAAGTCGTAAACGTTAGGCCAGTAAGCTAAATAAAACGGCTTATCGTCTTTCGCTTTACGCTTAATAAAATCTAACGCTTTTGCTTGGTGTACCTTGTTTGTTTCACGGTAGTTTTCAAGTGATGGAGGCAGTGTTTCTCGTGCTTTCTCGCCTTTTTTACCTTCAATATCCATGATGTACCCATTTGGACGCCACGTAGCATCAACTAGGTATTTTTTCTCATGCATATCGGGTAGCCAACCAATCGTTGCATTGGCATTCTGCCCTTCTGCATGCCACATAGCCGGTGGAAACTGGTTGTATAGTGAGAATTGAGCTTCATCAAAGCCTTGGTTATGCATGTAGCTTTCTTCAATATCACCCTGGTGCGCTTTGGCAACAAAAGCGGTGTTGTAGCCCACTTCAGAAAGCACCTCAGCAATGGTGACTTCTTCTGCTGGTAAACCGCCCCCTTCAGGTGGGAAAGAGACCGTATGCATGCCGCTTCGAACTGCTAATCGCCCCGTTAATGCAGCCGCTCGCGTAGGTGTACAAGAAGGTTCTGTGTACATACGGGTAAATACAATACCGTCTTCACCCATTTTATTTAAATTCGGTGTATCAAAACCACGAATCTTATTAAAGGCTTTAATGCCTACTTCGCCAAAGCTATTATCGTCCCACATAATATGAATAATGTTAGGGCGTTTACCGTGCTTTTTATAAAGCTTATCTAGCTTGGCTTGCAGGTTTTTATCTTGTTTAGCCCATTTGTCACCAAACTGTTCTTGCAAGATATTTTGTTCAGCATCATGTATCAAATTAGCCTTGGTCGCTGCTACAGCGCTTGTAGCGGGCAGCAAAGACAAAGATAATACCGCTGCAGATAACGCGGTAAGTGTTGAAGGGAGCTTCCTTTTATTCATAGTTTTTTCCTTAAGGATATAGAGTTCTATTTTTGATGCTGAGCAATGAGTAAAATTTATTACAAAATGGTTAATGCAGTGTAGTCGACAAAACAACCACTACAAACACCGCTCTCAAGCAATACAACGCCGCAGCGGCATGAGATGCCAATAAGCGCCGTTAACTTATTGTAACCATAGAGTAATTGATATATCTTAAATCACATATCTAAAAACCGACATTTTTATAAGAACCCTTATAATTAAAGTTTATAACTTAAGTCCATAATTTAAGTAAGGTTTTAATAGTATGAGTGAGCCATATTCGTTCTCTTTAGTCTGCGATGAATTTGATCAATTTAATGAGCTGTCAAAAGACTGGGATACCGATTTTAGAGCACTGTCGTCTCCCAACGCTGAAAACATCCAACTCTTTCAATCGCATTCAGGGCAAACTCAAGTGTCCTTTGCTCATTTTGGTTTAGCTGTAAATCAACGAGCCTGTGCACCACAAGAAACACGAAATATAGCTATTCTCCCTCCTAAGCACCCTGATTTATTTTGGTGTGGAAAACACATTACCGGCGGTCAGGTTTTATTATTTAATAAAAGCGGGGAAATGGAATCAGTTTCTAAAGAAGGGTTTGAGGTGTTTTCGTTATCCGTTCCAGAACAATGGATTTCACAAATATTTTCGACAAACCCATCTATTCAAATAGGGGATGAAGAACAAGTCATACAGTGTAACAGTAATAAAATAGGCCATTTTTACAAGCAACTATCTGCAGTGTTAGCGACACTCAAGTTACCCGGCACTTCTGATAAATCATGTCATGCATTACAAGATGCGACCTTATTCGAAGGCTTAACCTCGTTACTTGAGCCTGCTAACCCCCACCCTTTTTCTCTGGCTAAAGAGCGGCGTATGAAAGTATTGGGCGACGCGCTAGATTTTATTCATACGAAACGAGAGCGTGTTACCATCGCCGAAATTTGTTACCACACAAATACATCCGAACGCACCTTAGAGCGAGTATTTAGCAGTACAATAGGGACCTCACCCAAAAAGTATTTAAATCGGTATTTATTACAAGAAGCTCGACTCAATTTTATTGAATCAGACCCCTACAATACTACGGTAATGAGTGTTGCGCATAAATTTGGATTCTCTCATATGGGGCAGTTCTCAGCTAGTTACAAAAATTTGTTTGGCGAGCGACCATCAGAGACCCTAAAAAACGTTAAACATCATTATTTCGATCAGTTAATTACAACTGGTAGTTAATTTCGATGCGGTGGTCACCATCATCAAAGCTTAAATGCGTTGTCCAGTTTGCAAAATAACGAACAGTCATCACAGGCGAAATTTGATAACTCACGGTCGTCTCATGTGTAAAAACATCCTGATCACCCGCTCCATACGCATTGTCTTTATAAGCTTCAGAACCCGCAAACGCTTTTAGCCAAACAGGGTTGTAGTTAAGCCAAATTTTATCAGTAACATCCATTTTTCCGTAGAAACCAAGCATCGCAAAAGCACCTGGCACACTGAAACCACTGGGTGAATCTTCGTCGCTCCATAACTCATTATTATTAACATCGTTCGCTACCGCTAAACCTACGCCACCTAATGGGTAAAACTGAAATAAGCCCATTTTTGGCAGGGCCTGAATAATTGAATACGAAGCAGAGCCCGTCATTGAGTTAAAGTTATAAGTCACATCAACTTGTGAACCCTGGCCATTGGTTGTATCAACAATAAAATTTCTGAAACGAATTGAATCTATATCATCATTTGCGTAATCACGCGTGCCAAGGGTATCGCCCCAAACGCCTTTCATCTCAAGTATGTTCATCGCCATAGTGGCGGGTTTGCCTGAGTCATAAGATACACCCAGCTTAAAGTTAAGGCCTTTATCGGTATAACCTGCACCTACTTGCGTATAAACCGCCAAAGGGTCACTCATATCTTGCACTTCTTTCTGTTCCTTCAACTCTTCAGCAAAGGATACGATTGATACAGCAAGTGCCAATGGAATAGCCATAAGAGACTGATACGTTGTTTTTTTCATTGAGTGATCCTTAGTTTTTAATCTCAATGGCATGTTATGCCAGAGCCTAATTTTATTTTGTTAGTTTTATATTAGCAAAGCTTATAGCGTAATGGATATTTCGTAAAAGCGTTATCAGAAAACCGACACATTCTCTAAGGAATGTTTTATTGCTATAATAATTTTTAAAGCAATAAAACATTAGTAAAAAACAAGCCTACTCCGTAACTAAATGAAAGCGTTCTTCCTGCATTTCCACCAATAGAGTTTCAAAAAAATGGACGTAATATTTAAAGTCGCAACCAAAGCAAGTGCTGCCATTATTGGTAAGTTGGTTATCGAGCTTACACAAGAAATATGTGAACGAACTAATGTAAAACATTTCAACATTGATCTAGAAAGTACCGTTATGCAATGCGAACAATTATTAGCCGATGGCCATTACACGGCTATTATCGGTTTTGCCAATGACATCCCGATTGCCGTAGCGACCCTATCAGAAACCTATGCGTTATATGCCGGTGGAAAAATAGGTATTGTCCAAGAATTTTATGTATCACCTAAAGCTAGGTCTTCAGGCATTGGTGCTCTGCTGATAGAGCAAGTACAAATCTATGGTGAAGAAAACAACTGGTCTTGCATAGAGTTATGCACTCCTCCACTACCAGAATTTGAGCGAACAGTTAGCTTTTACCAAGACAATGGGCTTATACCTGTTGGTGGCCGTAAAATGCGACAAAATATTATCAATACACCAACAGACTAAGTTCTATTTACCTAGGTGTTATCAACTTATAGCTGGTCATTCTCACTTAAAGTAATTCAAGCAAAGTACCAGCTGGAATAACCGCCTGTTTTCCTTTAGTTAGGACGGATATCCCAAGCCCCACTTTAGCCTCTTTTTTGGCGCTACTTAGGTAGCTTTTTAAACATCTCGGTAACGGCATAGTTAAGGCGCAGTTTAGCGGTTTCTGGCTCAACGTTTTCTTGAATATCTGCAGCGGCAGCCCCGACCCAAATTGGCAAGCCACTACTTGCATCAATCAGAACAACCAACAACGCACCTTTAGGAATATTTTTTAGAGTTTCGAGATCATTTTTATCATTTTTCACATACTCTATGTTGTCCATATCAATACCTGCGGCAAAGGCAACCAGTAAGTCTGGCTCAGCGCCACCTTCAGACATTCCTCTTGCTCTTAACTCTCGATCAATATAAAACTTTACTTCAGTATCTGCATCAAACGCAGGTGGCTCCCAACGCCCGGCTTCATCAAACATAATGCCTGCGGCACCTAACCATGCATAATTTTTGTAACCGCTAAAACTAATTTTGGGGTCTGCTTCTGCGCTGATCTGGATATCTTTTGTTGCTGTGCTACAGCCAGTTAGCATTAACAATAACATTGAAAATGCTACTACAATCAATCTTTTCATTTTAAGTATCCCTTTATTTTTTTATCAAAAAATCCGAATTTAAGTGTATATCGCTTATCTATTAAATTACAATATTGTTGTACTATAGAGGCTTATAAATTAATTAATCAGCCGATACCTAATACACAATTTTTCAACTAAAAGTTGCGCATTCACCATGAGAAAAATAATATCCCCTTTAGCCGGTTTGCTATTACTAAGCTACCAACACACCGCTATTGCAGCCTCTGAAACATCATCAAAAGTTGAAGAAGGGCCGCAAGTAGAGCATCAACAGGATGAATCAACACCATCTCCCTACGCAGTCACTCTGTGGGACCCTCAAAACGGTGAAGATAGTGAGCGCCTTTGGTCACAAACTAAGCTTATGTTTGGCTTGGGTGTAGGTGTTGCAGGTTTTATAGCCCTTTTACCCCCAGAAATTTCAAACTGGGATCGTAGCGACGGTGATGATGGGCTTATTGAAAAATGGTGGGACAATGTAAGAGAAGGTCCTGTATGGGATGAAGACCACTGGGCTATTAACTATATTGGTCACCCATACTTCGGGGGGGTCTATTATCAGGTCGCTCGTAAATCAGGCTATAGTCAGTGGGACTCGTTCAGTTATTCAGCGCTCATGTCTACATTTTACTGGGAGTATGGTCTAGAGGCCTTTGCTGAAGTGCCTTCTATTCAAGATTTGGTGGTAACCCCTGTAGGTGGTTGGATTTATGGTGAGTGGGCGCATCAGACAGAAAAAGAAATAATCGCTGATGGCGGGACCGCCTGGGGTTCTGAAGGTTGGGGAAGCACAGCACTTTTCTTTCTAGACCCGGTGGGCAAAATTGGGCAAGGCATTAACAGCATGTTTGGAAAAGAAGTAATACAGGCTGGCACGGGAATGATATCACCTGTCCCCTCTTATTTTAGTCCGGCTGAGGGTGAGTCTTACGCCGGTTATTGGGGTGTTGATATGGTATTTACGTTTTAAGCCAGCATATTCCCAAACGATGTACACCCAAAACAGACACGCCAAAGCAACAGGTAAACATTATGTTTAAACAAATGCTCCAGAAAATACTCTTATTCACAGTATTCATTACAAGTAGTACGTCTTTCGCTGAAGAAGTCACTACAAGTATTATCGAGTTTTCTCCCAATGTCGGTTATGTTAGCTTCGATAGTGAGCGCAACCTTAATGATGCTGTATTCGGAGGCATGGGGCTTGGGATGAACTTCTCTCGCAAGTTTTCAGCGCTCTTAAATTATTCTAGATTAGACAGCGAGTTAAGTGGCATACCTGGCCCCTCCAATATTGACATTCAGAAATACCATATTGATGGCATGTACTTCTTTAATGCTGAAGGTCGCTGGAGGCCCTATGTCGTCTTTGGTTTCGGTCAAATTGATTTCGATAACGATAACGGGAAAGACAGCGATGAAACCAATGTTAACTCAGGTGTTGGGCTTTATTACCGGTTAACCCCAAAATGGTCACTTAGAGCAGATATGCGTGATTTTTATAGCCTTGATGAAAGCTATCATGACCAAACTTATATGATGACCTTGGGTTATCGGCTTGGTAAAGGCGAATCTGGTAAGTAAGCCGTTTTTAGACATAAAAAAACCACCCTAAATAGAGTTAATTATTTAGGGTGGTTGAACAAGTGCTGACAGTTACTTAGAACGATGTAAAAGCAAAAAACTAGAATGAATACAGGTCGCTCAAGTAATCGACTAATGCTTCCATATTTTTCTGCTCTAGGTCTGAATGAGGTACAAAAATTTCCATTTCCATAATATTTCTCTCTTATATTTAATCAATTGCTATTAATGTGCTTTATTCTCTCAATACCCCTAATCACTAGGCATATCGGTCAATTCGTTTACAGTACAGACACATATTAACTAAGAAATATTACAGCTGCTTGACAATACGGGTCGATTATTTGACCCTTTGTTGCAATGCTTAAAAATGGACGATTCAGTACACCCGACTAAAGGTAGTCTTTTTATCTGCGTTCAAATGAATAAACAATATCCAGAGAACTACTTATCCCACTAGCCGCCTCAAGAAATAAGTTTTGTTTTAAGCGATACCTCATTGCTACGGTATTGGCTTCATCATAAAGACTGACCCCATATTTCAAATAAATATCAGGTGAAATGTAGCCACTTAATTCTACGCTAGTTCCATCTTCATCTGCAGACGTGGCTATTTTAAAATCAGACACACCGACTTTACTGGCCAGTTTTTCAGTAATTTCACTCGAGCCAAAAACACCGGCAGAAAGCACCATGTTATTTAAAAGACTTGAATTATTGGTTTCTTGATCCGGCGACTGCCCTGTGAGCAAATAATGCAACACAGTAGATTCGTTCATTGCTGGCTGAGAATAAAAGTTCACTTCAGGGTCACTAGCGGAACCAGTAACACGTACACCTACCGTTACGTTATCATCTGAAATAGTCCGTGTAGCGTCTAGCTGCAAGTCAGGTTCCTCCAAAGGACCACTGAAATTGAAACGCCCTTCTTTCACCGTTAAGCGTTGCCCCCAAATGGTATAAAAACCATCTTCAGTAATTACTTGCCCTGCCCCTGTGAATACACCATTTTCTTTCTGGTTTAATAATAGATTCCCCTTTAAATAGGTATTAACGCCAAACCCTCTAAAATGTACATCCTTCCCTAAAATGATGTCTATATTGGTATTGTATGTCCAATCTGTGCCTGCTAGCTCTTCTGTTTCTTGGCCTACTATTCGTACATCAGACGAGACCGACTTCGCTTCTGCGGGTAAACCTTTCAGTTCTATCCTTGCATGGGGGATTTCTAAAGTACCGGAAACATCTACTTCGCCATCTTTAAGTAAAAGAGACACAGTAGGTTTAATGGTTAAACTAATGCCTGAACGGGGTGTAATTTGAAACGCTTTAGACTCTAATGATGTTTTTAAAACCCATTGTTTTTCCCAATCAAGCTCACCGTCTAATATGGCATGACCTCCGTCAGACTCAAAATGTCCTTTGTAGTTCAATATTTGTTGATCGAAATTTGCAGCAATGTTGATTTCCCTAAGTGTTTCAGGGAGGTAATCACTCTTTAACTCTCCCTCTGAAAGTTTAAATTCACCCTCAATAATGGGTTTAGCCAAGTGTCCAGATAACGTTAATTGGCTTGAAATCATGCCTTGCAGTGTTTCTACCGAAGGTATTACGTCATCAAAAGATGACAGGTTTAGTTGGCCAATTTTTATATCCCCGGACAAGGCTCGTTTATCACCGATATCAGCTATAGCCAACTGACTTTGAATATCACCCAGCTGAGGCGATGTAAAACGAGTATTAAGGGTTAATTCGTCACTGTGCATTGAAGCCGTCAAAGATAGATCATCAACAGAAATGAGAATGGGGCTATCGTTGGTATTTTTTACCCAAGAAAAATCACCTTTTGGTAAAGTAATCTCAACATCAGCATCTATTGTTTCGCCCGGTTTCTGGCTCACTTTAGCCGAGGCGCTTAATATGCCGTCAAGTTTAAACAACTCCGGCCAACGATGGTTTTGTCTTCGAAGAGCTATATCGTCTGCATTAAGTGAGACGCTATAACCTTTTTCAGGGCTCCATGTAGCAGGTTCACTATTGCATAGCGTCCCCTCTTGAGACGTCACACAAAAGGGAGCAAGTTCCAAGGCAGAGGATGCAACATCCCAGTTAATAGATAGTGTATCTTTATTTTTCCATCCGAATGAGGCATTAGGGTATATATTCGCAAGCCAACTAAACTCATCACACACGCCTTCAACCATTTCACGTGGCGAAGTTATATAGCTAACATCACAACGCAACCCAGCTGCACCATAATTTTTCACTTTAAGCTCTCCCGTCAAATCAGCGTGAGCTTTATCACCTTTCAGCTGCCACTGCGCGGCTTCAAGTGTCACCCCCCCAAGCGTCAGGTTCTGCATATTCAATTTCAATAGGCTGGATTGCTGAGCTAATTTTTTAATATCAAAATTAAATAAGGCTGACTGTATGGCGTACTCTTTAAATGTTAAGTCAGATATACTTAACTCACCGCGAAGGTCAGCGTTATTCAATACATCACCTAACTGATCATTAGCATCAATGCGACCATCAACATGACCTTCAAGACGGCCCTCAACACGCCCTGTCAGGCCTGGCACCCATAACTCTGGTTCAGGTAAAAAGACCTTTAAGTTAACGGTGTGGCTCTTAGTATTTGATGTGCCACGTCCACTTATTTGGTTTTTCCCCGATTTAATAATTAGGTGATCTATATTCAATAGCGTTGACGTAATATTAAAGTGCCCTTCAGCAGAAACGGGCTTGTGGTTTAAAGTACCTTCTAAGGTACTAACATTAATATCTACTTGTGGTTGTTCTCCACCGAACTGGCCTTTAAATTTAATTAGACTATCAATGAATATGGGGTAAGGGATAACGGCTTTATTAAGTGTGTTTTCAGGTAAGGTTAAAGCATGCAGTGCTAGTTGAGTCGAGCTCACGCTCAATTCAAATGGTAATTCAGGGCTGTTGCTTAATTTACCCTGTAACGATAATTCGCCGCTCTCTGTTTTAATATCTGCACGCTTGAGTAATACCTCATCATTCACCCATTGAGTATCTATAGATAAATCTAATTCACTCCAGTATGGAGTCTTGGTTTTACTGTTTATGGTCGCCGTCAGGTTTTTTAGGCTAGCATCAACGGTTAGTGCATTAACATTAATAGCCCCCACCAAAGATACAGGTGACTCAAGAACCACCCGAAGAGGTAAGTCAGGTTCATCAAACGAGACCGACGCACTCAATTTTGCAGGGATGTTGTTTTCTAACTCCTTGGTAAGCAGGTCACCACTTATATCAAAGCTTAACTGTTCACCTTTGAGATTGAACGCTAATTGGAGAGGGACGCTACCTTTATCAGAAGGTATTTCATAACTTAAATCGCCATTGAATCGAGTTTTCCAGGGCAATGAAAAATCTAACTCGCCCTCAGTGATGCACTTTAATTGCTGATATTCAGCTTCAATCGACTCTAGTACTAACAGGCTACCAATCCAACTGCCAGATAATGCGATATCACTAATAATATGCTCATTTTCGCTAATTTTAAGACCAAAATTAGCTATATTAGCCGAAGATACATTTATCCCTAAAGGCATTATAATCTCAGGTAAGCCGCTACTCGCGTTGTTTTTATCATCTTGAGGCAATACAACAACATTAAGTTTTTTTGCTTGCAGCTGACCAATGCAAAGTTCAATGTTAAGAAAGCATAGAGGGTTCCAATCGAAGCTTAACTCCGCCACAGAGACTTCACCCCACTCATCACGCCATTCCACCTGTTCCGCGTGCAGCGTGCCAAGCAAATAACCATCAATATTATCTATTTGTAGTTCAGGAAGTAGCTCATTAGCTAAAGACGCAACCAACACCGTCCCCTCTTTAGTAGAGAATAGCCATATCAAACAAACCATCATAAATATTAACGGTGCTGCTAACACTGATCTTAATAACGCTGGCTTCAGTAGTCGACGCATCACAAGGGTGGCCCCATTGAAAGGTGTAAACGAATAGGCGTTTCTTTTTGATTATCCAGCGGGTGAGCTAGGTCTACTCTAACCTCACCAATAACCGATAGCCAACGCACCCCAAGCCCTACACTGCTTGAAAAGGGTTCGTCGTTGTGGTTATAAGCTCGCCCTGTGTCAGCAAAAACAGCCCCTCTCCATCGATCCGTAATTCTTTCACTAAACTCAAGGCTAGCAACATTCAAGTAGCTCCCCCCCACTAGCTCGCCCTCATCATCTCGGGTGGCCACTGAATGATACTCATAACCACGTATGGTTTGATCTCCCCCAGTATAAAACCGTCTTGATACAGGTAGCTCTAATATATTAGATGTATCAATAGCGCCTAGCTCTGCTCTAACCAGCATTCGAGCCGTCGACTCCCATAAGGGTGTTAACCAGCGTGCTCCGAAATGGGCCTTTACAAAATTAGCATCTGAACCTAGTAAAACTGTACTTCCTTCAAAAGCTAGCCATAGACGATACCCATGAGATGAATCTCCGCCTTTCCCGAATTCGGATTTCATCCAGCTAACACCCGGCACTAAATAGAAAACCTCATTCCAGTCATCGCTTCCTTGTCGATATTTTTCAAAGTCCACGTTCACACCGTACCGGTGCTGCCAGTTATTCTCTTTGAGGTTCAATCGAGAAATGCCCGTTTCCACCAGACTAGACTCTGTTGTTTCTATTTTTTCACGGATATAGCCTGAGTCAAACAGCAAGAAATGGATTAACGGTTGCTCCAAGGGGATACGATAGGTGCCTGATATCTCTTGTGTAGGCTCTGAAACTTCTAGTTTGGACCGCCAAGAATGCCCTTGTTCGCCGACTAGTGGCATATCCCAGTTCAAACGCACCCTTGGCCCGTTATCAGTATCAAGACCAAAACCCACCTCAAAGTGATGCTGACTGGCATCTTCCATTTTCACGTGTAAATTCACCCGGTGTTCCGCACCCACCAACACCTGTTCAGTACCGACGGTAACTTGAGAGAAGTAACCCGTTGCATATAAGTCTCTTCTAAAATTGGCCAGTACTTCAGCATCAAAATCATCTCCTTCTTTGAAGACAGGTATGCGACTCATAAACTCATGCGATAACTGACTACCTTCAAAGGAAACCCCACCAAAATAATAACGTTCGCCACTTTCCAGAATCAGTTTAATTTTCGCGGTATTGTTTGCCACATCAACCAGCAACTCACTACTTTTATAAACTGCATCAAAAAAGCCGAAACGCTTAGCCTGCTGCATTAACTGTTTCTTTAATGCATCGTACTTGGAGTGGTCTAGTTGTTGACCTGCCACAATGTCACTGCTTTCAATTATTTTTGCAAATAGCGCCCGATCATCAGGCTTAGATATAACCGAAATTTCTGGTTCAAGAAGTGTAATGGGGGGGCCGGGGGTTAACTCAACAAGCACCTTTTTCGAGCGCAGGCTGATGACCCACTCACTGTGATAATAACCTAACGCCTGAGTCGACTCAGTAATAACGCCGTCTAAACGCCGCTCCAATAGTCTAGGGTTTTTGAATTCAGCATCATCAATCCCCCCCATATGTGCACGCAGGTTTTCTTCTAAGGCTGCATTGGCGCCTTTAATGTCTATAGCTGTTTCTGCCCAAGCGGTAGCAACCATAAGGGAAGATATTACGAACACGCAGCAAACCCTTAATGAGTAACTAAATACCCAAAACAAATTTACATCTAAAATAGGCCGTCTCAAAAAACACCTGATACTTTGGGCAAAACACCCACTAAACACTACAAGATAAGATTTTCAATATCCTAACACGACTGCCTACTATCTACAGTTATAGATTTAAATAGCGCAACCCTAAAGAGATCAATAAAAACAGCCTTTGCATTTTCATCAAAACCTGAAATACTCAAGGGAGATCAATTAAATATGATCTATATAATTCATAACAATATGAGGCGTTTCATCTGTGGCTAGCATGAGCAATAAACAGACAGACAATGACCTTACTGTAAGTGCCTCATCTGCCAGATCACTAGCAAATTATCTCGTAAAAAAAGGCTATTCCAAACAATCACTGGAAGATGAAACAAGCTTAAAATTTGATGAGCTTGACCAGCCCGACTTCCGCATTTCACTTTCTGCATTCCACATGCTTTGGGATATTGCCGAACGATTTACCAAAGACCGCGCCATTGGACTTCATCTCGGAGCAAAATCAAACCCAGATGAAATGGGTGTCGTAGGTCATATATTTTTTAACAATGCCACATTAGGGAAAGCATTACTGCAGTTTGAAAGGCTCTACAAACTGGTTAACGCAGGCATGCATGTAGAATTTGAGGTTGACGATAACTTTGCCCACCTTAAATATATTTGTGAAGATTCAGATGATTATTCTCGCCCAAACATGGATAGAACAATGGCGGTATCTATAGCCAGGGCACGATCATTTATTCAGTCTCAACCCAAAGTTGAATATGTAGGTTTTGCTCACCCAGAACCGGAATACGCAGAAGAGTACCACCACCTGTTCCAATGTCCGGTTAAATTTGATCAACCTTACTGCTCTATTGTATTTAAAAAGCAGTTTCTTGATTTTGAGCTTCCTAAAAGAAACCCTTACCTTCATCAAGTACTGACCCGTCACGTTGATACATTACTCAATAAAATAAGACCTAAAAAGTCAATATCCGATCAAGTAAAACAGATAATATCCAAGCAATTATCTAAAGATGCCGTTGATGCAGAAAAAATTGCATCGAAGCTACACATGAGTCGTCATACACTCTATCGAAAACTTAAAAGCGAAGGTCACTCATTTCAAGAACTGATTGAAGCGGTAAGAAAAGAAAAAGCGATTCGATATATCAAAGAAAAACGCTATTCATTGAGTGAGATAGCATTTTTACTGGGGTTTTCAGAGTTAAGTGCTTTTAGTCGAGCATTTAAGCGGTGGACTGGCTCCTCTCCAGCTAAATATGATAAATAACTATACTTTCACAACACATTTATTATTTAGCATTCAACCATATCATTACCTTTGATCATAGTGCGATAACAGGTGGTGAATTCACGCGTTTTATGGCAGCATTACTTGAAAATTTAAAACCGTTTAGAGCAACTCAATATGAACCATTACTTCAAGCGTAGGCGTAGGCACATGTTTCAGCCATCAATACGCTTATTACTACTTGCGTATTTATTAGTTGCATCTATCCCTAGTTATGCCCTGTCAAAAACAATCGTGAGCGGCCGCTCAATTTGTGATCAAACAGAAACCGCCTGCTTTGATGGTTCAATTACCTGGTACAAAAATAGAAAAGACATCACCATTAATGGCCGCTTAAAACGAGCGGTTGAGCCAGGAAAGCTAATTTTTATGTTTTCAGGTCATCTAACGACAGGTGAACAGGTTTTTCATACTCAGAAAATAGACATCAGAGGCAAACGTGGCGAGATTATTGACGCTCGATTTAAACCGCCATTTTCAAACCAGACAATTTGGGCCTTGCATCGTCTAGGCTACTTACCTAACGAAATGACACAATAAATTTATGATAAACCTCTCTATGCAGACTTTATTCCGCCTATTAGCGACCTTAATAATTTTTTTATTTTTCTCAAGCGTTCAAGCACAAGAAAATGACTGCAATCGATACTCCTCTGTCGTCTGGGAAAATGACGCCATAGTTCAGGATGACGGTGGCTATACAAACGGATTTGCATACAATTGGGGTTATAAAAGCATCAGCTGCGGGGGCTCTTGGGCTCAGCAGATGAATTCATGGCTTGCCAAATTTAGCCTTTTTCACGGTCAAGAACATGAAGAAACAAACTCTCCCTATAGCTATCAATTGGCACACGCTATATTCACACCAAGCGATATAAATGAGTCTGAAATCATTCCTGATGATAGGCCTTATACCGGATTAATGTATGGAGCACTCAACTTTTACCACCATGATGAACAGTCGACGACTCATTATGAACTCCTCTTTGGCGCGGTAGGCCCACTGACTCAAGCAGAAGAAATTCAAAAGTTCATTCACGAGATAATTGGAACAGACACACCTAATGGCTGGGATAACCAAACTAGAAATGAGCCTGTTTTTAGACTTGGGGTGGACAAAATCTGGAAACTGCATAGCGGATCATTCTTACAACGTTACGAGTCAGATATTATTGGTATGAGCGATGTTAAAGCCGGTAATCTAAGTAGCGATATTGGCGCGGGGCTTAGTTATCGCATTGGTAAGGGCTTGAATAATAGCTTTCCTTATCATAGCATTGTTCCCGGCAGATCCATTCCGTCATTGATGCTCAACCCTGGTAATTGGGGTGTGTTTTTTACCTTGTACGGGAACTATGTATTTAATGATATTACCGTTGAAGGCAACACTCACAAAGACAGCCATGGCGTGCCTTTAACACACGAGCAACTCCGTTATGTTATCGCAGGATACTATCAATTAAAGAATTACGGGCTATCGGCTTCGATTCAGCAATCATCAGATCAATTTGAAGACGCTGATGAAAATACCGTATTTTTAACACTGGGATTATCATACTAGACACTGACCGCTAATTTATGAAACGACTTTTTAGTAACATACAAAAAACAATAAAGCAGAAGAACCTCGTACTTCAAAGCATTATTGTTTCTTCTTTATTCTTTATCGGTCCATTGACAAGCTATGCCGGCAATAACGTCACACAAATCCCTTTCAGCCATTCTGCTCCTGGGTCTGTAGGGCTTGGTGCAGGGTTTCGTTTTGGAGAGAGCCCCTATAAATACATTGATACCCTTTCAAGTGACATGAACGAGAACAATTCAGACCTTGTTCCTCTTTACCTCTATGAAGGAGAATATATTTTCTCCCATGGCACCAGTGCTGGGGTCCACCTCTGGAAAGAAAACATAGCATTCGATGCATTAGTTCAATACCGTTTCGATCGACTAGAAACCGATGCAGATGAGTTTTATGTGGGTGTAAATAACCGGCAACAAACCTTAGAAGGTGGCTTTTCTGCAGCCGCTAAGAGTAACTGGGGAGACCTGACATTAACTTGGCTTTCCGACTTACAAAGTAGACATAACGGTTATGAAATTGATCTTACCTATCAATATAACTGGAAAAACAACCGCTGGAGCGTATCGCCTTTCGTCAGCCTTATCTATCAGAACCAAGAGCTGACCCAGTATTATTTTGAGGTATCTGAACAGGAGTCACGCGGTGATTTATCTGTTTATAATCCTGATAGCGTAGTGTTTTCTCGAATTGGTTTAAATACCTCATATAGACTCTTTGACCACTGGCTATTGTTCGCCAATGTAAGCTTTGAAAACCTTGCCGATGAAATAAAAAATAGCCCATTGGTAGACGAGTCATCCCTCGCCACCATGTACCTTGGCTTCAGCTACGAGTTTGGCAATGTTTTTCAGCCCTCATCAAACTCAATAAATTTAAGCGCCATTAAAGATTGGTCATGGCGTATTCATGCAGGCTATACCGCAGAGTCTACCTTTCTCAAAGTTCACCAGGGAGAGTTCAAACGCAGCGACGACGTAGATACTTATTTGGCAGGCTTAACATTAGGCAAACTACTTAATGACGGTGATAAAATTGATTTCTGGGGCAAGTTTTCTTTCAACCGGCGCTTAGAAAATGATTACCAAGATAACTTTTGGGAATACAACGCTTACGTGATGGCTATGGGCACTGGCTACTCACCTTGGTCAAATAAAGAGTTATTCCGTTACGGTTTTGGCTTTGGTGTTTCTTACGCCGAGCAAATCCCCATCATTGAACAAGTAAAGCAGGCAAAAAAAGGAGCCAATACTGCGCACTTTTTAAATTACATGGAAGCCCAACTTGATTTCCCTATCGCTAATTTCTTTGAACACAAAAGTGTGAAAGACTGCTATATAGGCCTCACTATTATTCACCGCTCAGGTATATTCGCCACATCCGATTTACTAGGTAATGTCTCTGGCGGTTCAGATGTTATGGCAGGGCACTTGGAGTGCAAAAGATGATTATATATAGGCTGAGCATAACAAAATGGCTTACCGTATTTACATTAGCATCACTGTTTCTTGTCACTGGCTGCGCATCCACCGCTAAATCAGAGAGTGACCATCAACAAAATGCACTGAGTGAAAAACAAGAGATCAACAAAGCAATGCAAGGTTTTAAAGAACAAGCAGAGCTAAGTGAGTATTTTGAAAAAGCCAAGGGCATCGCTATTCTTTCGCAAAATATAAGAGCCGGATCAGGCTTTGGTGGGGCTGTAGGTTGGGGTTGGCTAGTCGTTGAAGGTAACTCTATTGGTCGCGTGCTACACCTACAGTTTATGATAGGCGCAGACCTTGGTATTCAGAAATACAGACAAATACTATTCTTCAAAACAGACTCTTCATTAGAACAGTTCAAAGCAGGCACCTTCGAACTTGCAGGCCAGGCAAATGCAACGGCTCTCGTCTGGGGAAAGGGCTGGACACCGTCTTATGGGCCAGACACGGCACTATTTACGCTGATTGATGGGGGCATATTACTAGAAGGGAGTGTCGGAGGTCATCGCTATGATTTTTTCCCTCGCGAAAAAAAATAACGACCGCGCTAACACAAGCAGAATGGTTGTGGTATAACGCTACTTGTATTAACGGTCTTACTCAGCCTCATTCTTTATTGTCTTTATGACCTGAATAGCCTTTTTTCTCTGGGCTTTAATTAACTCCAACTCATCCAATAATGCGGTGCGAGTCTCATCTTCGTTAACAGATTCCAGCTGACGATCAATCGCTTTGGTCCTTTTTTTTAAGCTTTTGAGTACATCAATTATTTTTCCCCTTCGCTCAACCTGCTCTCGATAATCACTATCAAGAAAGGTTTTTATCTTCACTAGCATTGTCTGAACCTTGCTTTTACTTGGCACCTATATCTCCTTTAGCTATAGAAGCTGACATTGTAGTGGCTGAGGTAATCTCTTCACGCTGATCAATTTCCTGTATCAGTTCAGATATTTCACTGTCATCAAGCGACAATTCAGAGTCTATCGCTCGCTCACCCGCTGAAGAGGCGCCTTTCAATAATTCAACCATAGTAATTAATTTTCGCCCAATGCCATGAGCATAATGAAAATCATTCATTAGAGACGTAGCCACAGTCCCAGGTATTTTTTGCTCACGAATCAAACGGTCTAATTCCCCGCTACCCACACTGTCTGCTTTTTCTAAGTGTACTCTGGCCCGATCAATTGATAACAATGACCCTTTATCGGGGCGTATTCGAATAAGAGCCACCTCACGAATAAGCTCAACCAAGTCATACCTCAAACGATCGTATTGTTCACTCACCGCTTCATATTCAGACTCTCTCGATAGAGACAAGTTCTTGCGTAAGTGCTTTACATCTTTAAGTGCCTCTACCGCACTTCGGCAAGCCGTTTTCAGCTCAAAAACCAACTGGAGCTGTTGCGGGCTCATTTGCGGTTGCGATTTTGCTGCAAACTCAACAATATCACTATACACACCTTTTATTTCATTTTTATAAAGCTCATCTACGCCTTCGCTATACAGGTTCTCATCCCATTCAACCAATATAAATTCCGTCGATTGATCAGACTTAAGTGCATCATAAGAGCAATACATGCCGTAGGTGATAACCGCTAATACGCGATCAACTAGATCATTCACTTCTTTAATAATGACATTCAACGCGGTGTCAGGGTACGTGAGTGAAGACTCCGTTAAGTGGTGCGCTCTGCGTATTTCTGGTTTATTCATTTGCAAGGTTTTAAGTGGCAACTCTTCGGGCAAAAAGGCGGTAAGCATTACCTCTAAACGATGAATAAAAGGCAACATAATAAGCACGCCACCAACATTAAATATAGTATGAAAAAGTGAAAGCTTTAAGGTGTAATTATCATTCGCTATGCCCAAATTAACGGCAAGGTAATCAACCAGTACTTGCAAGGGGGAAATCAACAACAAAGCCACTAAACCTGTAACTAAATTAAAGACTAAATGAGCGCCCGCCAAGCGCTTGCCTTGAACATTCGCACCAACGGCGCCGAGAATAGCCGTGATAGTGGTACCCACATTAGCCCCGATAGCTAATGCCAATGCATTCACATAATCAAGTTGGCCTGAAGCCAATGCCGTAATGGTTAGTACCAAAGCCGCATGACTTGATTGCATTATAACCGTAGCAATAGCGCCTAACAGTGTATAAATAAGTAAACCTTTTATGCCTGGAATAGCATAAGCACTAAGGTCTAAACCACCACGAAAGGCTTCAAAGCCCTCCTTCATAAAATGAATACCTAAAAACAAAAAGCCAACGCCGGCTAAAACATAACCCAAGCCTTTTAAAGGCTTTGCTTTTTGCAAAACAAATATGGCCCCAAAAACCAGAAGAGGCATGGCGTAGGCTGAAATATTAACTTTTAAACCAATACCCGCCACCAACCACGCTCCAGTGGTCGTGCCAATATTCGCACCAAAGATAATGCCTATGCCTTGAGACAAACCTATTAACCCAGCCGATAAAAATGAAATACTAATCACTGAAACCAACGAACTAGATTGCATTATGCTGGTGCTAATCACACCAAAACTTAGACTCTTCCATAGCTTGTCAGTGGTTGCCGCTAAGAGTTTTTCCAACACACCACCAGTGAACACTCTAAACCCGGAGTCCAAAGAAAGCATACCAAAAAGAAAGATAGCCACGCCGGAACAGATCACCTTAAAATCAGGGCTAACCCAAAAACCGTAGCTGAGTACAATAATGATACTGGGCAAAAATACGCGTTTTAACATAGACTAAACTTAACAGTCTCCTTAATAATGCATGTTCTGAGTAATTACCTTTATTTAAGAATAGCAGCTGTAACCTAATATACGTTTCTTCAGAGCAAAAATAGAGAGAATAATAGAGAAAAAATGGACTTTAGCTTAATCGTTACCCTGCTAAGCCTGACCTACTTTTTGGCTATAGCCTGCATATTTCATGTGCTAAAAAACTTTCGCACTGCACAGGCTGCGATTGCCTGGATTGTTGGCTTAGTGGCATTTCCTTACATCACAGTGGTGCTCTACTTTTTCTTTGGCAAGAATCGATTTAAAGGCTATGTGGCCGCCCGAAGAGTAGGTAACAAAGAACTTTCACATATAGTCGCCACGCTTTCAAGCCATGCAGAACAATATGTCTGTCCGTCCCCTGAATATACTAAAGAACTGGATGCCATTACTCAATTAACAGCGATGCCTTTCACACACAAAAACCAATCTAAATTACTCATTAATGGGGAACAAACTTTTGAAAGTATGTTCAATGCGATTGAACAGGCAAAAGACTATATTCTTCTTGAGTTTTATATTGTTAGAGATGATGTGATTGGTAACAAACTCAGCCAGCTACTGTTAAAAAAACGTGCTGAAGGTATAAGAATTTACTTTTTGTATGATGATATTGGCAGTGCAAATTTAAGCAGCTCATACGTAGATAAACTCGAATTTATGGGTGTTCAAATAAGGTCGTTCAACACCGTGAGTAAACGCCGCAAGCGATTTCAAATTAATTTCAGAAATCACCGTAAAATACTTATTATTGATGGTCATACAGGCTTTATTGGAGGTCTGAATATAGGTGATGAATACCTAGGGCATCACCCTAAGTTATCACCCTGGCGAGACACTCATATAAAACTTATGGGGCCATCAGTATTGGTGCTACAGGTCTCTTTTATTGAAGATTGGTACTGGTCAGCTAACACGGTACCTAAGCTCAATTGGAACCCCCAACTCAATGCAGGAACATCACCTTCAGATGACACACCAAACGGTGAAGTGCTTATCGTCCCTACCAGTGCGGCCGACCAGTTCGATACCTGTGAGCTGTTTTTCCTTAATTGCATCAATCACGCACAGCAACGGATATGGATTGCCAGCCCTTATTTTGTTCCCGACCTTCAGATTATCAGCGCACTGCAGCTGGCGGTTTTAAGGGGGGTTGACGTACGTATTATGATTCCGGAAAACCCTGATCATAAATTGATTTACTATGCCGCATACTCTTATTTAGAACTCGCTTGCCAAAGTGGAATTAAAATCTATCGTTATAAAACAGGGTTTATGCATCAAAAAGTCATGTTGGTGGATCAACGATATGCTTGCATCGGAACCGCTAATATTGATAACCGCTCCATGCATTTAAATTTTGAGATTACAGCTCTTGTATGTAATAAGCAGTTTGTTTCTGAGGTAGATGCCATGCTGAGTAATGATTTAATAAACTGTCGTCAAGCCAAAGCTAACGACTATAGTGATCGTTCACTTGCCTTCAAACTTGCTTGTAGAGGCTCGAGGCTTCTGGCACCACTACTTTAATGGCTTGTCCTAGCGAGACAACAATGAAGGCCTCAAAGGCCATTGCTCTAAGAATAAGTGATAGGTAAACTCGTATTTTCTGAAAACAATAAGTATTCAAACCCTCTATACGGATAAACAATGCAATTTAAACCCAAAGAGACACTGACAGAGCAGGTTGCTACTCATTTAGAGAACCTCATTGCATTCAATCAGCTCAAAGGTGGGCAGCGTATTTATGAAGGCCCGATGGCAAAAGAGTTATCCGTAAGCCACGGATCTGTTAGAGAAGCATTGTTAATACTTGAAAAGAGACACTTGGTTCGGAGTATTCCCCGTAAAGGAACGTTTGTTACCGAGCTTGATGAACACTTCGTAAAAAGCTTATACGAAACATTATTAATTTATTTAGAAAATACGGGTATCAAGCTAGTTAGAGGCTGGAAGCAAGAAGATATTAACCGGATGGAAAACCTTTATGACAGAATGAGTGAGCACTTTCATAAAGGCCAACTAACTGAGTTTCTGGATATTGGTATGGAGTACACTCAGGCATCACTTGCCTATGCCGATAATTATTTCATAGTTACAGCCATCAATGATCTATGGCCTTCTGCTAAACGCTGTGCATTTGTTGCATTCCAGCAGGGAAACCCGGTTCTCAAAGAGAATCTTGATCACATGCGTCACTCTCTTGATACCATTAAAGAGCGCGATGAAGAAACGTTGATTAAAATATTAAAAGAATATGCTGACCAACAGTGCCAACAAGTATTAAAATCTATCAGTAAGTAAAAATAACCAGTAAACACAGGATTCCGCCCTTCTATGGAGGCAAAAAAAACGTCAACCTTCGTATTGGTAGTATTAGTTATCATGCTAGGTGGTTGTACAACAGCGCCATCAAAAATTACTGAGCCAACCAAAGCCCAGACGCTCCCCCCCACTAATTCTCTACCCCCTTCAGCGCCTTGCGTTTATGAAAGCACTAAAGGCGTTGCAGAAGTCATTGAGTTAAGCCCTGAACATGTGACATTTAAATTTTACCCTGGAGATCAGGTCTTTACCCTTCCAGCAGAAGCCTTGAATGACGTTAATATTTCACTTGATCAAGAACTAAAAGCAATAATAAGAACACCACTTTCAGGCCCTTGTGAGAAAACAGAATTTGAGCTGTTATCTACCGTTGAATAGCAATATTCAAGAATTGCCGTTTAATATATATTAAACAAATTATAACCGATGGTTAAATAAACAGCGCTATGCTCACTATCACCATAACTGGCTGCAAAAATTACAGGTCCTAATGGTGTATCACTCCCCACAAATACCGTTGAAGAATCTAAAAGGTCTTCCGTCGCGCCACTGTTCAAGCTACTCCAGGCATTACCTACCTCATATGAAAAACCGAGCATATAAGGAATAAAAGGCCCTCCATACTCTCTGTAAACGATCAGGCCGGCCAGAGCCGAGTCCTTGCCTACGATTTCACCTCGACCATAACTCGACAATTTAAACAAACCTCCCAGCGTTGCAACATCACTAGTGTTTTGTTTGTCATTGATCACCGCCGTCGCGCTGATTCGCCCTATTAAGGTGTAACGTTCATAAGAGAAAGCACCGCCCCATGTACCCGACACACGATCATAGTCATAAGAGGCGGCTAAGTCTTTTGTAGACCTATTCCAAGACCATTGTGTAAGGGATCCCTCATGGGGCAAAAACAAGTTATCTAATGAGTCGTAAGTAAAAAGGGCGATCATACTGCCAATATCTACATCCTCTCTTCTTGGGTTAATCGATCCGACCTCAAGCTGTGCTGTGGCATTACCAATCTCGGTCATAAGACGAAACTCGGCATTATTTCCAAATTCTCGACCGACACTAAAGATGGCCTGTGCTGTGGTAATCTGCCACTCGGCTATTTTATCTCCATCCACATAGACATTTACGTCTTCCTGCTCTATACCGCCCCCCAAAGCTACAAAATATTGAGATAAGTATGATAAGGGCTGATAAAATTCTGTTTGAATCAATGAGTGACTGCCAATTTGTAGTGAACTCTGCCATTCGGCACCGAGCGAATTAATAGCCGTTTGATCATAATATATCGCGAGATTAAAACGAGTACTGTCACTGAAGTTCTCTTCAAAGTTAAGCCCAAAACGAAGGTAGTCGGGGCCCCAAGATTTTTCTATAGCTTTAATCACAAGTACATTTTGACCGCTTTTGTTAACGATCTCATAGGTCACCAGTTCAAAATAGCCTAAGCCATAAATATCATCGATATCTTTCTTTAACTGCGCTCTATCAAGCATCGTTTTTTCTGGCTGGCTAATGCGTGAGCTAATAAATTCACCCGCTATAGATGACTTATTAATTAATTCAATCCGGTCAATGAACTGTGACGGTTTAAGGACCGTCTTACGTTTCAATTGATAAGCTAGCCACTCCTCTTCCGAAACTGACAGTCTCTTTAACGCTAATGCCTGATCCCTTGCGGCCGTAGCCCCCATTTCAACTATTTCATCAGTACGTTCAAACTCACCGGCCCCAGCGCCCTCAAGGTCTGGCACTAAAAGAATATCTTGTTTATTGAGTGTCTTTATTTGCGTTTCGACATTTTTACGGGTTAACAGGTTTCCCATTTGCTCAATAACCCCTGTAATAGAATTTACATCATCTCCCTTTAACAATAACGAACTAATATCTACCGCAATAATGACTTCTGCACCGAGCTCCCGTGCCAAATCAACCGGTAAATTTGCCGTCATACCGCCATCAACAAGAAGGTGCCCCTCATATTCAACCGGAGGAAATGCACCAGGGACTGACATGCTGGCTCGAAACGCCAAGGCCAAGCTTCCCTTATCAATGGCAACGGCTTCACCTGTTTCTATATCAGAACCAACCGCCCTATAACGTATAGGAAATTGATCAAAACTCTCTACATGCTCCGCTTGCTCTGTAAGTTCAGTCAAAATCAGCATTAATTGCTGCCCCTGAATCAAGCCTTTACGAAACTTAACCCCTTCTGCACCGACGCCCAGCACCAAGTCAGAAGCAAAATCATAATCATCCTGTTTACGTCTGAATGAAGCATTGCTTCGAGACCCTTCATCTTGTAAACCCAAGTTCCAGTCCATTGTATGAAACCGCTCTTCAATTTCACTCAATGGCATACCCATGGCGTACACCCCACCGACAGATGCGCCCGCACTGGTGCCCACAATAATATCCACGGGGATTTTCATTTCTTCCAGTACTTTTATTACGCCGAGATGGGCTAAGCCTTTTGCGCCACCGCCACTTAATACTAAACCGACTACAGGACGTTTGTTTGGGGGCGTATCAGCGGCAAAGAGATTAAATGAAATAAGGCTGATAAACAGTGTAAGCACACTAAAACGAGGGCAAGGCATGGAGGGTTATCCCTAACAAAGAACGCAACCATTTCGGCAAGAGCAAAAATGGCAAGAAGCGTTATTTTATGGGTTCTTTGGTAGGTCGTCCAGTTTCAAATGAGAAAGATCAGGCACTTCAATTTTATCATCCTTTTTAAGTTGCCCCATATCACTCCCTGCTGCTGCAATAGATAGCTCACTCGTGTCTGGAACAATCGGAGGCACTTCGTCTTTTTTGTCTACTAATACACTACCGGTTGGCGCGATGCTAATGTTTTCAAGTTCAGAGAACTCCGGTGCCTCTACCTCTATATGCTCAGACAACCGAACACCTTCCGGGTCTAAATCTAAATGGCTCTGCTGCAGGATATCGCCTACTTTATCCCCTGCTAGATTGAAGCCTACCTCAGCACTATCCTTAGCTTGAGTAATGACGGGAGGGCTTAATTCAAAGGCATCTTTCTCTATTGTGTCTTGTACCTGCGGTATTGTACTTGCAGGCTTGAGTGCTGGTGCTGGTGCTGGTGCTGGTGCTGGTGCTGGTGCTGGTGCTGGTGCTGGTGCTGAAGATGATTCACCACCCATCAGTTCAATTTCACAAACTAAACCATTTTTTCTCATTACCGCAATATATTTATTGCCCGTCGCCTGGTCGAGTTTATTGCGAATAACAACCCGCCCTCCCATGAACATCTTATCAACTTGAGCGGGAGAGGCTTTGAATAGAGCCGCAACATTCGCTTTAGCCACATCGAAACCCACACCATCAACCAGTCTGCCGTAAAATGTTAATTCGTAAAGCGATTCAGCCATTGCACCCTATCATCCCATTATTTGTTTTATTTTCTGCTTACTTATTTTAACTATAGCTAGTTTCTTACATTTTGAGAACCATTCCTCGACCTTTCAAAACATTACATTTGTATTACAGAACACTTCACGAAAAACTGCCTATAATATAGCCAATCAATAAATGTACCCATATATAACAAACACAATAATTAAACATAAACTATGAGTTCAGCACAGTTTGCCTTTAAGGGCGTTGAAATTACCGAGCTATTGTCACGCCACGGCGACACCTGTGCCTGGCGAGCTTATGATCTGAATCATAATAAGCCGATTATTGTTAAATCGGCTCAAGGTGATACCCCTCCTCTATTCTTAATGGAGCGACTTCGGCACGAGTATGAGATAGGTCGTCACTTCAAACACCCTCACATCATTCGCTATATAGGCTTATTGCAACACCACCACCGACTAGCCATTGTTACTGAAGATTTTAATGGAAAACCTTTAGCGGAATGTATTCCAGAGCAAGGCTTTCCGGTCGGTACATTTTTAGATATAGCACTACAAATAACTAAAGCACTGATAGAAATTCATAGTCAGCACGTTATTCATAAAGACATTAACCCCCACAACATTGTTTACAACACACAAGAGCGGCTAGCAAAGATTATTGACTTTGGGATGGCCTCAAAGCGTTATCATGAGTCCCCTACTCATATGAAGGCGGTTTTATTAGGGGGTAATTTACCTTATGTAGCCCCCGAACAAACCGGTAGACTTAACCGTAGCATTGATCACCGCACTGATTTTTACGGACTGGGAATAACCCTTTATGAAATGCTTTGTGGTCAACGGCCTTTCAATTCTGCAGACCCCCTTGAGCTAGTACATGCTCATTTAACACAAACCCCACCACGAATTTCAGCGTGGCGAAAAGATGTACCCTCGTTATTTGATGATATTTTAGCCAAACTGTTAGCCAAGCAAACTGAGGACCGTTACCAGTGCGCTGAAGGCATTAAACATGATTTGGAGAAATGTCTAAAGCAATGGCAAACAACACAACAGTTTGAAGTATTTGAAATTGGTAGTTACGACCGAAATGAGCAGTTTTCAATTCCCCAAACACTTTATGGCCGAGACAAAGAAATTTCACGCCTCACAGAAGCCTTTGAAATAGCGAATACAGGGCTCACTGAACTGGTGCTGGTCAATGGTTTCTCAGGAATGGGGAAAACAAGTTTAGTTAACGAGGTTCGCCAACCATTAATAAATCGCCGGGGTTATTTTATATCCGGGAAGTTCGAGCCCTTAAAACGCAATGTGCCGTTAAGCGCTATAACGCAATGTTTACAAGAACTCGTACAACAAATATTAACAGAACCAGAGCAACGAGTAGCCGAATTTAAAAAACAAATCATGACAGCACTGGGCGACAAAGCCAGCATGCTTATTGAGCTCGCTCCAAACCTAGAAGCGATTATCGGCACCCAACCTCCGTCTCCCGAAATGGACACCAATGAACGCAAACAAGTGTTCCTCCGGTTATTACGAAGATTCCTCAAAATTTTCGCAATAAAAGAACACCCTCTAGTGATGTTTATTGATGATTTACAATGGTCTGACCACATCAGTCTAGACTTCATCCAGTCTCTTCTGGTTGAGCTTCATGATTGCCACTTATTAGTCATTGGGTCTTATAGAGACAGCGAAATTTATGGTGGCCATCCACTAATAAGTACCTTAAAAAACATTCGACACGATACTCCGCATGTACAGCAGATTCACCTTGAACCCTTAAAGAGTAACGATGTTAACCGCCTTATTTGCGACACATTACAACTCACCAATCAGCAGGCGGCTAAATTATCTCGCTACGTGTTTGGGCGAACCCAAGGCAACCCATTCTATGTCACTCAATTATTAAAAACCTTACATCAAGATGGGCAACTTTTTTTCAACGCCCAGGAACGAGAGTGGTGCTATGACTTATCGGATTGCAGCAACAAAGTAACCGATCATCAATTAGTCGACATGGTAGTGAGTCGCATTAAGCGTCTACCCTCAGACACCAAAACCACACTTCAATTTGCAGCCAGTATTGGAACCCGGTTTGATACAAAAATGCTGGCGAACATAACTCTGACAACTGAAACAAAGATAAAACAACAATTAGCACCTGCGATTGAGTCTGGCTTAATTATCGCTCGCAACATCTGGTCCAGTGGTGCTTATTCAGACTATGACAAAGACCTAGCCTGCCCAATCTCTAGTTATGAATTTCTACATGACCGAGTACAGCAAGGTGCCTACGATTTAGTGCCTGAAAATATCAGGCAACAGAACCATTTACAGATAGGCCGCAGCCTACTCAAAAATCTAAATTATGAAGAGCAACAAGAACAAATTTTTGAAATTGCCAACCAGTTTAATGCAGGCGCTGACCAATTAGCCAATGAGTCCCGATTAGAGATTTCTAACCTGAGCTTGATGGCGGCACAAAAAGCTCGTAAGGCCACTGCATTCGACTCTGCCGTTCACTATGCAGAATTAAGCATTCGATTATTAAATATGCTAACAGGCAATGAACAGAATGCCTGGCAAATGCATCATACACTTCGCTTTGAGCAAGGGCTTATCCTTGCCGAATGTGAGGGCTTATGTAAACGATTTGAGCATTCTGAAAGTGAAATTGATGAGCTTCAACACCAGGCTCAAACCGCTGAAGAAAAAATTAAACTACTGCTAATTCAAATGAACTTGATTGAGTTACGCGGACAGTATTATGAGTCTGTTGACGTTCTACTTAATGGGCTATCACTACTAGAAGTTAATATTCCCCGCGATAAGCAGGCACAATCAGAAGAGCTAAATCACTTATTACAAGAACTACCCAGTCGGTTTGAAGATATTCAGGCAAAAAACCTGATCGAAACAACCGAAACCCAAAGCCCTCACCACTTGTTGGTCATGAGGCTTTTAATGCGTCTGTGGACACCCTGTTATGTTACTGGGCAAAAGGAACTCCTGGCTCTGGTATCAATTTACTTGGTTAATTACACGCTTAAACATGGCCGTAACGAGATAACCCCCTTCGCCTACTGCTCATTTGCCTTGGTTTATGGTTTCTTAAAAAATGATCACTGTCTTGCCTATCAATTTGGTCTAGCGGGCGCTGAACTCGCTAAGGATTCCGACAATTTAGTTGTTCGCAACAGAAGTTACTTCCTGTTTGCGATATCTATCAACAATTGGCAAAACCCCGTTAGTCATAGCCGACGCTGGCTTGAAGAAGCATTTAGATGTGCTAACGAAGCAGGAGATCAGGTTTTTGCTTGTTACGCTGCCTATTACTTAATTACCGATGGATTCATTCAAGGTATACCTCTTACACAAGTAGCGGCAAACAGCCGAAAATATCTCGCTTTTCTCGAAAGAGAAAGTACACCTTTATTTACTATTGCACTGTCATTTTCACAGTCAATAGAATCTATCAGCGGAGAAGATTCGGGTTATGTCTTTGACCCTATCCAGTTTTTAAAAGACCACCATACCTTGCCCGTTTTTATGGCCGGATATGACTTCGGAGCACTGTGTAGTCGGTTCTGGGGTGTAAACCATGATGATATTGTTGTTGTGGCACGCTGTGCGTTAGCTAGTATCCCTTCTAATTTGCATGGCACGCTCAAAGTGCCTGAGACGCTATTCCTCAGTTCTATGAGCTTTATTCAAGATCATTTAAACCCGGGTGCACTCGCTCAGGTTCAAACGAATCAGCCACATGAAAACTGGCCTGAACTAAGAAATATAATTGATAAAAACCAACAAGAATTGAGTCTTTATACCGATAACTGCACCAGCAACTATCTACATAAGTTTTTATTAATCAACGCTGAACTAGCCCATATTGATAACCAGCCACTTGAGGCAATGGAACTATATGAGGCGGCAATAGAAACAGCCGGTGAAAGCCATGTCATTCATGTTGAAGCCTTAGCCAACGAGCGTTATGGCCGTTTCTGGCTAACTCAAGGGCGTACACAGATTGCCGCAATTTATATCAAAAGAGCGTATTACCTTTATTCTCACTGGGGCAACAGAGCCAAGACACAACAATTAGAATCAGATTTTAATGAACTACTGGACAGCCCTGCAGATCAGGCATTCAACAATACAGATATCACTGAATCAGCGACTAAAAGCATCACCAGTACCGATATTGATCAGCGCCTTGACTGGCTTTCTGCACTAAAGGCCAGTCAAGCCATCATGGAGAATATACAGTCAGAGAATCTGTCGTCTGAACTGGTTAAGATCATGGCTGAGAATGCAGGCGCTAGCAAAGCGATGCTACTCCTTCAGGAAGGTGAGAATCTGGTTGTAACGGCTGTTTACCCTGAGACAGGTAATCAAAAATGTTTACAGCAACCCATTAACCGATGCAGTGACTATGCTCTGTCAAAATCATTAATCAACTATGTAAAACGTATTAGAAGCCCTTTATTAGTTGCCGATGTTCGAGCAGAGCAGCGTTTCTTCCCCACGGAATACCTAAGATCTACCAAAGTACAATCTGCTATGGCTGTCCCTCTTACCGACGCCGGCACACAGGTAGGTTTAGTTTACTTTGAAAATAACCAAATGGCCCACGCCTTTTCTCCTGAGCGCATGGGCTTAGTAGAAATGCTAGGGGCTCAGGTCATTACCGCGCTGAGGAACTCTAGGTTATATGAAGAGCTTAGCACCAGCGAACAGCGCTTTAGAGACCTTATAGAAGGGTCCATTCAAGGTATTATTATTCACCGAAACTTTAGACCTATTTTTATCAATCAGTCTTTTGCTGATATGACGGGGTATAGCGTTGACGAACTACTCGCAATGGAATCACTGCTGCAGCTGGTATCTCAGAATGACTTTGATCAGATTAAACGCTTAACATCTATTGCCCTGTCAGGTGACAAGCCACCCACTCACTCTGACATAGAAATTGAAACACGTGATGGCAGTCGACTAATTCTAGATAACATAAGCAGAGTTATTCAATGGGATAACTACTCAGCGACTCAAAGCACCCTTATCGACATTACATCCAGGCGTGAATATGAGCATCAGATAGAACACATGGCTAGCCATGATGCTTTAAGCCACCTACCTAACCGAATGCTTTTTCAAGACCGCTTGCATCAGTCGCTAGCTCAATGTGAACGACACAAGAAAAAAGGCGCCGTACTACTACTAGATTTAGATAGTTTTAAAGAAATCAATGATACGTTGGGTCATGCTATTGGCGATGAACTCATTAAAGGCGTGGCCAAAAGACTACAAGCCCATATCAAAGACAGTGATACTGTCGCCCGTTTAGGGGGAGACGAATTTGCTATTATTCTTGAAGACATCGGCAGGCTAGACAACATTGCTGCAGCCGCACAACGAATCATAGAATCACTGGCCCAACCTTTTAGCTTTGAAGAAAATGAAATTTACACCTCGGCCAGTATGGGTATTACCCTATACCCAGAAGATAGCATAGACACTGAAGAACTGGTCCGCTTCGCTGATATGGCGATGTATAGCGCAAAGAATAACAAAGGCAACCAATTTCATTTTTTCCAACAAGAAATGAACCTGAAGCTTCACCATCAAAAAGAAATATCCACTGAAATACGCATTGCACTAGCGAATGACGGCTTTCACCTGGCTTTTCAGCCACAAATTAATGCAACAACACTACAGCCATCTGGTTTTGAAGCGTTAATTCGCTGGAACCACAATAACGTATTAATTCCTCCACAAGAATTTCTGCCTATAGCGGAGCAACACGGTTTAATGCCCGCTATTGGCGAGTGGGCACTTAAAAATGCCTGTTTACACGCCCTACACTGGGAAAAAGATCAGCAACCATTAGCCTTGGCTGTTAATGTATCCCCAGCACAGTTTCACCAATCAGATCTTGTGTCTACTGTTCAAAAGGTATTACAAGAAACCAACTTTCCTCCTGAACGGCTTGAACTAGAAATTACTGAAAGCCTGGTTATGCAGAATGTTGATTCAGCGATACAAACCATGAAGCAGTTAAATGCACTAGGGGTTCAGTTATCTATTGATGATTTCGGTACAGGTTATTCATCACTAAGTTATCTTAAACGTTTCCCTGTACAGAAAATCAAAATAGACCGCTCATTCATTAAAGATATTGAAACAGATGAAGACGACTCAGCCATCGCCATGGCCATTGTCCAATTAGGGCACACCCTGGGAATGACCGTTGTCGCTGAAGGTGTTGAGTCAGAAACTCAGCTCAAACTATTGCAACAAATGAATTGCGACACCATACAAGGCTTTTACTTTAGTGAGCCTATTGATTTTAACAAGGTTGATAATTGGATTGATGAGACCTGCAACCGAAGCACAAAACAGATCATATAGTCTTATTTTAAGTACAGACTTAAATATGACATAAGTAATAATTAAGCTACAATTTAGGCATTAACACCATCTTACAAGAGACTTCTCTATGTCTACGGTTATTCACAAATCATTTGTTGCTGCCCTTATAGTGCTTTCCAGCAACACATTAGCCAACACCTTTGAACTATCACCAACCACCCCCGCTGTTTCACAACCAGGTCAACAACGCTCTGATTTAACTGGCTCAAGCGAAGTGCTTGTTGAAACGTTGCTAACAGGAACTATAGGCACATACGACAGTACTAAAGTATTTGCCAATATCAGCCATGAGTTTTCATTGAATACCCAAACCTTGGTCACTACATCCAATACAGATTATAGTTTCTTAAAAAATCTATTGGTAGAAGGTGTTAATCGCGATAGTGACCAACTTATATTTAGCTCACTATCGCTATCACCTCGAACACCATTTCCCACTCCTGACCCTTATCGTATTTTTATGGGCAGTATCGAGGTGAAAGATGCCACCTTAAATATTATCGACCCCACCCCCAGCAACAACATTAACAATGGTGTTAACATTGCGTCCATTGAACAAATAAAATTAGATAATGCAGTGTTCAACATTAATATTAACGAAGGTTCAATTGCATTTAACAGTGGCGGAAAATTAGTCGCTAGTTCTGGCGATAATATTTGGAATGTCCCTGGAGGTGAGGTTAGCGGGACGCGCTATTCGGTAGATATTGAGGAGAATGCCAGCTTAACGCTACAAAACTCTTCGTCGCTAAATTCAACAAACGGCGCACTCACGATAAAGTCAGGCGGCACACTAAACCTTAATAACAGCGCAATGACATTTGACTCAGATACTCTTTTTTCTTCCATAGATAACGCAACGGTTAACTTAAATGGCACCTACGGCACAGCTCTTAGCAACGGAGTAGGATATAGCTACCTCGACCTCAACAAGCCAAACATCACCGATTCAACCTTTAACTTAGACAACAACACAGCCCTTCGTGGACGCGCTCGCGTAATTGGTGGCATTAACGACAGCACCTTCACATTAAAAGGCAATAATACATTCAACTTAGGCGATGGTGCTTACATTAGTATGTCAGGGGACAATGCAAATCGCTACCGGGGCAGGTTTATCGTTGATGGCGGCACCACAAAAATACTGAGCACCGTGACCGGAACACGCGTGAAGTCAAATGGCCTGTTCGCTTTTGAGTGGTGGGTAAAAAATAGCGGTACGTTAATAGTTAACGATGTAGATGGCAGTGCAGGTTTAAAGAGCCTGCTCGCCTATGACAACTCTACTCTGCAAATGCATACGCTAGACAGCATGGATTCCTTGTCTGTGCTAGAGATCCGTGACTCAACTCTTGAATCTAGCGTTTTGGGTTACAAATCAAGCGTCATTAAGCTAAATAATGCCACGCTTAAACCAGAAGAACACAATGGACTTGCGCACGAGAGCATCGTATTTAATGGCGACTCTCCGAACACCCACATTGTTACGATGGCAGGCACTAATAACATAAAAATTGACCTTACTCCACAGGGGCGTGATATTGGCTTTGGTCTTAAGACTTACAACGACGAGTTTAATATTTACGACTCTGAAGTTGTCGGTTTTAACACTATCAACTACGAAATTGACACCCAAACAACAGGTCAAACGTCAAAGCAATTTGCAGAAGGTGGCAGCACGAGTAATGGCCGTTACCAAATATCTAACTTAGCCGGTAGCACAATTGATAACGATATTAGTGATAGTGATATTACACTAAGCGCTTCAATGCCAGCCTTACTACAAGCCAGCCTTGCAAGCACCCCATCAACAGATAAGACCGTTGTAGTGCAGTTAACAGAGTTACCCACATCGGTACTCCCTATGCTACCTCAAGTGGCCACTAGCGGCTCAGGGACTCAAAACACCCAAAACGCGGCTCAACTTTTAAGTAATGCAGCACAAACCAATGAACAGATAGAGAACCAACTGCAACAGCTGACCCAACAGCAACTAACCGAGCAATTTCCATCAATTCACCCTGAGCCCTATTCGTCTTTCATAACCGTGGGTTTAGAACAGACAGATATGACCCTTAAAACAGTCATGCGACATGCATCAACCCTAAGTACATTTAGCGTGGGTGAAAGCCTTACGCAAAACGTATCGAATGATCCACAAAACGCCTCAGACAACACCATTTGGTCCGAGGCGACTTATCTGAATGGCAACGTTGACGGCACCGATAACATGGGCGGCTATGAGTATGACTTGGCAGCCCTCACCTTAGGGCGCACATTTCTGGACAAAAAAGATTACTCGTGGGGTGGTTTTATCTCAATAGGGCATAGCCACATGAACGAACACGATAATGTGCAGCAAGATTTTAAGTCAAATAATATCGACATAGGTCTTTATCATCGCTCCAATCATTACCAAAAACTCGAATTATCAAGTGCTTTAGGGCTTAGTATGAGCAGAATAAAAAGCCAGCGCTATTTTTCGATCGCAAGCTCAAACTATAAAGCCAATTCAACCTATAACAGCCAAACATTATACCTAGGTATCAATGCAAGTTATGAGTGGGTTGCGTCCGACTGGGGTGAACTTAGACCACACATTGGCATGCATGGTATCTACTCAAAGCAAGATGAAGTAAAAGAAAATGGCGCAGATGTTTACAGCATGCGAATCGATGAAAGTGAAAACTCAGCCCTCGTAACCAGTGCAGGCCTACACGCCCTCTTCGCAAGTATTTCACAAAAAAATAAAATTCGTCCCATTATCGGCTTAACTTACGAACATGATTGGCAAGCCAGCCAGCATTCTGCACATGATATTACCGCAGCCATCTCAGCCGATCCCGAATACAAACTGTCATTTGAAGGACGCAACAGAGGCGCGGATGCTTGGATCGCAGACATGGGTCTACGCGGTGAAGTTAGTGAAAACGGAATTATAAATGGTGGTTTGAGTTACTCGAAAACAAGCCATGGAAAAGAGTGGGGGGCGGGTATTCGTGCTGAGTGGTTATTTTAGTCGTTGTCAGGTCTTCAAATACGCTCTAATTTCAGTAAACGAAGGTCGTAAAGCACTCATAGTGTTATGGGCATAAATACCTCCATGATTGACTCCATTTGATGAGGGCTTGCTCATTACTGTAAATAGTCTTAATAAATCAACATATTGTTAAACATTGTAAAACCCACCGTCTAACCCGATTACATTCAGTTACTTTCTGAAACTTTATGCGATAATTAATAACATAAGAACCTTAATCAATTTCTATGTTTTTCGCATAAGGATAATCACCATCAAAGTATTTATTTTAGCCATCACATTACTTTCTCTAATCAGCTCTTTTGCTAATGCCGATGAACTGAAAAACATATTAACTAATGCATATCCAGCAGAGTCTGGGCTTACTTTCGTTAAACATGAGAGCGTTATAAAGGCGGGGGCCGATGAAATATTCGCTGAAAAATTCATGGTGTTAGATTTTGAAGTGAACGATAACCAGCAACTACAAGCCAGCATTCATTCCATTTGTAACACGGTACTGAGTGACCGCGGGTTAATTGAGCAACTGTCTAACAGCGGCTATGATATGATTTCGGTATCTTTTGATGCTAACAGTCAGTATGACTGCCTTTAATCACTCTTTTAACGGCTCAGTATTTCACGGCGCCTTTCTCATAGGCTGAAAGGCAATCCCTTCTTTTTGAACCACGGCTCCATATTCTATAAAGCCAAAACGTTTATAAACAGGGATTGCAGAAAGTGATGAGCGAAGTGTATACACCTTAGGCTTATCGCCAGAAATAGCATGTCTCCACAAAGCCTTTGAAATACCCTTTCTCTGATGCATCTCTGCAACAAATAGATGAAATAAATGACTCGCTCCCCTCATGGATATATATCCAACAATGTCACCATTTTCTATATAGACAAAATGAGTAAACCAGTCATTAGACAAACGCCGCTCAAATTCTGAAACATCCAGTGTTCTTAAAAACCACTCTGGAATGGGTGCATTTTTGTTTTCAAGATAGAAGTGAGAAAGGGATGATATTAAGCCCCTTATTTCCTGGGTATCATTTACTCTTGCTTTACGAATATTCAAAGAATAGATTCCTAGCCAGCCACTCGCTCATCAAAGCTTTCCAGCAAGACTTGAATTTCATCCAAATCAAAATTTTCAGCGGCTTCTTTTAACACCTCGGCATATTCTTTAAGATTTAATAAATTCGCATCAGTGGCTGAGTCATGCAAGGCTTCAGCAAATAAAAGTACACCAGCAATGTCACCGGTACCAATAATCTGTTTCCATTGCGGTAAAAACTGAGCTCTTATCTTCGCACGCTCCTCCCGATTAAATGTTAAGGGTAAGTTTTCTGCCTCGCTGCTTGAAGGCTTAGAGTAGCTAGAGTGGTGCACTTCATTACTCAGCTCATGAGGAAGGAATAAAGCTATTTCAGCATAAAGCTCATTACCACTCACAGGCTTCTTTAAGTAGCCATCAAAGCCTGCTTGTTTAATTTTATGTTCATCCTTACTCATTACGGACGCGGTGAGCGCCACTACGGGAATATTACCTATTTCAGCACACTGTTTGATAGCCACAGTCGCTTCATAACCATCCATTACCGGCATTCGTATATCCATCAAAATCAAATCAGGCAACCACTCCTTAGTGATCGTTACTGACTGCTCTCCATTTTCTGCTTCTTTAAATACAAAGCCAGTACCTTCAAGCAAATCCTTTACTAGCTCCCGATTCAAAACCACATCATCCACAACCAATATTTTAGCGGGGCTAAACTGATATTGAGATAATTCAGGTAAAACCAAAGCCTCTAATTGATCGTGCTCGGTACGCTCTACTTGCGTGAGTTTAACTATAAAGCAAGAGCCTTTATTAACCTCACTGCGAAGGCTTAGCTCTCCCCCCATTACCTCTACCAATTTTTTACTGATCGCTAAACCTAAACCTGTTCCACCATACTCTCGGGTACTTTGACCCTCTTGTTGCTCAAATGCTCGAAAAATACGTTCTTGTTGATCATAAGGAATGCCTATGCCGCTATCTTCAACCTCTATAACTAAGTCTACCGCATCTAACACTGACGACTGTGGAGAAGGCTTAACACCCACCTTCACGTGAATACCGCCTTTATGGGTAAACTTAATCGCATTACCCACCAGGTTGAAAAGTACTTGACGCAAACGTGTTTCATCAAGCAATAACACATGAGGAAGGTCGTGTGCTAACTCGATAGAGAACTGTAATTTTTTACTATTAATTTTGGCAAAAAATATTTGTTGTAACTCATCAAACAAAGGGGCTAGTGACGTCGGTCTATATTCGACATCAAGCTTTCCTGCTTCTACCTTAGACAGGTCTAGTATGTCATTTATTAACGTCAGTAATGCCTTGCTTCCCGTTCGAATTGAGTCTAAATAACTGCGTTGCTTTTTGTCTTTAACCGCCGCAGATAATAATTCGGTATAGCCCATCACGGCATTCATGGGCGTTCGTATTTCGTGCGACATGTTGGCTAAGAATATACTTTTCGCTCGATTGGCTTCGTCTGCTTTATGTGCCATCGACTTAGCTTCATAAGACGCCAGTCTTAGTTGATCTTCACTCCGCCTTAATGCTTCTTCTGATTTTATTCGCTCGGCGACCTCTTTCGATAACTTTCTATTCCAATATAAGAATATCCCAATAACCAAAATAGAGATTAAGGCAACGCGGCGTACCATTCGATAATCGACCTGGGCCTCCATACCTTTAAATATCCAGGATTTATATATTTCATCAAAGTCTTTCTGAGAAATACTAGCTATCGCTTTATTAAGAATAGAAACCAGACGAGGGTTATCTTTGGGCACTGCAACCCGTAGATCGTATACATAAGGGGTAATGCTTGTTAACCGAACATTTAATAAGCCTTTTTGTTTAATTAAATAACTGACAGAAGGAATATTACTAACAAATACATCAAGCTCTCCATCCGAAAGCGCCTGCAAGCCTTCCTCGACGGTTTCAACCACTTGCAGATTAAGGTCCGGGTGATTAATAATCAGGTAGTCATAAGATGCATAACCTTTAACCACCCCGACTCGTTCGTCATCCAACTCTCGGAGATCGGTGACAAAACCCAAACCCTCTCGAATAACCAGTACAATAGGAAATGAGAAGTAAGGTTCCGTAAACAACATATACTCTTCACGCTGAGGAGTTTTTGCTACGGCAGAAATAAGGTCAACTTCATGATTCCGAAACCCTTCAAGGGTTTCTCCCCAGCTAGCTTTGTGATTAATATTAAATTTATAATCTAAACGTTCCTCTATTAATTTAACAACATCACTAACCATGCCAACATAGTCGCCCTTGTCATCAATAAACTCGAAAGGCGGCCAGAAAATATCACCTGAGAGACTTAAATTTGGATGACGCTGCAACCACCGTCGATCTTCCTCGCTTAAAATGATATCAGATTGAGTAACGGCAGACAGCGCGACACCTGTTCCTTGCGTAATAGAAACAGGCTCAGCACTAGCGGAAATAGATAACCAGAGCAAGCAAACTAAAACAAGAGAAAACCTATTCATCAACCTTATACACTTCGACTCGGTTTCTACCATTTTCTTTCGCTTTATATAATGCCTTATCCGCCAAATCGAACACCTCGGCAGCCGTACTTTTATCTTGAAACGCCGCGACACCAAACGACATGGTAATTTGTACTTCTTCATCCCTAAAATGAAAGGGCAGCCTAGATATCATCTCACGGGTCTTTTCTATCACAGGAATAACGTCTTTAATCTCTGTTTCTGGCAATATAATGACAAATTCCTCGCCACCATAACGTGCGACAAAATCAGTTTTTCTAATTCGGTTAGTAATTTCTTTTGCGATAATTTGAATCACTTTATCGCCTGCAAGGTGACCGTAAGTATCATTAACCTGTTTAAACAAATCAATGTCACCAACCACCATGGCGGCAGGCTGGCGATAGCGCTTCCATCGTTCAAACTCCATCTGTAGGCGTTCTTCATAAGCTTCGCGATTAGAAAGCCCGGTCAGTACATCCGTCAATGCCTTTGTGCGCTCAACTTTGAGCCTTGCTCTTATTTCTCCGGTTTCAGTTTCCATAGCGACTAGCCTGTGCTGCATCGCTTCCATCTGTTTATTCATTTCATCAACACGGCTATCTTCTGAGCTAACAAAATTATCCATCGATGAAATAATATCGTCGAGATGGTCAGATACAGACACTTTTAAATGGTCAATATCTTTCGAGTCACGAACTTCTTTGGATATAGACAATACCTGCTCACGCACTTGTTTATCCAGTTCACTACTACTGCCTTGCCAATCTAATTGCTGTGTCTTACTTTCAGAAAGGTAACCCTGTAATTTAGCAAGTCGACCATCAAGGTTTTGTAAGAAGTTTTCAAAATCTTTCTGGCCTTTACCAACGGCTGAAATAACAAGATTAGCGACATCATCAATGGTGGGCCCAAGCTCATACCAGTTAAGTCCGCTCCGAATATGGCTTTGAACTTTTTCTGCCGCTGATTTTGCAGTAGGAGGAATAGAGAGTTGTTCAATCAAGTTACTAAGCGCTGAACTAACATGCCCTGATATGGCTGAAAAACCTGGGATAAACTCGCCGTCAGTATCACTATCTACCTGCGTGTTAGTGGAGTGAGCATCGTCATTAGATATATCAAGTTCAGTCTCCGGAGACAGCCGTAAAGAAGCGGCGTCTTCTCTTTCTGAAACCGTTTTTTCTGAAACAGTGTTTTCGAGCGCGGGCTGTTCTTTTGAGCTTGAACCAAGAAACCGCTGTAGAAAGCCACTCTTGCTCTCTTTACTCACGCCTGAGAACTGTACTTTAAGTGCATCTTCCTGAAGTCGAGCATACTTCATTAACAGGTTCGGATATTCTTTCAAGCCATTTTTCTGAGACTTTATTTCTTTCGACAGCTGCTTTAAATGCTTTTTTTGTTTTTTCTCAAGTTCTAATTCGAGTAACTGATCAACCAAATTCTCAAGTGCATCGAGTACCTTGTCCGTTCGTTCAGACTTTTGTTCGTCTAATTCAAGCACCGCGGTTTCAATTTTTGAAAGACGCGAAGATAATTCGGAGCTGCCCGCCTTATCTTTTCTTAATAGATCACGAAGGGATGTTAACTGGAGGTCCAGATCATCGTTCAAGCCCTCTGCAGCTAAACTCACCCTCACTAACAAACGTTGCAGAATACTGACATGTTCATCGAATGATTTTTCTTGTTGCTCTAGTTCGTCAGCCTGAGCAAAACATTTATCCTTCCAACGCTTTACATCATCTCTGCTCGCATTACGTCCTGACATTGGTTGTTAGTTCCTATCGTTACAATTGAGAAGCAATCAAATCAATAAAAGTATAGCCTATTTATATGATCCTTCATCAATTCGAGCAACCAGTTTAGGTATTTCGCTTAAACAATGCGCCTCTGCAGTAGGTGGACTAAGATAGGGGGTCGCATCACGCCAGCTTGCCGCTTCAAAATTAACCCATATAGTATGAAACCCCACCTGACTTGCTCCCATAATGTCATGCTCTGGGTGGTCACCGATATGTATAACCTCTTCAGCAGCCACATTGGCATGATCTAAGGCCGCCAAAAACATATCAGGTTCAGGTTTCTGTTTTCCAACGAGCTCAGCGGACAAAGAAAAATCAAAATAACAATCAAGGCCAATCACTGACACATCGGCGTTACCATTAGTCAGCGCAGCAAGTTGATAGGTTTTTTTTAGATCGTCTAACACATGAAGTGTGTGGTCAAAGAAACTGACTTGCTGGCGAGCTTGATGGAATATATCAAATGCCTGCTGTGCTTGTAGCGTCGCAGCACGATCATCGTAACCTACATCCAAAAGGTTCAGTTTAATAGCTTCTAGCCGTAACGTACTGACTTTATGCTTTAACGCTGGGTTAGCATTAGCAACACCCATCTTAAACTGGCGCATTGACTCTTTACTGTATTGATTAGTCAATGCGGGGCAGTTTTTTTTAAGCCAATCATATAGGTGCTGCTCGGCCTGGATGATTACCGGGTCTGTATCCCATAAGGTATTATCCAGGTCGAACGTGATAAGTTTTATCATTTACAAAAGGGAAGCGATATCTTCAGCTTTAGTCGCTGCTCTTTCTCGCTGTAATAAGGGGGGTAATAAACGACTTAAGGTGTCACTTATATAGGTTAAAAATAACGACCCCATACTGCTTTCAAAATAATTTTCATCTTCACTACCTAAGCTAAACATACCTTGCAAGTTACTTCCACGTAAGGGGATAACCGCAGCAGATACTACTTTACCCTCAGCCGTAGGGAACAAACACGCCAGTTGCTCTTCAGTGAAGCGACCACAAACCGCTTTCTTACTATCGGTTAATGTGCCTAAAGTCGCTTCTGCTTCAAGTAGTGAGACCATTTGAACATTACTAACCGGATATTCAACCTTGTCACCAAATAACAGCATGCTGCAGAATTTGAGCCCAAAATCATTTTGAACGCTGTTTTCAACAACAATCATGACTTCATCAAGACTCTGAGCCTCAAGCAGATTCATGAGTAAACGCTTGCTCTTATCAAAAAACTGATCATTTCGTTTTGCTATATCAATAAGATCATTTAACTCGTGCTGCAAATCATCTCGCTGCTCACGAAAGAGGTGAACCTGTCGCTCTGCAAGTGATATGGCTTTGCCACTCTGATGAGGTAACTTAATTTCTTTCAGTAGATACTCATGATTAATAAAAAAATCTGAGTGAGTTCTTAGATACTCAACAACATTTTGCTCCGTGAGCATTGGTTGATTCTCAGAACTTACATCTTTAAGGGTCATTACTTCGCCACTCCACACTGCTTCAAAATTATTGTTTTTATGTTTTTAGAATAAGAGTCAGACCCGAACCTGTCCTTCAAACACCTTAGTCGCAGGGCCTTCCATCATCACAGAATGACCTTCACCCAGCCATTCTATTTGCAGGTTGCCACCTGGCAGTTTAACTTCAACTTTGGAGTCTAACAGACCTCTAAGCTGACCGGCTACAACCGCAGCACAAGCCCCCGTACCACAGGCCATTGTTTCACCGACCCCACGTTCGAACACACGAAGATGCACAAAACGGCGGTGAATAATTTCCATAAAGCCTACGTTTACTTTTTCGGGAAAGCGCTCATGGCATTCTAGTAGAGGACCAAGAGATTCTACAGGGGCTGTTTTAATATCATCCGTTAACAATACGCAATGAGGGTTCCCTATTGAGACAGCACTTACGATTAGTTCCTCCCCATTAAGTTCTAACGAATATTCAGCCGTCATCTGTTCAGCAACAAACGGAATATCCATAGGCTGTAAACGAGGGAGCCCCATATCGACCAAAACCCGGCCATCAGGGGTTACTGTAAGCTCAATAATGCCCGTGTTAGTTTCAACTCGCATAGTTGTTTTTGGGGTTAACTTATTGTCGATAACATAGCGAGCAAAACACCGAGCGCCATTACCGCACTGTTCAACTTCAGTGCCATCAGCATTAAATATGCGATAACGGAAATCAACATCAGGGCGACCGGGAGGCTCTACTAGTAAAAGTTGGTCAAAACCAATGCCAAAATGGCGATCTGCAAGTTTTCGTACTTGTTCCGGGCGTAAATGTGCGTGCTGGCTGATCGTATCAACCACCATAAAGTCATTGCCCAGACCGTGCATTTTGGTGAACTTAATTAACATTACTTAAACCTTTAACCCTTCCTTACGCCTAAAACTATGCTTTTAAAACAACGCTTCTAAAGCAATCTGATCTTCTATGGTTTCTCTACGACGCACCAAATGAACGTCACCCCCATCAACCATCACTTCAGCTGGGCGGTTACGGCTATTATAGTTTGAACTCATAACAAAACCGTAGGCACCGGCTGAGCGAACCGCTAACAAATCACCTGCTTCGAGGTTTAGCGCTCTGTTTTTACCTAAAAAATCACCGGTTTCACAAACTGGGCCAACCAAATCATACATTTTCTTTTCACCCGCCTCACGCAGTGTTGCAGGTATAATTTCTTGCCACGCAGAATAAAGTGCAGGCCTTAGTAGGTCATTCATCGCACCATCAATAATGGCAAAATTATGCTCTTCAGTCGGCTTTAAAAACTCAACGCGAGTCAGCATAATGCCGGCATTAGCGGCAATAGAACGGCCGGGTTCCATAATCAGCGTAAGCTCACGCCCCTTGAGTTTTTCAATCACAGCATGCGCATACTCACTCGGCTCAGGAGGCGTTTCCTGATCATATCGAACACCTAAGCCACCACCAATATCTAGATGCTTAAGCTCAATGCCTTGCTCTTTAAGTTGATCAACCAGAGCCAACACTCGATCCAAAGCATCCAAAAAGGGAGCCACTTCGGTTAATTGAGAACCGATATGACAATCAACGCCTTTAACATCCAAGTGAGGTAGTTTATTCGCTAAAGCATAGACTTCAGGTGCACGCAGAATATCTATACCAAATTTATTTTCTTTAAGACCTGTAGATATGTAAGGGTGCGTACCCGCATCAACATCTGGGTTAACACGCAATGAAACAGGGGCACGCGTATTCATCTCACCGGCTACGGTATTGAGTCGATGTAACTCAGCTTCAGACTCTACATTAAAACAATGAACACCGACCTCCAAAGCGCGACGCATTTCATGGGCTTGCTTACCAACACCAGAAAATACACATTTAGCCGGATCACCGCCCGCAGCGATAACTCGCTCAAGCTCCCCTATAGATACGATGTCAAAACCTGAACCCAGTTTTGCCAACACATTTAAAACGGCAATATTGGAATTAGCCTTAACGGCATAACACACTAAATGAGGGTGTTCACCTAATGCCTTGTCATAGGCATTATAGTGTCGTTCAAACGTAGCCCTTGAATAGACATAACAAGGGGTGCCAAACTCAGAGGCAATAGATTCAACAGACACATTTTCGGCAAATAGCTGCCCGCTTTGGTAATTAAAATAATCCATGATTTTCTCAAAATCTTATATTTACTTAGTAAGTGTTTACTCAGTCGACGCTTTTTGCTCCGGCTTTTCGGGTTTTTCAGCCGTCGTCTGAACAGGAGTCTCAACCGGTGCAGGCTCTGATGTGGGCAAGTACAGAGGGCCTTTTTGCCCGCACCCTACCAGCAGACCTGCCGCGCTGGCTAGCGCACAGGTAAGCGTCAAAAAAACAAGCCGCTTTAGCATATTAACTCACCCTTAATTCATTCATCATTAAACAGATGCTGGCAAGTATACCCGTAAGCTTATTGAAACTCACAACAATCATGATTTTTTTCAACCTCGAACTAGTTGCTGTAACGCATGATTAAGTGAAGCCTCAAGTGCCTGCTTATAATGCAGGTATTGAACCGTTTGCAGGTCATTTTGATAGTCATGCTGATCAAGGTCATGAGGAAGCCCAAGATCAGTGATATAACATGGATAAGCTCCCCCTGATTCACGCTTAGCATGAATATAATGCGCGACAGCCGGGATCAATTGATCGCCATACTCCAACACGGAAAACTCTTGCTCATCACAATAAATATCAAATTCTAATACACCGCCGCTATCACGATTAGCAATCGCTTGAACATCAACAAATAAAGCCACTGCCTGTGGTTCTAAGCCTACCTTCTTAGCGATGAATTTCTGACTGCCTTTACCTTGCTTTAACTCACTAAATTCAAGACTAAGATCAAGGTAAACACCATCTACAGACTGATGCATCTGTCGCCGTTCCAATATTGAATTCAAAAAACGGTACAGAGGGATCAATAACGATTGTGATGAATGATACGGCGTGGTGTAAGTAAACAGCGACCCATGCTCATCAATAATAAATAGATCAGCCTCTAAGTCATGTGTATGAAAAAATACTTGAATCGTCTCTGGCTTTGATTTTTCAAAGACTAAATTTAATATGGGATGATCCATCAATGCACGGCTATCAATAATAACCGGGGAGTAGACCTGTTGCGGCTGCTCAAGATAATTAAGGAGCGCATCTAAGGTATCAAATCCCGTAAAACGAGGCTGTTGACCAAAAAACTGAATAACGAACAACCGTCGATCCATTTCAATAACATAGCGAACAGAACGAACAGAACGAACACCTTCTGCACCAAAAGAGGCCTTAACCACATCCGCAAATAAATCTTCAACACGACGAGCAATAGCCATCGCTCTATTAGGGCAAAAACATCGAACATCTAATTTAGGAAGCGGTTTTTTACCCACTTCAACCAAGCTAGCCAGGTAGTTCTTTAAACACTGAATAAGGGTGTCACCCAATTCATAGCGATATACCGACAACTCATTCCAGCTATTAATACTGATCTGATCTAGCGTTGTCACTAGATTATCCCTTAGCGAGCTATACCCTAGAGAATCATTTCGGTCACTCAGTTTATGCACCCCTTTAGCACTAAGCGCCTCCATGGGGTCTACCCCCACATTAACAAATAACAGGGTGTGTAGAGGGGTCGCATTATGACGGAATTGCTCGTGCGACACGGCGGGCAAAGGGTACTGAGCAACCTGATCAAAGGTGGAGATAATACTCTGTAATTCAAACATCGTCATGGCGCTATTACCCGGCACTAAACTAAGCCGGGTACTTCGATTCGCAATGCCGTTAAAATAACACCATGCAATTAATTCAATAATACTAGTGGATCGTTTAAGAACAGGATGAAACGTCGCATCATTTGATGACTCTAAATTACGATACAGCAGCCAACCGTTCGACTCCCCCCCTAACGACTGACTACTTTGGTGGTGGAATGCTAAGCTTTCTTCAACAAGTGACGGCGCTATACCCGGGTTTATTAGCTCAACCTTTCCCGCTTTGCGCTGAAATACGGCATAAAGCTTACGCCCTAATATCGCCATATCTTCAGCATTAATATGCGTTTTCAAACGGTGCGTTCTAGCAAACTGTGATAAAAAACGGTAACTATGAGTGAGTTCACTCACCACAGCCTTACGCTCCATCATGACCTGAGGCACCTGCCATTTATGGCGGTTATCTAATAACTGAAGTCGCTTTTCTGACCACCCCCAAGTATCAACTAACGTTGCCAGCGTGTTACGTTGCCATGAGGCGCGTTTCGCAGTCATTTTTGCTGATAGCTTTTTGCCCACTTTCAAATAAAAACTTCGGCGAATCAATTCTAAGCGTTCTAGCTCATTTCGCTCTGTGAGATAGCGCTCTAAACGCTTATAAATCATCACATAAGGATCAAGATCATCTGCATCCAACTCATCGTTATAGATAGCCAGCTTATATTCAAGGCTCAGATTTAGCTTTTCTGGCAACTCTTGCGCATAGAGTTCTGTCAACAAGAGCTTAAGTACTGATTTATAAGGCGCATCAATCCCCTTATAAAGCTGCCACATGCCAGCCCCTATAAATTCTTCTTTAGGAATATAGGCTATTCCGCCAAAATCAATTACATCCGTCTCACGTATAAACCGCTTATCAATGAGCAATTGAGCAAAGGTCTCATATTCATTTTCATCGCACACAGGAATCAACCACCAAAGCGGATAACAACCTGCAAGCAGCACACTGGTACGATAAAACTCATCGAGTAATAAGAAATGCTGAGCAGAGCCACTACTTTCTTTATCGACGCCGGTTTGCTTGTAATGCCTAAAGTGGTCTGCATCCATAAGAAAGAAATGGATTTCTAAGCCTGCAGTATCAGCCCACTCAGTAATTAGCTCAGCCTTCTTTAGCAGTGATTTTTTTTCTACCTCACTCAAACCAGGACGGTGACAAAGCCATATATCAATATCACTACTTTCAGACTGAGCAATAGTCCCTACACTCCCCATCATGAAGAGCGAAAGAATATCAGGCTGGCGTCGTTTTTCGGTTTTATATTTAAATGTTCGGCTAAAACGCTGCGCTGATTTTAAAAGCGTTTTATCAGGCTCGTAGTTTGCAACACCTCTTGGGGTATCACGGGCGGAGTAGCCCGGTAATAAAGGATGGTTGACCTGAAAAAACAGAGGCAATAAGTCTAACGTTGTTTGGTGGCGGGTAGGCAATGCCTCTTGAGTACGATCTAAGCGACGCTTGTTCACTAATAAAAATCGGTCACGTAATACTTTCAACAGTTTACGATCTACACCGTCTCTATAATCCGGCTGAATAATTTTCTTTAGAGACATCAGCGTTTAAATCCCACCTCAATACTGGTAAATAAGTACCACAAATAGAGATTCACCAGAAGCAAGCCACTCATGATTTTCACTCCAATATCTGGTATAAATAGCTCCACATAAAAACAAGCCCCAACTAAACTACAGATTATCTTAAAACATGCCAAGCAAGCAATGTTGCACATTTTTTATAATCTTCTGAGAAGCTGCTCACAAAATAACCAGATAAAAGAAGATCCACCATGACGACTACTGAGATAGCGTCTTTACTGTATTGTGAAGTAGTGCTCTTAAGTTAGAGTTAAATAGGGCTAGGCGAGAAAGCATGAAAATAATTAAAAAATATGAAATCAGCCGAATACGCAGTGATGCAACACACGGCACAAACGAAACCGGCGAAGCGGACGAAGTGCGCGAAACAGCGTCGGTAATTGTAAATAATGATGATCATATTGTGCAGCTCTGCCCTTTAGCTGAAAGTTGGTTCGGCTATAAAAGCCCAGACCTTACAGGCGAACATATTAAAGTACTCGCCGCCTCAACCTTTGATTACCCAAAACCAATACAACAGCATGAAATGATTCATAATGGCAGACTCATGCCTGCCACATTCCGCCATAAAAACGGTTATTTTTTCTCTGGCACTGTCGCACTAAAAGATATAACGGGAGAGAATCAGGATATTTTTCAACAGCCCATCACTCCTTTGTCTCAAACCACGCCACTTAAAGAGAACTTACTAGTAAGTAATGACTCACTAACAGAGCAATTTGAACTGTTAGGGAAAATGGGAGGGTGGCAGTTAGACGTCATAAGTAATATGGTTAATTGGACTGACGGCGTATATTCTATTTTTGGCATTGATAAAACGGCCAAAATAACACCCGAGCATATCCTTTATTATTTTCACGATAATCAACTCCGCATAAGAGTAGCTTTTCGTCGTTGCCTTCTATCTGGCGAGCCTTTTTCACTTGAAGCCTCTTTGCTAAACGCCGATCAAAAAGCGATGTGGGTGAGTATTTCAGGCAAGGCTCACAAACAAGAGGGTCAGATCACTCATATGTCGGGAACCATTCAAGACATTACTGAGATGCGTAATGTTAAGGTCGAACAGAACCAGCTAAGCGACTACCTAACCGGTGTTTTAGAAGGCACTGAAGATTTAGTGCTGGCCTTAGACAATGATCTCAAAGTGATGACATTTAACAAGGCCTACTTAAAACAGTTTCAAGCTATTTTCGGGTTCCCGATTAATGTGGGAGACTCACTACCCGATAAACTCACTGCATTCCCAAATGAGCGAAAAATATACCAACGTTTATGGGAAAGAGCATTAGAGCGAGATAATTTTTGCGTAGAAATGCCTTTAGCCCAGCGCGAAGAAGACCTCCCTATTTACGAAATGCGCTTTAGCCGTATATCCAACAGCAAAGGTGAACGCTTAGGCGCTGCTCATATTGCTCGTAATATCACCTCACGAGTAAAGGTTCAGGAAAAACTCAATTATCTGGCAAAACACGACCCTCTCACCGGCATATTTAATCGTCGAGAGTTCCAAAACAGACTCTCTCGATGCCTAAAAAACGCACAGCAAAGAGAGTCTATACACGCCCTACTTTATATGGACCTTGATCAATTCAAGGAAGTTAATGATCGCTGCGGACACAGTGCGGGTGATGAATTGCTTCGTCAGGTCAGTCGCATCATCGATGAAAAAATTCGACAGAGAGATGCCTTTGCCCGAATAGGCGGAGATGAATTTGCAGCCATTCTTGAAAACTGCTCAACACCAGAAGCGCAGCGTGTGGCTGAAAACATTCGTGATGCTATTGCCTCATATCGCTTTGAGTATGAAGGTCAAATATTTAAAATTGGTATAAGCATTGGCCTTGTCCCTGTTACCTGTGACAGTGGAGACATAGAGCAGTTAATTAAAATTGCTGATAGTACATGCTACGCAGCAAAGGCCGCAGGTCGAAATAGAGTCCATAGCTACAATATCCACAAAGAAGCACGTAAAACAGAAATAAAACAGTCAAAGCAACAAATCAAGATGATACAAAAAGCGATTCGTGGTGGAGAAAACTTACAGTTAAGTTATCAACAAATTCGACCAGTGAACAGCGCTGTATGGGGTGATTATTTTGAAGTGCTAGCTCGCATTCAAGATACCGAGGGCAATATTTCCATGCCTCCTCAATTTATTCCTGTTGCTCAACGTTTCGATATTATTAGAGAGTTTGATCAATCCGTTATTTATAAAGTGATGCAATGGTTGGCACAGAATAATGAACTTGAACATCGCCGCAAGCTTTGCTCCATTAACCTTTCCGTTGAAAGCATGCTAGACACTACTCTGCCCCATTTCATACAAAAGCAACTTAAACAGTTTGGCTTGGAAAGTAATGCGCTTTGTTTTGAACTTGATGAACAATATGTTGTAGACAATCTCGATAAAGCAAAAGAGTTTGCCTTAAAGATCAAAGAAATTGGCTGCCAAACGGCCATCGACAAAGTGGGTAAAACCACCGTCGGCTACCAATACCTTGCAGCTATTGACGTTAATTACATAAAGATTGATGGCGAGCTCATAAAATCAATGCATGATGACCCTGTAAAACAGGTCATTGTAGAAAGCATCCAGAAAATCGCCAATTTAACGGGTAAACAAACCATCGCAGGTAATGTAGAAGACCAAAATACGCTCGGAAATATTCGACGTATGGGCATTCACTTTGGGCAAGGATTCGGCATTGCCAAACCAAAACCGTTTGATGATATGGTGGCTTAAAAAGAACAATGTATGCAACGCTGAAATTGCATTGGTTTCCCGTAGGCTCGTCGTCAATGATAATCTTCATGTAGTCGGCTACAGACTCTTAGCGGAAGTTTAAAGCCGACTAAAACGATAGCTATAGAATGGTCAGCAGTTGAGGCAAAAGCAGACGTTTTTTTGAAAGGCAACTGTGGGCTATAAACCCCGATGGTATGACTGAGTTAACGCCCTGTACATAAACATCTAAAGGGTGATCATGATGCCGCTTGTTAGCTTTTTGAATTTATTCACCTTTATTTTTATTGGAGAAAAACTCTTCAATTTCTCTTTTCACTCTATGATACTCTCCTTCACCATCGCACTCGGCGCTGAAGTTAATATCTCCACGTTCGTAGTCAATTGTTAGAGAGATCTTTTTCTCTGACTCAAAAATAGTCCACTCTTTTAAATGATCGAGGGCTATATAGTGTTCTGGTGAAACTTTTAACGAAGTCGCCATGAGTATTATTCCTTCTTGTATTCTGATTATTAAATCATTATTTAAACGAAAGCTAACGAGGGTGCTGAAAAGCCTCCCGTAATCTTTTATTCTAAATTGAGCAATATTTGGGCTGAAAAAATTGTCGCTTTTGTTATTAAGTTTTAGTGATTTTTAATCTTCACTTTCTTCTTGAATGATAATTAGCGTTGTATTGAAACCTCATTTTTCCACCTGAAGAAATCTCGGCAATTAAACTGCCAAGATATTCTGGCCATTGGTCAATCGTTATAGGTTCGTCAAGAACTCTAGCCGCAAATGCTGCAAGAATAGTGTCGTGAGTGACCCACAGATGAGTCCCGTTTTGAGACGATCTGAGTGCTTTCTCAACCTTATTCTTGAACTGTGCAGCTGATTTTTCTAGGTCATTAAATCCATCCCAGCACTCACTACCATCAAGTAAGAATTGATTTACGCGCTGACTCCCTTTTTCTTGCCAGTGCCTCCAAGCTAAGCTCCCGTCAGATATGAAGTAACCAGGTGAACCCAAGTCTGTACAGGTTTCAATATTAGAAATGCCGTAGCCCACCGCCTTAGCTATTTCTGTTGCCGTTTGAACGCACCTTGAAATAGGGCTAGTTCTTATACTGATAATATTTTGATTTAGAGACTGTCCGAAAGCAAAACTAGCTTGCAACCCTTGAGCATTTAAAAGTACATCATTGCCAACCTCTCCTGCGGGAATATCAGGACGTTCTGCATGCCTTACGATAATAAGTCTTTTATTCATCAATAGACTCCATCGTAATGAGGCTAGTTAACGTTTTTGTTTTTTGTACATTGATAATTCGTAAACCTGCAGACTTAGCAAGTAGTTTTAATTCGCTTAATGTTCTTTCTTGTCCCCCTGTGGCAGCCAATAAGTGTAAGTCACAAAGAGCACCGAATGAGTCATTGTCATTGAGTAGCATCTCAACAATATGTATTTGACCATTTTTTTTTAATGTTTTTTCTGCGTTTTTCAAAATGGTTAACGCTTTTTCATTAGGCCAGTCATGTAAAACTCGAGCTAAAATAATGTGGTCTGGATGAACCTCCCACTCAGAAAAAATATCAAAATTTAACTTATTGGAAAAGCATGACAGCTTAACAACTTCCGATAAGTCTCCCAAAATAACGTTAGCAGCAGGGTATGCTTTTTGTAGAAAAGAAGCGAAAGCACCAGTGCCACCTCCTGCATCAAAGACAGTTTGAGATGCTGTTATGTTGAGTAATTTTGCTATATTTTCATAGTCGTGCAATGCATAAGAATTCAACATTCGATGATGGGAGTCACAGCGTTCAGGATTTGAGGCTACCTCCTGAAATACATTGGGGTCTTTTACTGTGCTGTGAATAGCTCCAGTTAGTGTTTTCCAGGGCGTTAGTAATTCGTCGGAATATTCTAGCGCAGCAGAAGCTAAGGTTTTAGTGTGGTTGCTTAATAGGTATTGGCCTTTATCAGTTAGCTTCCAGCCACCTTCGTGTTTGAATGTGATATTAAGTTCATTCATCGCGCTGAGAAGCCTGTCTAATTTATCTTCTGAGCATGAAGTGCCTTTCGCTACTTCCTTAGTGGTTGCAGGCAGTAGATCCGGTAGACCAAGTTGAACAAAAGTTGATATTGCAAACGTTTTCCAATATCCAACCATATCTGCAGATAGCTCAGAGAATAAATCTTTGTTTGTTTCTCTAATTGTTCTTAAGGTATTGCCTTGCTCATTTATTATAAAAAGTGCACCCGAAAAGTCTTCTACACGAGAACAGCCATTATAAAATGGCTCAATATTGGCGTATCGAGTTGAATATAATTCAACCCCACGCTTATCTATATGATGCCAACCTTTTTGGTCGCGGGCTCGAGCATAACCTTTATGATAAACATCAAGATCCATAAACCATTGGTTGTGCAAAATATCTCCATTTATCAATATATGGGTACTTAAACCTGTATTTGATTGAACGACTGAGAAGCCCTCCCTGAAATCTCCGCAGTAGCTCCATTTTTCTTTGTAGAGTGGAGACCCAGTTTTATCAATATGAAAGTATTTGTTGTTTTCATCGCAAACAACGCATATATCTTGTTGAAAGTTACCAACAAAGGAATAGGTGTTTTTATATGCTGGCTTCCCATTGCTTGTAATATGAAACCACCGCCCGTTTTTTTTTACTGCTGATAAGCCACAGTAAAACCCAAAAGTTTCATCATACCTCTCGACATATGCTGGTTGTCCACTAGCGTTGATATGCCAAGCCTCCTGATTAACCTTTACCGGTGCTAGCTGTTCATTTTTTGATATTAAATGGAAGGGTAAGACCTGATCGAAAGACGCCTCGTATAGTTTTTTATTTCTCTCTGTTAAGTGGTGTTTGCCGCACGGAGATACAGTCGTTTTAGCGATACTATTCATTCGGTCGCCTCATATTGCAGTCTTGGCAAAGCTTTTTAGTATGGTAATTATTTTTGAGGTCTATATATGAGTCACTGCTTATTATTTCTTTAAGTGAGTTTTCTCTAAGGTTCCCAAAATATCCTAGTTTTTTTCTTTCTTGATCAGGGGCGCAGCACACATTGAATCTACCGTTCGGATCTACCCAAATCTCTTTGCCTAAAAATGGACATTCGCCTTCTAGAGTTATGTCTTTAGAACTTGATACTTCAAGTTTATTAAAGTTATCAAGCTTAATTGAGGTCGGATTTATTCCATTACCATCCGCAATTGAATGGCAAATATCAACTATTTGATTCCAACGTTCTGCGTACACAGTATCGTTGCGCAGACTTTGTTGTTCAAGTTCAGGGAAGTGGCTCCAAAGTTGGTGCCCTTTTATTCTGTCAAAGCCCAAATCTATCGCCAGTCTTACCATATCTGGAATTTCTTCTAAATTATTCCTCATAAATGTGAGTTGCATTGTCACCGAGCAATAGTTGTCTCGTGCTAGTTCATCTCTCACGGCAATAAAACGTTTTGCATTTTGAATGTGTTGCTCAAGGGAGGCTTTTAGCATAATTGCATCATGGGTTTCCGGCGTTGCTCCATTCCAGGATATTTTTACATCACTGCCAATGGGCATGATACGTTTTGCCCAAAATTCAACACTTTGATGTTTTTCCGGGCTTGGGAATGTACCATTTGTGGTTAGGTTGAGCTTTAGGCCTAGCTCGTGGCACAGATCTAAGAAGACTTCAAAGTCAGGATATATTAAAGGCTCTCCCATAGTAGAGGGGATTATCTCTCGTATTCCCATTTCATGCGCTTCTCGAATGACCTTTTCAAGTAAAGCTTTATCCATATTAGGGCGTAAAGCGCCTCTTTTTTTTCGAGAAGCTTTACTTTCAGAGTACGGTGAATGGTCTTCACACATTGTGCAATTTAGGTTACAAAAGTCTGGATTTGTATCTAAGGTTATTCTCCAAAAGTCGTGTTTTATATTCATTTCATGACCTTTTGGTAGCTGTCTTCTAAATCTAAAATGTGCTGATCAATACAGGGGATTTCACCATCTTCACTAAAGGGATAACCATGCTGGCCAAGCTTATGTGCATAAGCAGGATCATCAAGCAAGGTTTGCATTTTGAGTGCAAGGTCTTCTACGCTTCTATGTTCATACAATAAACCGTTAACACCATGCTCAACATACTCACCCATGCCGCCGGTATTTGCAGTGATAACAGGTACTCGAGATTGTTGTGCTTCGTGAATGACTAGTGGGGAGTTTTCTACCCATATTGAAGGCGTGACAATAACATCTGTCTTACTAAAAACATCAATAGCTATTTGTTGATTTTTATATTCAGGCATCCATTCAACACGTGACTGCTTGTCTTTAGGAAGGCTTGCAACAATTTTTCTTAATGCTCGGCTATCTTGGCCACGGTCACGACCCCATATGCGTAAAATACTATCGCCCTTCAGCTTGCCAAAAGCTTCTATTAGCTGATGTATTCCTTTAGCGGGGATATGAGTTCCAATATAGCCAAAGGTAAATGCTTCTTTTGATTCTCTTTTTCGGCCTTTCATTCTGCTACGGTCAAATCCATAGTCCAAATAGATGCTTTTTTCTTTAGGAAGGCCAAAATCTTGTTCATATCGGTTTTTTAAGTATTTTGCAGGTGAGATAAATAGATCTACTTGTTCTACGATCTTCTGTATGTGAGCCATTCGACGTTTAACCCAGCCTTCCCAGTAAGCAATATCCTGTTCTATCTCTTCTGGTGCGCCAGAGTAGTAACGAGCATAACACTGAGTTGCGCATTTTCTGTCTTCTTGGCCGTCGCACGCAGCCCAAAGGTTGTTATCTTCAGAGTGCATTTTCATGAACTGTCCACGCGGACACATTAGCCAATAATCATGAAGGGTGTAGACAATAGGTATGTTTCTTTTTTTTGCTTCAAATACTAAAGATGTTGATAGGTGGTTGAGATGTCCTATATGTACAAGCTCGGGGTTTAAATTATCTAATAAGTCTGCAAACGCATGGTCTACGGCTTCTAGTCTGTAGCGATCTCTGTGCCTAGGATTGTTAACGAGGTGTAGGGTTATTTCTGGAATATCCGCATCGTGTGATAAACGAATAGCGCCGTCAGGTCTAAATGAGTCTTCTTCACGGGTGAATACATGAACTTCATGGCCTCGCTTAGCTAAGCCGTGACATATTGTTTGTGAATAGACTTCGGAGCCTGCATTGTAAAGCATTGGGTAGCCGTGAATTACTTTTAATATTTTCATGCGATTTCTCCAGTTAATTCTTTTACAAACTCATTTACTAGCATTGCTATTCCTAGGCTAGGTGACACTTTGGCTTCCCAATTAAGGTATTTAATGGCGTTATCAGGCCGCCCATAGAAACGAGATACGTCATAATTTCTGGAAGGGGCTTCCTGTAGTGCGGAGCTGGAGTTTGCTGATTTGATTGCCATTAATGCGGCTTCTTCCAGTGTTGTTGGAATGCCTGGTAAAAAATGAATAGGAGGAAGGTCTTTAACGCCAGAATCTAGCTTCTGAACCATTTTAAGAAGGCCTGATATGGTGTCTGAGATGTGTGTGAAGTCAAACATGTTTTTAAGGCCGTCTATTCTTAATGGTTCGCCTAATACGGCGGCTTTGCAGAATGCAGGCAGCACTCGATCCTGATGGTCATTTATGGACCCGTACACATTAGCTAGTCGAGCGATCCCGACGGTTAACCCAAGAGCCCTAGCTTTTAATGCTGATTTTTCCATTGCAGCTTTAGAACGACCATAAATATTAATGGGAGAAACCGGTTGGTTGTCAGAAACAGGAAGATGTTTTGATTCACCATACACCTCCCGACTACTGGCAACTAACACCCAAGGTTTATTTTCTGATGCTAATGCGATATTTAAAAGGTCATTGCTGGCCTCTGCATTGGTTTGCCAGCATAAGTCGGGGTTATTCTGACCCCAAACAACTCTAGATACAGCTGCGAGGTGAATTATGCCTTGGCATTGGCTTATGTGGGCCTTAAGTTTATTGGTATCACATATATCTTTTCCTAATTTCAAATCGTAGGTTATTAGTTCATAGCCTAGGTTTATCAATTCAGGTTTAAAACTGCTACCAATGAGTCCTTCAGAACCTGTTATTACTATTTTTTTCATAAAATTAACACTACTACACATCTAAATAGGTAATAGTGCATTCCTATAATTTAGTGGGGTTGTTATGAGTTAATTTTCTTTTGATTGCTTCGGCACTTTTCCGCAGCTAGTTTGTTTGCTTTGGGTAAAGGGATTCGACGATCTAGATAAAATTGTGGGTCTTGGGGATTTAACTGCTTAGAACGATTAATATCTTCAAGTTTAGTGGTCATTTCATTTCCTCGGGCTGTTTAAAGTAAGAGTACGAGCATAAACATAGTGGAACTACGTCAGTCTGAGGAGACTCATAAATTAATATGTACACGGTATTCTTACAGGGTCTAAAAGGTGAAGCTTGTTACCTGACTCACTACGTTTGTAGCACTGCGACCCAGCAGACACGGAGAAGGTAACGAAATAACCATATGCTGTTTATATATTATTGTCAATTAACGTTGTAAGGTTAATTACTGTTAGATACTCAAGAGCTAATAGATAATCTTTGTGGATTTATGAATTAGGTTTATGGATCAATAATGACGCTAACACCAAAATGTGCTCTCTTTGGAGCAATGTGTAGTGGAGCAATGGGAGCAATGGGGACGGAGGGATTATTTATTAACCAACTTGTTTTCTAAGCTTATTGCTCACTTTATAATCCCTCCGCCCCCTTTTTGTTAAAGCAGATTTTGAGCGCTAACGCGGGCAAGATCTTTAGATAAAATGTAGATATACAGCTATATGACTTAGTGCTACAATTTTATAAAATAAAAGGATGGTCAATGCGGATATTTAAAAACAAGGCGTTTAATAAATGGGCAGGCAAGGAAGGCTTGAATGATGAAGTCTTGAGAAATGCAGTGACAGAGATGGAACAGGGATTAGTGGATGCGGATTTAGGTGGCCATGTGTTCAAAAAAAGGGTCGCCATCGCGGGTAGAGGAAAGAGTGGCGGCGCTCGTACCTTGCTAGCTTATAAAGTGGGTGATAAAGCGTTCTTTATCTACGGCTTCGCAAAAAATGTAAGAGCCAATATCAAGGATGATGAATTGAAAGGCTTGAAAGCCTATGCAAATGTATTGTTCGGCTATAACGACAAAGCCTTAAAAAAGGCAATAGATGCTGGATTATTAATTGAGGTAGAGAGAAATGAATAAATCAATCTTAGATGTCGTGCATGAAAGCGCGAAAGATCTTCATGATGTAGGTTTAATGAACGAAATGACATTACGTGAGTTCGATGCTCTGTGCTTACCAAAGGTTAAAATCTATAGCGCAGAACAAATTAAGAGTATTCGAAGTAAAGTTAAAGCCAGCCAAGGCGTGTTTGCAGCTTATTTGAATACAAGTAAATCTACTGTTCAAAAGTGGGAGCAAGGCGCCAAAAAACCTAACGGTCCTTCATTGAAATTGCTCAATATGGTGGATCAAAAAGGCTTAGAAGCTTTGGCATAATTCCATACGAATAAACAAGCAATGGGGACGGAGGGATTATTTATTAATTGCTCACTTTATAATCCCACCGTCCCCTTTTCCAGTCCCTTTTCCAGTCCCCTTTTCCAATTTTTCGGTAGAGGTATTGCTTCAATCTTATAACCAAATTAAATTACTAAATGATAAGAGTAAACTCGACGAGTGAACACGGTTTATTCACTCGGTACAAATATCAGTGCGCCCTTTCCGACCTTGATGTCAGCAGGTATTGTCGAAATCAAACGCTGCGTAAAATCTGTTTCATCTAAGCGATAAACAGGTATTGTTTCCAGCAATTTGGTGAGTATGCCCATAAAGTTATCGGTGATTAACTCATTTTTTCCTTTCAAAAACATCGAATCTACACTGCTGTCTAGTAATTTAAGTCGCCTTATATAAATCGCATTATCTTTGCTTATATAAACGGGCGCCCCTTCGACGCTGACTGATATATTCACAGGAAAATTCATTAATATGGCATTAATAGCTATTTCGCCTTCTATGCCTAATTGAATGACATCCCTATTATCAGGGCCCACTTTTATATCTATATCATTCAGTTTGATGCTAAGGGGTGACCCTGCCTTTAACTGTTCATAATCAAACTCTTTAACAGCACTTTGAAAATAACTTTCGAGCTCAGATTCAGAGACCGTATAGTTACCCATCGAAGCACAGCCGTTTAAAAGCATTACCATAATGGCAAATAAAATCGTTTTCATGTTCGCCCTAGATAAACAATGTTGCATGGTTAAGTATAATTTCCGTTTATTCATCTTTATGTCCATTTAACAAGTCCGATGGTCGTGCTGGTGACCTATACTAAGTTTTATCGCGTTAACTTAAAAGGAGCTCATAGAGTGACTGAACAATTTATTAAATCAAAAGCGGCCATCGCATGGGGGCCTAATCAGCCACTTTCAATTGAAGAAATTGATGTCATGCTTCCCAAAGCGGGTGAGGTTTTAGTACGCATAGTTGCGACAGGCGTATGTCACACTGATGCATTTACACTGTCAGGTGAAGACCCAGAAGGCATCTTCCCTGCCATTTTGGGGCATGAGGGCGGTGGGGTTGTTGAACAGGTAGGCGAAGGCGTTACTAGCGTTAAGGTGGGTGACCACGTAATCCCTCTTTACACCCCTGAGTGTGGTGAATGTAAGTTCTGTAAATCAGGCAAAACTAACCTGTGTCAGAAAATCAGGGAAACTCAGGGTAAAGGTTTAATGCCTGACGGCACAACACGATTTTATAAAGACGGACAGCCAATTTTTCACTATATGGGCTGCTCTACATTTTCTGAATACACGGTATTACCTGATATTTCACTAGCAAAAGTAAACAAAGAAGCGCCACTCGAAGAAGTATGTTTGCTCGGTTGTGGTGTAACAACCGGCATGGGAGCCGTAATGAACACGGCTAAAGTTGAAGAAGGCGCAACCGTCGCTATTTTCGGTTTAGGTGGTATAGGGTTATCTGCAGTTATCGGCGCAACCATGGCAAAAGCAAGCCGAATCATTGCCATCGATATTAACGAAAGTAAATTCGAGCTAGCCCGTAAGCTCGGCGCTACCGACTGTATTAACCCAAAAGACTACGACAAGCCCATTCAAGACGTAATTGTTGAACTAACCGATGGCGGCGTTGATTATTCTTTTGAATGTATCGGTAATGTCGACATTATGCGCTCAGCCCTAGAGTGTTGCCATAAAGGCTGGGGTGAGTCTGTGATCATAGGTGTCGCAGGCGCGGGTAAAGAGATTTCAACTCGCCCCTTTCAACTGGTTACCGGTCGAGTCTGGCGTGGCACTGCTTTTGGGGGCGTAAAAGGCCGCACAGAGCTACCTGACTACGTTGAACGTTACTTGGCTGGTGAATTTAAACTCAGTGATTTCATCACTCATACCATGAGCCTTGAAGATATTAATGAGTCTTTTGAGCTCATGCATAAAGGCGAAAGTATTCGTACCGTTATTCACTTCGACAAGTAATTTATTATGAGTAAAAATCTAACGCTTATTGAAAATATCAGTGCGAATAAAAGCTTCGGTGGCTGGAATAAACAATATACACACCACTCCGAGGCGCTTAACTGCAGCATGCGGTTTGCGGTTTACCTCCCGCCCCAAGCGGCTATGGGTACTAAAGTCCCTGTACTTTACTGGTTATCTGGGCTGACCTGCACAGATGAGAACTTCATGCAAAAGGCAGGCGCACAACGTATTGCGGCAGAGCTTGGAATTGCTATTGTGGCACCTGATACCAGCCCTAGAGGCTAAGGTGTTCACGATGACTCAGAACAAGCATATGATCTCGGCTTAGGCGCAGGTTTTTACATTAATGCCACGCAAGCGCCCTGGAACACTCACTATAAAATGTATGACTATGTTTTAAATGAGCTACCAGAAATAATTGAGTCTCACTTTCCGGTCAATGGTAAACGAGCAATCAGTGGCCACTCAATGGGAGGCCATGGTGCGCTTATGGTGGCTATACGTAACCCGGAACGTTATACATCAACGTCCGCTTTTAGCCCTATTAGCAACCCAGTGAATTGCCCATGGGGTCAAAAAGCCTTTAAAGCTTACCTAGGGAAAGATAAAGCGCTTTGGAATCAATACGATGCAAGCGTGCTTATGCGAAATGCACAAAAACAGGTTCCGGCACTTGTTGACCAAGGCTTAGATGATGATTTTCTCACACGAGAGTTAAAACCTGAGAGCTTAGAAGCGGCTGCCGAGTCTAATGGTTATCCGTTAGAACTGCGCCAGCATGCAGGCTATGACCATAGCTACTATTTTATTAGTAGCTTTATTGAGGATCATTTGCGCTTTCATGCTGGTTTTCTAAAGAAGATCTAGTTAAAAGAGGTGCTAGCGATTCCCTAGCATCTCTTTTGCAGCCCTTACCGCCGCTTTAACTTGTGCTGGGGCTGTTCCACCAATATGATCACGCGCATTCACCGAACCTTCCAGTGTTAATACATCAAACACATCAGCAGTGATAATATCTGAGAATTGAGTTAACTCTTCAAGGCTCATTTCAGACAGGTCTTTTTCCTCTTTCACCCCATAACCAACAGCCTTACCCACAATTTCATGAGCATCACGGAATGGTACACCTTTAACAACCAAGTAATCTGCTAAGTCTGTTGCGGTAGAAAATCCTCTTCGGGCCGCTTCTTTCATGTTTTCAGCTTTAACCTGAAGTGCAGGAATCATGTCTGCATAGGCTTTCAAGCAACCTTTTAATGTATCGATAACATCAAATAGCGGCTCTTTGTCTTCTTGGTTATCTTTATTGTATGCCAAAGGCTGAGACTTCATTAACATCAGCAATGAAACCAAGTGCCCTGTTACACGGCCACTTTTTCCTCGTACCAATTCAGGTACATCTGGATTTTTCTTCTGCGGCATAATGGATGAGCCAGTACAGAAACGATCAGGCAGATCAATAAAGTTAAACTGTGCCGATGCCCATAATATTAATTCTTCAGAGCTACGAGAAAGGTGAGACATAATCAAACTGGCACACGCACAAAACTCGATAGCAAAATCACGATCACTTACTGAATCTAATGAGTTATAGCTTGGGCGATCAAAACCTAATAATTCAGCCGTGAAATTACGGTCGATAGGGTATGTTGTTCCTGCCAATGCGGCAGCACCCAATGGCATTATATTTACACGCTTACGACAATCTGCAAGACGTTCAAAGTCACGACTCAACATTTCAAACCACGCCATAATATGGTGCCCAAAGGTCACCGGCTGTGCAGTCTGAAGGTGTGTAAAACCAGGCATAATGGTTTCAGCTTCACGACCGGCTATATCAGCCATACCTTGCTGTAAGCGAGTGATCTCTGCTGAAATAATATCAATTTCATCTCTCAGATATAAGCGAATATCTGTCGCGACCTGATCATTACGTGAACGACCTGTATGAAGTTTTTTGCCCGTAATGCCAATTTTGTCAGTTAAACGCGCTTCTATGTTCATGTGAACATCTTCCAGCGTTACAGACCACTCAAAACGCCCTTGTTCGATGTCGTCCTGAACCTCTTTAAGACCCTGAAGAATCGTATCTCTCTCTTCATCTGTTAACACGCCGACCTTGGCTAACATGGTAGCATGAGCAATAGAACCTTGGATGTCGTGATAATATAATCGCTGATCAAAATCTACAGAAGCAGTAAAACGCTCTACAAATGCATCAGTAGGCTCGGTAAAACGTCCACCCCAAGGCTTTTCGGTTGTCTGATTTTCGTTACTCATATGTACTCTCTCCAGATCACCTGCAGGCCAGGTGAGTTGTGCTAAACTTTGAATGGCCGCAGTATAACACTTCGACCCTGCAACAAAAAATTAGAAACGGATAATTAAAAACAGCTTAATGAAAAAATCTGAACTTAACCTCCCTGGCAACACCCCAGACAATCAAGAAACTGACTTCTTCTTACCTGATTTATGTAAAGTTCAGTCTGTTTTTATTCTGCTGATTGTTACCGAGTTGGTCGCCCTACTCTTTGCCTTAGCACACCCCAGCAAAGAACTACTTGAATGGAATTACCTCGGGCTTATATCACTTTTCGGTCATTGGTCTGTGCTTACCAGTGCAGCCATACTCTGTGTTTCACGACCTCAATTGGCGAAGCTTTCAACCAACCAGGCCGCTACATTCAGTTTTATTATTATCCTAGGTATCACGCTCATTTACAGTTTAGTGGCTGATCACTTTTTACGCCCTCAAAGTGGTACTGAAATAGACGCTCGATTTATTTTTCGTAACCTAGTGATAAGTGCCATTATTGGTGGCATTACACTTCGTTATTTTTACCTTCAGCACCAGTGGCAACAACAAAAACAAGCCGAACTACGTGCCAGACTAGAAGCACTTCAAGCAAGAATACGCCCCCACTTCCTATTCAATAGTATGAATACTATTGCAAGCCTCATCGCAACGAACCCAGAAAGCGCTGAAGAGGCCGTTTTAGACCTTTCAGAGCTATTTAGAGCCACGCTCAACAACAAAAAAATGCTTATTCCATTAAAAGACGAGTTGGAACTATGTAAGCGTTATCTTCATATTGAAGGGCTTAGGCTTGGCAACAGAATGACCGTAGAGTGGAAGCTAGCAAGCTATGACGGAAGTGTACTAATCCCCCCTCTTAGCCTCCAGCCTTTAGTTGAAAATGCTATTTATCATGGCATTCAACCCAGAACAGAAGGCGGTGTCATTACGATTGAAAGCTATCGAAAAAAGAATATCGTCTACATTTTGATCAGCAACCCTTTTGATGAGGTGACAACAGGCTCCCACCAACAAGGAAACAAAATAGCCTTAGATAATATACGCAGCCGTTTTGAAGCCATATATAAACAACAAGCCGTAATGAAGACCAGCCAAATTGATGGCCAATTTACGGTAACACTTAGGTTTCCCGTTCAATAAAAATAGAAATAGTACCCCGCACAAAGGAATGACTAAATGAACGAGCCCAATCAAATTTTGGTAGTTGATGATGAACAGCTTGCTAGAGAACGTCTAATACGCCTTATTGATGCATTAGATGGCTACCAGGTATGTAGTGAAGCCGAAAATGGCGAGCAAGCGCTAGCAGAAATACGCCGAACAGAGCCAGATATTGTTCTGCTAGACATTCGAATGCCTGGCATGGACGGCATGGCAGCAGCTCAGCAAATTGCAAACCTTGAAACGCCACCCGCCATTATTTTTTGTACGGCCTATGACGAATATGCCATTTCTGCCTTTAAAGTACAGGCGATAGACTACCTACTTAAACCCGTCAGAAAGGAAGCTCTTGAGAAAGCACTACAACAAGCAGGCAGGCTCAATAAAGTTCAATTAAGCGAAAGTCAGAAGTCAGACCCACAAAATGAAACAGCCTCCCCCTACTTAGTTGCTAAAACCTGGAAAGGCAGTGAGCTTATTGATATCACGCATATTCATTATTTTATGGCAGACCAAAAGTACGTAACCGTTCACCATCAAAGCGGTGAAACAGTGATAGATAACACCCTCAAAGAGCTAGAATCTGACTATGCCCCCCAATTCCTTCGCATTCATAGAAACTCATTAGTAAATACAGACTTTATTGAAGCCTTAGTAAGAGATAGTACCGGGCACTATGTTATTCGTTTAAAAAATCAGGCGGAGGCTATCGCGGTGAGTAGACGTCATATTAATGATGTAAAGGGGTGGTTGGATAAACAATAGTTTTGTTTCAACTATCTGCGCACTCACAAGCTTAAAAAAAAAGCATATACACGTCTTTTAGGCTATTGTTAAAGTAAGTGATTCTAATTTTTTTGAAAGGCACTTGTTTTGTTCAAAGCAACCGTTGTAACCTGACATTTACACGGAAGAATAAACCCGAATATGCGTTAACAGTATTTCTCACATTCGCGGGGCACCAAAACCACAACGGACATACAATGATAACACTCCGCACCCTAGTTACGCTTATTGCTTTTTTATTGCCTATCCCGCTGGCTGCTCAACTCAATACAACTCAACAAAACTATCTTGCGGCACTTGATGCCTTAAGTGCAGGTAAAATAGAACAGTTTAATAAGTTAAGTAAATCACTGTCTCATTATATATTAACCCCCTACCTTGAATATGAACGTATTCGCTATGGCCAATATAAAGACACTCAAGCCATTAAGATTTTTTTAGAACGCTACCCCAATCAGTCCATCAGTTACCGACTTCATAAAGAATGGTTATTGAGCCTACCCGGAAGAGGTGAGTGGGATACATTTCTTGTTAATTACGACGAAAATTTACGTTCATCTACGCTTCATTGCTATTACCTTAGAGCACTGTATCGTTCAGGGGAGAAAGATAAGGCTCTGGAGCGCACAAAGGATGCCTGGATTACTAGTGGTTCAGCACCCAAAGCATGCACACCACTATTTAAGGTTTGGTTAAAATCACCCTATTTTGAGCCTGACTTTGCCTATGAACGCCTTCAACTTGCCTTAAAAAAAGGGCGTACTTCACTGGCAAGCTATTCCGCCAATTTTCTTAAGGGCGACCAGAGAGCAGCCGCCAACATGATGATATGGGCACACAAGAGCCCCTCTATACTCAGTAGTACTAAACGATTCCCTTCCGCGAACCCTTATATGAAAGACGCTGTACTACACGGACTAAAGCGAAGAGTAAGACGGCGCCCTGACGTTGCATTAACTTACTGGAAAAAACACCAAGATCGTTTCGACTTTAGTGTGAAAGAAACCGCTGAATTAGAAAGAAAAATATACCTAGGTTTAGCTCGCCAGTTTGACCAAGAGGCATCAGACTTACTCGCCTCACTGCCCCCAGAGTACAATAGCCGAGAGGTATTAGAGTGGCAAATTCGCGTTAGCCTTAGAACCCGAGACTGGTCATCAGTATTAAAATGGGTTGAGGTCCTCGAAAAAACTGAAAAGATGGACCCCCAATGGTATTACTGGAAGCACCAAGCTTACTTGGCTCAAAGTATTAAGGTGCCTCAGCAAGACATGAAACAACTCTATAAACTAGCTAAAACCCGAACATATTACGGTTTTCTTACGGCAGAACTTTTAGGTACATCTTTTTCGTTAACCAACTCGCCACTACCCATTTCTCTTGGCAAACATAAAGAAGTTGGAAGCATCCCTGAAATTGACAGGGCCAAAGAGTTTTTAAACATAGGGCAAACCAAGACTGCAAAGCGTGAGTGGCAATATGTTGTTAACACAAAAGCAGACCCTCTTGATTTAATGTCATTAGCTAAACTTGCCAAGCAATGGGGTTGGCATAATCGAGCTATTAGAACCGTTATAGCCGCAAACCACTGGCATGATCTTTCAATTCGCTTTCCCACACCTTACAAACAGGCGTTTGTTACCGCCGCTAACCAGGTCAATTTAGACTCCTCCTGGTTATTTGCCATTGCCAGACAAGAAAGTGCTTTTGCTGAAGGGGTTCGATCAGGCGCTGGCGCCAGGGGCTTAATGCAATTAATGCCCGCCACCGCTCGCCAAACCGCAAAAAAAATTGGGCTCAAGCCCTCAAAAAACTCTCTGTATGACCCCTCCTACAACATTAAACTGGGTTCAAACTATTTAGCAAACATGTACTTACGTTTTAACAAAAATAGAGCGATTGCCACTGCGGCGTATAACGCGGGGCCTAATCGAGTGAAGCAATGGGTGAAATCTTCTCCGGCTCTCTCTATTGATGTGTGGATTGAAACAATCCCTTATGATGAAACACGTCGCTATGTGAAAAACGTACTCGCTTTTGACACTATCTATCAACATAAACTAGGCGAAAATAACCCTGTTTTACTGCATGGCTTAGAAAGAATTTTTGTCTCTGAGATTACGTTAAGTAAAGCCAGTACCCAACAAGCAAACATTGCGGTGAAATAGATGTCTCTGCCATTGCCATAAATCAAGACATTTCACCGCAAAAAAGGTAGGATTTCACTCAAATACTCACATCTAAACGTAAAGAAGCCAGTTAATGACTATCTCGAAACTACGAATTGCAACACGAAAAAGCGCGCTGGCCATGTGGCAAGCAGAGCACGTAAAAGCAAGACTTGAAGCCCTACACCCTGGGCTTGAAGTAGAGCTACTGGCTATGTCGACTAAGGGCGATAAGATTCTTGATGTTCCACTCGCAAAAGTGGGTGGAAAAGGCTTGTTTGTTAAAGAGCTTGAAAGCGCCATGCTTGAAGATCGTGCTGATATTGCAGTGCATTCAATGAAAGATGTACCTATGGAATTTCCAGAGGGTTTAGGTCTTGCCGTTATTTCAGAGCGAGAAGACCCCACTGATGCATTTGTTAGTAATAAATACACCAACTTTGATGACTTACCTGAAGGCGCCGTAGTAGGTACTTCGAGCTTAAGACGTCGTTGCCAAATAAGTGAGCGTCGCCCAGACCTTAAGGTTGACTGGCTAAGAGGCAATGTTAATACCCGTCTGGCTAAACTCGACAATGGCGAGTATGACGCGATCATTCTAGCCTCCTCGGGCTTAAAGAGACTAGGCTTTCACGACCGTATCAGCACGACGATTGATGACACGATTAGTCTCCCCGCAGCGGGGCAAGGCGCACTTGGTATTGAATGTCGCCTTGCAGACGTAGACATCATAGAGTTAATTAAGCCACTAACTCATGAGCCTTCTCAAACCTGCGTTACGGCTGAAAGAGCCATGAACCGCCGTCTTGAAGGGGGCTGCCAAGTACCTATCGCAGGTTATGCAGTACTTGAAGGTGACCAATTGTTTGTTCGTGGGCTAGTAGGGGAGCCGGATGGCAGTCGCATCCTTCGTGAAGAAGTAAGAGGCCCCGCTGATCAAGCTGAACAGCTTGGCATTCAGTTAGCTGAAGCATTACTGGCACAAGGTGCGGGTAAAATTCTGGAGTCGGTTTATAACAGTGAGCAATAGTGGTGATCAACGCTTAAAAGGAGTGCGGGTTTTAATAGCCCGCCCTCAAGATCAAAGCACAGCGCTCGCTGAACAACTGCAAAAAATAGGAGCTGAAGTCATTCAGCTTCCCGCTATTGAAATAAAGCCTACCCCTCCCTCAGACCTTCTAAAGGCCCGTTTTTTAAACCTTGATCAATACCACCATGTTATTGCTATCAGCACATATGCGGCACAACTCGGGCTTAATTGGATTGACCAATACTGGCCTCAATTACCTATTTCTATTAAGTGGTATGCGGTTGGAAGTAAAACGGCTTCGGTTCTTAATAATGCAGACATCGAAGTCATTACCGCTTTTCAAGGCAACGATAGTGAAGCGCTGCTAAACTTATCTGAACTGACACAACTAACGAATGAGAAAGTACTTATTCTTAGAGGTGTTGATGGTAGAGAGCAGCTAAAAAAGACGCTTGAACAACGAGGCGCTAAAGTAGATTATGCCGAGCTATATCAAAGAACACTGCCGCTATACACAGATTCAGAGCTCGACGAGGCATTAATTACGTTTTCACCCGATATACTCATAACTTTAAGCGGTGAAACATTGCATAACCTTGTAAAGTTAAGCCAAAATAGAGCATTAACTATAACAAATAAGACGGTTTTAGTGCCGAGCCAGCGCGTAGCGGATCAAGCAAGGTCATTAGGGTTCAGTAATATTTTGATTCCTAGCGCGCTCAACGAACACTCTCTAATAGAGTGCATAGCATCAAACCATAGACCTTAGCCCTAACAATTGTAGGATTTGTAGTGACAAACGAAAACCAACCTCAGCTCCCCGCCCCTGTCATCCAAACCCGATCGGTAAGATTGTGGCCATTGTGGTTTGTTCTTATCATATTAATCACCATTATCTCTGCTCTAAGTGCTTATGGCTGGGTCAGTATCCAAAAAATAAACCAATTTGAACTACAGCTATCCCATATAGAAAAAGGGAATGGCGACCAGATCATAACCCTGCACAAGCTAGACAATAAAATCACCCAACAGTCATCCGATATTATTGCTGAAAGCAGGACACTGAGCCAGCAACTAGGCATTCATCGAACACAAATTGAACACAATGCACGACAGCTCGCTCAAGTAGGTGGCCAAAGCCGAACAGACTGGTTAATGGCAGAAGCAGAATACCTGATGCGCTTGGCAAATCAGCGTTTCAATATGGAAAAAGACTTCATAGGGGCAGAAGCAATACTCAACGCCGCTAACAGCGTTCTAGCAGAAACAGACGACCCTGGTCTTTATATCGTACGACAACAACTCGCTAAAGATATTCTCGCTCTACAACAGGTCCCTCATGTTGATATAGAAGGCACCTACCTAAAGATCGAAGCATTAATCGATCTTTCTAACAAACTCGATCAAAGTCATTACCTTACTCAAAATGAAGATGCGCGCCCCTCCATTCTTACAGAAGATGAAACCACCACGGCGAGTATCGAAGAGAATAACTTCAGTCAATTACTCACCCAAACACTAAACGAAGTAAAGCAGCTGATTATCATTCGTCGTCTTGATGAGCCAGTCGCTCCACTGTTAGCACCTGAACAAATTTATTATCTAAAACTAAACCTACGACTCATGCTTGAACAAACAGAGTTAGCGTTATTAGACCAAAACCAAGCAATGTACACACGCAGCCTGAAAAAGGCACAGGAGTGGGTTCAAACTTATTTCTTAGCCAGCAGCGATGATACCGCACTTATACTCAGCACCCTGAAGGATCTTACAGAAATAGAGATCAACCCTTATCTACCTGACATTTCTCAGTCACTGGCATTATTGAAGAAGCGCGTATCGCAATCTTATAGAGAGCACATGGAGCCAAAAGCCAACACCAATACAGATAGCACGCTAAACGTACAAGGTACTCCCTCTATGGATGAGGCAGCAAAATAATGAGACAACTTTTTATTATATTGGTCATCATGCTTCTAGCCTCTGTAGGGCTTACTATGATGATGTCGCTGGATGCAGGCTATGTACGCATCAGCTGGTTTAACTACCTAATAGAAACCAGCGTGTGGGTTGCTATCATCCTGTCAGCACTTATATTCTTTGCCATCTATATCACTATTAAGAGCTGGAAAGGTGTAAAAAGTTCCACCGGTGGTGTGAGTCAGTGGTTACTCTCTACCGGCGGGCAACGCGCTCGCAAAAAGACAACACGCGGGCTTCTTGAGCTCGCAGAAGGTAACTGGAAAAGGGCTCAAAAGCACTTGTCATCATCAGCCCCAAAAGCAGAAACCCCTTTAATTAACTATCTTGCCGCCGCTCAAGCCGCATATGAACAGGGTAATGAGAAAGACATAGAAGCCTTGTTAAAAAAAGCACACGAAAGTACGCCGGGGTCAGATTTGGCCGTCGGTATTACCCAAGCACAATTACAGTTAGGAAGTAATCAGCTAGAGCCTTGCTTAGCCACATTATTAAGACTCAGAAAGAAATCCCCACAACATCCATTCATTCTAAAATTATTAAAAACAACCTACTATAAACTGGAAGACTGGCACCAGCTGAGCCTATTAATTCCCGAATTGCGTAGGCAGCGAGTAGCAGAAACTCATGAACTTGACGAGCTTGAAAGAACGTCGTGGATAAATCTACTCGCTAAAACCTCAGATGAAATTCGCAGACAATCAGGTAGCAGCCAAAATATTGAACAGCTGAATCAACACTGGGACCGCCTGCCCAGCTCAATGCGCAGAGACGAAACCATTATTCATGCCTACGCAGACCACCTTGCCAACCTCGGAGAGCCAACTCAAGCCATTACCCTACTTCGCAAAGTCTTACAAAACCACTGGAGTAACCTGCTAATAGAACTATATGGGAAGGTTTGTAGTAATGACTTAGAAAAACAATTACTCATTGCAGAAAACTGGCTAAAAGAACGACCTAATAATGAAATATTACTATTAGCACTAGGAAGACTCAGCTTGCGCAACCAGTTATGGGGTAAAGCAAAAGAATACTTTGAAGCAAGCCACCGTATTAAGGAAACACCTCAGAGTTACGGAGAACTATGCAGACTCGCAGCTCATCTGGATGAACACCAGCAAAGCAGCGAATATTTTATGCAGGGTATTCTAGATTTAGTCGGCCTACCTGATCTACCTCAGCCAGTAAAACGGAAGTAATTGCAGGGTGCGCCGTGCGCACCGTAATTTATTGCTAATCCCGAGGTGCATATTCCAGCACATCAGAATGAAAATTATCAGCAGGCGTGCCCTGTTCAATAAATGCATCCATGGTGGCGTATACCATTTCAGGAGAGCCGCTGGCATAAACCTGACATTCCGCTAAATTATGCTTATCTTGAAGCACTGTATTAAACAGTTGTTCATGATGCCCAGGCCATTCATTATCTTCCACATCACCGCTGGTAGTTTGATAAGTAAAATTAGGATATTTTTCTTGCCATGCTTTGGGCTGCTCTAATAAATACAGATCATCGGCCTTACGCCCTCCCCAATACAATGATATTTTTTGCTCTGGATTAAGCTCTAAAGCATGCTCAATAATACTTTGCATCTGAGCAAAGCCCGTTCCGGCTGCAACAAGAACCATGGGTTGAGCTGGCGTCTCAGTGACGCACGCTTTACCAAAAGGCAACTGAACCTTTAACACAGGGTGGTTCTTTATATAATCAATAATAGCCGTTGCTGATTCCCAGCCCTCTGCCGCCTGCACATGTAATTCTATATTACGATTTGCGGACTCATCAGCCAGTGTTGGCGCACTCGCAATAGAGAAAAAAGAAGGGTCTCTATTATCCATAAGAACCGATAAATACTGCCCCGCGTGAAACTCTACACGCTTACCCGCAGGAGGCCTAAGCACAACTCTATACACATCGTGACTTATACTCTCGACTGTTTCTACCTGACAGGCAAATGTTCTCAATGCTATTTCTCCTGGCCCTAATACGCCATTAATTTCTATCTCACAATCAGTGTCGGGCACTGCTTTGCATAATATTAAATCATTATCAGTCGCATCTACATATCCCTTATGGGGGATATAGCAACGCCCTACCAATAAAGTGCCTTTACATATATGGCACACACCATTCTCACAACTCACAGGAAAGCGGATACCCTGCCTTAATGCCCCCTCAAAAACAGTTTCACCTGATTGACATTCAAATTGAAAATTTCGAGGCAGTAACTTAACTATTGGCATCAGCGTGAGCTCACTTTTTATCGATACCGAGTGAATCCCATAACTCATCTACTCGCTGCTTAACTTTATTATCCATCGTTATTGGCTCACCCCACTCTCGTGTTGTTTCACCCGGCCATTTATTCGTGGCATCTAAGCCCATTTTTGATCCAAGCCCTGAAACCGGTGAAGCAAAATCAAGGTAATCTATCGGGGTATTTTCAATCATTACCGTATCACGTACCGGATCCATTCGTGTGGTCATCGCCCAAATCACATCATTCCAGTCTCGTGCATTAACATCATCATCCGTCACAATTACAAATTTGGTATACATAAACTGACGAAGGAACGACCATACACCCATCATCACTCGCTTAGCATGGCCAGGGTACTGTTTCTTTATCGTAACGACAGCCAGACGATACGAGCACCCTTCTGGCGGTAAGTAAAAATCTACAATTTCAGGGTACTGCTTCTGAAGAATAGGAATAAAAACTTCATTCAGTGCAACACCTAGAATGGCGGGTTCATCCGGTGGACGACCAGTATAAGTACTGTGATATATCGGTTTTTTACGATGAGTTATTCGCTCAACCGTAAATACAGGAAACTCTTCAACTTCATTGTAGTACCCAGTGTGATCACCAAACGGGCCTTCAGGTGCAGTCTCATCAGGGTAAATAAAGCCTTCTAAAATAATCTCAGCGCTAGCTGGAACTTGAAGGTCACTTAACAGAGCAGAAACAACCTCTGTTTTTGAGCCACGTAATAAACCGGCAAAAGCATATTCCGATAATGTATCAGGTATAGGCGTCACAGCACCAAGAATCGTGGCCGGATCAGCACCAAGCGCAACAACAACAGGAAAAGGCTTTCCTGGGTTAGCAAGTACCCACTCACGAAAATCTAGCGCGCCGCCTCTGTGAGAAAGCCAGCGCATGATCAACTTATTTTTCGCAATCAATTGCTGGCGATAAATCCCCAAATTTTGTCGTTCTTTTTCTGGACCGCGAGTAATAACTAAAGGCCATGTTACTAAGGGGCCTGCATCACCAGGCCAGCAGGTTTGAATAGGAATGGTATAAAGATCAACATCATCTTTTTCTATAACAACCTGCTGACAAGCGGCTGAGCGCACTTCTTTTGGCGCCATATTCAATACTTGCTTAAATGCGGGCATTTTCTGCCAAGCATCTTTAAACCCTTTAGGCGGTTCAGGTTCTTTTAAGAAAGCCAGCAACTTACCGACTTCTCGCAACGCAGACACATCATTTTCACCCATCCCCATAGCCACTCGTTTAGGCGTGCCAAACAAGTTAGCCAGTACAGGCATATCAAAACCTTTAGGGTTTTCAAAAAGCAGTGCAGGCCCCCCTGCGCGCAATGTGCGATCACAAATTTCCGTCATCTCCAAATAAGGATCAACTTCCACCGTAATACGCTTTAGCTCGCCCTCTTTTTCCAGCTTGCTGATAAAATCACGCAGGTCGCTATATTTCATTATATTTACTCTAAGGTTTAAAGAGGTAAATTTTAACCATTAAAAAGGCCGGTGTTCGAGAATCACCAGCCTTTTTATCAGCGTCAATTAATATCGACGCTTAATCTTAATAATCTATATAACTAAAGTACTATCGCTTTTTCATTGACAAGAAAAACTCTTCATTGGTTTTAGTCTCTTTCAACTTATCCAATAAGAATTCAATAGCGCCTACATCGTCATCCATTGAGTGTAAAAGCTTACGAAGAATCCAAACGCGCTGCAAATCACCCTCGGTCATTAACAAGTCTTCACGACGTGTTCCTGAACGGCGAATGTTGATAGCAGGGTAAATTCGTCTCTCAGCCGCTTTACGATCAAGGTGGATTTCCTGGTTACCGGTACCTTTAAATTCTTCAAAGATAACTTCGTCCATTTTAGAACCAGTATCAACCAATGTGGTTGCTAGTATCGTCAGACTTCCACCCTCTTCAACGTTACGAGCTGCACCAAAAAAGCGTTTTGGGCGTTCTAATGCGTGTGCATCAACACCACCGGTTAATACTTTACCTGATGATGGAATAATAGTGTTATAAGCACGGGCCAGACGAGTTATTGAGTCAAGCAGGATAATAACATCCTTCTTGTGCTCTACCAGGCGCTTGGCCTTCTCAATCACCATTTCAGCAACCTGAACATGACGAGCAGGTGGCTCATCAAAAGTACTGGCAATAACTTCACCACGTACTGAACGCTGCATCTCTGTTACTTCTTCTGGTCGCTCATCAATTAGCAATACCATTAAATGACATTCAGGATTATTACGCGAAATAGACTGCGCAATATTCTGCATCATTAAAGTTTTACCCGCTTTAGGTGGAGAAACAATCAATCCACGCTGACCTTTACCAATAGGAGCAACTAAATCGGTTACACGAGAAGATAGGTCTTCCGTACTACCATTGCCCACTTCAAGAACAAGTCTTTCACTAGGAAATAAAGGGGTCAGGTTTTCAAAAAGGATCTTATTACGAGAGTTTTCAGGCTTATCAAAGTTAATTTCGCTCACTTTTAATAATGCAAAATAACGTTCACCTTCTTTTGGTGGCCTGATCTTTCCTGCAACCGTATCACCTGTTCGCAAATTGAATCGGCGAATCTGACTAGGTGAAACATAAATGTCATCGGGGCCAGCTAAATAAGAGCCTTCTGCTGAACGAAGGAAACCAAATCCGTCCTGTAGAATTTCCAGAACACCATCACCATAGATGTCCTCGCCGCCTTTGGCATGTCGTTTTAGAATAGTGAAAATAACATCTTGTTTACGGGATCTTGCTAAGTTATCAAGCCCCATTTCACTGGCAATATTTAAAAGTTCAGGTACAGGTTTTTTCTTAAGTTCGGTAAGGTTCATAGTTTAGTTGGCTATAGATATGGAAGAGAAAATTTATTGAAGGAAAGTCCAGAAAATTATATTTTATTTTCATGCTCGTTTTTATAAGAACACTCAGTTTTTAACAAAAAATTATCATCTGATACTAAGGAAGAAGCTGTCACCATAAAGTGGTGTCAACTAAAGATAGACCAAATTATACCAACAATCCAGAAAATTACTAATTTTTATTGACGCGCCCTCTTTATCATTAGAATTTTTTATAAAAATTAACCCGAAGCACCTTTTGACAACACCCATATTCAGTTAAGCTTGCCCCCAATAAAAGAGCACTCAAACCTTCATTGAGAATAACATCTATTGGCCCACGAAACGGTCTCTCTTTATGTTACTCACAAAGTGATTTGATGAAACAGAAACTAAGCAAAAACGAACAGGAACCACAAAAGAGTGACACCTGTCAGTTGTTTGTTAGAACACCCTGACTAGCCCTATAAAAAGAGGTAGTTGATCTATCTTTAATAAGGCAAAAGGATTAAATTAAAGACTGGAATTTGATAAATAAAAGAGGTTGTTTCAGTGGAGTTGAAAAATATATCCCAAATAGAAAACGCTGCAGGAAAGCATCGCAGTGAATTAACTCGCCTGGCAACTGGCGTAATCTTTCTTTTTGGTATTTTGCTTTATGTAATGCTTCAGAATCAAGGTGTTCCAGGCAGCCTTACGCTTTCACTGGCAGCGGTGATTGGCGGTTATATGGCGATGAACATCGGGGCAAATGATGTCGCGAATAATGTTGGCCCAGCCGTTGGTTCAAAAGCAATTACACTTGTCGGTGCAATTATTATCGCAGGTATCTTCGAGGCGTCTGGGGCACTACTTGCAGGCGGAGAGGTGGTTAGTACCATTAAAAAAGGTATTATTGATCCTTCCGGAATTACAGACCCCAATGTATTTATCTGGTTAATGATTTCAGCGCTACTTGCTGGAGCCCTTTGGCTTAACTTAGCAACATTTGTTGGCGCCCCTGTTTCAACAACACATTCTATTGTTGGTGGCGTTTTAGGTGCAGGCATTGCAGCTGGCGGGTTTGCCATTGCAAACTGGAGTAAGTTAGGGGCAATTGCAGCAAGCTGGGTGATATCCCCCGTTTTAGGTGGCTTGATAGCTGCTGCCTTTGCTTACTTTATTAAGCGAACCGTTTCCTATCAAACAGACATGCTAGGAGCCGCTAGACGCTATGTTCCGATATTACTAGCTCTTATGGCTTGGGCTTTTTCTACCTACCTTGCATTGAAGGGTTTGAAGAAAATATGGAAGCTTGATTTTCAAGATGCTCTTCTAATTGGTTTCGGAGCCGCATGTCTAATGTACTTTATTGTTAAACCTATAATCGCTCGCGCTTCGCTCAAACTAGAAAATAGCAGAGATGGTGTAAACAGCCTGTTTACTATACCTCTAATTTGCGCAGCAGCCTTGTTGAGTTTTGCTCATGGCGCTAACGATGTAGCAAACGCAGTGGGTCCTTTAGCCGCAATTACTGATTCGATTCAAAATGCAGGTGCAATTTCAGCCAAAGCGGCCATTCCTCTTTGGGTCATGATGATTGGCGCACTGGGTATTGCACTTGGTTTAGCTTTATATGGACCAAAACTAATTAAAACTGTAGGCAGTGAAATAACCGAGTTGGATCAGTCTCGTGCATTTTGTGTTGCGATGGCTGCTGCCTTAACGGTTATTGTTGCCTCACAGCTAGGGCTACCTGTTAGCTCAACACACATTGCTGTTGGCGGTATTTTCGGTGTTGGCTTTTTACGCGAGTACCTGAAAACAAGTTATGCAAGCCAACTACATCAGATGCTTGATCATCACGAAGGCGAAGAGCGTGAGCGCCTACAAACTTTTTTGAGTAACTTCAAATCAGCTTCAGTTGAAGACATGGAAAGCATGTTGAAAAAAACCAAGGGGAAAAAGAACCCACTGGGGTTAAGCAAGAAAGAGCGCAAAGAACTTAAAGTAGTTTATGGCGAAAGACTTGTTAAACGCTCAGCCTTCAAGAAGATTATTACGGCGTGGATTATCACTGTACCTTGCTCTGCGGCACTCGCTGCCACACTATTCTTTGTACTCAATGGATTGCCCATTACTTAATAATGGGGTCACAGTCATATCTAGAGCGCTGTTAGCCTACCTACACGGCGCGTTTACTTATCGAGATGGCCTTTATTTCGATAAGTAAACAACCTACCTCAGCCAATCAAGCAGAATCACACACACCAAGACACAACCACATTAACCTTTTCAGCAGGCATTGATGCTTTATACGTATCAGTTGGCACTGTTAGTTTTAGTAACGAAAAGACAAGAACAAGAATGATACAAGTGATAATCTCGAGAGACTTCTAGATGGCCTTCAACCGATTTATCGATCAAGTCAAAGACCATTCAACAGATTACTTATAAGGTTTTATTTCTCTTTTTTACGTAAAGATGAGAGCAATTTTATGCCTTTCTTGCGCTGAGTATGAACAACCTTCAATGATAACTCTAACAGATCAAGCTCTTCTTCATCGGTTTCTACTGCAATCATTTTTTTAATTTTCTTTTCTTTATGCTTGAGCTTTTTCAAGACCTTAGACAGACCCTCTTTCTTTTCTTCAAGCAGCTCAGCATCTTTATCTAGGTAAGATTTAAGTTTCTTCAAAAGTTTCTTCATACCCATGATCGACTCCTTTAACAGTATATGTCTGTTTACTGATTATTTTCTGAAAGCACTGAACTGATCTCTTCTTTATTAAGAGCTATATTGTGCTCAGCCTCAATTTCTGCGCTACCTTCTTCTGATTTAAAATAATTATGATTTGCTTGAATCAAGTTGTAGATAATATTATAAGTATAGTTGCTGTCATTCATTAGTGATATAGCCACCATCGACGGAATATGACCTTCCCCAATAAGCACTTGCAAGCGCTCGTGTAACTGATTTACGCTTTTTTCCAAAGACAGTTTAAGCGTGTCAAGTGATAGTATTGAGGTACTTGAATCTGTGCTGTTTCTGATGTTTTCTAGTCTGCGAATAGCCTTGGCAACGCGTATACGCAGCTGATTGTACTCATCGTTGATATATTTGTTTTCCGAAGCGATATACTGCTGCATATTTTTTTGGAGGTGTTTTGTTTCCTTCAAAGCAATCAATATTGATTGGTTAGCCTGTCGAATTCTACTCACCTGCCTAGCAGTATTAGCATCAACAGAAAGCACGTTGATATAGTCTAGAACAGCACCACTCAGGCTTTTTATCTCGCCCGTGTACACATTATCAATGTTGTAATCAATTGCTTTATCATGCGCTTTTACTACCCGCTTCATCTTAGTGCCGGAAAGAATATCTTTTTTATCCAGCGACAAACCCAAAGCAATTACGTCAGTCGCTTTTCCATAAATGCGAGCAGTCTCTTTGCGAAGTGCTTCAAGCGCCGTATCTTCAAACTCAAGCGAAGATTCATTTAGGTATTTAGGTTGTGCAAACTGCTCGGGGGCTACACTAAACACTCTGGTCACGAGTCGAATGAGAGGGTTTATCAGTGGGATCATGATTACCACACCTGCGACATTAAACACAGTGTGAAAAACAGCCAGTTTTAATGTGTAATTGTCATCAGCTAAACCAATAAGAGATGCAATACCATCCACTAGCCCCATAATAGGCCCCATTGCAAAGATAAACACGATACCAGCGCTAACTTTAAATATAACGTCTGCCAGAGCCAAGCGCTTACCTTCAACATTTGCAGAAAGTGAACCAAGAATAGCGGTAATCGTTGTTCCAACATTGGCACCAATAGCCAACGCCAGTGCATTTTCATATGTCAGCTGCTGAACCGAAAGTGCAGTGATAATAAGAACCAGCGTTGCATGACTGGACTGCATAATAATCGTGGCAACAATGCCTATTAGCGTAAATACAAGAATACCGGCCAAACCATCCATTGCGTATGATTTCAGATCAATACTGCCTTGAAATGCCTCAAAGCCTTCTTTCATGTGGTGAATACCTAGAAAAAGAAAGCCAAGCCCAGCTAAAATATAACCAAAACCTTTCAATGATTTTGATTTCTGAAATATCAAAACAACACCAAAAACCAGCATTGGCATAGCATAAGCGGATATTTTCACCTTCAGACCAAATCCAGCGATTAGCCAAGCCCCGGTTGTGGTGCCTACGTTTGCACCAAAGACAATACCAAGACCCTCGACTAAACCGATCATTCCAACACTTAGAAAAGATATTGTAATAACCGAAACTAGAGAACTGGACTGCATCACCGTCGCAGCAGTAAAGCCAAAGGTTAGGCTTTTCCACATTTTATTGGTGCTTTTCCTAAGTATTTTTTCAAGCGCGCCGCCAGTGAATGCTCTAAACCCTTCTTCAAGAGCCAGCATTCCAAATAAAAATATTGCTACACCGGCAGAAATCTCTTTAAAGTCAGGACTAACCCAGAAGCCATAAGTTAAAACGAACAAGACAGAAGGCAGGAGTACCTTTCGTAGATTATTTTTCAAAAAAAAATTCCTATTTAATGTGAATATAATGCCAAAACTTATGTTGAAGCGCCGTGTAGGATAAAAAAATCGGTCCCGTCAATTTTTTCACTGCTCTCAGCCGCTGAACTGATGAATATAACAGTGCAATATAATTACCTAAATCCCGAATAGACCTTCTATTATCAACTTGTAATCCTAAAGATTCATTGACCCGTGTTATAAATAAGTACAATTACCCAACCAAAAATATGCTGATGCCATCTTCGACAAACGCAATGAACTACAAGACATAAACCAAGCTATCAAGCATCACCAAGCAGCCAATAGTGATGATAAAATGGTATCCATAGACTCTCAGCTAAGTATAGAACAACAAAGCCAGACAGGATCAGTCATTAGTGCTTAGTGCTTAGTGCTTAGTGCTTATGCTTATGCTTATGCTTATGCTTGAAGAATTGATGCAAGTAAACTTGCCAGAACACAAGGTAATGATAAGATGTGCGGCTACTCATTCAATCGCCGAGAAAATTATTAGCTATGAGTGCCGCCAAAGAATTCGTTTCACTTAATATTGCAGTACTAACCGTTTCAGATACTCGCAGCTATGAGAATGATACATCTGGACAAACACTCGTAGATGCACTGGAAGATACTGGGCATAAACTAATCGACCGCAACTTAATACCTGATGATATTTATCAGATGCGTGCAGTCGTGTCTCAATGGATTGCAAACCCAGAGGTCCAGGCTGTTATTGTTACCGGCGGCACGGGATTTACCGACCGAGATAGTACCCCAGAAGCACTCACGCCTTTATTCGACAAAGAAGTAAAAGGCTTTGGCGAATTATTCCGACAAGTGTCTTATGATGAAATAGGCTCCTCCACGATACAATCGAGAGCCCTTGCTGGATTAGTTAACAAAACAGTTATTTTCTGCCTACCTGGCTCAACAGGCGCGTGTAGAACCGGCTGGAATAAAGTCATTAAGGAACAATTGGACAGCACTCACCGCCCATGCAACTTTGTTGGTTTGTTAATGGGTCAAAAACATAAACCGGTAGATGTCGTAAAACCTTATTGCGGCCCCCGCGGCTAACTAGGATAAAAAAATTATGAGTTGTTGTGACCGAGGCCAACTTCGTTCAGTTGATGCCATGCTTGACGAACTATTAAATAAAGCCATCCCAGTGAAAGATAGCCTGCCGATTCTTGTCGTTGATGCATTAGGAAAAATACTAGCGGAAGACGTTATTTCCGGAATAGATGTCCCCCCCCATGACAACAGCGCAATGGATGGCTATGCCGTTAATTTAAATGACTGCCAAACTGATAGCGCAGTAACACTGCCCATTTCCCAAAGAATACCCGCAGGGTCAGTACCTCAAGCACTCCAACCTGGCACGGCAGCAAGAATTTTCACCGGTGCAACGATCCCCGAAAATGCGACAGCCGTCATCATGCAAGAAGACTGCTCAGAGCAAGATGGCCAGGTTACATTACCTGCAGGCATAAAACTTGATCAAAATATTCGCCCACAAGGGCAAGACATTAAAACCAGTTCAACTATTTTACAAAAAGGGCATCACGTAAGAGCCCAAGATATGGGTTTGATGGCGTCCATAGGCATCGCTGAAGTTAAAGCTTACCGTCCTTTAAAAGTTGCGATTCTTTCTACCGGTGATGAATTAATAGAGCCTGGTCAGAGCATCAGCGAAGGGCAAATATTCAATTCAAATCGCTACACTTTACAGGGCTTTTTAAAGGGCCTTGGGTTTGAAATTCTAGACCTTGGCATTGTTGAAGACACTTTAGATGCAACCCTCAAAGCGCTAACCAATGCAGCAGAATCTGCCGACGTCATTATCACCAGTGGTGGTGTGTCCGTAGGTGAAGAAGACCATGTTAAAGCCGCCATTGACCAACTAGGTGAACTCAACCTGTGGAAATTAGCGATTAAACCCGGTAAACCTTTTGCCTACGGAAAAGTAGCCAACACCCCTATCATGGGCTTACCGGGTAACCCCGGCGCAGTATTTGTAACCTTCTGCATTCTTGCTCGCCCTTTCCTTTTGAAAAGTCAGGGCGCTGCGAGTGTTAAAGCTCACTCGTTTAAGCTTCCTATAGGCTTTAGCCTGAAAAAACCAGGTAAGCGACGAGAGTATTTACGCACCCGAATTAACTATGAAAATGGTGAAGCCTTTATTGAGAATCACCCAAACCAAAGCTCTGGTGTATTAAGCTCAGCATCCTGGGCTGACGGGCTTGCGATCATTACTGAAAATACAGCCCCTCAAAAAGGTGAGCTAGTGGAATTCAGTCCTTTCTCCGAGCTTTTTGGCAACAGTTAATATTGGAAAAAAATCATGAAAATACTTTTCTTTGCCAGCTTGAGAGAGCGCCTGCAGTGTGATCAAGAAACATTCAATGATATCACTGGCATAAGCACTGCCCAGGATGTTGTTGACCGCCTTAGTGAGCGCGGAGCGCCCTGGGACACAGCACTAGAAAACGGAAAAATCCTCGTTTCCATCAACCAAGAGATGGCTAGTCTAAATAGCGCAGTAAACGCTGATGACGAGATCGCTTTCTTTCCCCCGGTTACTGGAGGTTAGGGCGATGATTAGCATTCAAGAAGCTGACTTTAATGTACAAGATGAAATGGACGCCTTCAGAACAGACTGTCCAAACATTGGTGCTATTTGTTGCTTTACAGGCTTAGTCAGAGAGTTTGGTGATCGAAGCGACCTAACAGGCATGTTTCTTGAGCATTACCCAGGCATGACAGAGAAAGCCCTGCAAAGTATTATCGACCAAGCTCATGAACGCTGGCCAATCAATCAAGTACGGGTTATTCATCGAGTAGGTGAGCTTAAAATGAGTGATCAAATCGTCTTTGTAGGTGTCAGCAGCGCCCACAGAGAAGCATCATTTTCAGCCTGTGAATTTATTATGGATTACCTGAAAGTAGACGCCCCTTTTTGGAAAAAAGAACTCACAAGCTCTAGTTCAGATTGGGTTGAAGAAAAAGGCACCGATCAAAAACGGGCTGAACGCTGGAAGAAGTAGGTCTCTTCTATGCGCCACCCCGTAGCCGTGATGCAGTGAAGAGCGGAATCAAGGGGGTTATCAAGCAAACATTTAAGCTTTAAATATAGATGATAAGTGTTTCTAACTTCATCGAATAAACCCTGATTCCGTTTTACTCCATCAAGGCTACATTAGAGTTGTGCAAGCAGGTAAAGCAAAAATAACGACTAAGGTTTGAATAATAGGTCTGGTGACAAAGTCACGGTGCATCATCCACTAAGCGCATATAGTGTTTTTTCAAATGATGATTTACCGGAGAAAAATAATGCGAAAATTACTTTCTGCCTTAGCACTGGGCACGATGATGATAACAAGTACGCTAGCGAACGCCTCTACATCTAATTTAATGACAATACTCACCTCACCAGAACCACAAACTCAACTGATGACAATGGTTTTGTCAATGCAGTCTCTTAAGCAAGGCGTAGCCGTAAATATTTTATTGTGTGGACCAGCAGGCGACTTAGCCCTTAAAGCTGCACCAGAGACGGCAACTGCGCCCCAGAAGCCCAAAGGCATGAGCCCGCAAGGATTGATGAAGAAAATTATGGCCGCAGGTGGAAAAGTAGAAGTCTGTGCTATCTACTTACCGAATAAAGGCGTGTCAGTTGACGCATTGCTTGACGGTATAACAAGCGCTAAACCACCGGCTATGGCTAAAGCTTTGCTTGACGAAGATACACGCCTTATGTCGTTCTAAGCTAAAGGAGAATTGCAATGAAGAAGCTGACTTATATCACTACGTTATTACTAATCTTGGTTTCATCAGCTATCAGTGCTGCCAGCAAGCCTTCAAACCCCGCTAAGCAAACTGCCTGGGATTTATATCTCACAGCTACCGAAGCAGCCGAGATGGTAACAAAGGATGGCAGCGGTATTTTATTTGTCGATGTTCGTGAACCTGTAGAAATTATGTTCACTGGGTACACAGACATGATTGACGTTAACGTTCCATACCTTCTAGTCAACGCAGCCAAGTGGCACTCAACAAAGCCCGTATTAGCAATGGAAAAAAACCCTGATTTTGCAAGCGGGGTGGCGCGTGCGCTAGCCAACAAAGGCTTAGATAAAACGGCACCCATTATTCTAATGTGCCGATCAGGAGGCACTCGTGGTGCGCCCTCGGCTAAAGCACTCGAGGGCATGGGCTTTAAAAAAGTTTATGTAGTGACGGACGGCTTTGAAGGCAGCTCTTCTAAAGACAATCCAGACAACCCATGGAGAACAGTGAATGGCTGGAAGAATTCTGGTCTTCCTTGGAGTTATAAGCTAAACCCTAACAAAATATATTTACGGCACTCAGAGTAAATAGCATTAAGTAGTCTTGATGAAAAGAGGTTCGACGGAAAGAAACCAAACACTTTTTTCGTTATGGTTTCTGGGGTGCCCCTGATTCCGCGGTGCTTCATCAAGGCTACGCTTAAACCTGCCCGATCAACTGTTCCATTTCTTCCGGTGAGTTTACATTTAAAAAACCTTCAGGCTGATCTGAAAAGTCACAGCAAACCAAATTATTTTGCTTTAACCACTTCATCATCCGGCGTTCCCCCGACTTAAGATAGTCATCAATACTTTTTGCCAGAGAGACAGGAATAAGCAGGTGTAATGGATGAAGACGATCGCCATCATCCACAGCAATCGTTGCGCCGGGGTTATCTTCAAGGCACGCTAACATTTTATCAGCAAAATCCTCTGACAACGCTGGCGTGTCACAGGGTGACACCAACAAATAATCAGCATCAGATGCCTGCAGCAAAGCGCGCAAGCCTGCCAGTGGGCCATTAAACTCACCATCACCATCGCCTACAATCTTATCTGCAAGATGCTGATAGCGCTCACCATTACGATTACAATTAACAATCAGTGTTTTGGTATATGGCCGAAGGCGAGCCGCTATATGCTCCGCAAACTCAACGCCCTGCCAATGAAGCAAGCCTTTATCTACACCTTCTAACCGAGAGCCTAATCCGCCCGCTATAATACCGGCATCAATACGTAAGTTACTCGCGTTCATCATTAGCCATATTAATTAAGATTATTTTCCATCGCCCAAATTGCCGCCTCTACCCTAGAGCGCATCTTGAGTTTCTTCAACAAGTTTTTTACATGAACTTTAACCGTACCTTCTGCTATATCCAGCTTGGTCGCAATCATTTTATTACTCATGCCTGCGGCAACTTGCTTGAGTATCTGTCGCTCTCGCTGCGTGAGCCCATCCACTGAGCGATCACTGCCCTCTTTTCGGTTGCCAATTTCAGAGGCCAATACCGCTGCCAGCTTATCGCTGATAGCCATTGTTCCTGTGGCAGCCTGTCGGATGTACGACACTAACTCTTCTGGCTCTGTTTCTTTTAAAACATAACCATCGGCTCCCGCTTTTAGGGCTGCAATAACATCTTCATGGCTATCAGACACGCTGAATATCACTACCCGAGAGTAAATATCTTTATCTCGCAATGCCTTAAGGGTTTGAATGCCATCCATCCCTTTCATGTTTAAATCGAGCAAGATAAGATCAGGCTCTAGATTCTCTGCTATTTCAAGCGCCTCTTGCCCAGAACTTGCTTCGCCAATAGCGTCTAACCCTGCCTCTAGCTGCAAAAGTTCTTTAACGCCTCGACGCAACATGGGGTGATCATCAACGATTAAAATATTTAACTGTTCGCCATCACTTGTCATGATTAATTATCTCACCACTGTTAATTCAATTATATTTATTAATAACATTCATTCTTAACCATTACGCTTTATTTTTTCCATATCACAAACAATACGAACAGCTACCCCGCCGTCAGGATTATTATCCATAGACAGCTGCGCATCAAGACTTTGTGCTCGCTCATTCATAATACTTACACCGTGATGCATAGGCCCGGAATCGTCGCTCTGCAAACCAACACCGTTATCCAATATCTCGACCACTAACTTTCGACCACATTCTTTGTCTTCATCTTCTATATCTTCAATGAAGCAGTTAATATCTACATTATCAGCCTGAGCATGACGAACCACATTAGACAACGCCTCCCTGACTATTTGCAATATATGAATTTCAGCATTGGGTCGAAATGAAGCAACACCGAGATCATAATTTAGTGCAATATTCATTGAGCCGCGTTCACGATATTCCGCGGCAGTAGCATTAAGGGCGGACTCGAGTCCTGGCTCATCAAGCTTAAGTCTAAAGGTTATCAATAGTTCCCTAAGCTGGGCGTAAGCTGCATTCAGGCCTTGCCTTATTTCTGCTGTAATCTCTGCTAACTGTGCTTTGTCCGCACCTCGCTCACTTAATGTTTGCCAGCGACGCACTTGCATTTTTTGGTAAACCAAGGCCTGAGCTAACGAGTCATGTAACTCTCTGGCGATCGTAGCCCTTTCTTCGGCCAATAAAAGGCGCCATGTTTGTTCATTTTTCCAGTCACGATTAAATGCAGAGGCCACTAGGTCACAAACAGCCGCGATTAATTGTCTTTTTTCTTCAGATACATCCTGGGATTCAACATGCCATAAAAGAAAACCGTAATTATGCTCTTTATCTAAAATCCGAAAACAATGCTCTGAATTTTTACATTCCAACCACTCCTCATAATTACCCGAAGCCGCCTTAAACTCTTCGTTAATGTCAATGTAAGCCAGTACATGAGGTGTCAAATAGGTTTCAAAGAAGCCTGCGCCAATGGTTTGCTGGAGATTTTTTATAATTAGCCTAATCGCGCCAGCATGAGTGTCACCGTCATTAATTAGACGTGAAGTTTCGTATAATAACTCAAGCGACTCCGTTTGTGCCTGTAGCTCATAGGTTTTGGTCGCAACTCGATGTTCAAGGTCTTGATAAGTAGCCTCTAGGTTTGAGGCCATATGATTAAACGTCGTTCCCAGCAAACCAAGCTCATCTTTTTCTAAATATTCAACTCGGGCGCTCAGTTCTCCGTGCCTTGCCTTTTCTGCCGCAACAACTAATTCCCTCAATGGCAGTGCAACCATTCTATAGAGGTCAAGTAAGGCAAGAAAGGCCACAATAATAACCAGAGAAATACTCACACCATGAATCAGTCGTAACTGCTCAATTTTATAATCTGTCTGCGCCTGAAAAAGTCCGACCATTTTATCTATCGCGACAACAAAATGGTCGATATCAGCAAGCAATTCAAGTTCGTCATGCTTTTTATAAGCAAGCAAACCAGCCCTAAGAGCCTGCCATTCGCTTATAACTGATTCCAAGGTCTGCCTTTCAGCATTGGAATCAGGAGACTCCAAAAGCTCCGCTAAGATGGGTGTTTCAAGACGTCGCTCAAACTCTTCCAGTTCAAGGTATAGTTCACTCTCACTTTTCTCAAGATCATGATTAACCCTTAGAACAACTTGAGATATGAGGTAAGACTGCATCCTCAACGAACCCGCAACGTTTATTCTTTCAGCATCACCATCCGTCGACTGGGTAATAATCAAAGACGCGGCCATACTAATGAGTACTAGGATAATAATCGCCATCCAGCCTCTCATGGCCCGGGCAACTAATGAATTCTTGGTTATGTTTCTAAGTAACGATTGCACAGCACACCTAACGTCATATTCAGAATTAACTTAACGACCTACAAGAACCAACTTTAACAGAGTAAGAGCAAAAAACATCACATCTTTTACGCTCGCACCAATGATGTGCAAGATCTCCGCACCAGAAAAATGCACGCACGTTCTTTGTGCGACGGTTACTCAATTTTACCCAACCCCTTTACTTAGCTTACGGTTATATAAAGGAAAAACCCTCTAAAATCGTTAATCTAAAGGCTTCTACAAGTATTTAAAAAAACTGGCGCGAGTTATGCAATAGACAACATAAAGAAGTATCTCAATTATTACATTTAAGCGCCCGAATTATCCTGGAGAGAGCAATGAAAGAAAAACTAGTCGTCATCGGAAATGGTATGGCAGGCATGCGTACTGTTGAAGAACTACTGAAAATTGCCCCTGACAAGTATGACATTACCGTATTTGGTGCAGAACCTTATGGTAACTATAATCGTATCATGCTCTCCCCCGTATTAACCGGTGAAAAAACTATTGAACAGATCATGATTAATGATCTTGACTGGTATAAAGACAACAACATTACCTTGCATGCGGGCATAGATAAAAAAGTTGTAAAAATAGATCGTCGTAACCGTATTGTTTTCGCTGAAGACGGAACAGAAGAAAGCTACACGCGTCTACTTTTAGCCACCGGATCTAACCCGTTTATTATTCCTTTACCGGGTCATGAACTAAACGGTGTTATCGCATTCCGTGATATCTCTGATGTAGACCTCATGCTTGATGCGGCCAAAAATAAAACCCATGCGGTGGTTATTGGTGGCGGCCTGCTAGGTCTTGAGGCCGCAAACGGCTTAATGCTTCAAGGTATGGACGTTACCATCATCCATAACCTAGACGTGTTAATGAACCGCCAGCTTGATGGCCCATCTGCCAAATTACTTCAAACTGAACTTGAGTCTCGCGGACTTAAATTCAAAATGTCTGCCAATACCACTAAAATCACCTCAGATAATGAAGGTAATGTAGCTGGCATCGCTTTTGATGATGGTGTTGAACTAAAAGCCGACATCGTTGTCATGGCCGTAGGTATTCGACCGAATATAGATCTGGCTAAAAGTGCAGGTATACACAGCGAACGCGGTATTGTCGTTAACGATACCATGCAAACCTTTGACCCTCGCGTTTATGCAATCGGCGAATGTGTTCAGCACCGAGGCGAGCTATTTGGTTTAGTTGCACCTATTTGGGATCAGGCAAAAGTTTGCTCCAACCACCTGGCAGGCTATGGCATCGCCAACTACCGCAGTGTTGCGACCGCTACCAAGCTTAAAGTAACCGGTTGTGACCTGTTCTCTGCAGGTGATTTTGAAGGTGATGAAGACACCGATGACATCGTCTTCCAAGACCCTAAACGGGGTGTTTATAAGAAAATAGTCATTCGTGAAGACAAGATTATCGGTGCCGTTCTTTATGGCGATACCGTCGATGGGTCTTGGTATTTCAGCATGATGAAAGACGGTGTCAACGTTAAAGACATTCGTAATACATTATTATTTGGTCAGGTTCACTTAGGTGACTCTGGTCATGGTGAGGCCAATGCGGCAGCCAACTTACCTGATAGTGCTGAAGTATGTGGCTGTAACGGCGTGTGTAAAGGCGATATTGTTAAAGCTATTAATGAAGAAAACCTATACACACTTGAAGAAGTAAGAGCCGTTACCAAAGCATCGGCTTCTTGTGGTTCTTGTACCGGCCTGGTCGAGCAAATACTGGTTGCTACAGCAGGGGGGGATTACAACCCGACTGAAACAGAAAAACCGCTTTGTGCCTGTACCACATCAAGCCATGATAACGTGCGTGATGCTATCACAAGTCAAAAACTGAAGTCATTCTCAGAGGTCAGTGAATACCTTGATTTCATGAAATCAGAAGGCTGTCATGTTTGCCGCCCAGCCATTAACTACTACTTGCTAGCCGCATGGCCTGGTGAATACGAAGATGATATGCGCTCACGCTTCACGAATGAACGAATGCACGCAAATATTCAGAAAGACAATACCTATACCGTTGTTCCAAGAATGTTAGGCGGCATGACAACACCTGAAGATCTTCGTGTTATCGCTGACACGGCCGATAAATATGAAGTACCCATGGTGAAGGTCACTGGTGGCCAACGTATAGACTTAGTGGGTGTTAGCAAAGACAACCTGATTCCTATGTGGAAAGACCTCACCGATGCAGGCATGGTTTCTGGTCATGCTTACGGTAAGTCTCTTCGTACCGTTAAAACCTGTATAGGGTCTCAGTTCTGTCGCTTTGGTACTCAAGACTCAACCGGCTTAGGTGTAAGAATTGAAGAAATGACGTGGGCCTCATGGACACCCGCTAAATTCAAAATTGCCGTCTCTGGCTGCCCACGAAACTGCGCAGAAGCCACCATTAAAGACTTTGGTGTTGTTGCTGTAGATTCTGGTTGGGAGCTTTATGTAGCAGGCAACGGCGGAATGAAGGTGAGAGTGTCTGACTTCCTGGTAAAAGTAACAACAGATGACGAAGCCATGGAATATGTGGGCGCCTTTATGCAGATATACCGTGAGAAAGGTCATCATAATGAACGTACTGCACCTTGGATTGAGCGTGTAGGTCTAACCTATATCAAGCAAGAAATCGTAGAAGATGCTGATAAACGTAAAGCTTTTTATGATCGGTTCATTGAGTCTCAGAAGTATGCGCAGGTTGACCCTTGGAAGAAACGTGTAGAAGGCTTCGATAAGCAAAGCTTTATTCCAATGGCTGAAGTGTAATTTCCGACGCGATTATTAGTTAAGCGTGTTAGTTAAACGAATGAGTTAAGAGAGTTAGCATAATGAGTCAAACAATTGAGATTGGAAAACTAACAGACATCCCTAAACTGGGTTCACGTGTTGTTAAAACCAACCAAGGTGATATCGCTATATTTCGTACAGCGGAAGATGAAGTGTTTGCGATGCATGATAAATGCCCCCATAAGCAAGGCGCTTTGTCACAAGGCATTGTTCATAACAATACCGTTACCTGCCCTTTACATAACTGGGTGATAGGCCTGGATGATGGAGAAGCTAAAGGTCACGACAAAGGGTGTGTAAAAACCTTCGAAGCTAAGCTAGAAGGTGGTAATGTTATTTTGGTTTTAGATAAGTAAGTTAAAGCCGCTCCCCCGAACTAGGGCCTGTCCCTTTTGAAGTCATACTCCATCAGCTCCCGCATTTATATTGGAGTGTGGCTTCACCCCCCTTTCTTTTCAAACATCAATCAATAAAGATAATAAACGCGCAAAGTAGTGAAACACACCAAAGAACCGCTAATAATTTCCAAATAGGCAAAGGAGGCTTTAGGCTCTTATCGTTATCTTTAATACTGGCTTGGTATTCTTCCGTTAAAAATTCTCGATTGGGTTTCTCAAGATCTTCAATAAATGCTTCAACGGATGAGTAGCGTGTTTCAAGGCTTAAAGAAGTGGCTTTTCTAAGTGCCCCATCAAACCAAATAGGTATCTCTTTATTCACTTTAAAACTAGAGATGAATTTAAGGTTTTTTGTTTCTTGATGCGCACTAAAATTCTCTAACTTGTCGCCATAAGGCAATTTTCCGGTAATCATTTCATAGGCAATTGAGCCAATAGAATAAATATCGCCTTTAATACCTGGCTTTTTACCTTGCATATAAAGAGGGTCAGTGTAATTTACCGTACCCAAAACAGCGCTTCGACGAATAGGGTCATCTATTTCAGCAATACCCGCTACAAACACAGAACCAAGATCAATAATTTTCACCACGCCTTCGGGTGTTATCATAATATTTCCAGGCTTCAGGTCTTGATGAACCGTCTCTTTTTTATGCAATGCATGTAAGCCATCTGCAATTTGCTTAACAATATCAAACACTTGTCTTGGTCGAGCCTGAGGGTTGTTTTCCATCCACTGTTCAAGGGTCATGCCTTTAATATCTTCCATCAGGTAATACAGAAAATTACGCTGAGGGTGGTGTCGTATAACCTCCACAATATGAGGGCTACTGATCCGCTCCCCGACCCATGCTTCGGTTAAAAAACCTTCAATATAGCCAGGGTCATCACAATAATTTACAGAGGGAGTTTTCATGACCAATTGCTGATTATTTTCCAAATCAGTAACTCTATAGAGCTGACTTCGCGCACTGGCAAAAAGTAAAGATTCGATGCGGTAATCATCTAACTTCATCCCAGGCTCTAAGTCTGGGGGGAAAGGCAGTTTACTTAAACGAGCACCGGCTTCAATGGTCGATTCATGAGGTATTTTATCAACATTTAGCATTAAACAAGATATATTATCATTGCTTTGATTCTTAAGGGCCACCTCCGCCAAGGCATCTCCGGCTTGCTGGAGGTTGTCACCGTACTGATTAAGCGTGCTTAGTATTTCCTCATCATCAACAAAATCATGTACGCCATCCGTTGACATAAAAAAGCGGTCACCGTCTTTAATATCAATACAGCGATAGTCTATTTGTAACGCAACATCCATCCCCATTGCTCGAACAAGGTACGGCTTACCTTCGCCGCTGGGCGTTTTTAAATGATCTTGAGTTAATTGCTCCATTTCACTATCACGAATTAAATAAATACGTGAATCACCAATATGAAACAAATGAGCACGACTCGACTTTATCACCAAGATACACAAGGTCGTGATATAACCACGCTCTAAATTAACAAACTTATGGCTCCGCAAATAAAGGCTACGATTTAAAGCCGTGAGTATTCTCTGCGCTGAGGTTTTCGTACTCCACAAATCAGGCGTACGAAAAAAGTCTTCAATAAAATCATTTACACACTGAGCGCTAGCCTCTTTGCCCGCTTCAGCACTGCTTACACCATCGGCGATTACTGCTACCGCGCCTTTTATAGCCAACAAGGAGTCTTCAGGCACCTTATAACCTACCGCATCTTCATTCTGATGTTTAAGGCCTTTGATAGACGTCTGAGCAATAGATAGCTCTAATTTATGGCTGGTATCTATTGGTGCGCTTTCGGTAAAATGATGTTTACTCAAAACGTGGCTCTCTCAGCTTACTCAGCATACCCAAACATTTTTTGGTGCGCACGGCACACCCTACAAAGCATATGCTAGTCACACCGTAGGGTGCGCCGTGCGCACCGAATAATGCTTCGATATTAAAATACATAAATGAAAAAAGGGCTGTATAGGTATTAAAGTATAAAACTTTAAATCTAACAGCCCTTATTCTACTTTACTAATTTTAAAGTGTGAAACTCATTAGCTCACTTCAATCAACTGCACAGTACCATCAGGTAGTACCTCAGTCATATGCCCTTCTGGCTCTTCCAAGAACTGGACGATAAGGAAGCACACCATAGCTGAACCAGCAATAACCAAGAAGAAAGTAGACGCATCAACAAATGAGTAAGCTGTTAAGAAAGTCACAGCTCCTACATTACCGAATGCCCCTGTCATACCTGCAATTTGTCCTGTCATACGACGCTGAATCAGTGGAACCATGGCAAATACGGCACCCTCACCGGCCTGAACAAAAAACGAACAGAACAGTACAGCAACAACGGCCGCAGCCACTGCCCAGCCCGTATCAATCTGACTCAGAATCAAGTAGCCAATGGTTAGACCACAAATCAAAATAGACAAGGTTTTCTTACGACCAAATCTATCAGATAATAAGCCGCCGCCTGGGCGCGCAACCAGATTCATTAAAGCAAATGCACCACCCAAAAGCCCCGCCATTACTGGCGTGAGGTCAAATGTTTCCATAAAGAAAGCAGGCAACATTGAAACAACCGCCAACTCAGAACCAAAAGTAACGAAGTAAGACCAGTTTAAAATCGCTACCTGCTTAAATTTATACTGCTGCATTTCTGGCACGCCATTGGCCAAATTCTCTTTATTCACCCCATAAATCTGGTAAGTCTGAAAAATAAACAGAACAGCAAGACCAACCCATAAAATATTAGCGGTCATTTCAGAGAGTAAACTTACACCTGCCGGAGATAACTTCCAGGTTAATACAGCTAGAGCAGCGTACATTGGAATGTTCATTGCCAGGTAAAACCAAAAATCTTTCTTAGACGTTACTTCTAAGCCGCCACTCTTCTTGGGCTTAAAGTAAGTAGAGCCTTTAGGCGTGTTACGTGCTTTTATATAGAAGAAAATACCATAAACCAATGCGATGGCACCCACTGTCGCAATGGCATAACGCCAACCGTCATCACCACCATAAACATAAGCAGCAATAGCAGGTAGAGTCCATGCTGCAGCGGTAGAACCGAAATTACCCCAGCCACCATAAACACCTTCTGCAACGCCCACTGTTTTGGCAGGGAACCACTCACCCACCATGCGAATACCGATTACGAAACCCGCACCAATGAAACCACAAAGGAAACGGAACAATGCCAGTTGCTCATAGGTTTGTGCGAAAGCAAACCCCCAGCACAAGAAGGCTGAGGTAATTAGCAACAGACTATACACAATACGCGGGCCAAATTTATCAACCAGCATACCGATAACAATACGCGCTGGAATGGTCAGTGCTACGTTCAATATAAGCAACGCTTTCCATTGAGCATTTGTCATGTTGAAGGCTTCCATAATGAAAGGCTTCAAAGGGGCGAAACTAAACCACATTACAAACGTTAGAAAGAAAGCAAACCACGTAATGTGGAGCGTTCTTATGCTTTTGCTACTAAAATCTAAAATATTTAATCTTTCCGACATACCTTGATCTCCGGTATTTCCTAATGCTGCATTTGAGCCAGGAATTCTTACATCGCACATTGGGGTAGAACGTACCCCTTAAAATTAGGTACAACTACGGAGCGTAAAGTAGACAATTATGTGGTTTGCGGTATTGATTCACGTCAAACAAGATAATTCACAAGATATTACCAACTCTTAAAATACCTACAAAGAGGTATTTTCAGTAATTGATAACTCACTGATATTTATATAAAAACAAAAAAATATTCTAGAAAAAACGATAAAAAACATTACTATTGTGTTTTTGGTAGTAGTCTGAAAAGAAAAAGTTAAACATTGCTCTACGTCGTTAATACTTATTGGCCCGCCCTATTGAATTATTATATTCAAGATCAAACGCGATCAATTTAATCGTGTTTTTTAGAATACTGATAACATCCTCAATAGCCAGCCCTGCTAAATAGATAATAGTCCCGTCATTCATTTGAGCTTGTATTTTGCGATCAGCATTCGCTTCAAGCCATGCAGCCAAGACAGATGCCAATGAGGTGATTTGAGCGCTGACATCTGGGTCACCAATAACCTCTAAGCTACGATCTTTTGCAATTTTGAATGCAGTGTTTTTATCTAAAGACTTAAACTCAATACCATTGTTCTCAAATAGCGCAACCAAGGTTTCTTTCGGGTCAAATACATCAATGGTTAATATCGTTTTTTTATTCATATTAAAGTCACCAAGCAAAGCTAAACTCCCTGATGAACCCCCCAAACAGCTGCTTCAATACGTGATTTCATCTTTAGTTTCTTAAACAAATGCTTAATATGTACTTTAACCGTACCCTCGGTAATATCAAGCTCTCGGGCTATGAGCTTATTACTCTGGCCATCTACAATTAATTTTAAAATCTGTAACTCTCTAGAAGTCAGACTATCAAGGCTAATACTCTCTATTTTAGGCTTAGCCCTTAAGGCACTCGCCAGTGCTTCGGTCATTTTCTCGCTAACGACCATTTTACCCACTGCGGCCTCTTTCAATCGCTCTAGTAATTTTGGAGGCTCCATATCTTTTAAAAGATAGCCATCAGCGCCTGCTTTAATCGCAGTGATGATATCTTCATCGTTATCAGATACGGTATAAATCACAATGCGAGCAACAACACCTTTGTCCCTCATCGCTTTTAGGGTGTCTATGCCATCCATGCCATGCATATTTAAATCAAGGAGTATTAGATCTGGGTCTAATGTTAGTGCCAACTCGACACCTTCTACGCCGTTACTCGCCTCACCGACCGTTTCTAACTCATCATCCAAGTCAATCAACTGCATCACCCCCTTTCTTAATAAGGGGTGATCATCAACAATAAGAATTTTTGCTCGGCCGTTAATAGATGTTGTCATAAAGAATAACTTACCTGTTTAATTAGTCTTAGAAGGAATCAATAATTTAACTTCGGTCCCCCCTTCTGCTCGACACTGTATTGAAACATTACCATGCAGACTCGATGCTCGCTCTTGCATAATAACCACCCCATAATGATTTAATTCCGCTAGGGTATCAGGGATACCCACACCATCATCACGTATAAGCACTTCAACCTCTCCATTACTTAATGATTGAAGTATCACCATCGCATTTCGTGCTCGAGAATGTCGGAGTACATTAGAAAGCGCTTCACGCACTATTTGTAAGATATGTATTTCTTGATTGGGTCGTAAATGGACTGAGCCTACATCAAACTCAAGGTCAATGGGAATACTGCCGCGCTCACTGAACTCTTCTACAGTATCAATAATAGCGGCATTCAGACTTGGTTTATCCAATTTAAGTCGAAACGTGGTCAACAACTCTCGTAACTGCCGGTAAGCAGCACTAAGCCCTTCACCTAAATCGTTAACCACTTCATCAATTTTTTCATTAGAGGCTTTTCTTGAGCGAAGAGACTCAAGACGCGTTACCTGTATTTTCAAGTATGACAAAGCCTGAGCCAATGAATCATGAAGCTCCCGAGCAATGACTGCACGCTCCTCCATTAGTGAAAGACGCTGTTCTTGGTCTGACTGTAAATTAAGGCTCACCCGCGTAGCGATATTATCAGCAATCGTTTTAATAATCTGGGTCTTCCAAGGTTCAAGTTCTTCATCCTTTGTTGACTCAGCATAAAGCACCCCTAGTTTTTGCTGATTATGCTGCACAGGAAACGACAGTAACCTTTGCTTACGATCGCAGCTTTGTAAAGTTGCAGGCTCTAGTAAACACTGCTCGCATTGTTTATCTTCGCAGTATTCAGGCCGGCCAACATATGTAGCACCTCCAACAGAAGAAACCTGAAGCGTCTTAGCATGGGTTAACTCATCCAATAAACACAGCGTTATTGACTCGAAATGAATCGCCTTCCGCAAGTCATCCAACACCTGCCGAATACTTTTTTCACTATCTGGCTCCTCAGTTAGGCGAGTCGAAGAGCTATAAAGTAACTGCAGCACCTTATTGCTGGTTTGCAACTCTTCCGTTTTCTCTTCAACTCTAAATTCAAGGCTTTTATACATGGCAGACAGGTCTTCAGCCATCACATTAAAGGCTTCAGCCAGAGTACCCAGCTCATCAGGATTTTCAGCCTTAACATGAACAGAAAAATCACCTCGCCTTGCGGCCTCAGCAGCACCAACTAAGCCCCTCAAAGGCACCACTATATTGGTAACGAGGTCAAACATAGCCACCAATATAATAAATAAAATCAGAATAATGCTCACCCATTGAATGACCTTCATCTGCCTTATTTTATCTTCCTCATCCAGCTGTATTTGCACCACTAGTACATCTGCTGCATTAGAAAACTCAACCAAACGGGCCCGCAGATCATCAATGCTTTCATGGCTGGACAAATCACCATTTAAGCGTGAAATAATCTGGGTTTTCCATACAGCAAGCAGGTCAGTATGGATTTTATTTATCAAGTGCTGAGGGACTGAGGGAATGACTTTCAACAGCACGGGACTTAAAAGGCGCTGTAACTGTTGCTCGCCGCCTGCTTGTAATATGTCTTTTTTTTCCGCTGGCGAGCGATGAGACGAATCAAGAAGGTCCATGACAATTCGGTATGAATGCATTCGCAAAGACCCCGCGTGATTTATCGCGGCGGCATGACCTTCTACCTGATTCGTAATATAGGCTGAGCTTGTAACCGTCATAAGAGTAATGAAGGCAATAGCGCCCAGCGCAAAACCCGAACGTGCGATAATTGATCGGTTCAATAACGATATAATAAAGTTCATGTCTTATTTACCAAGCGAGCACCCTTAATACTAATCACACTTAAAATATAGTCTACAACCAATACCACCAATAACACCCCGCCCCACTAAACCCTATAAACAGACCAAGATAAAAACAAATTATCGTTATTTTTCAACACGTTAACAAACCCCAGTAATACCTCATAAGAGGTATACAAATATCACGCCCAATTTTTCAGTTATTTTAAACTTGATGTGTATCAAGCCAACTAAAGCTTGAAAAATCTACTTTAGCCAACAATATTAATGGAACCCTAACTTATGGCTACAGCATCTGGCAAACAAATGTCGGTTTTGACGATGAACACGCTCGCGTTCACGGTCAATTTTGCTGTGTGGACGATGTTCGCCATTATAGGCATAGACATTAAAAGTGAACTCGGTTTAAACGAGACTCAGTTTGCTTTATTAGTTGCCACCCCTATTTTATCTGGCTCTCTTTCTCGCCTACCTCTCGGCTTATTAACAGAGCGTTATGGTGGCCGCATAGTTTTTCTAGTCCAACTCATTTTTGTATCTGTTCCTACCTTCTGTCTTGCTTACGCAAACGAATACTGGCATTACCTTATTACTGGTTTTTTTGTAGGTATTGCAGGCGGAGCCTTCGCTATCGGAGTGACCTACACATCTGCTTGGTTTGAGTCTGAAAATCAGGGCACAGCCATGGGTATTTTTGGGGCAGGTAACATTGGGGTCGCCATTACCAACATTATTGCCCCTATGGTTATGCTTTCTTATGGCTGGAGAACGATCCCCCTTATTTACGCAGCCGCACTCATTGTTATTGCTGGGTTGTTCTGGTTCTTTACCTATACAGACCCTAAGCATCAGAGTCGTAAAGATAACAATACTCACGCAACGCTTCAGCAACAACTTAAACCTTTAAGTGATATGCGCGTATGGCGTTTTGGCTTGTATTACTTTTTTGTATTTGGTGGCTTTATCGCACTCGCACTATGGCTACCTAAATATTATGTAGGCGAATACGGTGTTGACCTGCAAACAGCCTCATACCTAACACTCGCCTTTATTGTGCCTGCAGCTATTATTCGCGCTTTTGGTGGCTGGATATCCGACAACGTAGGTGCGCGCCAAGTAAACTGGGTGGTTTTCTGGATTTGCATAGTCTGCTTATTTTTTCTTTCTTACCCATCTTCCACCGTCACCATACATGGGATGGAGCGCGACATTGAACTTAATATCGGCATTAACATTTATATTTTTACCCTGCTAATTTTCATTATGGGTATAGCCATGGGCTTTGGTAAGGCAGGTGTATTTAGACTCATTCACGACTATTACCCCAACAATATGGGGTCAGTTTGTGGCGCAGTAGGCATGATAGGTGGCTTAGGGGGGTTCATCCTTCCTCTGCTTTTTGGCGCAACAGCCGACCTTACAAATATTCGCAGCTCTTGCTTTATGTTGCTTTACGGTGTGCTAGGCGCATGCATGATTTGGATGTACTACGCCATAAAATTTGATGCTTATACAGAACGCGTACGAGAAGCCAACGAAAGTGACTTTTTGGCCCCTTGAAGTGAGTAACATCAAGTGGGAAACAGAATTCTAACTTTAGAATATTAAAAAATACGAAAGTTTATATTTAAAAGTAAAAAAAACGGGAGTGACGCTTATGTCAGATATACAAAAATGGGACGTGGAAGACAAAACGTTCTGGGAAAGTGAAGGGAAAAAGATTGCTAACCGCAACCTTTGGATCTCTATCCCCAGTTTGCTTTGTGGATTCGCGGTTTGGTTGTACTGGGGTATTATTACAGTACAAATGCTTAACCTAGGCTTTGATTTTGAGAAGTCTGAGTTATTTTCTTTAATGGCTATTGCCGGTTTAACGGGTGCAACACTCCGTATACCGAGTAGTTTCTTTATTCGACTGGCGGGTGGTCGTAACACCATCGTATTTACCACCGCATTGTTGATGATTCCTGCGATTGGTGCAGGTATTGCACTGCAAGATAAGAACACGCCTCTTTGGGTATTTCAGGTTCTTGCACTACTTTCTGGCTTTGGTGGCGGTAACTTCGCTTCGTCAATGTCAAATATCAGCTTCTTCTTCCCTAAGAAGCAGCAAGGTTTAGCACTAGGCTTAAACGCAGGTTTAGGTAACTTTGGTGTGACTACCATGCAGATTCTTGTTCCTCTGGCGATGACGTTTGGCATCTTCGGTGGCGAGTCAATGGAGCTGGTAAATACTTCAGGTACATTAATCGGTAAGATTCCAGCAGGCTCTGAAGCTTGGATTCATAACGCCGGTTATATCTGGTTATTATTCCTTATTCCACTGGCTGTTGTTGGCTGGATGGGAATGAACAACATCAAAGCATCTCATGTTACCCCTAACCTACCAAGCGCTCCTGCGTCTTTCGGTATGATCTCGGGCATGTTGTTTATTGGTTTCATTACTGCCGTATTCGGTTTGTGGTTAATGCTTCCTGAGAAAGTAGGTGGTTCTGGCTTTGAGATAAGCAAGTGGATCGTTCTGCCTATCGTTATCGGATTAACTGTATTCTTGTTAAAGCTGATTCCGGGTCAGATTAACGAAAACCTAAGCCGTCAGTACAAAATATTTAACAACAAGCACACTTGGGCAATGAGTGTTATCTACACTATGACCTTTGGTTCGTTCATTGGTTTTGCCGCGTCTTTCCCACTATCAATCAAAGTTATATTTGGCTTTCAACATATTATGGTTGATGGCGTAATGACTCACGATCAAGCAAACCCTAACGGCCCAAGTGCATTAATGTACGCTTGGATGGGACCTTTCATTGGCGCGCTTATTCGCCCAGTAGGCGGTTGGATTTCAGATAAGGTGGGGGGTGCATTAGTTACCCAAATTTGTGCTGTTGTCATGATTGCTTGTGCGGTAGGTGTTGCTTACTACATGCAGGCGGCTTACGCATCAGCTACTCCGGAAGAATATTTCCTTCCATTCTTTGTATTGTTCCTGCTTTTGTTTGCTGCTACAGGTATTGGTAACGGTTCTACTTTCCGTACTATCTCTATGGTATTTAACAAGGAACAAGCTGGCCCAGTACTGGGTTGGACTTCAGCAGTTGCTGCATACGGTGCATTCATTATTCCTAAGGTACTTGGCGAGCAAATCAAGCTAACTACTCCAGAAAATGCACTGTACGGTTTCGCTGTATTCTATGCCGTATGTTTGGTTATCAACTGGTGGTTCTACTTGCGCTCAGGTGCAGAATTTAAGAATCCGTAGATAAAGTTAATACAGATCAAAATATGGTTGTAAAACCTTAGCTTGGGATTGAGGAGTTTCGGCTCCTCACCTAAGCTAGCTGTCATGCTAGTCATTAGTAAAGGCAGAAAATTAAAGTAAGAAGAACAGGGTAAACAAACGTTAAACAAGACAACCATCACTCCACCCTACTCACTTAGGGGTAGGCCTGATGGCTTTCTTCGTTAAACAGTTTACTTATCCACCTTGAACAATTAGTTCCTGGAGCTCTGATAATGAGTCATTTTTTAGATCGACTACAATTTTTTAAGAAAAAACAGAGCGAGTTTTCTGATGGCCACGGTGAAGTGACCAACGAAAATCGCGCATGGGAAGATAGCTACCGCTCGCGCTGGCAGTACGACAAAATAGTACGCTCAACGCACGGTGTTAACTGTACAGGTTCTTGTAGCTGGAAAATCTACGTAAAGAATGGTTTGATTACGTGGGAAACACAGCAAACAGATTACCCTCGTACTCGCCCCGACTTACCTAACCACGAACCTCGTGGTTGCCCGCGTGGTGCAAGTTACTCTTGGTACACTTACAGTGCCAACCGTATAAAATACCCTAAAATCCGTAAGCCTTTACTTAAGTTGTGGCGCGAAGCACGTCGTACTATGGAGCCTGTTGATGCATGGGGTTCTATCGTTGAAGACCAAACCAAAGCCGTCTCTTATAAGAGCAAGCGTGGTATGGGTGGTTTTATACGTTCTAGCTGGGATGAAGTTAACGAGCTAATAGCAGCGGCTAACGTTTATACCGTTAAGAACTATGGACCAGATCGTGTTATCGGTTTCTCTCCGATCCCTGCAATGTCTATGGTTTCATATGCAGCGGGCGCACGTTACTTATCATTGATTGGTGGCGTATGTTTAAGCTTCTATGATTGGTACTGCGACTTACCTCCATCATCACCAATGACTTGGGGTGAGCAGACTGATGTACCTGAATCAGCTGACTGGTATAACTCGAACTACATTATCGCTTGGGGTTCTAACGTTCCTCAAACACGTACCCCAGATGCTCACTTCTTTACTGAAGTACGCTACAAGGGAACAAAAACAGTATCAATCACACCTGATTATGCTGAAGTTTCAAAACTAACTGATCAATGGTTAAACCCTAAACAGGGTACAGATGCTGCACTTGCAATGGCATTCGGTCACGTTATTTTGAGAGAGTTCCACTTGGAAAACCCAAGTGAGTATTTTACTGATTACGCTCGTAAGTATACCGACATGCCTATGCTGGTTATGTTGGAAGACTACAAAGACGGCGCAATGAAGTCGACTCGCTTTATTCGTGCATCTGACCTAGACAACAACCTGGGCCAAGATAACAACCCAGACTGGAAGACCGTTGCTATTGACGAAACGTCTGGCGATATCGTTGCTCCAAACGGCACGATTGGTTTCCGTTGGGGTGAAGACGGCCAGTGGAACCTTAAAGAATGTGAAGGCGGAGCCGGCAAAGAAACTAAATTGCAGCTTACTTTTGCCAAAGGTGACGACACAGAAACTGCTGATGTAGGCTTCCCTTACTTTGGTGGTCAAGAGCATGAGTACTTCAATAACAATGACCAGGACGATGTTCAGGTTCGCCGCATCCCTGTTAGAGAGTTAACCTTAGCCGACGGATCTACTGTTAAAGTCGCGACGGTTTATGACTTAATGATGGGTAATTACGGTCTGGATCGTGGTCTAGGTGGAAGCAACGTTGCTTCAAGCTTTGACGATGACGTACCTTACACACCCGCTTGGCAAGAACGAATCACTGGCGTAAGCCGTGAGAAAGTCATTCAGGTGGCTCGTGAGTTCGCAGATACCGCACACAAAACTAATGGTCGTTCAATGATCATCGTTGGTGCCGGCATGAACCACTGGTACCACATGGACATGAACTATCGTGGCCTCATGAACATGTTGATCATGTGTGGTTGTGTTGGTCAAAGTGGCGGCGGTTGGGCTCATTATGTTGGACAAGAAAAACTACGTCCACAAACAGGTTGGCAGCCATTAGCCTTCGGTCTTGACTGGAGCAAGCCACCACGTCACATGAACGGCACTTCATTCTTCTATAACCACTCAAGTCAGTGGCGTCATGAGAAGATGGATACTAAAGACGTACTTTCACCTTTGGCTAACAAAGATGATTTCCCAGAACACATGATCGACTGGAACGTACGCGCAGAGCGTATGGGTTGGTTGCCATCTGCTCCTCAGCTAAACAGCAACCCACTTGAAGTGGTGAAAGCCGCTGAAGCAGCCGGTAAAGATCCTAAAGATTACTTGGTTGAGCAGCTTAAATCAGGCGAAATCAAGTTTGCATGTGAAGAGCCAGATAATTCTGATAACTTCCCACGCAACATGTTCATTTGGCGTTCTAACTTACTAGGTTCTTCTGGTAAGGGTCATGAGTACTTCCTTAAGTACTTATTAGGTACCAAGAACGGCGTAATGAACGAAGATATAGGTACAACAGGCGGAACACTGCCCAATGAAGTAGAGTGGGTTAAAGATGCACCTACTGGCAAGGTTGACCTAGTAACTACACTAGACTTCCGTATGTCATCAACTTGTATGTACTCTGATATCGTTCTACCTACCGCAACGTGGTATGAGAAGAATGACTTAAACACATCAGACATGCACCCGTTCATCCACCCATTAACTGCAGCGGTTGACCCAGCTTGGGAAGCACGTAGTGACTGGGAAATTTACAAAGGCATCGCTAAAGAGTTTTCTAAAGTAGCTGAAGGTGTTCTTGGTGTAGAGAAAGATATCGTTACCATTCCTCTACTTCACGATACGGCTGGCGAACTAGGTCAGGCTTTTGATGTTAAAGATTGGAAGAAAGGCGAGTGTGAGCTGATCCCAGGAAAAACAGCACCTAACATGGTGGTGGTTGAACGTGATTACCCTAATACCTACAAGAAGTTCACTTCTATAGGTCCATTACTGGCTGAAGCTGGCAATGGTGGTAAGGGTATCGCTTGGGATACTAAAGATGAAATCGCACTGTTAAGCGAACTGAATCATACGGTTCTTGATGAAGGCATTAGTGAAGGCCAGCCTGTACTAGAATCCGCTATCGATGCAGCTGAAATGATCCTGACACTCGCGCCAGAAACTAACGGTAGTGTTGCAGTTAAAGCGTGGGATGCCCTGAGTAAATTCACAGGCATTGATCACACTCACTTGGCTAAGCAAAAGCAGGAAGAAAAAATTCGCTTCCGTGATGTTGTTTCACAGCCTCGTAAGATCATCTCTTCACCCACGTGGTCTGGTCTGGAAGATGAGCATGTGAGCTACAACGCCTGTTACACCAACGTACATGAGTTGATTCCATGGAGAACACTGACGGGTCGTCAGCAGTACTATCAGGATCACCCATGGATGCAGGCATTTGGTGAGCAATTTGTGAGCTATCGCCCACCGATTGACACTAAAACCATCAAGCCGATCATGAACCAGAAGTCTAACGGTAATAAGGAAATCGCACTTAACTGGATTACACCACACCAGAAGTGGGGTATTCACAGTACGTATACCGATAACCTGATCATGCAAACATTGTCTCGTGGCGGTCCAATCATTTGGATGTCTGAGGTTGATGCCAAAAAAGTTGATCTTGAAGATAACGATTGGGTTGAAGTGTTCAACATCAACGGTGCGATTACTTGTCGTGTAGTTGTAAGTCAGCGTGTAAACGAAGGCATGACCATGATGTACCACGCTCAGGAACGTATCCTGAACATTCCTGGTTCAGAAACAACAGGAACACGTGGTGGTCACCACAACTCGGTAACCCGTGTTGTACTTAAGCCTACTCATATGATTGGTGGTTACGCTCAGCAGTCATACGGTTTCAACTATTACGGTACAGTGGGTTGTAACCGTGATGAATTCGTCGTAGTTCGTAAGATGAATAAGGTTGACTGGCTTGATGGCCCTACTGGCGATGATGTTCCACAACCACTTCCAACAGAAGTATAAGGAGTCAGCACAATGAAAATTCGTTCTCAAATAGGTATGGTGCTGAACCTCGATAAGTGTATCGGTTGTCACACTTGCTCCATCACCTGTAAAAACGTATGGACTACGCGTGAAGGCATGGAATACGCATGGTTTAACAACGTAGAAAGTAAGCCAGGTATTGGTTTCCCTAAAGAATGGGAAAATCAGGATAAGTGGAATGGCGGCTGGAAGCGTAAAGCAGACGGTTCTATTCAGCTTCGTATTGGTGGTAAGTTCCGCGTATTAGCAAATATCTTTGCTAACCCTGATTTACCTCAAATTGATGACTATTACGAGCCATTTGATTTTGATTACCAGCATCTTCACACTGCCCCAATCAGTGAGCACCAGCCAGTGGCTCGTCCTCGTTCACTGATTACCGGTAAGCGTATGGAGAAGATTGAGTGGGGTCCTAACTGGGAAGAAATTCTTGGTACGGAGTTCGCTAAGCGTAGTAAAGATAAAAACTTCGATAACATGCAAAAAGAAATGTACGGCGAGTTCGAAAATACATTCATGATGTATTTACCTCGTTTGTGTGAGCATTGTCTTAACCCTGCATGTGTTGCTTCTTGTCCTTCTGGCGCAATCTACAAGCGTGAAGAAGACGGTATTGTTCTGATCGACCAGGACAAATGTCGTGGATGGCGCATGTGTGTAAGTGCGTGCCCCTACAAGAAGATTTATTACAACTGGAAGTCGGGTAAGTCTGAGAAGTGTATCTTCTGTTACCCACGTATCGAAGCCGGCATGCCAACTGTATGCTCTGAAACATGCGTAGGCCGTATTCGTTACTTAGGCGTACTGCTTTATGATGCAGATCGAATCAAAGAAGTCGCTGAAACGCCTTCTGAGACCGATTTGTACGAGAAGCAGCTTGAGATTTTCCTTGATCCAAACGACCCAGCAATTATTGCTCAGGCACGTAAAGACGGAATCCCTGATTCAGTCATGGAATCTGCTCGTCAGTCACCTGTTTATAAAATGGCAGTAGACTGGAAAGTGGCTCTGCCATTACACCCTGAATACCGTACGCTTCCAATGGTATGGTACGTACCACCATTGAGCCCAATTCAGTCAGCGGCTGAGTCAGGCAAGATGGGTATGGATGGTGTCATTCCTGATGTTGATTCATTGCGTATCCCTGTTAAGTACCTTGCTAACTTGCTTACAGCAGGTGACGAAAAACCTGTCGCTCTTGCACTTAAGCGTATGCTAGCAATGCGTTCTTACAAACGTTCGCAACAAATTGAAGGCATTGAAGATCTTGCCGTACTGGAACAAGTAGGACTCACCAAGAAACAGGTCGAGTCAATGTATCGCTACATGGCAATAGCAAACTACGAAGACCGTTTTGTTATTCCATCAGCGCACCGTGAAGATGCAATGGTTGAAGCATATGACGAGCGTGGCGGTTGTGGTTTCAGCTTTGGTAACGGTTGTTCTACAGGGTCTAGCGACCTGAATATGTTTGGTGGCAAGAAAGCAAACCGAAGGGATATCATCGATACCGTGCAGGTATGGGAGTAAACAAATGAATATCCTAAAGGTTATTTCTGCCCTTATGAACTACCCATCACAAGAGCTTCAGCAAAATGCTGATGCCCTTGTGGCTGAAATTAAGCAGGCTAAAGAAATTCCGCCTGAATCTCGTGAGAATCTGATTGCATTGGTTGATTCAACCTGCCGTCGAGACATCATGGACGTTCAAGAAGAATACGGCCAGCTATTTGACAAAGGTAGCTCATTATCTCTGTTACTTTTTGAACATGTTCATGGCGATAGCCGTGAACGTGGTCAAGCAATGGTCGATCTGATGGCGCTTTACGAAGCCAACGGTTTCGATATTGCAGTAAGAGAGCTTCCTGACTTTATTCCGCTGTATCTTGAGTATCTTGCTCAACGACCAGACATAGAAGCCCGTGAAGGTTTGGCTGATGTAGGCCACATCTTTGGGGTGCTTGCTGCTCGTTTGCAAGAAAGGAAATACCCGCACTTCGCACTGTTTGAGGCACTGCTTATTATCTCTGGCGTAGAAATTAACGCCGAAGAGCTAAAAGAAGCCGCCGCCACTGAAACACGCGATGACTCAATGGAAGCAATGGATAAGATATGGGAAGAAGAACAGGTTACCTTTATGGCTAATCAGCAGTCTGGTGGAGATGGTAGCTCCTCAGGCTGTTCTGTTCCTTCACAAAATCCTACAAAAGCAAGAGAAGAACCAGCCGTTCCGCTTCACTGGGTCAGTAATGACCAGGCTATTGATGCCACACAGAAAAAATAGTGTGGCCAATATACAGAGCAAATGAAGCTGAGCAGCTAAACAGGAGCAATACATGTCTTACTTAAATATGTTGTTATTTGGGATTTATCCCTTTATCGCTATCGCAGTATTCGTACTTGCTAGCTGGATCAGATTTGATCGTGAGCAATACACGTGGAAATCAGGTTCAAGCCAGTTGTTACGTAATAACTTGCGTTTACACAGTAACTTATTTCACATCGGTATCATCTTTGTATTGATGGGACACTTTGTGGGCTTGTTAACACCGCATGCGATTTACCATAACTTCATCTCAACCGAAAACAAGCAAATGCTTGCCATGGTTTCAGGTGGTCTTTTTGGTACTATTTGTTTAATTGGCCTAGTTGGCTTACTTAAGCGTCGTATGACTGATCCACGCATCCGTGCGACCAGCAGCACTTCAGACATTCTTGTTCTTTGGGTGCTGCTGATTCAATTGGTATTGGGTCTGTTAACTATCTTTGCTTCAACTCAGCACCTAGACGGATCAGTAATGGTTCTTTTAGGAACTTGGGCGCAAAGCATTGTTACATTCCAGATTGTTGAAGCAGCGACAGCAATGGAAACCGTGGGTATTATTTACAAGCTTCACGTTTTCTTCGGTTTAACACTGTTGGTTATCTTCCCATTCACTCGTTTGGTTCACATTATTAGTGTTCCAGTGTGGTATTTGGGTCGTAACTTCCAGATTGTTCGCCAAAAGAACCACAGCTAATCTGATGTCTGTCATTCCCGCCACCCCAGGGTGCTCTCTATTGCAGAGCAATTCACCTTGCCACGCGGGAATGACAATTTTATTTATTTCATACTTTTTTAATAGGGTTTTGCCCCCATACATTTAGAATCTTATTAAAAAATCAGAATTTTATTAAAAACGTCTTTTCCCTTGAGGTAGCTATATGTCATCTTGTTCTTCTAATGTCCCACAAGCTGAAGCAAAACCAACGATTGATGTACCACCGATTACTGTAAATGGTGTACTTATTGCCCCTGAAAAAGTGGGGCAGGAAGCTCAAAACCATCCATCAGAAAGCCTTGATCAAGCCATCCAAAGAGCAGCAGAAGCACTGGTAATAAGAGAAGTTTTACTGCAAAAGACTAAGGAACTAGGCATTCTTGACCCTGCCCTTGATACTATAACGGATGCAGTTGAAGAAGCGGCTATAACCAAGTTGCTTGAGCAAGAGATAGAAACACCTAAAGCGAATGATGAAGCATGTAAAATTTATTTTGAAGCCAATCAAGACAAGTTTCACACCCCTCACCTCGTTGAAGCGACTCACATTCTACTAGACTCTGCCCCTGATGATTTTGAACGACGTGACAGAAATAAAGTGTTGGCAGAAGAGCTTATTGAAATATTAAAAAGCAATCCGAATAAGTTCCCCGATTTAGCACAGCAGTATTCTGCCTGCCCTTCTAAGGAAGTTGCTGGTAGCCTAGGTCAAATAACCAAAGGCACGACCGTTCCGGAGTTCGAAAAGCGTCTATTTTCATTACCTGAAGGTCTTTGTGAAGAGCCTATTACGTCTCGCTACGGACATCATATTGTACGCATAGATCACTGTACAGAGTGTGAGCCGCTACCTTATGAAGCCGTACGCATAAAAATAGAAAATTACCTTAATCACCAAGTTTATACACGTGCCGTGAGTCAATATATCAAGATTCTTGTTGGTGAAGCAAAAATTGACGGCATCGACATGGGTGTTGAGTCAACACCCTTAGTTCAGTAAGCACTAATCATTACCTTGAGAATAATCACATGACAAAAAATAACACGCTTGAATATACTAACGAAACGCTCTACGACATTCTCGATAATGTTAAAACCATTGCTTTAGTCGGCGCCAGCCCAAAGCCAGAAAGATCAAGCTATGAGGTGATGGAATTCTTGCAGCAACACGGTTACAGAATCATTCCTGTAAACCCCGTTATTGCAGGGCAAACTTTACTAGGCGAAACCGTTTACGCATCACTAAATGATATTCCCGATGCTTTTGACATGGTTGAAATCTTCAGAAATTCTGAAGCAGCAGGAGAGATCACTAAAGAAGCGCTTTCTCTCGAGCCAGAACGACAGCCTAAAGTCATCTGGATGCAGCTTGAAGTTATAAACCAGGAAGCAGCTACATTAGCTGAATCCAAAGGCATAAAAGTCATTATGGATCGGTGCCCAAAACAGGTAACCGAAAAGCGATTAGTCGCAGAGACAAAGGAGTAACGAACATTAATATTACATGCTACGACGACTTAATAACTGTCGCAAAACAACAACCAGAACCACAGCGTCTACTCTTTGTTTTTGCAAAAACAGAGCTTCCTGAAGATTGCAGCCAAGAAGAAATTAAACGCTTTAATGCGGGTGAAGGTGGTGCTATTACACCCGTTATGTGTGTTGATAAAGCCCTTGATGAGTTAAGTGATTTTAAAGCACTTTTTAACGAATCTCAGCAAATGGGCGCTGAATGGCAGATGGTACTTGTTGCTGCCATGTCTGGCAGAGGCGGAATAATGCCAACACCTGAAGAAGCAGATCAACCATTACAAATGATGGTTGAATCCATTAAAGGTGGAACGATTGCCAGCTTTTTAGCGTTTGACCGTGAAGGTATTCCCGTTCACTTTGAGTAACAAGAACTGATAACAAATGGAATTTATCTGTGTCCAAAGCACCCCAAACCAATAAAGACTGGCTAAAAGAGATATCCGCAGCCCTTGAAGCGGCTTGGCTCGTCATTAAAGAAAATGAAGAAGAAGCGGAAGGCGAGAGTGATTTAAGCGAACGCCTTTTTGTGGCAGCCCCCGTGCTGGCAATGAAACATCGCAATATTGATTTCAAAAAAAGAAATGATGTAGTCCCTTCTGTTTTTACCAGTATCTCAGCGATGCTTGAAGATCACCCTGAGTTAAAAATAAGAAGTAACCGTGTGTTTGTTCATGCTTATTTAGATACTCACCTTTATCTGAAGTTACTTAAAAAATCTAAGTGTGAAGGTATTCTGGATTACCTAGAAACAAAACAAATAATAGAACCAAGAATGTCCTGAAAACAAGCACTACAAAGCACATAATGTGATAATAAGGTGCACTGCGCTCGGTTATAATCCAATGAGCTATATGTAACTCCCCCCCTCACCGACACTTACTGCCAAGCCCTCCTCACTGCATAAACATGGCGTTAATCTTGCTATGTTTTTATATTAAACGCTGGCTTAAGATGTTGGGTCGAGACATCATCGATTTGGTCAGATATAAAACGAGCCACAAAAAAGGCACTTATAATGAAAAAAGCCATCCGTACAACTTGTGCATATTGTGGCGTTGGCTGTGGCATTGAAGCAACGCTCATTGATGCCGATCAGCGATTAATATCGGTAGCGGGGGATAAAAATCACCCATCAAATCTTGGCAAACTCTGCTCAAAAGGCACGGCGCTAGCTGACACTCTCACCCTGAAAGAGCGCCTACTCGACCCAGAGGTGAATGGTGAAAAAATTAGTTGGGATGAAGCTCTCACGACCATTTCAGATAAATTCAAAACCATCATTGCTGAGCATGGTCCAGACTCGGTCGCTTTTTACTTATCAGGCCAACTACTCACAGAAGACTACTACGTTGCCAATAAATTAATGAAAGGGTTCATCGGCTCCGCAAATGTCGATACTAATTCCCGGCTCTGTATGTCTTCACCGACAACCGCTCAAAAGCGCGCTTTTGGTGCTGATGCAGTACCAGGTTGTTACGATGACCTTGAGCAAGCTGAATTAATTGTTCTCACCGGCAGCAATACCGCATGGTGTCACCCCATTGTTTACCAGCGCATTAAGCACGCAAAAGAAAATAACCCGAACATTAAAGTGGTTGTTATTGACCCCAGAAAAACCGACACCTGTGCCATTGCTGATCTTCATTTACCCATTCAGTCAGGTACCGATGCCTATCTATTTAATGGCTTGCTTGCCAATTTGGCACATCAGGGAACTCTGGATTTCAACTATTTGGAACAACATACCCAAGGCTTTGGCGATGCGATAAAACAAGCCAAACTAACAACGGGAAGTATCCCGGAAGTAGCCGCCCAATGTAAACTCAGCGAAGCCGATGTTTCACTTTTTTATCAATGGTTTAGTCAAACAGAAAAAACGGTTACCGCTTATTCACAGGGCATTAATCAGTCAATATCCGGCACTGACAAAGTTAACGCAATCATCAACTGTCATTTAGCTACCGGCCGTATTGGCAAACCAGGCACCGGGCCATTTTCACTAACAGGCCAACCCAATGCAATGGGCGGGCGAGAAGTAGGCGGTCTAGCCAATCAACTGGCTGCCCACATGGACTTTGATGATGACAGTATCGACCGTGTAAGCCGCTTCTGGAATAGCCCGAATATTGCCACAAAACCAGGGCAAAAAGCCGTTGATATGTTCAATGAGATTGAACAAGGGAAGATTAAAGCCGTCTGGATTATAGCAACCAGCCCGGTAGATAGTCTGCCTAATGCTAACCATGTTAAAAAAGCACTCAAAAAATGTGATTTTGTTGTTGTTTCAGACTGTACTCGCCACACAGACACAACCGAATATGCTGACATTAGTCTGCCAGCACTAGGATGGGGGGAAAAGGATGGAACTGTGACCAACTCAGAGCGCCGTATCTCTCGCCAAAGAGCACTGCTTCCGGCCCCCGGAAACGCAAAAGCAGACTGGTGGATTATCACTCAGGTAGCACGTTATATGGGTTTTGAGGAGGCTTTCAGATTCGAGTCATCTCACGATATATTCCAAGAGCATGCACAACTATCCGCCTTCGAGAACACCAAAAACCAACGATTCAGAAACTTCAACCTTGAAGCATTGGCTCACCTAAGTCACCAGCAATATGACAATCTTACCCCCGTACAATGGCCCATTACCCAAGAAAATCCAAACGGCACAGTCAGACTATTTCAAGACGGTAAGTTCTTTACACCAACAGGTAAGGCAAACATAGTATCAATTACCCCAAGGCCACCCGCCAACGCCACCAATAAACACTACCCTCTTATTTTAAATACCGGCCGTATCCGTGACCAATGGCACACCATGAGCCGCACGTCCCTAGCACCACAATTAAACAACCACAAAGCAGAACCTTTTATCGAAATTCACCCAAATGAAGCGCGACAGTTTGGTATTGAAGATGAAGCATTGGTGGTTATAGAAAGTGAATATGGCAAAATGATTGCCCGCTCAGAAATCACCGCATCACAGAAACCAGGGCATATATTTGTGCCTATGCACTGGACCGAACAGCTCAGCTCACAAGGCCGGGTCGGTGCGTTAGTTAACCCTGTTACCGACCCCCTTTCAGGGCAACCTGAGAGCAAGCATACGCCAGTCAAAATACGTCCTTACAAACCCTCTTGGTATGGCTTTTTATTGTCACGCAGGGAGTTAAAAATAGAAGGCATAGACTACGTTGTTAAAATTCGAGGCCAAAAATTCTTCCGCTACGAAATAGCGACTGAGACAATGATAGATGACCTGCCTAAGTGGGCTAGAGCACTACTATGTGACAATAAAAAAGAAGAATCCGAGTGGATGGAATATGCCGATATTAAACAACACAAATATAGAGGTGCTCGCTTTTTGGGTAACCACCTGGAAAGTAGCCTGTTTATCACGCAGAAGCTAGACCTACCTACACGAGGATGGCTAGCCGAGTTATTTAATAAACAGGAGATCGATCACTCGGAGAGAATGGCGCTATTATCAGGAATGCCGCCTTCAGGGCAAGTAGATAGAGGAAAAATCATTTGCGCCTGCTATGGTGTCGGCGAAAATACGATTCGTCAGTCAATTAAAGAGAAAGGCTTATCAAGTGTTGCAGCCGTCGGAGAGTGCTTAAGTGCCGGTACAAATTGTGGTTCATGTATACCTGAAATAGAGAAAATACTAAAAGGTTAACCAAAGCCTTTTAAGTTGACTCAGATCCAATGTTGACCTGATTATCAGGTCAACAACAAGCATACAAGGTATACTTTAAAGACGATTTGAGACAAACACTGAGAGAATTAATATTGGATAAGTCACTCTATTTTTACCGCGCAGCCATTTACAGTACAAAAAATCAGGAAGTTACCTTGGTTGATCTTCAAAACCCAGAGGCCTCTCCGGCTCTTGAACCATGGTTAGGTATGGTTGTTTCGCTGGCAGATGGGCAGCATACGCTTGAAGAACTGTTCGCATATATTGCAGGGCAATATGGAAATAATAAGCCCGAAGGGTTTGATAAAACACTTGAATCAGTATTAGAGCGGCTGGTAGATACTGATGCTATTCGATACTCTGAAAAACCTGTTGAACTACCCTACTACCTAACTATTCCTTACGAACAACAAGACCTTGAGAAAACTAAGAAGCTAATGCTGGAAGATGGGCACTTGAAGCATTAAAAACACAGTGCGCACGGCACACCCTGCAAAATAAAAACCTTAAAACGAAAAAAGCGAGCTATTGCAGCTCGCTTTTTTAAATTCAAATCAACAGAATTAGATATTACTATCTAAAAACGCCGTCAATTGAGACTTAGATAGTGCGCCAACCTTAGTTGCATCAACATTGCCGTTCTTAAACAGCATTAATGTTGGAATACCACGAATATTGAATTTTGGTGGTGTTTGCTCATTTTCGTCAATATTCAACTTACAAATCTTAAGTCGTCCTTCGTACTCATCAGCAATTTCTTCCAGTACCGGTGCAATCATCTTGCATGGGCCACACCATTCAGCCCAATAATCAACCAATACAGCTGTATCAGCTTTTAAAACTTCTTCTTCAAAAGAAGCATCGGTTACATTAACAATTTTGTCGCTCATTGTAGTTTCCTGATTTCGTTGCTATAAATAATGATAATAAGCACCATAACCCGCGCATACAAGCGCAGCACTCAAAGATATAAAAGACACAAAAATCATTAATTCTATATGTCATATCATCCATCTTTGGCTTATGATTAGCTAAGATGCTTTCTAATATATAGGTTAAACAGAGGATTTCAAGGCACGTGACATTAATACAGCCTGATAACACCAATTCAACCAATCAAATTCCTGAAACACTGGCCGCGATAGACCTTGGCTCAAACAGCTTTCATATGGTGGTTGGACGCACAACTTACGGGGAGATTCGAACCTTAGACAAGCTGGGAGAAAAAGTTCAGCTAGCCGCGGGATTGGATAATAAAAATAATTTATCTGAAGAAGCACAAGAACGAGCATTAGCTTGCTTGCAACGCTTTGCTCAGCGGCTCAGAGGCATCCCTCCTGAGGCTATTCAGGTTGTGGGCACCAATGCACTACGTATTGCCAAAAATGCCAGGGTGTTCACCCGTAAGGCCGAGGAAATACTTGGGGCTCCAGTCGAGATAATTGCTGGCCGTGAAGAAGCTCGCTTAGTTTACCTTGGTGTCGCTCACACTCAATCAGATGATGCTGGACGCAAATTGGTAATCGATATTGGTGGCGGCAGTACCGAGTTTATTATTGGGGAGCGCTTTGAAACGCAAGCGCTTGAAAGCCTACATATGGGCTGCGTATCTTTCCGAGAATGCTATTTCAGTAATGGAGAAATTACTGAAAAAAACATGCAGGAAGCCATCACTCACGCGTCTCGAGAGCTTCTAAATATTCAACATCGCTTTCAAACACTAGGCTGGCAAGCTAGCATAGGATCATCAGGTTCTATTAAATCCATTGCTTTAGCCATTGAAACACTAGGTTTATCCAAAGACGGTATTACCGCTCAGTCACTCAGTCAGCTGAAAGCACACGTCATATCACTAGGCCACATAGACCAACTACAAAACATAGGCATTAAAACCGACCGTTTAACTATTTTCCCTTCTGGCCTAGCTATTCTCTGTGCCTGCTTTGAAGTACTTTCAATCGATATAATGACCGTTGCAGATGGCGCTCTACGAGAAGGGTTGCTTTACGACATGATAGGTAGAATTAAGCATGAAGATGTTCGAGGCCGAACTATTTCAGCGTTTCAAGAACGCTATAGAGTGGATATTCCTCACTCACTGACCGTTGAACGGACGGCGATGTATGCCTTTCGGCAGGTACAGCATTTTTGGGGAATTAACGCTGAGTTTTTTGCTGACCTACTACGTTGGTCAAGCAGGTTACATGAAATAGGCTTGGCAATATCTCACACGCAATACCATAAGCATGGAGCCTACCTGATCAAGTACTCAGACCTTCCTGGGTTCTCACATCAATTACAACAAGCAATATCGACGGTAATTCGTAGCCATCGTAGAAAAATTAATACTGATATTTTTTCAACCTACCCAAAAGAGCAAGCAAATAACCTTATGCGGCTTGCGATATTACTTAGGCTGTCTGTAACACTGAACCGTGGTCGATCTGGTACACAATCACCCTCCTTTAAAATTAATGCCGATAGCCATGCCTTGAGTATTGAGTTTGAACCCAACTGGCTAAAGCAGAACCCACTGACTCGGGCTGATTTAGAGAGTGAAGCCGAGCATTTAAAAGCGGTAGGGTATGCTCTGAGTATTTGTTAGTTTATCAATACAAGTGCTCAAAGCCCAAGCAGACTGAATATTGTAAGGCTTAAATTTGGTACTTTACTGTCTTTAGTTCGTATTACTGGAACCTGTTATGGAATTTGTATTCAACGACACCTTTACCGAAATTGCTGTCATCCTGACACTTGCGATGGTCATCGGTGCCATTGGTCTTAAATTTAAACAACCCCTAATTGTCACCTTTATTGCGGTAGGTATTATTGTTGGTCCCTCAGCCCTAAACTGGGTAGAGCCTAATGACCAGATAGACCTGCTCGCAAAACTAGGCATTGCACTACTGCTCTTCTTGGTAGGCCTGAAGCTCGATATCCATATTATTAAAACAATGGGAACTGTTGCGCTGGCCGCGGGACTCGGACAGGTTCTCTTTACCTCCCTATTTGGTTTTCTCATTGCGCTGGCACTAAATATGGAGCTTATTTCAGCCCTTTATGTTGCCGTTGCGTTAACCTTTTCCAGTACTATTATTATTGTTAAATTGCTGTCAGACAAAAGAGAGTTAGATGAACTACATGGTCGTATAGCGATTGGATTTCTAATAGTACAAGACATTGTTGTTGTCATGGTTATGATTGTGCTAACAGCACTGGGAGAAGCTGAAGGTACAGCAGGACTGGGACAACAAGCCCTAAAAGTATTACTCAATGGAATTGGGCTTCTGCTCGCAATCTTTGTTTGTATGCGTTTCCTTCTAACACCTTTATTGCAACAACTAGCCAAGTCTTCTGAAATTTTAGTACTGTTTTCTATTACTTGGGCGGTATCTCTCGCAGCCATTGGTGTGCACCTGGGGTTCAGCAAGGAAGTAGGCGCCTTTCTTGCTGGCATATCCATTGCTTCAACAGCTTTTCGTGAAGTCATAGCTGCACGTCTGGTCAGCCTTCGTGACTTCCTATTATTATTCTTTTTTATCGATTTAGGCGTTGGCTTAGACATAAGCACCCTAGGCGCACAGCTCGCCCCAGCACTGCTATTTTCTGTCTTTGTTCTAATAGGCAACCCACTGATTGTAATGTCTATTCTTGGTTTTATGGGTTATCGTTCACGCACAGGGTTCCTAGCTGGACTAGCCGTTGCTCAAATCAGTGAATTCTCCTTGATATTGGCAACACTGGGCTTTACTCAAGGCCACATAAGCACCGAAATAATGGGATTAATCACCCTGGTGGGGTTAATCACTATTTCTATTTCGACCTATATGATTCTCTATTCAGAACAGTTATTTTCTTTCCTCGAGCCTTTTTTGTCAGGTTTTGAGCGAAAATCAATAACAAGCAAAGAACTTACACTCGCCACACACAATGATTCTAAGTTTGACGTTATTTTATTTGGTCTTGGCCGCATAGGTGTACATATGGCGGAGGAATTTGAGCGCCAAGGCAAGCAAGTCTTGGTCATCGATAATGATCAGCAGCGCCTAAGAGAACATGCCAAATCAAGCTATACAGTCAGTTATGGCGATATGGAATCCCCCGAGTTTGTCTCACACCTGTCATTGAGCGGAGTAAGCTGGGTAATCAGTAGTCTCAGTCATTTACCGGATAACTTATCGATGCTACATGCTTTAAACGATGCGGGTTATGCGGGTAATACAGCCGCTGTAGCAGACAACCTTGAGGATCAAGAAATGCTAGAATCTCGGGGCGTGACTCAAACAATCATGCCACATAATAACGCGGCGATTAAAACGGTTGAAGACTTACTTACAATTAAGATTCAACAGCATCAATAAGGAAACAAAACCGCTTTATTATCAGGTTCCCAAGGTGGGTATTTTTTCATCACGCGATTAAACAAAGCTGACTGCAAAAACGCATCTAACCACAACTGAAGATGCTTGTAAGGTGTTTGTCTGAACCATTCAAGATCAACATGGGCAAACTGCCGAATAAAGGGCATGATAGCTATGTCAGCAATAGTGAGTTGGTCACCAAGCAGATAAGGGCTCGACTTAAGTCTGTTTTCCAGCGAGGATAGAAATACCTCACCTTGTGTTCGGTAATACACCATAGAGTGCTCTGGGTATCTATCCGCATACTTATAACGATCTAGATACCCTTTAAATTCATGATCATTTTCTTGAATTAAAGCATCTGGGCTGTGGACCAGCTCTGGGCTTGTTTTCATCATCCAGTTATCTGGGTCATTCATTGAAAGTGCCCATTTCATGATATCCAAGCTTTCATCAATCACACGGTTGTTTAGCAAAATTAAGACAGGGACCGTACCTTTAGGGGAGGCATTCAGCATCTCCTGTGGCTTATTTTTAAGCGTGATTTCCCGCAGTTCAAATGCCACCCCACTGTACACCAAAGCCATTCGGGTACGCATTGCATAGGGGCAGCGACGGAAAGAATAAAGTATGGTGGAGACGGGCTTGTTCATTTTTCTACATTCAACCTTTTACCCTGAAGAACACTCTCAAGTTGAAGAAAAAGCTTAGGCGGCTTCAGCTCTATCTTGCCTCTCACTAATATCAATAACTCCGGGCCACACTGGCTGAGTATCTATACTGGTTAATATTCTGGTCAACTTAATAAGACGCTTAAAAACAGATTCAGACACAATCGGTACGTTATGCTTCGCACAGATTTCCCGAACTCGGCCATGGGCTTTTTGATACTGCCGAACCGTCATATCTGGAAACAAGTGATGCTCTATTTGGTAGTTTAACCAACCCTGCATAAAGTCCCGAATATTACCCCCACAATTATAGTCTACCGAGCCCACAATTTGACGTAAATAAAAGCTAGGCCGGCCTTTGTAATGTTCATCAAACACATAAATATCTGAGCCCGCATGATTAGGCGCTATCACAATATAAGTCCATAAATTAATTACTATTTCAGCCACAAGTAAGTTAATCAATGCACTCATCCAGGCTTCAGGGCTAATGAGTAAAAACAAAGCAGGCAAAAAACCAAAACGAAAACTAATATAGGGTAACCAACAATGCCATACCGTTTGCCAAAAACGTTTTCTGAAGGGAGACCACTGCTCTTTTGAAGAAAACTCAATATTTGTTTTCTCTTGCTTATTCAATAACGCACACAGAGTATTGGCAGCATAATAGCCAGGTTTCCAAAATACCGCGATGATACCTACCAATAGAAAACGCACCGGCACAGGAATACCATTCATCCAACTTGCTTTATCCTGAGTAACATCGGGGTCGGCGTCTTCCCCTAAGTTATAATGATGCAACACATCATGTTCATAATGCCAAGCGGCGGGGGTCATCCAGTCTAGCCAGTCTATCAAACGGCGTCTACCACGCCCAAACACCTTGCTTTTATATCGCTCCGGCGCGCAAGGGATGTTTTCATACGCTCTATGACTTACGTGGTGAGCCAATATTGTCCAGCGGGCAAAACTAGCCGCCGCTAACGCAATAACCGCAACCGGATTTAAACCAAAGCCAGCCGTTGCGAAACCAATAAATGACAAAGCCCAAACGATTAATTCTATTTTTCTGAAATGCTCAAGGTCTTTGGCTCCGGTATCTTGCTTAAGCTCTGCACGAAGGTTATCGATATCCGCACCAAAGGCTTTAAGGTCTATGGTTAATGGTGTACTTCTCATAAATTAATAAGCTCGTAGTATGGTTAAAGTAAAACTGTTTTCCCGCCATTCAACGATGCTACTATACACCAAAGCCATTCGGGCACCCGTTGCATAAGGGCAGCGGCGAAAAGAATAAAGTATGGTGGAGGAGGGCTCGTTCATTTTTATACCTGAATATAAATAAAGTTGGTATAATAACAAAATAAAGATTGTTTAATGAAAACTATTCAATAAATTTAGGTACGATATGTCTGTTTTACCACATCCGACTGGCGGTTATAGAGCATATAAAAAAATTAACGGGAAAGAATTTCAATTCTATTCCTTTAATAAAACCGAAGCCGATAAAAAACAAACATATTTTGATGCTTTAAGTGGCTTAAAAAGTAAAAAGGTATTTTCAAGTTGTGGCCGTTTATGTGGTTTTAGAGTGAGAAAAGATCGAAGACCTGAAAGAAATGGCTCTATTTCAATGGTAATGCAAACAAAACTACGAAAAAAAGAATATAAGTACGAAAGAAACTTTGAACTTTTTTGGAAAAAAACAAAAAATTTATGGAAAGAAAATTATGATTTAACATCCGCTGATATGAAATCATATTCAATGCAACTCAAAACGGCAAAACGTATTTATATTGCTGACGTATCAGCTCTTGAAACTGAACTCACAATGACTATTCCGCCTGTAATTCTTCAATCTCCTCGCTCAGTTCAAACCAGCTAAGCTCAACATCATCCAATTCAGATTTGAACTTAGCCTGACTTTCCAAAAGCTGTTTCAATTCTTCTTTTTTGGCCTCGTTATATATTTCAGGGTCTGCTAACTGATCTTCACACCCTTGTAACTTGTGTTGTAGGCGGTCGATGGATTTTTCATCTTTTTCTAGCTGCTTGCGCAAGGGGCTAATGCGTTTTCTTAATTCAGCCGACTTGCGTTTTCTTTCTTTTTTATCTTCTGACGATTCATTATCAGAATTATTCTCGGGTTTATCTTCTTTTTGATCAGTGCTTTTTTGGTATTCTAGCAGCCACTTTTCATAGGCGGGCAAGTCACCATCAAAAGGCTCAACCTTGCCATCCACCACTAAAAGAAACTCTTCGACGGTATTTTTCAATAAGTGGCGATCGTGAGACACCACAATAACCGCCCCTTCAAACCCTTGTAGCGCGACCGTTAATGCATGACGCATTTCAAGATCAAGGTGGTTGGTTGGCTCATCAAGTAATAGAAGGTTCGGTTTCTGCCAGGCAATAATCGCCAGAGCAAGCCGCGCCTTTTCCCCACCTGAAAAGGTGGTTATATCCCCAAAAGCATCATCCCCATGAAAGCCAAACCCACCTAAGAAATTACGTATAGATTGCTCAGACTCCAAAGGAGAAAGTCGTTGAATATGTGTCGCAGGGGAGGCTTTAGGGTCAAGGGCTTCTAATTGATGTTGCGCAAAATAACCTATAGCCAGGTGTTCACCACAGACACGCTCACCTGACAGTGGTGGTAGATCATTTACAATCGATTTAATTAATGTCGATTTACCTGCTCCGTTTGGCCCTAGAAGACCCACTCTTGTTCCCGGGTGAATACTCAGGTTTATATTCTGTAAAATCGTTTTATCGCCATACCCTACTGCTATCTGCTTCATGTTAAGCAAGGGGTCTGACATTTTTTCTGCACACGGGAATTCAAAGTGGAAAGGTGAATCCACATGAGCCGCCGCAATTTTTTCCATGCGTTCAAGCTCTTTTAATCGACTCTGAGCTTGTTTCGCCTTAGTTGCTTTAGCACGGAAACGACGAACAAAATCTTCTATTTCAGAGATTCTCTGCTGCTGTTTCTCAAAATTAGCTTGTTGCTGCGCCAAGCGCTCAGCTCTCTGAGTTTCAAAAGAAGAATAGCTACCGGTATAGTAATTAAGCTTTTTATTTTCGAAATGCAGTATATTGCTGGCCACGCTATCAATAAAATCTCTATCGTGAGAGATAAAGACTAATGTGCCTTGATACTGCTTTAACCAACGTTCTAGCCAAAGTGTTGCATCAAGATCAAGGTGATTGGTTGGCTCATCGAGTAACAAAAGGTCTGAAGGGCACATTAGAGCTTGAGCAAGATTAAGCCTTATTCTCCACCCACCCGAAAAATCACCTACAGGTCGAGCCATATCTTTCTGGGCAAAACCAAGACCATGCAATAATTGTTCAGCACTGACATTAACATTGTAGCCATCAACGGCATCGATCTTTCCGTGAAGCTGAGCCATTTTATCATGGTCATCAGCATGCTCAGCCTCGGCTAATGCAGCCTGTAACTTGCGAAGTGCTTTATGTCCATCGATAACATGCTCTAAGGCTGTTCTGGTGAGGTTTTCTATCTCCTGTTCCATATGGGCAACACGACACTGTCCAGGTAGCGATAGCGTACCGGCATCAACTTGTAACTCACCTAGTATCAGCTTAAATAGACTGGTTTTGCCTGAGCCGTTGGCTCCAACAATCGCCACTCGACGGCCAGAATGGATAGTTACATCAACTTGGTCTAGCAGCGTGTTACCGCCACGTAGTAAACTTAAGGATTCAATTTTTAGCATGGCGGCATTTTACATGGAAAACACCCTAAACGATATAAACACTTCACACGTCCGCCTCCCGAATGAATTGCCTCTTGAAACACCTTTTTGGGCATTTTCATTATCATTGTGGAAGAATAAAAATGCGCAAACAGCACTGCTCTCACTACAAAATGATATGGACTTAGTCGTTAACCGTTTATTATTTTGTTGTTGGCTGGGGTTTGAACGACGAGAGCTTTTGACCGATGAGTTGTTTAAAGATCAATTATTATTCCAATGGCATGAACAATCGGTCGCTCCGCTAAGAGCAATAAGAATGGCATTAAAAACGAGTGCACCAAACCAGCCTAAGCTGATAGCAACCACTCAGAGTGCAGAACTACAAGCAGAACAGGTTGAGCAGGCATTGCTATTTCAAAGGGCCAATCAACTATCTCAAGACACAACAAAACGAAACACCCTAGCGACATTGTCATTTAATCTTTTAAGCTATACTCAAAGAGCATTAAGCGAATCAAAAGAGCAGGTTGATGAATCTTTACTCAACTCACTCCTGATTAGCCTTATTCAAGCCAATATACCTAATCATGATCGCTCACACATTGAAGCTTACTTTCATGAAAAGTAATGCAATTTAAGAGATACCAGCACTTATGAAATGGATTTACAGAATTTTCACTTTGGTTTTGCTCGGTGGCGCCTTGGCTGTTCCCTTTTTCATGAAAAACAAACAGGGAGACCCAATGATGAGCCTGCCGACGCTCAATGAGTTATCGCCTGGCAACATTGCATCTAAAGCACCTAGCATATCGAGTGATCGTACCGTATTTAAATGGAAGGATAAGCAAGGTGCCTGGCATTATGGCGATCAACCCCCTTCAAATAGCACTCAATTCAGTACGATCATAGTCAACGACCAAACGAATATTATTCAACCTCCCCCTGTACCTCAAGATGAACCCGAGTCTTCGCCAACAATGCTAAGCTCCAAAGATTCAAAAGCAGGCTATGCTCCCCCTAAAAATAAAGATGATGTTCTGACCCTTGAACGGGCACTCAATATTGTTGATGATGCCCATGCCGTTAGAGAGATGATGGAACAGCGCAATAATCAACTAGATGCATTAAGCAGTCAAAAATAGAAAAGGTAGCAACAAGTAAAAAAAACAAGTAAATTAAGACCTTATCACCTAATAAAAACGAAGGATCAGAATACAATGAAAAAAATGCTTCTGGCTGCGGCAATGTTAAGCGCATCAACCCTGACTCATGCCGCCGAACCGGTTAAGTCATTGGAAACAGACGAACAAAAAGTCAGTTACAGTTTTGGGCTTATTCTTGGTAAGCGTATGACCAGCGATCTGCCAAATCTTGATTTCAATGTATTTATCCAAGGCATTAAGAATGGCTTTAAAGGCGATACAGCCTTACTTACTGACAGCCAGGTTCAACAGGTGTTAAAAGATTTTCAAGATAAACAGCGCCAAGATCAACTTCAAGAATTCGATAATATTGCAGAAGAGAATAAAGTAATAGGAGAGGCGTTTTTAGCCGAAAACAAAGACAAAGAAGGCGTAGTTACACTTGCGAGCGGCCTACAATATAAGATCGTAAAAAAAGGCGCTGGTAACAAGCCCGCAGCAGAAGATACGGTTAAGGTTCACTATAGCGGCAGCCTAATCAACGGCACCGTTTTTGACAGCTCAATTGAGCGAGGTAAGCCCGTTAGCTTTGCTGTAGACGGTGTGATTGCTGGATGGACAGAGGCGTTGAAGTTAATGCATGAAGGTAGTAAATGGAGCCTTTATATTCCTTCTGATTTGGCTTACGGCCCAGGTGGAAATCGTAATATTGGCCCTAATGAAACCTTATTGTTTGAAGTTGAATTACTAGAAATTAAAAAGAAGTAAAGCCTTCATTCACGCCGCCTTATCATCACTCTGAAACTTAAATACAGAATGATGGTAAGGGCCGATCTTTCTACACTATTTCTCAAACGTCTCCAGCATTCCATCTGTCATTAACGCTATCACACCACCAGACTTAGCTGAAAACACCGCAGACACTACCGCTTTACTTGACGCTCCACCATAAGCCTTTCTGGGCTTGGCTTGCCATGTTGACTCAACATTCCCCGTAGAAACGCTCAGTACTGTTAAAACACCTTGAAAGGAGCCTAACAACAGTTTGCTTTCATCATCAGAGAACCGGGCCATTGTAAAATTGGTATATCGGTTAGGCAAAGTCAAAACCGGCTCGCCTGTTTTTAAGTCCCATATTATAGAGTCTTCCCTTTGCGAGGTAGTGAACCCATACTTACCTTTATTAGATATAGCGACTGTTTTTATCTGATTCTGGTGAGTAAACTGGTGAACCTGTTCGCCTGTTTTTAAATCCCAAACTTTGGCTGTAAGATCATCTGCTCCCGTAATGCCCAACGCACCATCACCTGATAAATCTACCGAACGCACTTCTGCCTGGTGAGGAAAGGTAAACACCCGACTCCCTGCTTTCATATCAAAGTACATAGCATTATTGTTATTCATGCCGAGCACAGCATACCGACCATCCTGCGATAATTTTATCGCTAACACTCGAGCAGGCGCCTTCCAGAAGGCGATAGACTTACCCGTGACCACTTCCCATAAAACAATAGTATCTTCAACGGTTGTCGCGGCTAGCTTTCCATCACCTGAAAAAGAAATAGCACGAATTGAACTCATCTCACCTGCAGCATGATTCCAATTGAACAAGCGCTCTTTTTTAACAACGTCCCACAAGCTACCACCGTGATGGATAGACCCCACCGCCGCATAACGACCGTCCGCTGACAATGCTCCGCTCAAAAAACCTTGCACAGCAAGCTCTGCTTCAGATTCAGGGCCTTTACCTCCACACCCTGCGAGTACAGATAAAAATATAATTAAAAAAGGCGTGTATAGATGTTTTGCAGTTATGTCCATTGTTTCCATTTTCTCTGTTAGATGAACCTATCACAGCCAGAAACCATGCTACTTTGGCTTGATATATGTTCGATATTTACTAGCGTTACAGTTAGTTTAGCTAAAGAAATGGGTTATAGAAGAGGAAGTTTCAGAAATATTAACAAAAATAAAAAGACTGGAATTAATGGATTCCCGCCTACCCCAAGGTGCTATCTCTTGCTTCGAAATTCACCTGGTTCGCGGGAATAACCATATTATTGAGACTAGATTGCTTATTAGGCAACCTGATCTGCATGAGCATTATGCAATGTTTCAATTAAAGTATCTTCAAGCCTAAAACGGTCTTCAAGCACTTCACCAAGTTTCGACATTTCGTCACCCAGCGAACCTAAACCATCATCTACTTTATGAACATCGTCAAACTGGTCATTAAATTTTAATGCTGTTTCAGTGGTTATTTGAATTTGAGGAATAATTTGTTTCGCCAAATCTTCTCCACCGTCATCAAATTCTTTGGCTTCCTGAATCAACTGCTCATAAACTTCAAAATGACCAGCAGACACATAATCTACAAGAATCTGGCAGAAGCTTTGATATTTACTGACTAAAGCCTCAGAGGACTCTGTTTCTGTTGAAGTAATATCGCAATAAAGAACAATAAGATTCTGGCGCTCTTTAAGCCACCCATCAACGATATCACTCACTCCACCCCAGCGCTCTTTTGCATTACGGCAATTTTCGAGCATAAAACACCCCTACCAACGTATTATTCACAAGCGCATCCGATCTAATCCGTTTACAGAAAAGTCAATATCGCCGCATCTTGATTTATTGTTTTCATTCGCCTTCTTAAAGACTCGACTCTCACTTTAAGCGAGCCAAAGAAACGAAGCAAGTGTTCAACTTAAACAAAATGTTGAATCGTATCAAGCGCTAAGATGAATGAATCAGTAAAAAACAGTAATTCAACTTACTTTTTATACAAAAAATCGACTTATCTAGTGCTTTCTCAATAATTGAAACAAACCCAATACAACCATCGAGACGAAAAAAAGGAAAGTCCAACCCGGAATACTGAGCCCTAGAAAGACCCACTGAACATCTGCGCAATCTCCTGTTCCGCTCAGCATCATAGTGATTACTTCTTGCATTGGAAAATATTCTAAATTTTCTACAATATAACTTAGGCCAGGACCACAAGCCGGAATTTCATCTTCAGGTAGGCTTTGTAACCACAACTGCCTTGATGATAAGGCCGCACCAATAGAGGCAACCAGACCAAGCAAAACACCGTATATTTTTGTTCCCACTTTGGCTGGGTTGTGGATAGCAGCTATTAACCCAACCAAACCAACGGTGATAACAACAATACGCTGTGACATACACAGGGGGCATGGTTCCAAATCTTTTACATATTCAAGAAAGAAAGCAAAACCCATCAAGCACACACATAAAACAAACAATAGAAAATTAAGTACTCGTGGAGCAGGGATAAACATTTTTTTCACCATAAAAAAACAAAAACATTAGGCACTTTTTTACCCCTATACAAGTTAAATATTCTTAATAGGTGATTTTTCTTAAAATAAGAATGTAATACTACGCATTCCAGCTCATTAGGCAAATAAACCCTTATCATGTTACATTCCCGTCTTTAATCACTCTCAGTTTTCCGAGGCTATTTCATGCAAGATATTCTTGAATCAAATTATCGTCAAATTATCAAGTCTATTGGCGAAGACGCTGAGCGAGAAGGTTTAATCGACACGCCAAGACGCGCGGCAAAAGCAATGGAATTTCTAACTCAGGGTTATCGTCAAGATCTGGATGACATCATCAATAATGCCGTATTTGAATCAGACAATGATGAAATGGTAATAGTAAAAGATATTGAACTGTACTCTATGTGTGAGCATCATATGCTGCCGTTTATTGGCAAGTGTCATATAGCTTACCTGCCAAACGGTAAAGTACTTGGCCTATCAAAATTTGCACGCATCATTGACATGTTTGCTAGACGCCTACAAATTCAAGAAAACCTGACTCGTCAAATTGCCGAAGCAGTGCAACAGGTAACAGGGGCCAAAGGCGTTGGCGTTGTGATAGAGGCAAAGCATATGTGTATGATGATGCGAGGTGTTGAAAAACAAAACTCGGTCATGAGTACTTCTATGATGCTAGGCTCTATGAGAGAGTCTCAGGCAACCCGCTCTGAGTTTTTAACACTTATCCGCTGATAAGCTAGCATTCGGAACTAACATGTCGTCAATTGCTACTATAAGAATTAAAAACCTACGATTAAGAACCTTCATTGGCATTAAAGATGAAGAAATTCATAATCAGCAAGATGTATTGATCAATACGTCTATTCGCTACAATGCGGATAAAGCAATCAGTGAAAACTGTATTGAAAGCGCCCTAAACTATCGCACCATCACAAAGCAAATTATTGAGCTTGTTGAAGATAATCGCTTTGCACTGCTCGAAAGAATGACGAATGAAATATTGAGTATTATTATGAGCCATAAAGACGTCATCGAAGCAACGGTTGAAACCGATAAACCTTATGCCTTGCGTTACGCTGACTCAGTCTCGGTATCCTTAACAGCAACACAAGACCCAAGCTAACGAGAACATTCCAACGATGACTGAGGTAAGTACATCGCCTTGGTGGGTCTACATGATACTCACTGAGTCCCAACGCCTTTATACAGGGATTACGACCGACCCTGAGCGGCGTTTCCAAGAACACCTTGCAACCCATGAAGGAAAAGGTGCCAAAGGTGCCAAGTTCTTCCGAGGTCATAAACCGCTAAAACTAATCTACCGAGAAGCGGCAGAAAATAGATCAGAAGCATCCAAGCGAGAGATAGCGATTAAGAAATTACCCAGAAATAAAAAGTGGCTACTTCTTCATAACTAAAAAAGCACGCTAATCAATAGCAAAATGCTCTGCGAGATAGAGCATAACCTCTTCTGCCTTCTCATCACCTAATAAACCCAAGCCCACATGAGCGTCAATATATGCGATTAAGAAGTTAAGCTCATAGCGCTGCTTCGTTTGCTGATCAACCTCAAACCCTGCTAATACACGCTTAGCCGAAAACTTATAAATTTCTTTTTGCTTGTCTTTGTCTTTGATGCCTCGATTTAAACTACACAGTGCTGCACCATATTTAAAAAGATAGCTTTTCTGTTCAACATTCAGCGCTTCATGCTCTCCTTTTAATAACATCCAGGCAACATTCAAACCTTTGTGCGCCTCTTCTGCCCACATGGCTACTTCTACTGGTATTTCCTTCATCTGAATTAGTACTCTATTGATTCAATCATTATGACTTAATTAAAAATGCTACGTAGCTCACAGTATCGTTACCCTTCGTAGCATCGTCATCTAAACCTAAATATTGCCTTACCTTTTCATAACCTTATCGAACATTTGATGTGTTAACTGAAGCATTCTAGCGCTAAAACAACTACGACTAATGTCCATCTACCCCTTTGTACTACTCGGCAGTAAGCTAACTATCATTAGATTTTAGTCAGATTGCAGTCAGGCTTATTTTTGTCACCTTTTTATACACATCAAGGTGTTGAACACGAATAACGGGCATGAACAACAGATGGTAATCTACTGAATAAAAACTGTTTTTTCATAAACAGGATTATAAATTGCACTTACATAAATATTAAAACAGGGAGAGATAACATGACCGACACAATGAACTCGTTTCTAAAAATCACTGCCGCCATGCTAGTTTACCTTGCTCTTTCCAGCTTAGCTGAAGCCGTAGTATTCATTTAAACAGGGAAAAGCAGGCACGGCTTCAAACGACGGAGTCACTGCTTTCTTTTTTAATTGAATCCACCTTGATTAACAAAGAAGGTAAAAATAGAAAATCCCAAATCAAAGCGAGTAATATAGTAATACCCACCATCAAACCCATTGACGCATTAACATCAAAGCTAGAGAACGCCAGAATAAAGAACCCTGCCGCAAGCACAATAGTGGTGGTAATAATCGCTTTTCCAACTACAGCAAAAGCATACTCTATCGCTTCTTTAGGGTTGTAGCCGTGCAAACTCCTGCCTCGTAAATACTTAGTTATAAAATGCACAGTATCATCAACAACAATACCCAAGGTTATGGCAAAGATCACCGCTACGGCCAAGTTCACTTCCCCATCCATTATTCCCCATACACCAAAAGCCATGGCCGCAGGAAAAGCATTAGGCAATAAACTCAATAAACCATACTTGAATGATCGCAATGCAATAATCAAGGTAAGTGTCACTAATATCAGCGCAGCTAATGAACCGGTCAGCATACTATCGATATTACGCTGACCAATATTTGCAAACATAATAGATACACTGGCACCTGGCGCCATCAATTCTGGCGCATTACTAAACAACCATTGCTGCGCTCGTTCATCAATATTAATCAACTGCTGTGCTTTTTGATTCTTTATTCTCACCCTAACTAATAATGATGATTTATCGACATTAATTTGGTTATTCAAATCAAGTCCAAAGGGCAATGACATTTCGTAAAGCAGGATGTATTGAGCAGCTAACTCTCGACTATCAGGAAGTTTATACCAAGCAGGATCATCATTATGCATGTTGCGATTAAGTCGTTTGATTACGTCAGTAAAGCTACTAACGTGAACCACTTCAGGCTGCGATAAATACCATTGAGAAAATGCTTCAACCTTTGCTAAATATGCAGGGTCATTAATGCCATTACTACTACCGCTATCCAATGAGTAAGCAATAATATCAAAACCCGTCAAGTTCTCTTGGGTGTAATCGGCTGCTTGCCTGAACGGTACGTCTTCATGAAAGTAAGCAACGGTATCGTCGTTTAATTCATTGTTAAACATAAAACTAGACAACACCAACGCAAAGGATAACAAACCCCAAAACAAAGGGTTGTATCGACTAATAGCAAATTTAGCCAATGTTGACGTTAATTTATTACTGAGGCCCTCTTGAGCCACTTTACGTGCTTTCATGGGGAACAGCAGCGTAACCCCGGGGAAGAGAGTCATGCTGAATAAAAAGGCAGCCATTACACCAAATGCGGATATGTTCCCCAGATCCTGAAAGGGCGGCGAGTCACTGAAATTCATGCTTAAAAAGCCAATGGCGGTCGTCACACTGGTCAGAAAGATTGGTTGAAAGTTAATACTTAAACTTTCTTTCATCGCGGCGATACGTTCATCACCTTTCGATAAATTAAAGAGATAATTATTCAACAAGTGCACGCAGTCACACACCGCCAGCGTAAGAATAATAATAGGGCTCATTACATTAACTTGGTTTACTGCATAACCCACCCAACCCATTGCACCCTGTGTGACCAGAACACTCATAGCAATGATTACAACCGTACTAAACGTGCCCACAAAAGAGCGTAAAATAAGCTGTAACAATACGACAATCACCACAAACATCAATGGAATGAGTTGCTTCATATCCTTCGTCGACATCTCATTAAAGGTGTTATTAACGACGGTTTGACCAATTAGGTAAATCTTAAGGTTTGGGTTTTCAGCTTCAAGTTGATCTCGTAGCTTTCTTGAATAAGCCACGACTTCAACGGTCGCTTTATCAGCTTCTGCTCGAAGGTCAGGCAAGTTCAAATTAACAGATACAGCCGTAGCATGGGCTCGGTTTGATATTAAGTTATTAACCAATTGAGGTTCAGATAAGACAATATCTTTTAGCTCATTTAAGCGGCTTAGCGTTAAATCGTCAGGGTTCAGCACCAAATCTTCAACGATCAGATCATCCTCTTCAACCCAGGTATGCTGATAGTTAGTAACCGAATCAACTCGTGAGGAGAATGGTATTTTCCATGCAGATTTAGTCAGTTTCTGAACACTTTTCAGTGTGCCTTTTGTGAAAACCTTTTCGTCTTGAGTCGCAATAACAAACGTAATATTGTCGCTTTTCGTATATGTTTCCTGATTCAACTCGTGCGCTAATAATTGCGGATTGTCATCACCAAAAAAAATCTTATAATCACTCTCAAACCGGAGAGAAGCCATCCCGGACCCTAAAGCAACAATCAATACTAGACTGAATAAGCTAAACCAAGTTCGATATTTAACGAGCAGGCTGGTTAATTGATTAACCATAAAGTTAAAGTCCTTTTTTATAAATTATTTTTTTGAGGTACACAGGAACACTGAAAAGGAATGTTGACAGCTTACACATAAAAACAGAAGCGTGACAATAATACAATTATTTTACTTTAAAAAAAAACAAAAAACACAGCAATAATACAAATAACAATCTAAGCTTTAACAGATAACACGTAAATGTTGTTATCAATACTTTTACAATAATGCCAACCGTAAACCTTAGTTACCTGAATGAAAACAACAAATAACCAATCTTCCGATAAAGAAAAAAGTTCAAAACTCATTGAGGTAAAACTCCCTGCGGACTGTCTTGAAATTGGCATGCATGTTACTCGCCTAGATAGACCCTGGACAGAAACCCCCCTTCTTTTACAGGGTCTCACCATAAGTGCTTATAGTGAGGTAGAACTGCTTATAGAGCACTGTAATTACGTGTACATCGAAATTGAGCATGAGTTCTGGATTGAGAATCGTCATAATATTGGAGGTGAAGAGAGCACACACAAGCAGCACCCAGGCTTTAGAGAAGAAGTCCTTTTTAGAGAGGAACTCCCTCGTGCACAGTTAACACTAGAAAAAACCCATGCACACGTTGAAAAAGTATTGGACTCGATTGAGAATGATGAGGCCATTGATATTGCGCAGTCTAGAGTCATGATATCCCGCTGTGTAAAAAGCATTCTATCCAATGCAAACGCATTACTTTGGCTCACAAAAATAAAAGACCAGGATTATTACACCGCAGAACATTGCATGCGCGTAGGTATTTTGGCCATTGCCTTTGGCCGCTTTTTGGGGCTTGAAGAAAAAGAACTTGAGTTATTAGGCATGGGTGGCATGCTGCACGACGTAGGAAAAATGAAAGTACCCACAGAAATACTCAACAAGCCTTCCCGACTTAATCGCATTGAATTCGACATCATGCGACAACACTCAATCTTTGGTAAAGAGATTCTTGAAAAGTACAAAGAGCTTGAACCCATGATCATAGATACCGCTCATCACCATCATGAACGAATAGATGGAGAGGGCTACCCTGAAGGTATTCATGGCGGCTATCTACATAAATATATAAGAATGGTCACCATTGTTGATGCCTACGACGCCATAACCAGTGATCGTTCATACAAAGAAGGTAGCCCGGCTTTTGATGCTCTCAAAATTCTATTTTCTGAACGAGGCAAGCATTTCGACACAGAGTTAGTTGAGTCATTTATTCAAATGATTGGCGTTTACCCTCCTGGAACACTGGTTGAACTAACCAACGGAGAGGTCGGCATTGTTGTTTCCGCTAATACCGAGTCTCGCCTGCGCCCCAAAATAGAACTGGTATTAACGGCAGATAAAGCCATACGCCCCCCTTATATCATCAACCTTTTTGATAATATTATAGATGATCAAGGTGAGGTATATGCGATTAAGACAGGCGTGTCTAATGGTACTTATGGGGTTGACGTGAAAAACTATATTCAGCTAAAAGACTAGCAAGACAAGTTAATTGAGTGTTTTATAAATTCGTTCAGCATCTCCGCTACGATACATTTTAGTCGCTGTTGCCTGCAGTTTTTTCACAACATTAGAGTCGACAGTCAAATTACAAGCCATCGCCCTAACCGTTGTAAAAAAGACCAGCTCAGGTGTACTTAAAGGCAAACGCTCCTGCTTAATTAAAAATTTTGCTGACTCTGTATCAGAAACCCAGAGGTCAATACGATTCTTTAACAATTTTCGAGCGTTCAGCTCATTCCGGCCTGCATATTCAACATTAAAACCAAAGCTTTCCAAATACTCTCCCATGCCACTACCAAGGTAACTCCCCAAGGTATAAGGCCTTGCGTCTTCTAGTGTCTTTAGCGCTATTGGCTTATTAGGATGGCTGTACAAGCCATGCCTTGAAATAAGAATAGGGCTTACCCATTGGTACTTAACCTCTCTCTCTTGGCTTCGTTCAATGGGAAACACGCAGTAATTATCAGTTTCTGCGGTCATTAGAATTGCTCGTTTAGGCGGCATAAGTCGAAGCGTATAAGTGATATTGGCCTGACGAAATAACTCTTTTATAACACTGACCACCACACCAGCAGGCTCACCATTTTTCTGATCGATAAGTGGTTTTTCAATGAAGGTAACCAAATTTAAGGGTTTTTCTTCCGCAAAACTTGCCGAAGAAAGTAAAAGTATAGGTACAAGTCCCACGCAACACCGACCAAGGAAAGTAAACACACGCGCCCCTTTAACACCCTTTCGGTTACTGCCAAACATGAATTGCCTCATCATAACTTAAAGTTTTACCTTTTGGGCTCTCATTACGCATGGCTTTAGGTGCGCCTTCACGCTTGAGCCATACATCTTCGGGTTCTATTTCATTAAGAACGGGCTTACACTTCAAGTTTGATTCATCCGCCATTAACTGCATCTCGGCATCCATCGCCTCTGCCATCTTATGCATTGCACTTGCGACGGTTAATTTCCCTTCAATCGCTCGTGATATAAATTGCCACCAATAGTTAGAAAGCCTCGCATAATCAGGAACATTAGCCCCTGTAGGGGTCCACACATCTCGCCCACGGCTACGATAAAATTCAACGAGCCCTCCCAAGTAAGGCGCCTTTTCAGTCATCACATCAGACATAATGTCAGACTCACGAATAGGTGTTAAACCGACCAACGTTTTCTTCAAGGAAATTGATTTCGACACAGCAAACTGAGCATAAAGCCAAGCAGCATCTCTACGCTCTGGTGGCGTATTTTTCAGCAGCGTCCACGAGCCTGCATCCTGATACCCCAATTTCATACCTTCATCCCAATATGCACCATGAGGTGACGGAGCCATTCTCCATTTGGGTATGCCATCTTCATTAACAATAGGCAGAGAGGCGTCTGTTAATGAGGCGGTAAACCCGGTATACCAAAATATTTGCTGTGCAATATTGCCTTTTCCAACCCACTCTCCCGCTTCAGTAAAGTTTAGATTTTTTGCTTCAGGAGGCGCATATTTATCAAGCCACTCAACAAACTTAGTGACCGCATAAACCGCGGCAGGCCCGTCAAGCGCGCCACCACGACCGACAGAAGCACCTACAGGTTGACAACCAATCACCCGAATACCCCACTCATCAACAGGGTACCCGTTAGGCAAGCCTTTATCTCCAGCTCCAGCCATAGAAAGCCAAGCATCTGACATACGCCAGCCTAGCGAGGGGTCCGTTTTAGCATAATCCATATGCCCCCAGACCCGCTGCCCATCAAGCTCTTTTACATGTACGGTAAAAAACTCAGCAATATCCTCATAAGCACTCCAGTTTTCAGGCACACCTAAAGCATAACCATAAAGTGCTTTAAATTGTGTTTGTAGTTCTGGCCGAGAAAACCAGTCATGGCGATACCAATAAAGATTTGCAAACTGCTGGTCTGGTAATTGATATAACTTGCCATCGGGGCCTTCTGTGAATGAAATACCAATAAAATCATCTATATCCAAGGTAGGTAAGGTTACCGCAGCGCCGTCTCCCGCCATGTAGTCACTTAAAGCAACCGTCTTATCTGAGCGATAGTGATAACCAATTAAATCACTGTCATTAATATAAGCATCATAAAGATTCACCCCTGTTTGAATCTGCGTTTGAAGCTTTTTAATCACATCATCTTCTCCCGTTAATTCATGCACTACATGAATACCGGTAATCTCGCTAAACGCACGAGCAATTGTATGAGATTCATAAACGTGTGTATCTATTCGCTCAGACACCACTCTAATGGTCATACCCTTGAACGGTTTAGCGGCATTGATGAACCAACGCATCTCTTCCATTTGCTCTTCAGGTGAAAGAGTAGATACATTAAACTCATTTTCTAACCACTTCTTTGCCACCGTCTCATGCCCCGTCACTTCATCTGCGGCATATCCAATTCGGGCAGTAATGCCTAACAGAACTAGAAAACTAAAAAAGATTTTAAACACTCGCACACAAGTTAACTTCATCATGCCTACTTAATTTATTTCACATAATAGTCAGTATAGCGCCCTTATACATTTTGTATTGTAAATACGAGAGGAGACAGAAAAAAGTTGAGGAATTATCTGGCAATTAAATAGGCCATAAACAATACTTAATCACTTAATTTTAAGACTGTTTTTAGGACTATTTACACTATGAAAAGTAGCTTAACAACCAGAATGGTACTCTGGATTACATTAAGCGTCATCGCTATTTTCACCGTAATAAGTAGTTATGATTATTGGTTTACTCATAAATTACTCAACCTGCAGTTACGTCAACTCGCAGAACTTGAAGTATCAGCCAGCGAAACAGAAGTCTCCGACATGCTTGATCGCCTACAGCATCAGGCAGATCTAACCGCGTCTTTAATAAAACACGTATCACCCTCACAAAATAAAATAGAGTCAATGCTTGCTACCGCTATGCGACAAAATAAAGAAGCTTACGGCATGGCCGTTATCGTAGAACCTAGCAACTCAAGCCAAAATAAAGCCGAAGCTTATGCATCTTATTTTTTCCGCCGCGGAGAATCACTCAATTTTGTAAACCTAGCGAGTGAGTCATATAAATTGCGTCAAAAACAATGGTATTTACAAGCATTACAACTCGACAGCCCTCGCTGGACTGAACCCTATTTTGATGATGGGGCCGGTGAAATATTAATGACCACATATCTGGTCCCCATTAGGAACAACAAAGGATTCACCTTAATTACTATTGATATTGCAGTATCGACCTTGCAAAAAATGCTGGCGCAAATGGAAGATAAACAAGGTATGTCAATTTACGCAATCACCCCTGGTAGACATATCATTAGCGGCAACGATGAATCACTCATGTTGCTACAACTGGATGAAGTAAGCCTACAAGTGAATAAAACACCCTTCTTGTTTAATACCTTACTTGATAAAATAAAAAACCAACAATCAGGTAATTTTTCAACCTACTGCCCCAAAATAAAAGAAGCGTGCGAGATCAGCTATGCACCATTAGGAGACACGCATTGGACTCTGCTGGTTGGATATTCTCACGTTGATTTAGCAGCCCAACTCAACACTTATAATATACGTCGTTTTCTACAAATAGCCTGCGGAGTATTTCTATTAGCATTCGTCATTTTAGCGATTACCCGCCGTCAGTTTTTACCCTTAAAGGAGCTTGATAAAGCAACCAAAGAGTTTGCTCAAGGCAAACTTGACTACACATTACCTGCAGCGCCTCGCAATGATGAAATAGGCTCCCTAACCCAAAGCTTTTCTCAAATGCAGGTGAGTTTGAAAAAGCATATAAAAGAACTACAACACGAAACCAAGCAACGAGAGCGTATTAATAGTGAACTAAGAACCGCTAGCCAAATACAATTAAGTTTATTACCTAGTGATAATAAACTTAATGACACCAGTTTGGGGGTTCAACTGTCTGCATATCTACAACCCGCAAGGGCCGTAGGTGGGGATTTATATTATTACCATATACAAGATGATCAATCTCAAGAAAATAGCCCTTTATTGCGCTTTGTGATCGGCGATGTTTCAGACAAAGGTGTTGCCGCCGCAATTTTTATGGCTCGCGTGGTGACTGCAATTAAAGCCATTGAAAAGCAAGCGGCTAACCCGGCTGATTTATTAACGCAGCTTAACCATCAGTTAGTTGAAGACAATGAAGCTTGTATGTTTGTGACATTGTTAGCTGGCACGCTTGATTTACACTCTGGCGAACTTAAAATAGCCAGCGCAGGACATCCAATGCCTCTTTATTTACGCAACAGCAACACATCTACCTCCAAAAATAATACTGTCACCCAAATAACTCAGCTCAATGGACCCGCTCTGGGCTTATACGAATATGAATTCGAAGCACTTGAAATAACAATAGAACCTAATAGCTATTTATTCGCCTATACTGATGGACTAGATGAAGCCACCAACCCTCAGGGTGAACTCTATGGTGAAGAAAATATTATCACTTGCCTCCAAACTCAAACGCTTTCAGATACCAACACTCTTATTTCAGACACACTCCGTGCTGCGAGTCAGTTCACCAATGGAGCTGAACCCGCTGATGACTTAACTTTATTGGCGATACATTGGGTGGGTATAAAAAAGTGAATACAAAAAAAATCACCATCACAAGCCAGCAACAAGAATTAGAGAAAGTAAATATCGCTTTAAACGAGTATCTTATAGAACATGATTTAGAAGAGTCACAATTACTAACGTTGCAGCTTATTGCTGAAGAAATCATGGTGAACACAATAAACTATGGCTATGCTGGTAGAGCCGATGAAGTACTTTCAGTTCTGCTTAGTCACGATGATAGTCATATAACGATGACCTTTGTTGACCGAGCCAAAGCCTTTAACCCACTTGAACTTGGCGAGGCCAAGCTAGGTGTGCCAGAAGCAGAAGACGAGGTAGGTGGGCTTGGCGTACATCTTGTAAAAGAAATGTGTAATACGTGCAATTACGAATATATCGCGGGCGAGAATCGTTTTACCGTGAGTTTTTTATTATAAAAAGGAAGGTAACATGTCTTTAACTATTGAAGTGGTTAACCAAGCGGCGGATTGTAAAAAAATATACTTAATTGGCCGCTTAGACACTAATACTGCACAACAACTAGAAGATACTATTGATAAGGAAGTCAACGAAAAGACCAGCATGCTAACCTTTGACATGGCAAGCCTTGAGTACATTAGTAGCGCAGGGTTACGGGTACTTTTTAAAACATCCAAAGCGCTTAAAAAACATGGTGGGCATTTTGGACTTATGCATTTACAACCCCAGATCCAGAAGGTATTAGACATCGTTAAAGCATTGCCGGCCGTTCCTATCTTTAGAAATGAGCAGGAAATGGATGACTATCTAGATGCCATGCAGCAAAAAGTTCTCGATGGAGACGATTGAGCGCTTATTATACTTTTGACTAATAGCTCATAAAGTTATCAAATGAAATAATTAGTCAAAAGTCTGATAATAAAATAAGAGTTAACATTGTGGAAAATAACGATAATAAACCAAATAACAGCTCAAGAAAAAGCAAGATCCTCCGAACATTCCTGATTTTCTTCTTTATTTATGGAGGCATTAGTTACAGTCTCTCCATTTTTGAATACACCTACTTTAACCTCTCGGGTCAGTCTCTGTTTGGAGTCAGCAAAACCATAGACTCAATAACCAAAGACGAAATGATCACAGAGTTTCACCGCTGTGGTGGCCCTTTATTTGCTGCCAACACAGTTGAAACGGAGCAAGTTGATGACCCCATCGTAGTGCGTTGTGGCCGCTTTTGGCCTTTTTATCGCTACTCAATGGTTATTCCTGCCAATGGCTATATTCCCGGTGCGTTAATCAAATATCCAAACCAACCCATAGAAGTGACCGAAGCAAAAGATACATTTATACAGAACACCACTCTAGTAAATAGTGCCTACATGCTGCTCAGCATCATCGTTTTCTTTCTGGCATTACTCGCTATTTTTCATTTTTTTGTTAAAAAAGATGAAGAAAAAGGCTATAAGTGGGCTTTTCAGTCTTTCGCCAGCAGTCTACTGATGACTGTAACCTATGTTGGGTTCATGCTTTATCTTGACCCCGTATTTTCTTTAGGCTGGTAGAAATATCACCTATCAAAGCTAATCACGACTACACACAGGCCGCTAATTTCCGTATGATTAGAGGCCTAAATCAACCTGTAAAAAGACCTCATAAAACCTCATGCTAAACATCGATGCGTTACAGCAGCTTAAATCGCTGAAAAAAAACATAGAAGACAGTAAAGAAACCGCTCAGGGAATCGTAAAAGGCAGCAACAACCGCTTTGGTTTTGTAACCCTTAAAGACGGCAAAGATATATACCTCTCACCCGATGAGATGTTAAAAGTGTTCCCTGGCGACGAAGTCGAGATCGAAGTTCAGCAAGATAGTAAAAACAAGTCATTTGGTTTGATTGAAAAAATGATCAAATCAGAGCTTAATCGATTTGCAGGTAAGTACGTCATTAAGGGCAACGCACATTTTGCTGAGGTTGATGTGCCCGGTATGTCTCGTTGGATTTTCATTCCTACCAATAAGCGCAACAAAGCGAAAGAGCATGATTTTATTGAGTGTAAAATCATCCAACACCCCTTTCATAATGGCAAACCCCAAGCTGAAGTATTAAACGTGATTGGCGACATAAACAAGCCAGGCATTGAAAGAGATTACGTCATTAGCAAACACCAGCTAGAAAGTGACTGGGATACTAACAGCCTGCAACAAACAAACAGCCTGTCTGAGCAGTCTCTTATTGAGCAACAAGAAGGGCGCCAAGATCTTCGAGATTTACCCTTTGTCACTATAGATGCCGCTTCAACAACAGATATGGATGACGCTCTATTTGTAGAGACCACTGACAGTGGCTGGACACTCAAAGTAGCTATAGCAGACCCAACCGCAATCATTCCTGCAGGTTCTGCGCTGGAAAATACCGCATTAAGAAGAATGACCACGTCATATTTCCCTGACGAACCGTTAGCGATGCTACCAGAGAGCATTTCGACCCAGCTTTGCTCGATACTTCCTAAGGTTGATCGCCTCGCCCTCATCTGCGAGATTGAAATAGACAAGCAAGGAGCAACCGGTGACTATAAACTTTATGAAGCAACCATTCATTCTCGTGCCAAACTAAGTTATGAGGAGGTGGCCGCATTTCTTGAAACACCAACAGATGCCCACGTCCTAAAAGTAGACAGTAACGTAGCAGACATACTTGAAACACTCTCTTCACTCACGTCGACCCTAAAGCAGTGGCGCACAGATAATGCACTAGTCAGTGATGACCAACCAGACTACCGTCTGCGATTAAATGAACATCACAAAATTGCAAAAATTGATGTACTGGAACAAAATGCAGCTCACACATTGGTGGGTGAGTGTATGATTGCAGCTAACCGCTGTGCTGCAGATTTTCTAAATAGTCACTCAGCGGGCGGTTTGTTTGTTACCCATGCAGGCATAAGAAAAGAACGACAAAACAATGTGCTTGATGTTGCAAAAACTTTATGGGCAGATGAAACACCCGAAAACCTATCTGAAAAAGATAACTATGTAGCGCTAGTCAGGCTTGCTCAGCAATCGGCTCAAGTACAAACTGATGCACCTACCGATAACATCATCCCCATAAGGACGATTATTGCACGCCAGCACGAACGTAGTCTTTTTAGTACCGTTGCCAAGCCTCACTTTGGTATGGGGCTAGATGCATACACCACATTTACTTCTCCATTAAGAAAAGGGAATGATTTCTACGTTCACCGCCTCATCAAAAAAATCATTAACGCAGAACCTACCAATGTGTTAAATGACAATGATTTGGAGCAACTACAAGAACGTGCCCTTCGCGCTAGACGTGCAGTCAACGAAATGGAACAATGGCTTAAATGCCAGTATATTGAGCCGATGAAAGGGCAAACGCTTGAAGCCACGGTAGTACGCATGACATCCGCTGGGTTTCAGGTGAAATTGAGTGAGAATGGAATAGAAGGCTTCGTGTCCACAAAAGCCATGCCGGTTAAATATAGCTTTGATCCAAACATAATGACACTCACCAGCAAGTCAAAAGATCAGTTTAAGCTAGATCAGGTTGTTAGTGTCATGCTCGACAATATCGATTGGAAACGAAAGCAGATTCAATTTACAGTGGCTGCTAAAGCTGAGCCAGTAGAAAGCCCACAAGCTGAAGCTCTAACAGAAAAAAGCTAACAACAAGAACACAGCCAATTACTCGATACAGGGATATTTCAATGGAAGTTCGTGACCAACACAGCTATACACAAAACGTAGATACCGTCTTTAAACATTTTTGTGATTCTGAAAAAGTACAGAGCAAACACGAAGCACTAGGCGCCAAAAATATTAATCTGGCTCAATTTGATGCAAGCGAAGCTAGCCTTAATGTCATCATTGAGCGTGAAGTGCCAGCCGATGTACCTAAAGCTATGAAAAAGTTTCTGGGTGACTGGAATTTAGTAAAGCAAACAGAAGCTTGGACAGGCACCCCAGGCGAAGGTTACAACTGCAAGATTGAAATCGATATACATGGGGTTCCGGTGACTATCAAAGGCACCATGGAGCTAAGTCCTGAAGGAGAAGGCTGTGTAAACAGTGTTTTCTTAGATATTAAATGTGGCATCCCTCTTGTTGGGAAGAAGCTTGCCGACCTAGTCGGTTCGCAGTCTAAAAAATCAATGCGTGAAGAGTATCAGCAAATTTTGGCTGAACTGGGTTAGTCATTAACCTTTTTTATTTTGTTACTACGCACTGCTACCGTAGCCTTGATGCAGCGAAGCGGAATCAGGGTCGATTACCACTGAGTTACAACTAACCCCTGATTCCGCTTCGCTGCATCAAGGCTACAAAAGTTAGTTGTTACACTAAATTTTATGTGTCTCATCGCCTATGTTTTTTAAAGAAAACCGAGATCAGTTTTTCCGTCCGCTTACCAGCAAGTACCGTGAAGTCGTGGTTGAGTGTGTTCGTCTACTTTATATGCGCCTTTACAGCTCCACGGCAGATTACGGCCACTCGCTTCGCCGAGATCAACTCATTGAGATTCTTCAAGAAGCCGTCACGCGTGCCCCAACACTGACTGATGACGAACTGCCAATCGAAGGTGTCGAAGAGCTTGTTTCAGCGCGAACAGACAGAGAAAAAGCCAACTGGATTCTAAACATTCTTCTAGACAACGGTTGGCTTGAAATTCAACTTGATGAAGTCACCTTACAAAGCAGCTATCGTTTTAGTCGAATAGGCCGTTTATTTACTCAGCCTTTTGTTGAGCTAAGCGGCACACAGGTACGCACCCGCCATAGAAACACGCGAAACACACGGAATTCATTAAGTGCCTTTTTAGAACAAGGTGAAGTGCATGACCTACTAGATGCCTTTGAATACTCAGAAAGGATCATCAGTGACTTTACCGACGTGATTGCAGAACTAGAAGATCGCAAACGCGAGCTAGTTAAAGAAATAGATATGCGGGAGCTGGTACAAAAAGCCAGTGACGAATTTTTTGATTTTATGGAAAAGCGCTTTCAACCCGATCTATCGGTCCGCCTTTCCGCCGACAGCGTGGAGAAGCACCGAGACAGTATTGTTGACCTGATTAACCGTATCCGTAAGCAGCCAAAAGCCTTTAAAGCAGAGTCAGAGCGTAGGCTTCGTGAGTTAGTTCCAGACATGATCACGGACGGACAGTCATTATTGTGGACCATTTTAGATCGTATTGAAGTTCGGCTTGCGAGTGCCTGTGAGGTCATGCTGCCGGCTATGCGTACCGCACTGCGTAACTTCACTAAACGTGCTGACATTATTATTAGACAGCTCAACTACCTAGCCAGCCAACAACACAATGATGTCGTTGCACTTTGCCAGTCATTAAAGGAACTCGATGAAGAATCCTTAGACAAGCGATTGGAAAAAGCGGGTGAGTTAATGTCAGGAGTTAAGTTAGAGTTAGTTGACCCTGCTCAGAATATCTTACGTGATATTCGTAGCAAACGCGTCGTCGACACCCTAATTATAGAAGATCAAGCCGTTGATGAAACCGCACGAAAAGAGTTGTTCATCCAACATGCGCTCGATCAGGCTTTCAACGTCAATCAACAAGACCTGAGCAATTATCTAATACGCGCACTTAGAGGGGGTGAAAAGATTAACACCAAGCATCTGCCAATTTTACAGGCCAGCGACTTACTTGCTGCCACCCATGCCATTGAAATAGCAGCCTCTAATAATTTTTCTAGTGAATATCAATTCAGCGTAGAACCCACTGGTGACACCATTAAAAATGACTATTTACTCTCCGCAGATGACTTCTCTATCGAGATTAAAAACATCAATGACAGCAGTTCAATCGTGCAAAAAACAAATAAACCGACCCTAGAAACTAATAATTAAAGCGGCTATATACAATGATCGTTACCCAAGCTCTGGAAACGTCCTTAAACCATGAAGGTATTACGCTAACCGAGTTCAGTGAACTCGCTCTGCGCCTAGTTGATTACAGTGTAATCTGTAGAGATGAAAGCCAGATAGAACAAACCCTTTATGACCGCTTCTTAAGAATTGAGCCCTTAATCAGAGATTATTTGTCCGTGCTTCATATTCGTTTGCTGCACGAAACACAGTTTCAGTATGTCAGAGCTTATCCACCCGGATCCGAAATACCCGGCATGCACGACGAGCAACACCAACCTTTTAACAGCGGCTTACGCCAACGATTAAGCCAACAAGAAATCGCTGTTATTTTGGTATTACGTTCTCAATATGACAAATCATTAAGAGAAGGTGCGGTTGATGATAATGGTCAGGTGATGCTTTCACTAGAAGCATTAAGTATCGCCATGCATAACCTTCTGGGTCGTGCTCTTCCAGAAAACCAACATGATCGTAAGAAGTTATTTAGCCGTCTAAAGCAATTAAGGCTGATTCAATTCAGTGCTGAAGTAAATATAGATGACGTATTGGAAAGCGGAGATACATGGATTCGCATTCGCCCAATGATAGTCAGTTTTGTAAGTGATGAAGCGTTGTCCGTACTTAAGGGTCAAGATCTAACAGGTGAAGAAGAAAAAGAATGTTTATAAAAAAATGTATCTATGTAAATTGGGGAAACATTCCTCACCTTGAGTTTGAATTTGGCCCACTAAATTTGCTTTCGGGTGGTAATGGATCAGGTAAAACAACAGCCGCCGATGCGATTCAAACGGTCATGACCGCGGCCTTCGATAACTTGTTCGCATACAACCCTGGCCAAGACGAAACCACTCAAAGAGGCAGAGGCGGTAAACAGGTTCGAACGTTACAGTCTTACATTCTTGGTTGTGATGATGGAGCCTACGCGCGCCCCAACGCCACAGATGGCTATATCGCACTCTACTTTTATCCAACCCAAGGTGAAACATCAGAACCTTTTACTGCGGTTGTATCTGCTCGTGCATATTTAGATAACGCAGGTTCAAAGCCTGTCGCTCGATTAAACGAACTATTCTTTCTTATTCTTCCTGGTGAAGAGCTGCACCTTAATCAACTTATCCAAGAACATGAAGACGGCAGTAAGCACACGATTGGGCTAGACAAAGTAGTCAACTCACTAAAACAAGAATTCGGCGCTGATACTGTTGAAAAATACGATACTAAAAAGACCTATCTAAAACGTCTTTATGGTGCGCTTAGAGGCAAGCGTGAAGCGGTTTCCGAACGTGAAGCTATGAATGCAGCCCGCGCTTTCTCTCGTTTTATGGCTTATAAGCCCGTTAAAAGTATTAATGATTTTGTTGCTAATGAGATTCTTGAAAAGAAAGATTTAGGTGAAGCCATACGTTCTGTCTCAGAACTGATGAAAACCATTCACGGTATGGAAAGTGATGCCACTCACCTGAAAAACTCGATCGATTTACTAGAACTCACCGCAGAAAAAAGTGATGTATATATTCAGCAATGGATAAACCTTAATTTACTTCACTACATAGATGCGCGCTGCCAGTACCTTAATGATCAGCATGTCTATATTAACGCTAAGCAAAAACAGAAAAACCTACTGGATGAGCAAACGGCCAACCATCAAGAGCAAGAAATACTCGATGCCCGCCGTCAACAAACACACAATGAGCTCATTCTTCTGGAAGCCAAACGTCAAGGTTACCAACCGCTGCAACAAAAAGATGAACTAGAAAAGCTAGTAAGTAGTCAAACCCAAATTCTACATGATCAAGCTCCCGCTCTGCTTGACCAAAATAGTCGCCTAGATAACAGCTACAAGGCAACAGAACGTCTGCTAGGGCTTCTACAAGAAACAGATATCGCAAGCGATATCCCCAGACTTGGACAAAAAGACTTTCTGGCAAACGCTAAAGCATTCTTACAGCAACAAGATAAAGGCTCTGTTGACTTCACTGCCCTACTGGGACGTGATTGGGTTGACATATCACCTCTTGAAGCTCATTTAGAAGATGCTGTTACCATTCAACAACAAGCCAACCAGTGGCAGCGTTTATTGCATGACAACGAGCTTACTGCCGATGGTGTGTGTGTTCGAGACAAAGTGAGTAGTGCTCTATATAAACGCAGAGGCCTCAGCGAAACCTTAGATAAGCAACGTTCTCAGAAGCAGGCAGAAATCGAGAGTTTGGAAGGTCATCAGGCCACCTACCCTCACTATGTACGTCAGGCTTTGGAATTCATCAAACGCGAATGTCCTAAAGCAGACCCTCGTGTACTTTGTGACTATATCGAAGTGAAAGACGAGCGTTGGCAGAACGCGATTGAAGGCTATATTGGTGGAGCAAGGTTCTCTATTATTGTAGAACCTGAGTTTGAAGCAGAAGCGATGCAAGTCGTTCGTAGTATGCCAGGGCGAGACAACCGTGCACGAGTGCTTCAAGGCTCCAAAGCCACTAAAGATTACCAACGCTTACAGCTCGATAGCAACTCCATTATCCATGTAATGGAGTTCTCTCACGCAACCGCAAAACACTATTTTGCAGCCAGCTATGGCAGCGTAGTCCGTGTTGAATCAGAGCAGGAATTACGCTTCACCCGTAGGGGCATTACCAGCAATGGTTTAGGTTCAGGTTCCTACAGCATGTGGCGATGTGATATTGCTGACAGCGAACTAGTATTTGGCCAAGGCGCACGAGAGCGTGCATTAAACGCTAAACGTAATGACATGAATAAGCTCTTACAAGAGTCACAGTCTGCTCATGACAGCCAACAACACTTGTCTTCATTACTGAATGCTATCGATCGAATTGGCCCATTGAGCTATGCAGACCGCTTGCAACAAATGCTGAGTACTCAGCGTGAATTACGTGAAGCAGAAAACAAATTAGAACAGCTCGATTTATCTGATTTTGCAGATTTGGAAGAGAAACTCGAAACACTGCGCACCAAAAACAACGAAATCGGTCAGCAAATAAATCAAAAAGTTGAACGTGCAGGCGCATTGAAAAATGAGCTAACTGAAACAGAAAAACGTTGCGCAACACTGAGCAATCAACAAGAAATTTCAGAGCAGAAACAAGAAGAAAAAGAAGAAAATCTACGAGGCATCGTCTCATTATGGCCTGATTTTGACTGTGATGAAGCACTTGAAAATGCAAGCCAGAAAGCTGAAAAATCTAGTCCTGACGCACTCGTCTCTGACTTGCAAGATACTCATAACCGTCTAAATGCCTTGGCTCATGATATTGAACATGGTGTAATCGAGCATAATCAACACTGTAACTTAGCCGATAACGTCGCTTATATGCCCGACTACAGTGACAACCACTCGAAGCCTTTCTTCAATTCAATATGTAACCTGCGCCGCGATACTGACCTGGTTCATAACCGTTTAAAAAACAATATTCTGGTAGAAAAACAAGAAAAGTTAGGCAAGCTCAAAGAGTCATTCAACAACGCCTTTGTAACCCACTTGTGCCATGCGATTCACCAGTCAATTAGTGACGGCAAAAAGATACTGGAAAACATGAACCGTGAGCTAGAGCACCATCGCTTTGGCGCAGATCGTGAGTCCTTCCGTTTTGATTGGGGCTGGGTACCCGAATTTAAAGAATACTGGAGTTTTTTCAAAGAAGTCATCAACGTACCTAACTTGGGTGACGGCACTACTTTATTTGAAGCAGAGATCAGCGATAAATCAAAGCAAGTACGCGACAAGCTCATGCAAATGCTACTTTCAGATGATGAAGTACGCTCTATGCGCGAGCTTGAACGTATCTCAGATTACAGAAACTATCGTAGCTATGAAATATACAAGCAACCAGAAGGCAAAGAGCCTATCGCGCTAAGTCAATACGGCACAGGTTCTGGCGGGCAGTTAGAAACGCCGGCCTATATTATACGCTCAGCGGCTATCACATCCGCCTTTAAGTTCGATGAAGGTAATAGTCATTTGCGCATGGTATTGGTGGATGAAGCCTTCTCTAAAATGGATGAAATCCGCTCTAGAGAAGTGATCAAATACCTTACAGAAACCCTTGGTTTACAGTTATTGTTCATCATGCCGACCAGTAAATCAGGCCCGTTTATGGATCTGGTTAGTAATCAGTTCGTATTCAGTAAGTGCCCGACAACAAGCCCAGTGGGAGAGCTTAACACCCGCGTGCTCGTTGACAGGCAGCGCTGTAACTCAGATAAGATTAAAGAACTGTGGGCGAATCACCGCCGTACGGTTCGTCACCAGTATGCGTTGGATTTTATGGAAGAGTTTCAGTAAGCACTTATCTCATATAATACCAAGGAACTTAAGGGTTCCTTGGTATAGGTCTCATCCAACAAACCATCTATACACAGGTGTCCGTCCAAGATTTCGTGTACACTTCACTCCTGTGAAGCTATTTTAAAAAGCCCTCGCCTCCAACTCCATGAGAAACCGCTCTATGTTAAACCCCGAAAAAAAACGCGCTCAGCGTGCTCTGATCGTCGCTGTGCAATTGGACCATGTCAGCGATGTTGAATTCGAGTCATCGTTAAGCGAATTGGGTGAACTTGCAAAGACCTTAGGTCTAGAGGTGGTCGGTCAATTTACTCAAAAGCGTTCATCTTTCGACTCGACGGCATATATGGGTGTGGGCAAACGGGACGAAATTAAGCAATTCATAGAGAGCGAAGAAAGTGCCTCGAAGGACCCCGTTGATTATATTCTAGTTGATCATGAAATCTCGCCATCCCAAGCCCTCAACCTAGAAAATGAAGTCGGTTGCGAGGTGATGGATCGCACGGTGGTCATCCTCGAGATTTTTCATCGCAATGCCAGCTCACACGCTTCACGAGTGCAGGTTGAAATTGCACGCTTGGGCTATATGGCTCCGCGCTTGCGTGAAGCAGCCAAGCGTGACGGTCCATCAGGGCGACAACGAAGCGGCAGTGGCGGGCGCGGCGCAGGACAGTCTCGTAGCCAGTTGGATAGTCAAAAGGTTCGTGTTCGAATTGCCGAGCTACAAAAAGAAATTGATGTCATGGAGGCTAGCCGCGATACTCAGCGGTCACGGCGTGAAGGACAATCAGGCTTAGCGCAGGTGGCGCTAGTAGGTTATACCAACGCAGGAAAGTCTACTTTGATGCGCGCCTTGACCGGCAGAGATGCATTAGTAGCCAACAAATTGTTTGCCACGCTAGATACCAAGGTGCGCACCTTGCAACCAGAAAGTGTGCCGCGAGTATTAGTGAGTGACACGGTTGGTTTTATCAAAAACTTACCCCATGGGCTGGTTGCTTCTTTCAAGTCAACGTTGGATGAAGCCCTTAACGCATCGCTGTTGCTACACGTAATTGACGCGGGTGACCCAGGGTTTGAGATGCAACTTCAAGTGACTGATAAAGTATTAGCCGAAATTGGTGCTGATAGTGTGCAGCGCATCCGGGTGTTCAATAAAATTGACTATCTGGGCGACGCCGTCGCACAAGCAGAGCGTACCGCAGAACTACAAGAGAAGTATCCAGGTTGTATTGTTCTTAGCGCCCGCAATGAAGACGACATAGTGGCTTTACATCAGGAAATTGTACAGGTTTTTCAAAAGGACCTAGTTGAAGCTGAGATTTTTTTGCCGTGGTCAGCGCAGAGTTTACGCGGCGATATTTTTGCTGCCTGCGATGTGCTTGAAGAACGTGCCGATACCGAGGGGGCATTTTTTCACTTACGTGCGGCTCCTGATGTAGTCGCCAGGCTGAGTGAACTCGCAGATAAGGCCTAAACAAACAAGGGAATCGTCACCACAAACCGGGTTCCCTCTTCATTACTACCCAGCTCTATTGACCCTTTCAGTGCCTCTGTAACAATGTTGTGCACAATATGTAGCCCTAAGCCTGTTCCTCCATCACCTAACCGGGTACTAAAGAAAGGTTCAAACACTTTATCTAGATTCTCGGCAGGTATTCCCCAGCCATTATCTTCGACTATTATTTGTACAGAACGCTTATCAACTTCTTCTGCCGATATAGATATGACACCATCGGGCTTGCCTTCTAAGCCATGAATAAGGGCGTTGGTTATCAGGTTTGTAATAACTTGCCCTAGAGGGCCTGGGTAACTGTTTAACAAAAGACCTTCCGGTATGCTGCTTTTCAATGTAGCCGTACTTTTATTCATAACCGGTTTGAGTGTCAAAAGAACCTCATCTACCTGCTGCTTTAGCTCAAACTGTCTCATCTGAGAACTCGTTTGGTCAACCGCAACCTGCTTAAAACTAGTGACCAGTTCAGCCGCTCGATTAAGGTTTTTTGCTACCAATTGCTCTGATTCCTGACAATGATTTAAATAGCTTTCAAAGCTTGAACGTTTTACTCCAACTGAATGATATTCATCACTAAATTGGCGAGTTTGTTGCTGCAGTGTCGTTATAGCCATTAAGGCATTACCAATGGGAGTATTTAGCTCGTGGGATACACCCGCTACCATACCGCCTAATGCAGCGAGTTTATCTGCACGAACAAGTTCTGTTTGCGTTCTTTTGAGATTTTTTAACGCGGTCTTTAAATGATCATTAGTGTTTGATAAGGCATTGGTTCTGTCATTCACTCTTTGCTCTAGCTCTGAATTGAGCGTTTTTATTTCTTGCTCAATTCTATTTTGCTCAGTAATGTCTTCAATTAAGCTCAAGTACCCCAAAAGTTGGCCTTCATCATCTCGAATAACCGCATTGAATGACCGACAGGTGACACGGTCTCCTTGCTCTGTTTGAAAGTAATTTTCATCAACAAAGCTTTCTTCAATTTCAAACCGGGCTGCTAAGGCTGATAACTGCTGTTGATTCTCTTCTTGGGCCATAAACCCCAGCACACTGCCAAAACTGTCTTTTTCCAAAAAGCCCAAAATATTTTCAGCCACTTTGTTCCAAGCAATAACCTTTAAATTCTCATCCCATTCAATAACCGCTACAGGGCTCTGCTCTACCAATGCCCTATAACGCTGCTCTTTAGTTTTTAAAGCTTGCTCACGACTATTTATCTGCTGACCTGCATTCCATATATCTCGTCCTAATGCATCAACTTCTGTAATCGCTGAGTGGGCCGGTTTAACATCGTAATGTCCTGTTGTCATCGCCTCAGCCAAACGTGTATATGCCTGAAACCGTCGACTAGATACACCACCAATCACTCTAGCAACAATGAGAGCGATGAGTATGCCAGCCAGTAATGCCGTCAATAAAATTAAGCCCGATGTTAATAGCGTACTTTGATGATTTTCTAAGGTTTGGTAAACAACAACCATCCACCCGATATTTTCAGCCGTAACCAGTGAACCAAAATACTGCTTCCCTGACAGATCAAAAGCCTGGCTTGCCTTGCCTAATTTCAAACCCTCCTGCACAAGCGATAAACGACTAAAATTTAGTTGCTGCCCGTTTAAGCTTGCATCAGGGTGCGCTAATAATTGCCCCTTTCGGTCTAGGATCATGATAGTTTGACCGCTATCTTTAGATAAAAAACCAGAGAGTTCAGGCAGTGTATCAATAGAGACTTCTGCAATCAGAATATGCCGGCCAGTAGATACTATATAGGCAACAGACAAGCGACCACTCACAGCAGATAGAAAAGTATTAGACCAGTTTTCTTGTTGAGTCTTAAGGTATTCAACAAAAAACGGTTTGCGAGACATATCCAAGTCGATAAAGTTATTTCTTAAAGGGCGAGTTTTATCAGGCAACCCGACCTGAATAACAAGACCCTTAAGATCGGTGATATAAATAGCTTCATAAAATGGGTTTATCTCGGCTACATTATCAAGTAATGGCTGGGTATCTACATTTAAATCCAGCGTATAAAGTAAGGCAGCAAGATGACGTAACTCCCTTTTGCCTGCTTCAATCTGCCCAGAAACTCTTGACGTAATAACCCCCGCGAGAGCTTCCTGCTCTTGCGCTTCTTGTCTTGATAAATGAGGAAAGAGAAAAATACCCGCTAACACAACCACAATAATAATAGGGATTAGTGAAACCAGTAAAAACTGAAAAGACAAAAAGTACTTAAGGGACCAGGTACGTGATTTCATAAGAGTTAATTAATAATTCCATTAAACATGTATTACTCACTTAATCTAAACTGGCCATCTATTACTTCAGTTAAGTGAGTTTTGCTTTTGCTATCACCAAACTCATCAAAGACAATAGTTCCCTGTATCGCTGGAAATTTACGAATACGTAAAATGGCTTGTTTCAAGTTTTCTCCGCTTTTTTTATCAGACAATGCTCTCAGCACAACACTTGCCGCATTATATGAGACAAGTCCTGGAAAACCGGGGGAGTGTCCAAATCGTTCTAAATAAGTACGGTAGAATGCTTGATACTCCGTATCCTGGTTATTACGATCAAAATACTGAGGCACTACCGTTCCCTCTACATATCGACCTCCCAGTTCAATAAGACGCTCAGTACCCGCCCACTCAGACGCTGCTATCTGTGTATCAGGGTTTATCGCTCTAATTTGTTTAGCCAGTAAAGCGGCATCAACCGAGTTAGCAATAAGTACAATCGTATCGGGGGTTACCGCAAGAAGGTCACGAGCGATATCTTCAAATTTGACTTGGTCACTTGAATTAAAAGGAATGCTTTTGGTAATAGTGCCTCCCGTTTTCTTAAACGAAACACTAAAATCTTTTAACCAGCCCTCGGTATAGGCTTTATTTCTGAGGTCATAAACAGCGGCCACTTTTTTGCTCTGTTTATATTTGTGTAAATATTTAGCGGTTTCTGATGCGTGATCTAAGGTCGGTGATAATGTTCTAAAAAAATAATCATCCTTACCTGTTAGCTTATTTGTGGTAACAGTGAGGCCCATAGTTAATATTTTTGATTGATTAGATACAGGCACAACCTCCATCGCCATTGAACTAGTCATGGGGCCTAAGATAGCTGAAACACCGGCTGTAACTAGTTCTTCTGCTGCTTTTTTTGAAAGCTCGGCTTCTTGCTTGTCATCTTTTAATATCAATTCTATTCTTTGGCCTTTTATACCTCCAGCAACATTCCATTCCTCAACCGCCAGAATAACGCCATTCCTACCTGCAACACCGAGATCAGCCACCCGCCCGGACGTGCCCCCAATAAAACCTATTTTTAGAGGTTTAGAGTCTTCACAGCCTTGTAAAAAAACTAAGCACAGTATCGAAAACAGCTTGAATATCATTAATTTCATATTAACAACCTTATTACTGATCTCTACTTATTAGGAGTTTTGCTAAACGCACTTCTTGCTCTCGTAACCATTCAATTAGCCAGTTAGGTTCAAGAGGCCTTGCATACAGATATCCTTGCGCCTCAGTACACTGAATTTTTTTAAGCCAGCCAGCCTGTTCTTCTGTTTCTACACCTTCTGCAATAACCTCTAGATCCAAATCTTTTGCAAGATTAACAATCATTTCTGATAAACGAGTGTCAGCCGCTTTTCCCTGCAACTTATCAATAAATGATTTATCTATCTTCAATCGGTGTACCTTTAATTGCTCTAAATAACTCAAAGATGAAAAACCAGTACCAAAATCATCAATGGCTATTTTTATTCCTCTGTCTGCAACGGCCGATAAAACCCTATTAACCTCCAATCGACCTATCATGGCAATTGATTCCGTGATTTCTAATTCGATCTGACAAGGGTCAACAGCCGAGTCTGAAATCGCTCGATCTAACACACTTAAAAAATCAGGGTGTTTGAACTGAGACATAGAGACATTAATCCCCATTCTTAGTTTAAATTTGGTTTCTTTCTGAAAATGCTTTAATTGAAACATGGCCGTACGCATCACCCACTCACCCAAGTGGATAATCAGCCCTGAACTTTCTGCTAAAGGGATAAACCGATCAGGGGGTACCATCTCGCCTTCTTCAGTACGCCACCGCAATAACGCTTCAACGCCTACAGGCAAACCATCAGCTACGTTGACCTGAGGTTGATAAACCATAAACAGGCGATCACTATCAAAAGCTTTTCTCAAATTATGCAATAAACGAACGCGGGTTTCGGTCTCCATTTCCATTTCACGCGTAAAATAGCAATGGCTACCCCTGAGGAATTCTTTCGCTTTCTTAAGTGCAATATTCGCTTTTTTCAGAGACTCCTGAGCGTCTTCACCCCCCACCAAATCATAAAGTCCCAAGGTGACAGAGATTAACTGCTCTTGCTCTACAATCGTGAAGGGCTCGTAGAATATTTCTCTTACTCGATCTGGACTTAACGCTTCTCTATCGCCTACCAAACCAAAAACATCGCCTGATACTCGCGCAACAAAGGCATCCCCTAACTTATCATGGAGCCTCTGCGCCACGGCGCCCAACAAAAAATCTCCGTTAGTCGTGCCTATAGTGTCATTGATCGCACTGAACTGATCAACGTCGACTAATACAACCGAGGCAGAAACATCCTTTTTTATCCAGTCCTCAATACAATGAGCAAATGCTAAACGGTTGGGAATATCAAGCAAGGAGTCGAAATAGGCATAATGATGAAGCTTCGACAGCATTAATACGTTATTTAAGCAGACAGAAATATTGGAACAAAACACATCAAGCAAACGGGTTTCTGTATCGTCAAGATGACGAGTCTGGTCAAGGAAGGCAACCAAGTTACGACCAGACTGGCCTAAAAAGTAAAGTACGGTGGCGTCACTCTGCAGTACATTACTTTTTTTCTGAATACTGGCTTCTAATGAGTGCTGTACACGAGCATCATTTATTTCACATAATTTCTTATTCGCCATTCTGCTATAACGACCCGAGGCAGAAATGACCATATAATCAGAGCCCGCATCAGTATTCCGACCTTCCGCCCTGGTGCAAACAATGCCGTCATCAGATAAACCAAGCAAGTCTGAAAGTTGATTAATAATTCTCAACGCAAAGGCATCAAAGCCATTACTGTTAATAAGCTCACCTGACGAATGAGCAATGAGCTCCAGTCCTTTACGGCTTGCTTCAAGTGCGCGTATTTGTGAGTATGAACGAATAGCCGAGGTTAATGTTGCATACAGTTTGGTGTGAGTTAACTCGCTTTTATTTCGATAATCGTTAATATCATAATCACGAATGGCATCAAGTTCTGGAGCATAGCCAGGCTGGCCCGTTCTTAATACAATTCTAAGATCAACCAAGCCTAGGTCATTGCGAATTTTATCCACAATAGCCAAGCCGGCATTATCGCTTTCCATAACGACATCAAGCAGAACAACCGCAATACCTTGTTCTTTGCTCAATACATCCAAGGCTTCTTGCCCAGAATAAGCCCTCAGCAACTCAACATTCTTGCCCAATATTTCAACTGAATTTAGCGCTAATTGAGTGGTTACATGAACATCTTCATCATCATCAACACTTAACACTCGCCATGGGTCAGGCTTTTTGAACAAGGTGGGCACTGATGAGTCGGTATCGTCATCTAAAAAACTAAGCAAATCATCTTCAGGTGTATCTGGCATAAAGCCCTCAGTACAAAATAAGACATCGTCATAGGCAATTTAAAAAAGTATTGTTTAAGCATAGCCCAAATGTTCAGTACAGAAAGCGTCATTAGATAACAAGCATAAAAAAAGCCGCTGTTTTAAGGCGGCCGGTGGAGTCTAGCTCCTACAGGGAGGTGTTACCTCCTTCAGCAATGTATCGCTTTTTGAATCTTTGCCTCAGCATCACATCGCTATATGCTCAGTATGGTTCATTTTTTGTATTGGTCAAATATTAATCACCTAAAAGAACGTACGCATAAACCAGTTACGACTCAGTTCGTCTTTACATCCCCAATATTGTTTGCTGTAACGAATCGCTCTTTGATCTACTTTTTTTGATACTTTAATCAACCAAGGTTTTTTATTATAGGTTTTACGACGATAACCCGTTCTGCCTTCATGGTAATTCAGGTACTGATTATAGGTATCCCATTTAGAGACTTTATTAACCTTATTGGTCTTGTAGATATACCAACCCATAAAATCGATTGCATCATCGAAATCTTCACGATCAGCAAACCAATTGCCAGTTGCATCAATGTATTCATCCCAGGTTGCCGTTTTCACCTGTGCATAACCATATGCATCACTGGCTCGCCCAATGGGAATAATCCAGAAGAAATATTGCATGGGTGGCGCGGCATTATATTTAAACGATGACTCCTGATACATCATCGCCATAGGCACATGAACAGGCGCGCCCCATTTTTCACGTGTTTCAATAGCGGCTTCGTACCAATCTCTTTTTTCTTCAAAAATTGAGCATAAATTTTCGGGGTTTTTAGGGGGGGATGTTGCACAACCCGATAGCAATACTGCAGAAGCGATTAAAATAATCGCTATTAAGTTCTTTTCATTCATATTATTTATTTTACTAACTTCCCGCTCTGATCAAACCGCCTAAACCAGCCTGCATTAACTCGGCCTCTAACACTTCACGAATACTTTCTTCACTCTCAAGCGCCAAAACTTTAGTCAGTAATGACTCTGCACGTTTAAGGCTAAAAGTACGTATTACCCATTTGATTTTAGGCAAGTTAAACGCACTCATACTGAGGGTATCGATGCCCATTCCTAAAAGCAAGAGTACAGCGGCGGGGTCTGTGCCCATTTCGCCACATAATGAAACCTTTAAACGATATTGATGCGCAATCCGCACAATGCGGTGAATACTGTAAATAACAGCGGGATTCAAAAAATTATAGAGTGACGATACTTTAGGGTTATTACGGTCAACCGCCAGTAAATACTGTGTTAGATCGTTAGAACCAATAGAAATAAAATCTACCCGCTTGGCCAAGTGCTCCAAAATCATCATTGCAGACGGCACCTCAATCATAATACCAACCGAGGGGCGTAAGACCTTAAAGCCTTCTTCTTTCAATTGTGCGATAGCTTCGTCTAGCAAGGAGCGAAAAGCATCAACCTCTTCAATGCGGCTCACCATGGGCAGCATGATCTTCATATTTTCGATGCCGACATTCGCTCTCAATAAGGCTCGAATTTGTGTCAGAAAGATACTGCCGTTATCCAAAGTAAAGCGAATGCCTCTCCAGCCAAGATAAGGATTTTCTTCAGTAAACCCAAAATAAGGTAACGCTTTATCACCCCCTATATCGAGGGTTCGCATATACACTGAGCGAGGTGCGTAGGCCTTGAGTACCTCTCCATATATTTTGGTCTGCTCATCTTCTGTGGGAAAGGTATCATGAAGCATAAAAGGAATTTCTGACCGGTAAAGCCCGACCCCTTCAGCACCTCTTTCAAGCCCAGGTGAAATATCCGCCAAAAGCCCGGTATTAGCGTATAGGTTAACCCGGTGGTTATCCGTTGTTTCCGCAGGTAGGTCTTTAAGTTTATCTAAGCCCCGCACCAGCTTCTTTTCTTGGGCAATCAGTCGGCGGTATTCTTGCTGCATAAGGTCTGTAGCATTAAAGATCACCTGAGCGCGATAACCATCCATCACCGCGAGCCGCTGATCAATTTTCTTTCGAGAAATATCACCGATCCCCATTACCGCCGTAACACCTAATGCATTCGCTAACACCGCAGTGTGTGAGAGCGAGGAGCCCTCCATACACACAATACCCACGAGATTATCAACGGCAAATTGGGCAATCTCAGTGATACTTAAACTTTTAGCCACTAGAATGAAGGGTTCTTCAGGCATGTCTGCCGATAAACTACCTGCACTCACATGCGCATTTAAGCGAGCATAAATGCGTGCCCCTAAATGACGAATATCTTCAGCTCTAGCGCGAAGATAAACGTCATCCATTTGATCAAATTCTTGTGCATGCTTTTCTATGGTGTGTTTTAGTGCCGACGAGGCGGTAAGCCCTTCCCGAATGCGGCTCTCGGTTTCATTCACTATCATGTCATTATCGAGCATCATCAGATAAACGCCAAACAAAGCATGCACATCTTGCGAAACACTAGACTCTATCTTATCTCCACCGGCCTGAATCTCTAGTTTTACTGATTCGAGAGCCCCTTTAAACGCAACAATTTCGGCGTCTTCATCCTCACAAAGCTGATCTTTAACCGTCGATAAATCTTTAAACGCTCTTAGGTAATGTACTCTACCAATCGAAATACCTGAGGCACCTTTAATGCCCTGTACTTTAATCTGGTCACTGGTTTCTACGGTTGTGAGTGCCGATAGTTTTTCTTGAGTAAGTACCGTTTTTAAAGGCCCGGCTAACTGTGCCGCAATGGTAATTAAAAAGGCTTCTTCTTCAGCCGAAAAACAACGGGTACCTTTGTTCTGGATAACCAAAACACCAATTATTTTTCGAAAGCTAATAACAGGCACACCTAAAAACCCAGCAAAATGTTCTTCACCAGACTCAGGGAAGTAGCGATAACTAGGGTGCTTTGAACCGTCTTTAAGACTTAATAAACTTTGGTGTTTACAGATATGGCCAACAAGCCCCTCTCCAGTGGGCATTCGTACTTTACCAACCGCAGTGCTCGCTAAGCCTTCTGTTGCAACTAATACCCAATCGTCTCTTTCTTCGTCGGCTAAATAAATACTGCACACATCAGAGCGCGTTGTTTCTTTCACCCGGGCAACAATCAAGTGGAGCAGCTCATCAGCCGATGAAAGCTCACCCGCTTCCTGAAATATTTTCCTGAGTGCCTGTAAGGGTTCCATGGATGGACTCCAAGCTTATGGGTAGTTTAAAACGCGACAGTTTTAAAACACGATAACTTTAGACCAGATTACTGTAGTTTCTAGAAGAATAGTAGGGGATTTTAGCAACTTGGATAAGAAGGTCACTGGAGAGAAATCAAGAATATGCAACGAATCATAATAAAAATGAAAAACCCAGCTACTTGAGCTGGGTAATCACATACAAGCTAATAAAACTTATTCAGCAGGAAATACAAACTCACTAGCCACTGGGTAGTGGTCTGAAAGATCCCAACTAGTCCAATGATCCCACTCAATACTACGTGGCACTAATAAGGTATTGCTTGAGTAAATGGGTGCAACGTGGTCATTTGAGTACAAGACATAATCTAGGTACTCAGTGTATTGATCTTCTGCATACACATTCACAGGCCCTGCATAAGAGTGAGGATACTCACCTAAAGCAGTTGGTTCAGTGCCATTCATCAAATTCAGGAAGTCATAATGCTCTTGAGGGAAGTGAATTTTATCAACATTAAAATCACCCGCCATTAATACAGGCTCACTGGCTGGAATGTTTTTGCTATCAATAAAGCCCTTTAGCTGAGCTAACTGAGCAAAACGAACAGCGATATCATCAGGCGTAGTATAAGCATGGGTATGCGTGCCAAATAGATTATAGATCTTGCCGTTTTTATTTATCTTCGCGTAGTTCATTCCTTTAGAGGCTAAACAGCCATCTGAACGACATGCGTCATATACGGCGTCATCATGTTCAATAATCGGGTAACGACTTGCGATAAACGAACCACCCGTAAGCAGTTTTCCAAACTTGAATGGAATATCAGTCAGGTAAGGGTATTCAGCTTTTATCTTACTACGAAAGTGAGCCGTTAACGCAGGGTCAAATAGCTCTTCAAATACAACCGCATCATATCCTTTTACATACTCGGCAATCGTATCAAGACGAGCGTGTGTGTTCTTAGCGGTAATACCTGGCAATAAAGCCCATACGTTATAATTTAGAACCTTAAAGCTGGTGTTAGATTCATCACGGGTTTCTGTTTTCCAATCATTATTGATTACATAATGAATATCATCACCCGATGCACGGGCATATTGAGAGCGATAAGCCAGTGTTGAGTCTTTACCATCAAAATTCATTGGAATAGTGTGAATATCACGGTCATATTTCCAATTATCATTTTCAGCAGAGAGCCACATTTTACTAAAATTCCATGTGCCTTCTAACATCTGTTGTAGCTCAACCGAATGGCTAGCGCCTTGAACGGTTGTGGTGAAGTAGTATGTTTTCCCCCACTTAATACCCTTGTCACGGTTGTAACGAAGAAACTTAACCGTTCCTAAAGGTGGCACGGTGGTCGCTAATTGCTCCCACTGATCGCCATGAGAAATATTGTTATGGCCCGACTGGACGGTATTAATCGTTAGGCTTTCCATCGTACTATTGGTCAGATAGACGTAAGAGTCAGCCCAACTGAGAGATGCCATGAGAAAACTGGCGATAAAAAGAATGATTTTGCTTTGCATGTTCAGGCCCTTCATTTATATTATTTTTTAATGCGCTCATTGTAAGTACAAAACATGACATTGAGAGGGACGAAATACGTCACTAACAGGGTCAAATTGCGCAATTGTGAACAGGTCGTCACGCTTTATGATATCTAAAACCAAGCAAACCCCCTCTTTAGGTCGCTCTTTGTTTCAAATGACCTGGCCTATGCTATTTGGCGTGTTGGCATTAATGAGCTTCCAACTAGCTGACAGTGCATTTATCGGTCAGCTCGGGGTAAACCCCCTTGCAGCGGTGGGCTTTACCGTCCCTATGTATCAGCTTATCATTGGTGTTCAAGTAGGCTTGGGTATTGCCACAACCGCAGTGATTTCCAAAGCCTTAGGGGCAAAGCAAGAAGATCACGCCAGACAACTTGGCGGCTTAGTGGTGCTCATAGGTGCATCGGTCATCTGTATTCTTTGTTTGTTACTTTGGTTCGCACGAGCCAATATTCTTAATGCATTAGGCGGGGAACCTGAACTCCTCCCCACTATTTCACTGTATTGGCAACCCTGGTTGATAAGTGCCTGGCTTGGAGCCATGCTTTATTTTGGTTATAGCCTGTGCCGCGCTCATGGCAATACGATGTTACCGGGTATTACCATGGTTTTTACCAGCCTGTTAAATATTGCCCTCGACCCACTTTACATGTTTGTTTTCGACTGGGGTTTGGTAGGCGCACCCTACGCAACCATTACCTCCTTCGCTATCGGCTGTATGATCATTTACCCTAAAGTATTATCAAGGTATTGGTTAAGCTTCAAGTTTGATTCAGGTTCAAAACTAAGCTCAATAAAGCAACTTAGTAATATCACTGGCCCTGCTATGTTAAGTCAGTTTATGCCGGCACTGTCAGCCATGTTCGCCACTGCCTTAATCGCAAGCTATGGCACAGCAGCCGTGGCCGCTTGGGGCTTAGGGACTCGTTTAGAGTTTTTCTCCATCGTTATCGTATTGGCATTAACCATGTCTATGCCCCCAATGATAGGCCGTTTTTTGGGCGCAGGAGACTTAGACAGCATTCGCCAACTGGTTAAGATTTCAGTTAAATTTGTGCTGCTATGGCAGCTGGGCGTGGCAATCATCTGGTTACTACTTTCGGATAGCATAACGGGATTAATGACCACAGACCTTTCAGTCGCTGAAATATTACAGCAGTATCTTTTAAGAGTACCGATCAGTTACGGTGCTTTAGGCCTTTGTATGCTGATGGTATCAGTATGCAATGCCATGGGGCTGCCCATGCGAGCATTGTTAATTTCGTGTTTAAGGTTATTTCTCTGCTATCTTCCATTGTTATGGATTGGCAGTGTAATTGCGGGTATTAATGGACTAATGAGTGGAGCGCTAGCAGGTAATTTGGCAGCAGGATTAATGGCTTGGGTGCTTTATCAAAAAGGGTTTAGGAAGGCTGCTAAGATACATCAATCTTAATAACACGGTAGCTTCGTCTTTTACTGAGCTTAATGCTCGGCTTCAATTCTGTAAACAGACTTACTACTGTGGGTTATTTATCGATCATTATTTACCAGTATGTTAACAGCTAACTTTCGACCTAAAGCCGACTATGAGCTAGATTTCGTATCACCACCAGCGTTGGCGCTTTACGAAAGGCTTGTTCGGATCTTTACGGTTTCGAATGTCCATGATACGCCAGTTTTTACTAACAAGCTGAGCGATCTGATAAATGGTTTCGCGCGCTAGCAAAGTCCTTGTTGATCCGTTCCAGCTTTTTTGATTAGTAAACTTAATCGCGGCTGTTGCATCGGGTGATCGCGCTTTTAGTTTTTCAGCCATCGCCATCGCTTCGGCCATAGGGTCTTCAACTACGCGAGTCACCAAACCATACTCAAGCGCTTTGTCTGCGTTGATCGGGTCGCCTGTCATGATTAATTCGTTCGCGATATCTTGCGAGATAGTGTTTCGAATCGTTTGCAGCCCTGCCATATCTGGGACCATACCCCACTTCGCTTCCATGATAGCAAGCTCCGTATCCGGACGTGCATAACGCATATCTGCGCCTAGTGCTAACGTCATCGCCATACCGTAACTAATGCCATGCATCACACAAATAACAGGTACTGGAAGGCGGTGCCAACCAATACAAAAGCGTTGAGCCATGTTGGCACCGAAGGGGTTTAACTTCCAACCAATTTTTGCAAATTGGATTGGCTGGCCCATGATGCTTTTAATGTCTATACCAGAACTAAAGTGATCACCCTTGCCAGAGATAATGACAACGCGTATATCACGGTCTTTCTTGATAACCTTTTGCACGTTCACGATGTCGCACATCAAGTCGAAATTAAACGCATTGAGCTTCTCTGGTCGGTTGAGGATAACGTGTGCGATACCGTCTTCGACCTTGTAGATAATGTGATTAAATTTCATTACGTTTAACCTTTGATTAGTTCTAGTGATCTTTCGTGTTTGTGATTCTGATGAGAATGCTTAAAGCGTGAGAGCCGAAGCCCTCACGATTTTTTAGGTGCTAGAGCTCAGCAGCAAGTTCGGCACCTTGTTTGATAGCGCGCTTTGCGTCGAGTTCGCCAGCAAATTCAGCACCACCAATCAGATGAAAGTTCATCGTTGGAGAATTCTCAGTGTATAGCTCTTTGCGCGATTCTTGACCGGCACAGACCACTATATTATCGACATCCAGTACGCGCTGCTCTCCATTCACTGTTATGTGCAAACCTTCATCATCGATCTTGTCGTAGCTAACGCCACCGATCATTTCGACGTCTTTCATTTTTAAGACGGCACGGTGTACCCAGCCCGACGTTTTGTTCAAACCTGCGCCAAGTGTACTTTTCTTACGTTGAAGCAAAAAGACTTCGCGCGCTGGCGCATGTGGCTTTTTCTCCACTATCTGGCCTCGGTTGTCACTATTAATATCCACGCCCCATTCTTCACTCCACTCTTCTAGTGTTTGTGGGCGCGGCGTGCTGTCTGCTTTTGCGCCTGGATGAACAAGGAACTCTGCTACATCAAAACCAATACCGCCGGCACCGATTACAGCCACTTTCTTGCCAACTTTCGCGCCTGTTAGTACATCTAGGTACGACAGGACTTTCTTATGCTCGACGCCTTCGATTGGAGGCATTCGTGGGTTAATGCCTGTCGCGACGATGACTTCGTCATAGCCAGATTGTTCAAGATATTCGGAATCCACCTTGGTATTGAGTTTCAAATTAACACCTGAGACTTCTACACGACGAGCGTAGTATTTGATCATCTCGTAGAATTCTTCTTTGCCCGGAACCTGCTTGGCATAGTTGAACTGACCACCAATTTCACTTGCCATATCATACAGCGTGACGTCATGACCACGCTCAGCCGCAACAGTAGAGGCTGATAGCCCTGCTGGGCCAGCGCCAATGACCGCAACTTTCTTCTTGTTAGTCACGGGGATATAAACGAGTTCAGTTTCGTGACAGGCTTGAGGGTTAACCAAGCAAGAAGCACGCTTCATCTCAAAGGTATGGTCGAGACAGGCTTGGTTACAGGCGATACAAATGTTGATCTCGTCTGCACGACCTTCCGCCGCTTTGTTGACGAAGTGCGGGTCAGCCAGAAACGGTCGCGCCATGGAAATTAAATCTGCGTCTCCCGAGGCAATAATGTCTTCCGCTACCTCAGCGGTATTAATACGGTTTGACGCACAAACAGGAATAGAGAGTTCTTTCTTTACGCGTGCAGTTGCTTCACGGAAGGCTGCGCGTGGAACCGATGTCACGATGGTCGGAACACGCGCTTCGTGCCAACCAACACCGGTGTTCATGATCGTTACGCCCGCTTTCTCAAGGGCCTTGGCAGTTTGGACTATTTCTTTCGCAGTCATTCCGTCTTCTACCAATTCCATCATCGATAAACGGAAGAGGATAATAAACTCTTCGCCCACGGCTTTGCGGATTTCTTTGACGATCTCGACGGGGAAACGCATGCGGTTTTCAATGCTGCCGCCCCATTTGTCTTTTCGCTGGTTTACACGCAGTGCCATAAACTGGTTAATCAAGTAGCCTTCACTACCCATTACCTCAACACCATCGTAGTTCGCGAATTTTGCTAGGCGCGCTGTTTTTGCAAAGTCTTTGATGGTAGAACGAATCTGTTTATCCGACATCGCTTTTGGCTTAAACGGATTGATCGCCGCTTTTTTAGCCGATGCCGAATGCGAAAACGGGTGATAGCTGTAACGACCAGCATGCAAAATTTGTAGGGCGATTTTGCCGCCTTCTTCATGAACTGCACGGGTAACTTTGCGATGGTTAGGAATGTCTAAATAGCTGTTAAACAAGCCGGCTGTTGGATAGAACCAACCTCGTTTGTTTGGGTTGTAGCCCCCTGTAATGACCAAGCTTGCTCCGCCTTTTGCACGCTCTGCAAAGTAAGCCGCTAATTTGTCTGTTTGCCAAAAACGGTCTTCAAGGCCTGTATGCATAGAGCCCATAATGACTCGATTTTTCAAAGTGGTGAAACCCAAGTCTAAAGGTTCCATCATGTGGGGATATGGTTGATTGCTCATACAGGCTAACCTCCTAAAATTAAATAACTGCAAACTAACTTGACGACGTCAAGATAACAGTTATTTTGACAATGTCAAGATTAGTTTGTTATCGTCTCAAGCATGAGAAAGAACATAAGTAAAAGTAATAAAACATACCACCATCAGAATTTACGCAATACATTGCTGGAGAATGCTGAAAAGCTCATGAGTGAACGCGGTATCGCCGGGCTGACAATTCGCGAACTTGCTGAGCGCTCGGATGTATCTCGACAAGCGCCTTATCATCACTTTTCATCAAAGCACGCGTTGCTTTGTGCGGTTGCTGAACGCTCTTTTGATGACTTAAATAACCTGCTTGATCAAGCAGGGATCAATGATGCGACATCTATTCAAGAGCGCCTAAAAGATTATGTGATTGCCTATGTGCGCTATGCTGCTGAAAACCCCGAGAAGTATGAATTGATGTTTGGTGCGGTCACATGGCGCAACGAACCATCGGCTGAACTTACAGAGAAGGGACATGCTACGTTTCGTCGCTACACCAACATAATACGTCAGCTCAAAGAGCAGGGTGACATGCCAGACTACTTTGATGAAACTCGCATGTCACAAATAACCTGGGCAACCCTTCACGGCTTGTGCCGCTTAAAAACAGACGGCGTATTTGTGAGCCTTGAAGCGGTGGAAGAAATGTCACTTTATTCAGCGGATATGATACTTTCGGTATTGAAAGGCCAGAAATAGAGAGTGCGTAATGGTCAAATAGCGCGTTGCTCTAAAGCAATGGCCAAACTAATCGAGCTTATCACAAATCAAGACATCTGCTTTTAGCCGTCAGCTGTAGACTCAAAGGAGACGTTTAGAATACGGTTCTTCAGTCGAGACTGGCCCTATTGCTTGCAAAACACCAACGAATAGTTGCTACCAATCTAGTATCCCTGTGAATGCACAATGCAAGATATTATTCCGGTCTTTGCGGCCAGCATGGCAATGGTCAAGATACCCGCTGGAAAGATATAGGTACACTATTCAATCTATCATTTCGATAAACTCCATACTGTTGAGCTTTCAAGCTCACCATTGGAGTAACTATACTGCCCAACTTCCATCTTATTTGACTGTAGCTTAAACGTACGAACTAACTCCTTGCGTGCTCCATAAAAGGAATATTGTTCAACCCATAGTTCAATAGTATTTTCGGTCAGATTCAATGCGATAGTTTCATCAGATTGCGAGGGAGAAAAGGTAAGCTGCTTCTCTGTTAAAAACAGTTGAATATTCTCACTAATTGCTTTTCTTAACTTTGATGAGTACATGTCGAATTCTGCAATTAACTCCTTAGACCTTCTAAGGCGAAACTCCGATGTTGTATCATAATTATTCACTTCGATATTTGGTTTTTTTTCTGTTCCTTTGCAGTTAGTTACTACACCCTTGCCTTTCCAGCGCCCTTTCATTTCTCCAAACAAAGACAATAGACTCTTGTATTCGTTCTCTTGAAGCGGTTTTCTATTCTGTACCGTATTGCTTGTCTTTGGGGATGGCCCAAAACACTCAAATGGGTTGCTATCAATGTTTGATGAAGTTGTTACAACAGATTTTTTGTCATCTTTTTTATCAACTATTTCCTCCGCTATAGAGTCACTTTTATTAACATCAAAGCCTTGTATACGATTCATCGGTTCAAGGTCTAATTCTTGAGTTTTAGTTTCTGTTTCTGTCGGTGCCACATCACTATAATGAGTATTTCCATCTTCATCGACCCACTTATAGAACGCAGCGAAAACAGGGGCGCCGGATAATAACAATGATATAAAGGAGGCGAAAAAAATGTTATTCGAAACTCTACTTAACATGGTTATACTCTGCTATTACAATTATTAATGTTACTTTTTAAAGGGGCGATAATACTACGAAAATAGCACATCTTCACATCCTTAATAAATACCCAACCGGCATCAGAGCTTGCTTTGTGAAATTGCTCACCTCTAAAGACCTTGAGAGTCTCTGTAGCTTTAATGCGCTGAAACCAATGGGGCAAGACTCGATTGATTTAAAAATCTAATGTTATAACAATATAAACCAAAGACCGCTTTTGGCCGCTCTACGCCATTCTTTAAATTTGAGGGTTAAACAACAAAGCGGCAAAAGTAGAACCATGTGACTATCGACATTGGCTACAGTGAAAAGGAGTTAAACTTAATAGCTTATTTATTGAACCCACAACCATAAGTTGATAGTCACTTTATGAGTGAACCGCAATGCATTAATATCGCTGGTAAAGCAAAATAGCCGCTCAAAAACAAGAAAACCCAGCTATATTAACTGGGTTTTCAAACGTAAGTTTGTGATGCATTTCTTTAAATCTGCAAACAAACTAAGCTATTTTTTAAAGTACAAATATAAGCCCACGACAAAGCTGGCTGCACCAAAGATATAGCTATACATCACTCGATCAGTAGAAGCCCCAGATATGGCAATTGAAAGCTGATTATCAAACGTCTCAGATAACTGATATCCCCACACTAACAAGCCTCCGCCAAAAATAATCAGCGTTAGTGCAATGATTCTGCTTATAGACGTTGTGCCACTATGTTGCATGCTAGCCTCTCAAATTTAAAAATAACACTCACAAAACTAAATCACTACAAACGCGCAGCTAACTCTGACCCTTGACGAATAGCTCGCTTAGCATCAAGTTCAGCCGCAACATCAGCACCACCTATAAGATGAACACTAACACCCGCTAACTCCAAGGCTTCGTGCAATTCTCTACAAGGGGTTTGCCCTGCACAGGTAATTACATTATCAACCTCGAGTACGCCAGACTGGCCATTTACAGTAATGTGTAGGCCTTTATCATCTACTTTATCGTAGCTTACGCCTTTGAGCATCTCAACATTCTTATCAAGCAATGTTGTACGGTGTACCCAACCTGAGGTTTTGCCTAAACCGGCACCTACTTTTGTTTCTTTACGCTGGCATAAGTAAATTTGTCTAGCGGGTGCTGTAGGTTGCTTACCTTTCTTAGCCAAACCACCCGGCTGCTTCAGGGTTTTGTCTATGCCCCACTCTTTCTGCCAGAGTGCAATATCCAAACTTGGTGCTTCACCTTCGTTATGAACCAGGTATTCCCCAATATCAAAGCCGATACCACCCGCTCCAATAATCGCTACTTTTTTGCCTACCGGTTTCTTATGGCGAAGCACATCGATGTATGAAAGCACTTTCTCATGATCAGCACCTGGGAACGTTAGATCTCGTGCAACAACACCGGTTGCCAAAATCACTTCATGATAATTTCCGTCAATCAGATCCTGTGCTTCAACCCGTGTATTCAACTTTAAACGAACACCATTCAGCTCGATCTGCTTATTGAAGTAACGAATCGTTTCATAGAATTCTTCTTTGCCCGGTACACGTTTAGCCATATTGAACTGGCCACCCGTCTCACTAGACTGATCAAACAACGTAACCAAGTGACCTCTTTTCGCAGCCGTTGTTGCCGCAGCGAGGCCCGCAGGACCCGCACCAATAACCGCTATATTTTTAGGCTTTGTTGTTCGCTTATACACCAGTTCAGTTTCAAAACATGCTCTTGGGTTAACTAAACAACTGGCTCGCTTAGCTTTAAACACATGATCCAGACACGCTTGGTTACAGGCGATACAGGTATTAATTTCATCACTCTTATTCGCTTCAGCCTTATTCATGAAGTCAGAGTCAGCTAAAAAGGGCCGCGCCATTGAAACCATATCAGCATCACCATTTGCCAATACTTCTTCTGCTTTTTCAGGGGTGTTAATGCGGTTACTGGTCACCACAGGTATATTAACTTCTTTCCTGAATTTTTTAGTCACCCAGGTAAATGCTGCTCGAGGCACTGAAGTAACAATGGAAGGCACACGCGCTTCATGCCAACCGATACCGGTATTAATAATGTTTGCACCTGCGGCTTCAATCGCCTTGCCTAACTGAACCACTTCTTCCCAGGTGTGCCCTTCTTCAACTAGATCAATCATTGAAAGACGGTAGATAATAATAAAATCATCCCCGACTTCTTTTCGTACCTTCTTCACAATTTCAACAGGTAAGCGCATACGGTTTTCAAAACTGCCGCCCCATTCATCAGTGCGCTTATTAGTTCGTGTACAAAGAAACTGGTTAATGAAGTAACCTTCAGAACCCATTATTTCAACACCATCATAATCCGCTTTTCTAGCCAGTTTGGCACAGCGACCATAAGCATCAATCTGACGTTGAACCCCTTTAGAGCTCAGCATTCTAGGCTTAAATGGACTAATCGGTGATTTAACCGCACTCGCAGAAACCGCTAATGGCTGGTAAGCATAACGCCCAGCGTGCAATATTTGCATGGCAATTTTACCGCCCTCTTTATGAACGGCGCTGGTCACCTTACGGTGCCATGGCAAAACCAAAGGCTGAGTTAAATTAGATGACAAAGGAGCCAGTGCGCCTTCAAGATTAGGCGCAAAACCACCCGTTACGATAAGGCCTACACCGCCTTTAGCACGCTCTGCAAAATAGGCGGCTAATTTATCGTAATTCCAAAGACGATCTTCCAGACCCGTGTGCATAGAACCCATAATGACGCGGTTTTTTAACTGGGTAAAACCCAAATCGAGGGGTTCAAATAGTTTTGGGTATGGATGGCTCACGAGGTATCTCCTGTTCTATAATTATAGGGGCTATTTAATACGCAATCACAAGCCAGAACACAAGTGCTAAAAACATAAAAAATAATGGCAGAAAGGTCAATCAAGCCGCTCCATATCGTCATCACTGGATTTACGTTTTTTTAACTTATCTGCTTCTTCTTTCTCAATCGACTCTTCAGCGGCTTTCTCATATAAACGATCTTCCATAGCAGAAGGTGCTGAAGATGGCGCGCTTTGAGACTCCACTTCCTGGTCGATGACTGCATCGGGCGCGGTAGAAGAACAGCCTGTAAGCAATAACGAAAGTAACAATGCTATTGATATAAATAAGGTCTTAATGTGGTTCATCACTTTTTACTCACTCCATTAATATTCTCACAAGCCCAACAAAACTCTTTACTCTTGCTGATAGCAGGATAACCCTGAGGGGTATATGCCAGGTCTTCAAAATACGCACTAGACGCCACCAACAAACTAAAAAAACGATCACAATACACTTTTGACTTTAATAACGAGGCAAAGCGTAATCCATTTCTAGCCACCACCCACAGGTAAGGCTCTTGCTTCAACACCCGCTCAGTTTGTGCCAAAAAGTCAGAATGAGACAAATAGTGTAGCACCTGTTCATCGCTCTCTCTTTGCTCTGGTGCAACCACATTCAAGTAGCAAGCAAGAATATTCTGTCTTAGCTTGTAGAGAATAAATTCACTAATGGCATGATCACCTGCACCGTTATTATACGCCTCAAGCAAATTTACCGCTTGCTGATAATGCTGAACAGCCTGCTGCTGACTAGCCAGCATACGGTCTGTTTTACCCATACTTCTTAGCTCAGGCAAACTATCGAAATACGTATTAGCCGTCAGCCAATGTAATCGAGCCGTTCTAAGTACCGAACGACAAGGCTCAACAAGTTGGGCATTAAGGAACATTTGCAAATCAACAATGTCATGCTCAGTCGTCGAGTGTTTCGGACATGCCAATAAATTATTGTACACCCGCATCAATGCATCTATATCAGCAGGAAAAGGAGATGGGAAATACTGTTTATGTAGCGTTTCAATCAACTGCTGAGTATGGCTGGTTGAGCCCTTATGAGGTTGTCGATAGTGGGATTTTAAGGTTTTCTCATCCATCCCACCTGGATAGACTAAATCCAGCTCATACAAGAACTTATCCCACGTCCAACCTTGGCTTTTTAATCGATGAATTTTACTGAAGAGGTTCGGCATTTAAGAATCATAACCTGAATTCAGGTCTGAGTTACTATAAATCATGGCACACCATTAATTAAAGAACGCCTGATACTGTTTTGGTGTGAGCGCTAAACGTTTCTTGAAATTACGCTGAAAGTGGCTTTGATCAGCAAAGCCTAACACGCTTGCTGTATCAACTATGCTCCCCCCTTCTTGGAGGAGTGACTTAGATTTTTTAATGCGTTGGTCTAGCTGAAAGGCATGGGGTGACTGTCCATAAGCTTGTTTAAAACTGCGAATAAGGTGATAACGGCTCAAGCCACTGTGAGCTGAAAATTCATCTAATGATATGTTTTTATCTAATTGGTCCATTATCAACTCTTTAACCCGCATCATACGAGAAAGGTCAGGTGTATCTACACCTTTACCTAGAGAAAACCCCGCTAAAAAACGCTGTTCTAAAAACTGAATTAACAGGCATTCCGCAGCTAATGCGTTAGTTTCTGAAACCAGACTTTCAAACAGCCCACCAAAAGAGTGATAGGTTCGCAGGTCACTTTCATAGAGATTAGGGAAAGGCAGGTAGTCCTGTGCGTGAGAATCCAACATTTCCTGTTGTAACTGCCCCATCCAATCGGATGCAACAAACAACATTCGATAGGACCAATTGCCCGCTTTTGGGTTACAAGAATGGGCATCACCCGGGTTAATAGTCACCGTTGCCCCTGCACCAATATGATGTTTTTGCTTTAGGTTATGGTAGCTTGTCTCGCCGGCATCAATCACCCCAAACGAGAATTCATCATGAGAGTGCGTGTGATAACAAGCATTAGAGCGATCTGCACGACGCATTTCAACAAAGGGTAGCGCCTCACTTCTCTTTAAAAAAATCGTCTGATCTTTCATCACAACAACCGCCTGCTAGCTAGCTAGCTATTTATTAATTAATTAATAAAAATAGTGATCACGGTGCAGCTAAGTAACAGCCCCATCACAAGGTTAAAAATAACTTGATGCCGTTCATTAGACAAGTATTTACGTATCACATGCCCAATTGCAGCCCAGGTACCTACACCAACGAAACAAACCACAAAAGAAATCACACAAAATGCCAACAGGTAAAGTGACGCTGGCGAGTTAGCCGATACAAACAGTGTAATGCCCGACATGGAGACCAACCAGGCTTTTGGGTTTAGCCACTGAGAAAGGGCACCCTCAAGTAAACTCGGCGGTTTATTTTCTAGAATCAATGTACCTGTTAACGGCTTAGCCGTCGCTATTTTATACGACATATAAAGCAGAAAACCGCCGCCCAAATACTGCAGCGTGCTCGTTATTTGCGGGTAGGTCTCCAGTATTTTATTCAAGCCGACACCCACTAGAAAAACAATCAAGGTGTAGGCAATGGTCGCCCCGAAAACATGAGGCAAGGCCCTACGAAAACCAAAATTGGCCCCTGCTCCAGTAGCAATAATATTCACTGGGCCAGGGGAAATAGCGCCAATGAGCGCAAAAATAAACATCGAAATTAAAACCGTTGCCATATCAAACTCCAAAGGCGTTATAGAGATTCAAAATATAAAGCCAATATGGAGAAAGTTATTGAACAATATTGCGGTTTACGCATACAAATAGACTTAACATGCGTATTCCACTGAAGATGATCAGTCTCTGCGATCGATGATGATCACTTTTTCTTCCTAAGCATTACGAACTTACTTTTTACTTTAAGTGATCACCT